>DBQY01000013.1 GCA_002305805.1 Atopobium sp. UBA1382 | reverse complement strand
CCTGTTTGAGCACGGGGCGACACGCCCTTCTCGCCGGACGCTCAGACCGCGATCGGGATGTTGGTGACCTGCGGGCCGTGCTCGTAGTTCTCGACGATCAGGTCGTCGGTCGTGAAGTCGTAGAAGTTCGTGACGTCGGGGTTCAGGCGGACGGTGGGTGCGGGGTAGGTGGGGCGCGAGATGAGCTCGCGCACGACGTCGACGTGGCGGTCGTAGATGTGGGCGTCGGCGATCATGTGGACGAGCTCGCCGGCGTTCATGTTCGAGACCTGCGCGACCATCATGAGCAGGATCGCGTACTGGCATACGTTCCAGTTGTTGGCCGCGAGCACGTCCTGGCTGCGCTGGACGAGCACCATGTTGAGGGTGGGGCGCTCCTCGTCAGGCTCCTGCGTCACGTTGTAGATCGCGTTGTAGGCGCAGGGGTAGAGGTTCATCTCGGAGAGGTCGGCAAAGGTGTAGAGGTTCGTCATGATGCGGCGGGAGTATGGGTTCTCGCGCAGGTCCTTGAGGACCCGGTCCATCTGGTCGTAGTCGCCGTCGGGGTAGTGCGACTTCACGCCCACCTGATAGCCGTACGCCTTGCCGATTGAGCCCGTCTCGTCCGCCCACTCGTCCCAGATATGAGGCTTGAGGTCATGGATGTTGTTGGACTTGCGCTGGTAGATCCAAAGCACCTCGTCCATCGCGGACTTGAGGGCGGTGCGGCGAAGCGTCAACGCCGGGAACTCCTCACGCAGGTCGTAGCGGTTGCACACGCCAAAGCGCTTGATGGTGTAGGCGGGCGTGCCGTCCTCCCAGCGCGGGCGGACCTTCTGGCCCTCGGTGGTGGTGCCGTGCTCGATGATGTCGGAACACATCGAGATGAACAGGTCGTCTGCCTTGCTCACGTGATTCCCCTCTCGTCAGGCTCGAGACGTCGGCTCGCTCGGGCCCTCGAGGCCGCCGAAAAAGTCCTCGTCGGCAAAGTCGTTCTCGAGGTCATCCCACATCTCGTCCCACTCGTCATCCCATTCGTCGTGCGTGTCGTGGGACATCGAGGACGAGATTCCCTCGGAATGGTTCGCGACGAGCGTGCCGAGCGCATCGACGCAGCTCGTCAGGCTCATCAGCATGAGGACGAGGACACCTATGGCAAGCCCGAAGAGCACGTAGGCGATCGGCCCGGAGTTTGCGTTATCCGGATCGGTGGTTGCGCTCGGGCCTTCGACCACGCGCGGCTTCTCGATGCTCGTCGACGGGGCGTCTTCCTCGGGCATATGAGCTCCTCTCTCTCGAGTCAATCATACCAAGCGGAGCTAGAGGAGCTGGTCCGCAAAGGCCTCGTCCCAGTAGTAGGAGAGCGAGCGCATCAGTGTGACGTCCGCAGGAAGCCACTCGACGTCGAACAGATCGTCTCGAGAGAGCCAGCGCAGCTCGGAGTGGACGTCTTGATGGGGCGAGGGCTCCGCGCCAGCGGGAAGCTGACAGACAAAGCAGTCCATGGCAAGGTGGAAGTCGGTGTAGTCGTGCTCCACGGTGTCGTAGAGCCATGCGGTTCCCAGCTCGCACCCAAGCTCCTCGCGAACCTCGCGACGCAGCGCCTCGACGGGCTTCTCGCCCTCCTCGATCTTGCCGCCCGGAAGCTCCCACTTCCCGTCCTGTCCGCCGTCGGCCCTTCTGGCCGCGAGCAGGCGTCCTTCTCGGTAGATGAGCGCGGCTGCGACGTGAACGATCATGCTTCCTCCTGTCGAGCGTCAAAGCGGACAAGCGCGTAGGTGGCGCCCTCTCCGTCGGTGAGGTCAACGTCCCATCCGCCCTCGTGCCGGTACACGACCGGAGCAATGACGTCGCCGAGAAGCGCCATCTTGCGATAGAGCACGGAGACGCAGCCCAGGCGCTGCGAGCAACCGAGCTCCTCCAGGGCGTCGTGGGCGAGAAGGACGTATTGGGCGTTGTTCATGTGGTTGTTGGTGTCAAGGTGGTGGGAGCGGACCAGGAAGGGCGCGCACGGGCTGCCCCCTCCCTCCGCTCTCATGCGTCGATTCAGCGGGGCCATGTCGGCGCGAGGGCGATCGGAAAGATAGACGCGCTGGTCGTCCGGTACGCGGGAGACGTGGCCAGCCTTCGTGTCGAAGACGAACCACTGCGAGTCCGCGCGTACGACGTCGACGCCGTCCTCGTTGGTGATCGAGAAGCAGCGCAGGGCATGGGAGCGCGTCATCTCGTAGCACCAGGTCGAGATGACGATCTTCTCGCCGAGCGCGGGCAGCTCGCCGAGCTCGATGCGCCAGTTCGCAAGGATCCAGGCGATGCCGTGCTCGCGCAGGCTCGCAAAGCCGCGGTCGAGCTCCTCGGACTGAAACGTCGAGCAGTCCTGAAGGTAGTTGACCATCGATACGAGCGAGAGACGCCCCGTCTGGTCGCACTCGCTGTAACGCACCCGGCTTTCGAAAGCGTACCTGTCCACCCCTGCCCCTTTCCGCATCCAGTAAACCATAGCAGCCTTCCGGGGAGGAGCACGGGAAAAGCACGGTGCTAGAATCGATTGTGGGACGAAGGGAGACGGCATGGGCGTGGTCAGGTTTGCGACGATCGGCACGAGCGGGATCTGCGAGCGCTTTCTCGAGGCGCTCGAGGAGGTCGAGGGGGCGGAGTGCGTCGCCACGTACTCGAGGTCGCTCGACCGTGCGCGGAGCTTCGGGGAGCGCTATGGGGCCCGCCTGTTCTTCGACGATCTGGAGGAGCTCGCGCGCTGCGCGGACGTCGATGCCGTGTACGTCGCGAGCCCCAATGGCCTCCACGCCGCCCAGGCGCTCGCCATGATCTCCGGCGGCAAGCACGTGCTTGTCGAGAAGTCCCTCGCCGCCTGTGAGGATCAGGCGCGCGAGGTGTTCGACGCCGCGCGCGAGCGCGGGGTCGTTGTGATGGAGGCCATGCGAAACCTGCACGTCCCCTCCTTTGGCGCGATCGAGCGCATCGTCCGGTCGGAGCTGGGGCCCGTCCGCCTAGCGACCTTCCGCTTCTCGAAGGTCACCTCTCGCATGTCCCGCTTCCGGTCGGGAGAGCGCCTCAACATCTTCGATCCCGCGTTCGCCGGCGGGGCGCTCATGGACATCGGCGTCTACTGTGTCGAGCCCGCCGTCGCGCTGTTTGGCCGGCCCGACACGATTCGCGCGCTTGCCGTCACGGACACCGTGCCGGGCTGTGCCGCGGACGACCCCTGCGACACGATCGACCTTGCCGGCGAGGCGCTCCTCGGGTATGGGGACAAGGTTGTGAGCCTCTCCTATGGCAAGGTGAGCGACGACCTTCTGCCCTCGCAGATCGCGGGTGAGCTGGGGACGCTCGTTTGGGACCAGACCTCCTGCCCCGTCAACCTACGCATCCACGCCCACGAGGACAGGGGCATGCTCTTCCGCATGGAGGAAATGGACGCCCAGCCCGTTCCCGTCGACGTGCCGGAACGGGACATGGCCTGCGAGATCGAGGACTTTGTCGCTGCCGTCAACGGGGCAGGGGAGGCGCTTGCCCTCCGGGACCGCCTCGAGCGCGTGACGCTCGACTCCCTTGCCATCATGGACGAGATTCGTCGGCAGACGGGCGTGCGCTTCCCCTTCGATGACGGGCGCTAGCATGCCCATGCGCGCAGACCTCTCGGCCGCCCTGCGGGCCGCCCTCCCGGTCATGCTCGGATACGTGACGATTGGCATACCCTGCGGCGTCATGGCCGCCGAGGTTGGACTGGGCCCGGCGGCGGCGTTTCTTCTCTCGTCGACGTTCTATTCCGGTGCCGGGCAGTTCATGATGGCGTCGCTTGCGCTCGCCGGCACCCCGATCGCGTCCATGATCGCGAGCGTCGCCCTTGTGAGCACCAGGCAGCTGCTCTACTCGGCGGCCCTCTCACCGTATCTGGCTTCCGCCCCTCGGCCGCTCGCGACCCTGTTCGCCGCCACGGTCACTGACGAGAGCTTTGGAGTGAACCTCGATCGCTTTGCTGCCGACGAGGCATGGGGCCCCGAGCGTGCGACCGCTGTCAACCTCATGAGCATGCTCTCGTGGGCGTTCGCGAACGCCCTCGGCGCGGCCGTGGGGCCGGCGCTTGCCATCCCCACGACGGTCATGTCGTTCGCCATGACGTCGATCTTCGTGTGCCTGCTCGTGTCTCGTAGCTGGACCTTCGTCACGGCGGTCGTCGTCTCCGTCTCCGTCGCCTCGGTTCTGCTGCTGAAGGCTCTGGGTGCCGGGTCGGTCTCCGTGCTCGTGGGTGCGCTCGCGGGGATTGCGGCGGGGCTCGCGTGCGGATCGTTCGAGCGCGAGGGGAGGGGAAGCCGGCGATGAGCGACACTGACTTTCTTGTCTTCTACCTCTGCGTCCTTGCGACGATTCTGGCGTGTCGCTGCGTGCCCCTGCTCGCGCTCAAGGGGCGCGAGCTCTCCCCGCGCGTGAGCGAGGCGCTCTCGCTCATCCCCCCGGCGGCCTTTGCCGCGCTTGTCGCCAACGACCTCTTTGACCCTACCGTCGGGCTATCGTGGCAACCGATAGCCGCTGCCGCCCTGGTGGTTGTCGTGGCGAGAAGGACGAGCTCGCTGATCTGGTGCGCGCTCGTGGGAATGGGTGCCTACGCGCTGCTCGCGCTTGTCCCGTAAGGGACCTAGTCGGGATAGGCGATGACGTCGGAGCTGCCGAAGCGCGAGGAACCGTCGTCCGCGGTGCCGTACGGACTCATGGGGTCGACGATGACACGCGCCGCCTTGGGCAGGACGCGCGCAGAGTAGGAGGACACGAGTCCCGGGGCGACGTCGCCGTCCACCTCGAGCGGAACGGGGACGGAGGACTCGATGAGGATCTCCCTGCCCTTGAACGACTCGATGTGCGGCCTTCCGGCCGAGCGGCCGCTGTGGTCGAGGAGGCCAAAGGCGAGGGGCTTCAGGAGCTGGGCGGTGTCCGAGGTCTCCACGACGATGACGTCGAGCAGACCGTCGTCCATGCGGCAATCGGGAATGATCTCTATGTCGCCCTGGATCATCGCGGCGTTGGCGACCAGGCAGGCGATGCCGTCGCGCTCGTACGTGGTGCCGTCGACGCTAATCTTGAACCGGGAGACGGTGGGTCGCGGGTTGGCGAGGGCTGCGGCGAAGTAGGCCGCCTGACCCATGATGGGCTTGTTGGGGAGGGCGGCCTGCATGATTTGGGCGTCAAAGCCGGTTCCGGACATGAGCGCGAAGCCGTGCGTCGCGCGCGTGCCGTCCTCGCGCTCCCAGGAGATCTCGCCGAGGTCGAGGTCGGCCGTCTTTCCGATGCGACAGGCGCGGGCGAGCGCAGCCGGTTCGAGCGCGTTTCCGATGTTGGCGTAAAGCAGGTTCGCCGTACCGGAGGGAAAGACGCAGACCGGGACGGTGCGGTCGCGAAGTGCGTAGAGCAAAGACGAGATGGTGCCGTCTCCACCCGAGAGCACGACGACGTCAAACTCGTCTGCGTCCTCGCAGGCATGTTGTGCCTCGAAGTCGTCTCTGAGCATGCGCATGACGCACTCGTCCCCGCCACGCATCAAGGCGCGCTCGAACTGGAACACTGCGTCCGAACCAAAGCCGGAGCGCGGGTTATGAATGACGAGCGTACGCACTGAACTCCTCCCGTGGAACCCAAGCCGTTTGGCTATCATATGATAGGTTTCCGTAAGAAACGCATCAACTCAGTGTAGCCAACCCCCTGAAGGGGAGAATCGAGCGACTTGTACCTCTCCACCAAGAACGAGCTTGAGCAGTTCTGCCAGCAAGCGAGCGCGGCGAAGGTCATTGCCGTGGACACCGAGTTCCTCCGAGAGAGGACCTACTTTCCCAAGCTGTGCCTGGTCCAGGTCGCGGCTGGTGACAACATTGCCGCGATCGACCCCATACTGATCGACGACCTCACGCCCCTCGCGGAGCTCTTCGAGGACCCTTCCGTGACGAAGGTGCTCCATGCGTGCGGCCAGGATCTCGAGGTCCTTCTCGACGGCATGGGCGCTACGTGCGCGCCCGTGTTCGACACGCAGCTCGCCGCTGCGTTTCTCGGACTTCGCCAGCAGGTGAGCTATGCCTCACTCGTGGAGTCCTACTGTGGCGTGCGACTGCCCAAGGCGGAGTCGCTCACCGACTGGTCCAGGAGGCCCCTCGACCCCGAGCAGCTAACGTACGCCGAGGACGACGTACGCTATCTCCCCGGAATCTACGACCGCATGATGGCGGAGCTTATCGAGCGCGACCGACTCTCGTGGGTCGCGCCGGAGATGGAGGCGCTCTGCGACCCCGCTCGCATCAAGCGCGACCCGCGCGAGGCGTACCGGCGCCTCCGGCGCGCCGGCTCGCTCACGCGCCGTCAGCTCGCCGTCGCGCGCGAGGCCTGCGCATGGAGGGAGGAGACGGCGGCGCGCCGTGACCTCCCGCGGAAGTGGGTCGCGTCGGACGAGGTCATCGTCGAGGTGTGCAAGCGGACGCCCACCACCCTCGACCGGCTGAGGCGCATCCGCGGCACCGACCAGATCGGGGAGGGGGACGCGCGCTCCCTGCTCGCCGCCGTCGCCCGGGGCACGGCGTGTACCGCGGACGAGTGCCCGAAGATGGAGCGTCATGCCCGCCCCTCCGCCGACACCGAGAGCGTGATCGACCTCATGTACGCCGTCCTGAGGCTCATCTCCGAGCGCAGTGGTGTGGCGACCCAGCTCATCGCCACGCGCGACGACCTTCTCGAATTCGTTCAGGATCGCGGCAGCTCCTCGCTTTCCAGCGGCTGGCGCCACGAGCTCGCCGGCTCCACGCTGGAGCGTCTCCTTGCCGGCGAGGTGGGTCTCACGGTGAGGGACGGGCGGATCGAGCTCCTCTAGGCGTCCCGACGATTGTCGTCCGGTCAGGCGGGTAGAATGGTCCACGTACCCGATGATTGGAGACAGGATGCCCTTCTACTTTGGTTACGGCGTGGACACGGGATACCTCGTCGTCGTTCTTGTCGCGCTTGTCCTGGGCACTGCCGCGCAGGCCTACATCAGGAGCACCTATCGCAAGTGGTCGCAGGTGGATGCTGGCATTCCCGGCACCGGGGCAGAGGTCGCCAGCGTCATGCTGGCCGACGGGGGAGCCACCGGCGTGGGCATCACCCGCGTTGCGGGGACGCTCACCGACCACTACGACCCCCGTGACAACAAGCTTCACCTCTCCGACGACAACTATCGCGGCGCCTCGGTCGCCTCTCTTGCCGTCGCCTGTCACGAGGCCGGTCACGCCATCCAGGCAGCCCAGGGATTCTTCCCGTATCGCATCAGGACCATGCTCGTGCCGGCGGTCGGCATAGCGGAGAACTCCTGGATTCTCGTCCTGTTGGCAGGCGTCCTGCTCAACCTCGGGGGCCTCGTTCAGCTTGCGATCATCCTGTTCGCGGTTGCCGTCGTCTTCCAGGTGGTCACGCTCCCCGTCGAGATCGACGCCTCTCGTCGAGCCGTGGCGTTTCTCTCCTCCCGAGGCTCCGGTCTTGACGAGAAGGGCGCCCGCGCCGTGCTCGTCGCGGCGGCGCTCACCTATGTCGCGGCCGCGCTGACCTCCATCATGCAGCTCGTCTACCTGCTCGGCCGCTATGGCGGCAGGAGCAACGACTGATGTCCGAACCCTCGCAGCCCCTCTCCGTATCGGATGCCGTGGCGCTCGCCAAGGGTGCCGTGTCCGCTTGGCCCACGCTCGTCGTCAACGGTGAGGTCTCCGGGTTCAGGGGCCCCAACGCCCGGTCCGGACACTGCTACTTTGACGTCAAGGACGACGGCGCCTCGATGAGCGTCATCGTGTGGCGAGGCACTGCCCAGAAGATGGGATTCGAGCTCCGTGACGGCCTCTCGGTGCAGCTTACCGGCAAGTTCGACGTGTACAAGGCGTCGGGCAGGCTCTCGTTCGTCGCGAGCAAGGTCGAGGCGGCGGGGGAGGGGCTCCTTCGCCAGCAGGTCGCGGAGCTCGCTCGGGCGCTCGAGCGCGAGGGCCTGATGGACCCGTCGCGCAAGCGTCACGTGCCGGCGTTCTGCTCGCGCGTCTGCGTCGTCACGTCGCTTTCCGGCAGTGTCATCGAGGACGTCAAGCGGACGCTCGCCCGACGCAACCCTCTCGTCGAGATCGACGTCGTGGGATGCTCGGTCCAGGGCGCGGGCGCCCCCGCCACCATCGTGCGCGCGCTCGCCACGGCGGCCGCCTCCAGGCCCGACGCCGTCCTCCTCGTCCGCGGGGGCGGGTCGTTCGAGGACCTCATGTGCTTCAACGACGAGGGTCTCGCCCGTGCCATCGCGGCCTGCCCCGTCCCTGTGGTGACCGGCATTGGACATGAGCCGGATACCACGATCGCCGACATGGTGGCGGACCGTCGCGCGTCCACGCCCACGGCCGCCGCGGAGTCCGTCGCCCCGGCCATCGACGAGGTCGAGCGACAGATGCTCCAGCGCCAGGTCCGCCTGGGCCGCGCGATGTCCGCGGCCCTTGAGTTCCGTCGACAGCGTATGGAGTCTGCCGCCCGGATCATGGCCGGGAGCGTCGAGGCGGACCTGTCTCGTCGTCGCGTTGCGCTGGAGGCGCTCGGGGGCAGAGGCTGCCTCGTCGACCCGCTCTCGTCGCTCCGGGCGCGAGGGGCAGACCTCCTGCAGACGGAGCAGCGCCTCCATGACGCCATTCCGCGTGCGCTCGCCCTCCGAGGCGAGCGGTGCTCCCAGGCAGCCGAGCGCCTCGCGGACGCCGGCGGCAGGCTCCTGCGCCCCGCCGAGACGACGCTCGCCCGGCTTGCCGCCTCGCTCGACGCGCTCTCGCCGCTCTCGGTCCTCGCGCGCGGCTATGCGATCGCGAGGGACTCCTCGGGGCACGTGATCAAGGACGTCTCGGGACTCGCGCCTGGTGACGAGGTGCGCGTCCTTCTCGGCAGGGGGTCCTTCGAGGCGCGCGTGAACGTCGTACACGAAGATCGGGCGTAAGCCCGGAAGGGGGTTTCCATGGCAGACCATCAGAGAAAGATCGAGGACATGACCTTCAAGGAGGCTTCCATCGAGCTCGAGCAGATCGTCCGGTCTCTCGAGTCCGGGGACCTCGAGCTCGAGGATTCTCTCGAGCGCTACAGCCGCGGCGTCGAGCTCCTCAGGAGCCTGCGCGAGCGGCTTGCCAACGCCGAGCAGAAGGTCCGCGTCCTTCTCGATGCCACGGACGAGAACGCCGCGACTACCGACACGTCGTCGGCGCCGAGCACTGCCTATCTTGACGAGTAGCACCTAGGAGAGGGGACGACCCATGTCAGACTGCATCTTCTGCAAGATCGCCAACGGAGAGATTCCGAGCGACTTCCTCTACGAGGACGAGAACGTCGTCGCGTTCAACGACCTCAACCCGCAGGCGCCGGTCCACGTTCTCGTGGTGCCCAAGGCGCACCACGAGAACTTCGTCGACGACGTCCCGGCCGAGATCCTCGCCTCCATGGAGCGCGCCGTGCACGCGGTCGCCGAGAAGACCGGCATCGCCGAGTCCGGCTTCCGTTGCATCATGAACACGGGTGCCGCCGCCGGCCAGACCGTCATGCACCTCCACATGCACGTCCTCGGCGGCAAGCCCCTCGGCGAGGGCCTCATCCCCTAGCCCCTAAGGCGTAGCTGACCAGCGCACTTCTCGGAGAGAAGCCCGGCCAGCCCGTTCATCGACGCGAGAGCGGCGAAGGCCGCTCGTCGGGCGTATGATGTGAGCGTTGTGTTTCAACGCTGAGTGGGGGAGACCCCGCGAGAGGAGAGTCATGAACGTACTCGTTATCAACGCTGGCAGCTCGTCGCTCAAGTACCAGCTCCTTGACGTCGACACCCGCGAGGTCTATGCCAAGGGTAACTGTGAGCGCATCGGCATCGACGGCTCCTTCGTCGGTCACGAGGAGATGGGCGGCGAGAAGCAGAAGCTCGAGGTTGCGCTCCCGGATCACAAGACCGCCATCAAGTACGTCTTCGACATCCTCAAGACCGTCGACAAGCCCATCGGCGGCATCGGTCACCGCGTGGTCCAGGGTGGCTGGTACTTCCCCGAGTCCGCCGTCGTCACGGACGAGACGCTCGCCCAGGTCCGCGAGGTCGCGCCGCTCGCCCCGCTGCACAACTACGCCGAGGCTGATGTCATCGAGATCTGCCGCGACATGTTCCCCGAGCTCGGCAACGTCATCGTCCCGGACACCGCCTTCCACTACCACATGCCCGAGCACGCCTGGCGCTATGCCATCCCGCGTGACGTGGTGGACAAGTACCACGTCCGCAAGTACGGCGCCCACGGCACGAGCCACCGCTTCATCTGGCGCACCGTGCACGAGATGATGGGCGACAAGACCCACAAGCTCGTGAGCTGCCACCTCGGCTCCGGAGCGTCCCTCTGCGCCATTCAGGACGGCAAGTGCATGGACACCACGATGGGCCTCACCCCGCTCGACGGCCTGATCATGGGCACCCGCTGTGGCACGCTCGACCCGGCGACTGTCTTCTACCTCAGCCGCGAGGCGCACATGAGCGTCGACGAGATCGACACGATGATGAACAAGAAGTCCGGTCTTCTCGCCGTCTCCGAGGTCTCCTCCGACTCCCGTGACATCGAGGCCGGCGCCGCCAACGGCGACGAGAAGTGCCAGATGGCCCTCGACATGTTCAACTACCGCGTCTCTCAGCTCTTCGCCGAGATGGCCGCCTCCATGCAGGGCGTGGACACGATGGTCTTCACCGCGGGCATCGGCGAGAACGCGCCCGAGATTCGTGCCGACATCTGCAAGCTGCTCGGCTGGATGGGCGTCAAGATCGACGCCGAGAAGAACGCGCCGCGCTCGGACGAGCCGCGCGTGATCTCCACGCCCGACTCCGCGATCACCGTCATGGTGGTTCCCACCAACGAGGAGTACATGATCGCGCTCGACGTCGAGGAGCTGCTGGGGTAGCGCCACGGGCGTTTCCCTCCACGCGCGTGTTCGAGAGGCCCGGCTCCTAGCGAGTCGGGCCTCTTCCTGACCAGGGGCGCTAATACGCGACTCCCAACGTTTTTGGGGGCCAAAACGTTGGAAATCGCGTACTGGCTTACTGAAATACGCGACTTCCAACGTTTCGCTGCCGCGGCACGACTGGGGCGCGTAGCCCCCGGGGAGGTTACGGGGAGGTGACGGATGCGTGCTCGACGGGGGTTAATTCCTAGTTGATTGGGTATAATTTGAAAACGTGAACGGAGGCCCCATCGAAAGGAAGTCCCCATGTCCCTCAACGATCTCATGCTCAACCGTCGTCAGGCCCTTGGCCTCGGCGTTGCCGCCCTTGCCTCTCTCGGCCTCGTTGCCTGTGGTGATGCGGAGGCCCCTGCGCCCGCGACCGACGAGGAGGCCTCCGAGGAGACCAAGCTCGACGCAAGTGCCTATGACGAGCTCATCGCCTCGGGTGCCGTCGCCACCGACGACGTCATTGCCGCGAGCACGTGGGCGTCGGCAGTCAGGGAGGCCGGCAAGCTGCGCGTCGGCGGCGTCCAGACTTCGCTGCTCTTCTCGTCTCTGAACGAGCAGGACGGCAAGACCCGCGGCTTCGATGCCGGTCTCTCCCAGCTGCTCACGCGCTACATCCTGGGCGACGAGTCCAAGCAGGAGATCACGCAGGTTACGTCCGACACGCGCGAGTCCGTTCTGCAGAACGATCAGGTGGACGTCGTCTTTGCCACCTACTCGATCAACGACGACCGCAAGAGTGTCATCTCCTTTGCCGGACCCTACTACACCACCCAGCAGTCCATTCTCGTGATGGCGGACAACTCCGACATCAACTCGGTCGAGGATCTCGCTGGCAAGAACGTCGCCGCCCAGTCTGGCTCCACCGGCCCGGCGATCCTGGAGGAGTACGCGCCGGATGCCAACGTCCAGGAGTTCAAGACCGACGAGGAGGCCCGTACGGCGCTCTCCCAGGGTCGCGTCGACGCCTACGTCATCGACACGGCCATGCAGATGGGCTCGATGACGCGCAACCCCGGTCGCTATCGCCTCGCCGGGGAGGAGTTCGGCCCTGTTGACGCATACGGCATCGGCCTGCCGCTCGACTCGGACGGCGTCGCCTTTGTGAACGCTTGGCTCCAGCAGATTGAGGACGAGGGCGTCTGGGAGGAGCTCTGGCAGCTCTGCATCGGCGACCGTGCCGGCATCGACGCCGCTCCCGAGCCGCCCGCCATCGGCGCGTAGGCGCGCGGGGGAGTCGCATGAGCCTCGCTGAGCTGCTTGGGACATACGGACAGAACTACCTGGACGGCCTTCTCGCCACGTGGTCGATGACGGCTATCTCGTTCGTCTTCGTCATGGTGCTCGCCGTCCTCGTGACGGTCGCGCGGGTGAGCCCCGTCGCGCCGCTGCGCGGACTCGGCGAGCTCTACGTCCAGGTGTTCCGTAACATCCCCGGCGTGGCCCTGCTCATTCTCATCGCCTACGCCCTGCCGCAGCTGCGCGTGGTCCTCGACTGGCGGACCTGCGTCATCGTGACCGTGGTGCTGCTCGGATCCGCCTTTGGCTCCGAGAACTTCATGAGCGGTATCAACACGATCGGCGTCGGTCAGATCGAGGCGGCTCGCTCCGTCGGGCTCACCTTCACGCAGATCCTGCGACACATCGTGATTCCGCAGGCACTTCGCACCACGGTGCTGCCCATGACGAACCTCCTCATTGCCGTCATGCTCACGACGGCGCTCGGCTCCCAGGTCCCGCTCTCTCCCCAGGAGCTCACCGGCGTTGTCTCCTACGTCAACACGCGCGCCACGGGCGGCATCCTCGCCTTCCTGATCTCTGCGCTCGGATACGTGCTCACGGCATTCGTGATCTCGTTCGTCGGAAACCGGCTCGACAAGAGGGTGAGGATACTCCGATGAGCACGCGCACCCAGACTGCGCCGAGCGTGCGCACCGCGCTTTACGAGGCTCCAGGACCGCGCGCCAAGCGTCGCATCGCGATCGGCACGGCAATCTCTGCCGTCCTTCTCGCCCTGCTCGCGGCTCTCGTGGTCCGCCAGTTCTACGTGACCGGCCAGCTTGCGCCGCGCTACTGGTCGTTCCTGCTCGAGTGGCCCACCTGGCGCTTCCTGCTGCAGGGCTTTGTGGGCACGGTCGAGGTCGCGCTCACGGCGGGTGCCATCGCCCTCGTGCTGGGCCTTGCGCTCATGCTGGGGCGCACCAGCGGCATTGCCCCGCTCGTAGCCCTCTGTCGCGTGGTCACGGACTTCTTCCGCGGCGTGCCGAGCCTGCTTCTGATCTACTTCTTCTTCCTCGTAGTCCCGCAGTACGGCATCCAGATGCCCGCCTTCTGGATGCTCACGCTCCCGGTGGCGCTCGCCGCCTCGGGCGTGCTCGCCGAGGTCTTTCGAGCTGGTGTGAACGCCGTGCCCAAGGGCCAGGTCGAGGCAGCCCTCTCGATCGGGCTCAGCCCGGCCAAGACCATGCGGAGAATCGTGCTGCCCCAGGCGATTCGCTTCGTCATCCCCTCGCTCATCGCCCAGCTCGTCGTCGTGGTCAAGGACACGACGGTCGCCTACGTGGTGAGCTACCCCGACCTCATGCAGAACGCGCGCGTGCTCATCACCAACTACGACGCGCTGCTCTCCATGTACCTCGTCGTCGCCGTTATCTATGTCCTCATCAACTTTGCCATCAACAAGGCATCCGTGTACGTTGCGCACCGCACGGGTGTCAAGATCATTCGCTAGGAGCGGGAGCAATGGCCCAGGAAAGCACAGCCGAGAAGAACGTGCCGGTGATAGAGCTTCGCCACGTGGACAAGCATTATGGCGATCTCCACGTCCTGCGCGATGTGAACCTGACCGTAAGGCGGGGAGAGGTGCTCGTCGTGATCGGGCCCTCCGGCTCCGGCAAGTCCACGATGTGCCGCACCATCAACCGCCTCGAGACGATCGACTCCGGTGAGATTCTCATCGAGGGAGAGCCGCTCCCGCAGGAGGGGCGTGAACTCGCGCGCATGCGTGCCGGACTCGGCATGGTGTTCCAGCAGTTCAACCTCTTTGCCCACATGACGATTCTTGACAACGTGACGCTCGGACCGCGTGAGGTCCTGGGTCAGGGCAAGGAGGAGGCCGAGAAGTACGCGATGGAGCTCCTCGAGCGCGTCGGCGTCGGCGAGCAGGCCCACAAGGTCCCCGCCCAGCTCTCCGGCGGTCAGCAGCAGCGCGCCGCGATCGCTCGCTCGCTCGCTATGCGACCCAAGGCGATGATGTTCGACGAGCCCACGAGCGCGCTCGATCCCGAGATGATCAACGAGGTGCTCGACGTCATGGTCGAGCTCGCCCGCGGCGGCATGACGATGGTCGTGGTCACGCACGAGATGGGCTTCGCGCGCCGCGTGGCTGACCGCGTGGTCTTCATGGCGGACGGCCAGATCGTGGAGGAGGGCTCGCCCGACGAGTTCTTCGACCATCCCAAGACCCAGCGTGCCCGTGACTTCCTCGATTCGATCAAGGGGCACTAGGCATGGCGAGAAGACCGGTCGTTCTTGTCGCCCCGCGCTGGGAGGCCCCCGTCGTGGAGGGCTCGGAGACGATTGCTCCCCAGGAGGCAATCGCCGACTGCTTCGTGGACGCGATTCTCGCCGCCGGCGGCCTCCCGCTCATGATGGCGCTCACCGAGGACGAGGACGTCATCGCTGAGTACGTGGAGCGCGCCGACGGCATTGCCGTGCCGGGAGGCCCCGACGTCAACCCCGCGCTCTGGGGCGACGAGCGCCCCTACGACCCGGCGCTGCTCTGCCCGCAGCGCGACGCCTTCGAGCTGCCGCTCCTGCGCGCCGCCGTTGCCGCGAACAAGCCGCTGCTCACAACCTGCCGCGGCACGCAGCTCCTGAACGTCGCGCTTGGCGGTACGCTCTGCATGGACGTCCCGAGCCTTGGTGCTCGCGAGGGCATGGTCCAGTGGCGCCACACCGGCATCCTGAACACCGTCTGCCACCCGGTGGAGGTCGAGGAGGGCTCGCTTCTTTGCCGCGCGCTCGGTGGCGCGACGCTCGTCCAGACCAACTCCGCCCACCACTGCTGCGTCGACCGCCTCGGCGAGGGCGTGAGACTCGTTGCGCGCGCGACCGACGGCGTCCCCGAGGGCATCGAGGTTGCCGACAAGCGCTTCTGCATCGGCGTCCAGTGGCACCCCGAGTACACGTGGCGCGAGGCGGAGGCCGACTTCACCCTCTGGAAGAGCTTCGTCGACGCGTGCCGCTGAGGTCCAGGGCGGCCCGTCCCGCCGACCGACGCGGGCGCAGCACGTCGCTACCGTCGCACGAAGTGGTACGCCACCCGCGGCGTGCCGTCCTCGACCCAAATGGTGCCGCGGCGGACGAAGCCGCACTTCTCGAGCGTGCGCTGCATGGGGAGGTTGTCGGCGTGGGTGTCGGCGCGGACGTTGTCGTGCTCCGAGCAGAGCCACTCGAGCATGCGCGTGCCGGCGCCGCGACCGCTCTCGGCGACTGCGAGGCGGTGCATGACCCAGTAGGGGTCGTCGTCGAGCCAGGAGTCGCCCTCGATTACGGCGTAGGTGGGGTCCGGGCCCGGCAGGACGCTCATGACGGCGATGGGGCCCGCGCCCTCGTCGAGCACCCAGAGGGCGTCGGCCTCGAGGTCCTTCTCGGCGTCCGAGAGACCGGGGTAGTCTCCGGGCCACTGCGTGGGGTTGCCGTTTGCGTGCATGAAGGCACAAGCAGCGGCATAGATCGAGCAGACGGCCTCGAGGTCGTCTGTGGTCGCACGGCGAATCTGGCTCATGGCTAGAAGGGCCGTATTGTGAAGGAGCGCTTGCAGGTCTCGCCCGGCTTGAGCGTGATGGTACCGCGCTTCTCCTCGAAGACGTCGGACTCGTCGTAGGCCGTGGCGCAGCCGACCCAGGGCTCGATCGCGACGAAGGGCGCATCCGAGGTGGCCGTCCAGACGCCGAGGTAGGTGAATCCATCGAAGTCGAGCTCTACGCCGTGGCCGGCGGGACCGACGAGCTTGACCGACCTGCCGGGAACGTCGACGAAGACGACGGTTAGCAGACGGTCGATGAGCTCGTGCGTGAGCTGGATCCGGTCGGCGTCGTGGAAGAGCTCGTTCATGTGCGAGAAGTCGTGTAGGCCATTCTGGTCGATCGTGGGGACCGCGGCAGTCCAGCGCTCGGGGAAGACGAGCTCGTAGTCCGAGAAGGACGACCCCTCGTCTCCCGGTACGGGCACGTTGAAGGCGGGGTGCCCGCCCAGCGTGAAGGGCAGGTCGACCTCTCCTGTATTGGTGACCGCGAACGTCTGCGCGAGGCGCCCGTCGGCGACGGCGTAGGTCATGTTGAGACGAAAGTCGAAGGGGTAGGCGGCGCGCGTCTCCTCGGCAGAGGAGAGCTCGTAGGTCACGCTTGTGGGCGTCTGCTCGACGACGGCGTGCTCGTAGAGGCGCGCGACGCCGTGGCGCTTGAGGGAGACGTCTCCCTGCGCGGAGACTGCGTGGTCGTTGCGCAGGCAGCCGACGATGGGGAAGAGCACCGGTGCGCGCCGGGCCCAGTAGCGCTCGTCGCCCTGCCAGAGGTACTCGCCCTCGCCCAGCCTGAGGCTCATGAGCTGCGCCCCCTGGGCGTCGATCGTCGCGGACAGGGTGCCGTCGGTGATTGTCGTCAGCGTGGCCATGCGCGCCCCTTTCATCGTCCCTATCTCTCAAAACTTTATGCCTTACGTGTTCTTCTCGCTCACTTGGTTAGCTGAATGGGGCGTATGGAGCCGCGAGCGGGGAGTTGTGTCATAATATCCAACCGGTGCCCTCGGAATTCGGGGGACTTCGATGCGTCTTAAGTCGGCGGACATCCGCCTGCCATAAGGAGGCACATATGATCATCGAGGAACTTCAGCGCTACGGCATCGCCCACACGGAGGAGAAGACCGTCATTGACGCGTCCCCGGCCGTGCTGATCGAGACTGCCGTCGAGCGTGGCGAGGGCGAGCTCACGAGCACCGGCTCCCTCTCCGTCATCACCGGTCAGTACACCGGCCGCTCGCCCAAGGACCGCTTCATCGTCGACACGCCCGACGTCCATGACAAGATCGCCTGGGGCAACGTCAACGTGCCGTTCTCCGAGGAGAACTATCAGAAGGTCAAGAGCGAGGTCATCGGTCACCTCTCCGAGCGCCGTCTCTTTGTCGTGCACGGTCTCGCCGGTGCCGAGCGTCGCTACTCCCGTAAGATCTGCGCCATCTGCGAGCTTGCCAGCCAGGCGCTCTTCGTTCACCAGATGCTCGTTCGTCCGACTGACGAGGAGCTTCGCGACTTCGGCGAGGCCGACTTCGTTGTCATGGCCGCTCCCACGCTCAAGCTCGATCCCGAGGTCTACGGCACGCACTCCGAGGCCGCTGTCCTCATCAACTTCCAGGAGCGCATGATCCTCGTCGTGGGCACCCAGTACTCCGGCGAGATCAAGAAGTCGATCTTCTCGGTCATGAACTACCTCCTGCCCGTCGAGGACAACGTGCTCACCATGCACTGCTCCTGCAACATGAACCCGCGCTCCCACGGCACCACGGTCTTCTTTGGCCTCTCCGGTACCGGCAAGACCACCCTCTCCGCCGCCGAGGACCGCCTCCTCATCGGCGACGACGAGCACGGCTGGGCCGAGGACCGCGTCTTCAACATCGAGGGCGGCTGCTACGCCAAGACCATCGACATCACCCCCGAGACCGAGCCGCAGATCTGGAACGCGATCCGCTTTGGCTCCATGTGCGAGAACGTCGTGATTGACGACGACACCCGCGTCGCGGACTACTTTGACACCTCGCTCACCGAGAACGGCCGCGTGGCCTACCCGGTCGAGTTCGTCCCGGGCGCCGTGGCCAAGGGCCGCGCCAAGCGCACCCCCGACGTCGTCATCTTCCTCACGGCCGACGCCTTTGGCGTGCTGCCCCCGATCGCCAAGCTCGACCGCAACGCCGCCATGTACCACTTCATGACCGGCTTCACCTCCAAGGTCGCCGGCACCGAGCGCGGCATCAAGGAGCCCCAGCCCACGTTCTCCTCGCTCTTTGGCGAGCCGTTCATGCCGCTCGATCCCAACGTCTACGCACAGATGCTGGGCGAGAAGATCGACAAGGGCGGCGTGCGCGTCTACCTCATCAACACCGGTTGGACCGGTGGCCCCTACGGCGTGGGCAAGCGCATGAAGCTCGCCTACACGCGCAAGATGGTCGAGGCCGCCCAGTCCGGCATCATCGACGACTCCGAGTTCGTCCACGACGAACGCTTCAACCTCGACGTGCCCACGTCCTGCCCGGGTGTCCCCAGCGAGCTGCTCAACGCCCGCAACACTTGGGAGGACCGTGCCGCCTACGACGAGATGGCAGAGAAGCTCGCCCAGATGTTCGTTGACAATGCCGAGAAGCGCCTCACTACGATGTCGCCCGAGGTCCGCGCTGCCGGCCCCAAGCCCATCGGCCGTTAGGCTTCCTCTCCGTGGTTTGGGTTCGTGCTTCGAGCCCACCGCTCCTCTCGTTTTGCAAAGCCCCAGGTCACAGGCCTGGGGCTTTTTTCTATTATGCAATTGGGCACAATACTGAACCCAAACCTGTTCGGGGTTTGGGTTCGCACAAGCGCGGCATCAAGAAAGCGGCCCGGCAACCGTAGGGCCGCCGGGCCGCCGAGCCTGCGTTCTTCTCGCTCGACTAGTGCATCTCTGCCATCTGGGCCTGAACGGCGGTGATGGCAACGACGCCAACGATGTCATCGGCGACGCAGCCACGGGAGAGGTCGTTCACCGGCTTGGCGATGCCCTGCAGGATGGGGCCGTAGGCCTCGGCGTTGCCGAAGCGCTGGACGAGCTTGTAGCCGATGTTGCCGGTCTCGAGGTTGGGGAAGACGAGCACGTTGGCGTTGCCGGCCACCTTGCTGTCGGGCGCCTTGAGCGCCGCGACTTCGGGCACGATGGCGGCGTCGAGCTGCAGGTCGCCGTCAATGGCGAGCTCGGGGGCCTTCTCCTTGGCAAAGGCCGTGGCCTCCTGCACCTTCTTGGCCGTGTCGCCGCCGGCCGAGCCCATCGTGGAGTAGGAGAGCATCGCCACGCGCGGCTCCACGTCGTCCATGAAGGTGGCAAAGGAGTTCGCAGAGGCGATGGCGATCTCGGAGAGCTCGTCGGACGTAGGGTCGATGTTGAGGCCGCAGTCGGCAAAGACGAGCGTGCCGTCGGCGCCAAACTGCGGAGTCTTGGTGCACATGACCATGAAGGCAGAGACGAGCTTGGTGCCCGGAGCGGTCTTCAGGATCTGCAGCGCCGGGCGCAGGGTGTTGGCGGTGGAGTGGCAGGCGCCGGAGACCAGGCCGTCGGCGTCACCCATCTTGACCATCATCGTGCCGTAGTAGGTGGCGTCCATCATCTGCGCGCGCGCCTGCTCGATGGTGACGCCCTTCTTGGCGCGAAGCTCGGCGAACTTCTGCGCGTAGGCCTCGTGCTTGGGGGCGGTGGGGGAGGTCGGGTCGATTACCGTGACGCCCTCGACGTCGATCTGGGCGGGGTCGCCCAGGATGACGAGGTTGGCGAGGTCCTCCTCGACGATCTTGCGCGCCGCCTCGATGGTGCGCGGGTCCTCGCCCTCAGGGAGGACGATCGTCTTCTTGTAGGCCTTGGCCGCGGCCTTCATGCGGGCGAGAAAATCGCTCATCAAAGCTCCTTCACTGACGAACCCAACCTTGGGCGCCTCCCGGATTGTGTGTCTCTGCCGGGCGTTCGCGCCGCTCGGGTCCATTATAGGTTCGAGGTGATAGAATCAGGCGGACGAATGGGCGAGCGCGCATCCGTGAGACGTCGCGCGCTTGCACTCACATGGAGAGAGGATTTTCATGAGCATCGAGAAGGGCCTTCCCGCCGGCTTCAACCCTGACGCGTATGACGCCCTCGTCGTCGGAGCGGGCTACGCTGGTGCGACCTGCGCCCGTCGCTTCGCCGAGTCCTGCGGCTTCAAGGTCTGCGTCCTCGAGCGCCGCGACCACATCGCCGGCAACGCCTACGACTACGTCGACGAGGCGGGCATTCTCATCCACAAGTACGGCCCGCACATCTACCACACCGTGAACGACCGCGTGAACGACTTCCTCTCGCGCTTCACCGAGTGGACCGACTACCAGCACAAGGTCCTTGCGAACATCCACGGCACGCTCATGCCGGTCCCCTTCAACCACCGCTCCCTCAAGCTCGCCTTCGGCGAGGAGAAGGGCGAGCGGCTTTACCAGAAGCTCGTGGACACCTTCGGCGAGAACAAGAAGGTGCCGATCATGGAGCTTCGCGAGAAGAACGACCCCGAGCTTGTCGAGGTCGCCGACTATGTCTACGAGAACGTCTTCCTGCATTACACCATGAAGCAGTGGGGTCAGACGCCCGACCAGATCGATCCCTCGATTACCGGCCGCGTGCCCGTCTTCGTCGGCGACGACGACCGCTACTTCCCGCAGGCTCCGCACCAGGGCATGCCCGCCGAGGGCTACACTGCCCTCTTCGAGCACATGCTCGCCCATGACTGCATCGATGTCTTCCTCGACGTCGACGCGCGCGACCTGCTCAAGGTCTCCGAGACCGGCGTCACCGTCTGCGACCGCCCCTACGGCGGCGAGATCATCTATACCGGTCCGCTGGACGAGCTCTTTGGCCTTGACCTCGGGGCGCTTCCGTATCGCACGCTCGACATGGAGTTCGAGACGCTGGACCAGGATCAGTTCCAGCCCGTCGGCACCGTCAACTACACCACGAGCGAGGACTTCACCCGTATTACCGAGTTCAAGAACATGACCGGCCAGGTGGTGCCGGGCAAGACCACGATCATGCGTGAGTACTCCAAGGCCTACACCCCCGGCAGCGGCGAGACGCCCTACTACGCGATCCTCGAGGACGAGAACCTTGAGCTCTATCGTCGCTACCGTGCCCGCGTGGAGGACCTCGTGAACTTCCACTGCGTCGGTCGTCTCGCCGAGTACCGCTACTACGACATGGACGGCGTGGTGGCCTCCGCCCTCGATCTCTCCGACGAGATCATCGCCCAGCACAGCTAGTCCAGGCCGTTCGGATAGCGTGCCTCGAGGCAGGAAGGACCGCATGAAGAAGATCATCACCTTCGGCATTCCGTGCTACAACTCCGCCGAGTACATGGACCACTGCATCGAGTCCATCCTCGAGGGCACGGGCTATGCCGAGGACGTCGAGATTGTCATCGTCGACGACGGCTCGACCAAGGACGACACCCCGGCCAAGGCGGACGCCTGGGCCGAGCGGCATCCCACGATCATCAAGGCGGTCCACCAGGAGAACGGCGGCCATGGTGCGGCGGTCATGCAGGCGGTGCGCAACGCCACCGGCGTCTACTTCAAGAACGTCGACTCGGACGACTGGGTCGACGCGTCCGCGGTGAGCGCGCTTCTCGCCCAGCTGAGGCGCTTCGACGAGCTCGGCGAGCACGTGGACCTCGTCATCACCAACTACGTCTACGAGCACGTCGAGGATGACACGCGAAACGTCGTCGACTACCATCACGTCCTCCCGGTCGGTCGCATCTTCACCTGGAACGACATGGGCCACTTCATGATGTGGCAGTACCTGCTCATGCATGCGCTCACCTATCGCGTGGACGTGCTGCGCGAGGTGGGTCTGGAGATGCCGCCGCACACCTTCTACGTCGACAACATCTACGCGTACGTACCGTTCCCCGCGTGCCGCAGCATCTACTACCTCGACGAGGACGTTTACCGCTACTTCATCGGGCGCGAGGACCAGTCGGTGAACGACAAGGTCCTCACGAGCCGCGTGGACCACTACTGGCGCGTGGCGCGCGTCATGATGCACGCCTACCACGTCTACGACGACATCTCCTCGGCCAAGCTGCGAAGCTACATGATGAACTACTTCACGATCATCATGGCAATCTGCTCGGTCTTCTCTAAGAAGAGCGATCGTTCGGACGCGATGGACGAGCTGCAGAAGCTCTGGGACGAGCTCAAGGCCTACGACAAGCGCATGTACCGTCGCGCGCGCCATGGCATCGTCGGCATGGCCACCAACCTTCCGGGCACGGTGGGCCGCGCCCTCACGCTGGCTGGGTATCGCGCCGCCCAGAAGCTCGTGAAGTTCAACTAGGTGACGTCGCGGTCGAGAGGTTCTTCTCGCCGTCAGGCTGTTCCCGTGTTTTGGGCAAAAGACTTGACGCACAACCTCGGTTGGTATCAAGTCTTTTGCCCAATATCTAGGTGATTCGGGAAAGTTGGCAATCACTGCCTGATTGTGGGCAACCAGTTTGATATCGATATCAGTCCTTTGCCCCAAAACCAAGGACAAAAGCCGCGAAGAAGGCTGTCGGAATGCGCATGCGCACCCCAGAATGCAAAACCATGCAAAGGGTGGCCGAGAAGAACCTCTGGATGGGCCTACAGGTCGCGTGCGGCAACGTAGCCGTAGGCGCTGGTCGCGCTTCGGGCGCCATCGGCGATGGCCCGGCCGAGCGCGCGCGTGGCAAGCGAGCCCACCACATCGACAGGTGCGTCAACCTCGCCCGTCGCCATGACAAAGACGGTGTCCCCGTCGTTGGTCGTGTGCGTCGGCGTGATCGCATGTGCGTATGCGTCGGCAGCCATCTGTGCCACCTTGGTGGCCTGCGCCTTGCTGAGCCGCGCGTTGGTGACGACGCACGAGATCGTGGTGTTGGTGCGCGCGAGGGGCATGTGGGCGAACCCGCCGAGAAGAACCTCGACGGTGTTTGCGAGCGAGCCGTCCTGAGCGCGGACGCCGGCGATCTTCTCGCCTGTGTCCGGGTCGCGTACGTCACCGCATGCGTTGACGGCGGCGAGGGCGCCGCAGACGAGCTCGCCGGCCTGCTCGACATCCTCCCCGAGGCCGGACTTCATCGCGTGCTCGGGGCCCGCCAGCTTGCCGACGGTGCAGCCGCAGCCCGCACCGACATTGCCGCGCTCAAGCGGAGCCCCGTTCGAGTCGAGGGCCGCGGCGCAGGCCAAGCGGCCATCCTCCTGTGTCGGGCGTATGCGAGCGTCGCCGCAGGCGAGGTCAAAGAGGCACGCTCCGGAGACGATTGGGACACGTGCGACGCCCACGTCGAGCCCGAAGCCCCTCTGCTCGAGCTCCTCGGCGACGCCGCATGAGGCGGCGAGGCCGAAGGCGCTTCCCCCGGAAAGCACGACGGCATGGAGCACCTCGACGGTCTCCTCGGGGCGCAGCAGATCGGTCTCGCGCGTCGCGGGAGCGCCGCCGCGCACGTCGACGCCGCCCGTCGCACCGTTCGGGCAGACGATCACAGTGCATCCGGTTCCCGCCCCGACGTTGGTCGCATGGGCCACGTAGATTTCCGGAATCTGGGTGACGCTCTCGATTTTCCTGGGGCTAGGCATGGGGTCCTCCGATCCTGATGGCACGTGCGATGAGGTCGTCCTGGTCACAGAGCGCTGCGAGCTCGCGGACGAGGCGAGAGACGGGCAGACCGACCACGTTTGCGTAGTCTCCGGTAATTTCCTTCACAAGCAGACGTCCGGCGCCCTGGATGCCGTAGGCGCCCGCCTTGTCGAGCGGCTCGTCCGTCTCGACGTAGGCGACGATTTCGGCGTCGCTCAGCTCCCAGAACGTGACGTCCGTGGTCTCCACGAACGACGTGGTCGCGATGGGGGAGACGTCAGGTCCAAGCTTCATGGCGCACACGCCGGTGGATACGTGATGCGTGCGACCCGAGAGCTCGCGAAGCATTCGTGCGGCGTCGGCGGGGTCTGCGGGCTTGCCGAGCGCCTCGTCACCCATCCAGACGATCGTGTCCGCTGCCACGAGAAGCCCGTCGGCGGGCGCGTGGCCCAGCGAGCCT
Source organism: Atopobium sp. UBA1382 (assembly GCA_002305805.1). GTDB lineage: Bacteria > Actinomycetota > Coriobacteriia > Coriobacteriales > Atopobiaceae > Thermophilibacter > Thermophilibacter excrementavium. The sequence goes on along the minus strand of DBQY01000013.1, from coordinate 10,342 downwards.
CGCACGGACTCGGCCTTCTCCGTCGCAAGGCGGGCGACGAGCTCGACGGGCGTCTCGTCTTCCCGACGGTTCTCATCTATGTTCGCCGGGACGATCTCAAGATCAAAGCCGGTATCGGAAAGCAGTTCGCGACGACGGGGTGACTGCGAGGCGAGAATCACGAAGGACCTCCATACGAAAAGCGGGGACCGACGTGCGGCCCCCGCAGGACGTCTAGGTGACGTGTCGAGTTACTCGACGACGATGGCGGAGACGGGGCAGTTGTCAGCAGCCTCCTGAGCGGCGTCCTCGGCGTCCTCGGGAACGTCCTCCTCGATGGCAACGGCGACGCCGTCGTCGGAGATGGAGAAGACGTCAGGGCAGGTGCCCTCGCACAGACCGCAGCCGATGCACTCCTCGTTGACAGTAGCCTTCATGGTGGGATCCTCTCTCTTGCCTGGGCCCCCTGCCCAGGTTCCTCACTTTTTTACACGTTTCCGCGCGGGCGCGCAACCGTCTCCGGCGTATCGCCCAAAATCCCGGTCAACGGTCATGAGCTGCTGGTTTATTCCTAGCGTAGCGGTGGAGTTTAGACGTGCGACAAAATGCCCATCGCGCGTGGGCGGTGGAGTCCTCTCTAAGAATCGCCGCCCTTGTCGCGAGCGCTTCTAGAAAATACTAGTCTTGTCGTGTTCGCTTCTAGAAATCGCTGTCCTTGTCGCTGTTGACTCTAGGATTTGCCCCCTTTGCCAAGAATTGAGCGGATTGTATCCGACAAGAGCGGCGATTAGTAGAAGGTTACCGACAAGAGCGGCGACTCTCGAATCCGTCAGCTCCGCTCGAGCAGGGTGACCGTCTCGACGTGATAGGTCTGCGGGAAGAGGTCGACGGGCGTCACGCGCTTGGCGACGAACGTCCCCGCCTCCTCGAATCGACCAAGGTCACGGGCCAGCGTTGCGGGGTCGCAGCTCACGTAGGCGATGGCGCGTGCCGGCTGATCCGAGAGGCGGCTCACCACGTCGGCGGCAAGTCCGGAGCGAGGCGGGTCCACGACGATGACGTCGGCATCGGTGTCGGGGAACTCCCGACCGGCGTCGCCGCCGATGGGGTCAACGTTGTCGAGACCGGCCGTCTCGAGGTTGCGCCTCAGGTCACGAACCGCGGGGCCATACGACTCCACGGCGGATACGAAGCCCGCTCGGCGCGCCAGGGGCAACGTGAACGTTCCTGCGCCGCAGTAGAGGTCCATCGCCTCCTCGTCCTCAGCCGGCCGGAGCGCGTCCATCACGAGCTCCACGAGCTTCTCGGCTCCCTTGGTATTGACCTGGAAGAACGACGGGGCAGAGACGCGCATGCGCTCGTCGCCGACGACCTCGCTCCATGACCCGGCACCCGAGAGGCACTCCACGCCGGCGATGCGCCGTGCCTTGGCCGGGCCCTTCTGCATGACGCGGACGACCGAGGTGGGGTGGAGTGCGTCCGCGAGGACCCTGGCGGCCTGAGCGCGCGGGAACGCGCCGGGACGATCCCAGAGTGCGACCTCGACGTCGCCCGTGCGCCGCGAGACGCGGATTCCCACGCGCTCGAGCTCGAAGGGGTGCCTTCCGGCGAGATAGGAGAGGGCCCCGGCAACGGATTTGACCGCGCCGGCATGCCCCTTGTCGAGCAGGCGGCAGCTCTTGACGCGGATCACCCCGGCGTCGCCGGCGGCGTGCATGCCGAGTGTCGTCCGGCCGCCCTCGCTGGCCACGGCAAGCTCGACCTTGTTGCGGTATCCCCAGGGCTCGCTCGGTGAGACGAGGGGTGCTACGAGGGACTCGGCGCGCTCGTGGCCCATGCGCCCGATTCGCGCGAGCGCGTCAACGACGCCCGAGCGCTTTGCGTGCGCCTGGGACTCATAGGCGAGCGCTCCCCAGGGGCAGCCGCCACAGGCCCCAACGTAGGGGCAGGCGGGCGTCACGCGCTCAGGAGAAGCCTCGAGAAGCTCAGACGCACGGGCGTGCGCCCAACGCTCCTCCTCGCGGTCGACGACGGCACGAACTTTGTCGCCCGCCACCGCGCCGGAGACGAAGACGGTCCTTCCCTCCGCGTCATGCGCGATGGCGTCCGGGCCATAGCTCATGCGCTCGCAGGTCAGCTCGAGCTCGCGCGCCTCGCTCACTCGTCACCTCCACCGAACAGCGTACCGAAGGCCTGGCCGAAGAGGGACAGGGCTCGGCCCACGCGCCCACGCTTCTGGGTGGGGACAGAGGGTGCCGGGAGAGGCTGGGAGCTTGTGACGGTCGCGTCTGAGGCGCCCGAGGCGATCTCGACGTAGTCGGTCCCGTTGGCCTCGACAGACGTGTCGACCGTGGCGAGCGCGGGCGCCGCCGAAGCCTCGGGCTCTATGCGCGCGGCCTTCTGGGCGGCGGCGCGGGCGTCAACGGCTTCCTTGGCGTGCTGGTAGGCCTCCTTCAGGAGGACCTCCTGGCAGATGACGCGCGGGGCGTCCTCGTCGATTTCGATGCGAGCCCAGGTCCCCTCGGCGGTGAGCTGACGAGCCTTGACGTTGTCCGCAAGCTGGAGCTCGATGAAGTGCCGGACGATCTGCGTGCATGCAGGGTCGCGCACGGGGTAGGCGATCTCCACGCGGCGCTCGGTGTTTCTCGTCATCATGTCCGCACTCGAGAGGTAGATCGTGTCCATGTCGTCGCCAAAGGCGTAGATGCGTGCGTGCTCGAGGAAGCGGCCCGCGATCTGGCGGATCACGAGGCCGTCGGTCTTTCCCGGCACGCCGGCCTTGATGCAGCAGATGCCGCGGACGATCATGACGACGCGGACGCCCGCCTCGCACGCCTCGGAGATCTTGTCGATCACGTCGCGATCGGTGAGCGAGTTCATCTTGAGGAAGACCTTGGCGGGCTCGCCGGCGCGGGCGCGGGAGATCTCACGGTCAAGGCCGCGCATGACGAGCGGCTTGAGACCGACCGGAGCGACGCCGAGGTGCTTGTAGGAGCCGCGGAGGTTGCCGAGCGAGAGGTTGCGGAAGAAGGTGTTGCCGTCCGTGCCGATGCCCTCGTCGGCGGTGAGGTACATGAAGTCGGAGTAGAGCGTCGCGGTCTTCTCGTTGAAGTTGCCCGTTCCGAGACAGGTGATCCGGCTGATGCCCTCGCGGTCATGGTAGGTGATCTGGCAGATCTTGGAGTGGCACTTGAAGCCCTCCGAGCCGTAGATCACCGTGCAGCCAGCGTCCTCGAGGCGCTCCGCCCAGGCGATGTTGTTCGCCTCGTCGAAGCGGGCGCGCAGCTCCATGAGGACCGTGACGTCCTTGCCTGCCTCCGCGGCGCTGATGAGGCTCTCGCAGAGATGGCTGGACTTTGCGACTCGATAGAGCGTGATCTTGATGGAGATGCAGGCATCGTCGGCTGACGCCTCGCGGACGAGGCGCAGAAGCGGCGTCATGGACTCATAGGGATAGGTGAGCAGAACATCGTGGTCCTCGACTTGTCCGCGCATGGGAAGGGACAGGTCGACCATCGGGGAGATCTGCGGCTCAAACTTGCGATAGACGCAGGCGGCGTGCTCATGGTCGGGGATGTGGGACTCGAGCCCGTAGACGTAGCCCAGGTCGATGGGTCGGTCCAGGTGGAAGATGCGACGCGCCTCGAGCGAGAGCTCGGCGGCGATGAGGTCCTCAAGCTTCTTGCCGAGCTTGCCGCGGATCTCAAGGCGGACCGGCTGGAGACGTTGGCGGAGCTTCAGCACCTTCTTCATGTGCTGACGATAGTCCTCTTCCTCCTCGACGCCCTCGCCGTCCGGGTCGATGTCGGCGTTGCGGGTGACGCGCAGGACCGCGGAGCGCTTGGGGGCGTAGTCGCCAAAGCACTGGTCGAGGCAGGTTTCGAGGACGTCCTCGAGCAACGTGTAGCGGTACGCCTTCGCAGAGGCGGGAAGGGCCACGACGCGTGCCTCGGTACGAGGGACCTCGATGATGCCGAGAAGCCCCGACTCGTCGGTGCCGTCAAGGGAGCAGGCGACGAATAGTCGGCCGTTGCGCAGGTTGGGGAAGGGGTGGCGCGGATCGACGATGAGCGGGGAGATGATGGGCGCGAGCCGGCGCTCGAAGTGGCGCTCGACGGCGGTCCGGTCCGCCTCGGTGTAGTCGGCGGGGGAGACGCGCACGAGGCCCTTCTCGGCAAGGGCGGCCTCAACCTCGGCGAGGCCGCGCTCGTGGCGCTCGACGAGCGGGGGAAGCGCCTCGAAGATGGCGTCGAGCTGTTCGCCCGGCGTCATGTTGGACTTGTTGTCCTTGGGCTGGTTCTTGAGGGAGGCAAGGTCGGAGAGGCCGCCGACGCGGATCATGAACCACTCGTCGAGGTTGGACTCGACGATCTCGCAGAACTTGAGTCGCTCGAAGGCCGGAACGGTTTTATCGTATGCCTCGTCGAGGATGCGGTCGTCGAAGCGCAGCCAGCTGATCTCGCGGTTCTGCGTGTACGAGAAGTCGCGCTCTGACGACTTGTTTTCCTTGGCAGCCTTCTCGGCCTTCTCGCTCTTCTCGGCGGTAGCCTTTGCCATTGTATTTCCCTTCGACGAGGCCCCATACGGAGCCGTTCTTGACCGTGTACCATGATAGCTCAGGCAAGGCATGACCTTGATGCCTTGGGCACGTAAACGTTGTGCAAAGAGTTGCCCGATTCGCGCGGCGCTCTCTGAAGGGAGACATGCCATGACACCCAGCCTCTCCGGCCGCAACTTCCTCAAGCTCCTCGACTTCACGCCCGAGGAGATTCGCTCGCTGCTCGACCTCTCTGCGGAGCTCAAGGCAAAGAAGCACGCCGGCGAGCCGCATCGCTATCTCGAGGGGAAGAACGTGGCGCTGATCTTCGAGAAGACCTCGACGCGCACGCGCTGCGCTTTCGAGGTGGGGGCGGCCGACCTCGGCATGCACGCCGTCTATCTGGATCCGAGTGCCAGCCAGATCGGTAAGAAGGAGTCCATCGCCGACACCGCCCGCGTGCTGGGGCGCATGTTCGATGGCATCGAGTATCGCGGTTTTGGTCAGGAGCGCGTGGAGGAGCTTGCCGCGTATGCGGGCGTTCCCGTCTGGAACGGGCTCACCACGGAGTTCCACCCTACGCAGATGATCGCTGACGTCCTCACGATGGAGGAGGAGTTCGGCCGTGACGGCATGCGCGGCCGCAAGGTGACCTTCATGGGTGACGCCGGCAACAACGTGGGCAACTCGCTCATGGTGGTATGCGCCAAGCTGGGCATCGACTTCTGTGCGTGCGGCCCCACCGAGCAGATGCCGGCCGCCGACCTCGTGGAGACGTGCCGCGCGATCGCGACGGATACCGGCTCCGCGATCACGCTCACGGAGGACGTCGACGAGGGCGCGCGCGGGGCGAGCGTCATCTATACGGACATCTGGGTCTCCATGGGGGAGAGCTCCGACCTCTGGGGCGAGCGCATTCGCCTGCTCTCTCCGTATCAGGTTAACGCGGAGCTCATGGCCAAGGCCGCTCCCGACGCGATCTTCATGCACTGCCTGCCGAGCTTCCACGATCGCAAGACCACGATCGGCGAGGAGGTCTACCAGAAGTTTGGCCTGGCGGAGCTCGAGGTTACCGACGAGGTCTTCGAGGGCCCGCGCAGTCGCGTCTTCGACGAGGCCGAGAACCGTCTCCACAGCATTAAGGCCGTTATGCTGGCAACGCTGCGCTAGCCAAACCGTATCCACAGAGGTTTGGGTTCACGTTTTTGCGAAAGAGGCCTAGCGCAAATCCGTGACCTGCGCTTTCTTAATTCAGGACAGTGTGTTGCGAACACCGGTGAACCCAAACCGATTTTCGGTTTGGGTTCATTTTTGGGAGCGGCAGACGCAACAGCAAAATCCCCACGTCTCTGAACTGGGGTTATCTGAGACGTGGGGATATCGGTGCGGTTGGAGTGAACCCAAACCTCAAGGAGGCGGGTCAAGGGTGGCGCTAGTAGACCATGCCCATGGCCTCGCGTACCTCGTCGAGGGTCGCGGCTGCGATCTCGCGGGCGCGGCGGTTGCCCTCGTGCAGGACGTCGGCCACGTAGTCCATGTCCCTCTCGATCTCTGCGCGGCGCTCGCGGATGGGGGCGAAGTAGCCGTTCACGGCCTCGGTGACCACGCGCTTGAGCTGGCCGGCGCCGCCCATGCCGATCTCCTCGGCAATCTCGCGCGGGTCGCGTCCGGTGCAGATGCCTGCGGTGGTGAGAAGACCGGAGATCTCCGGGCGGTTCTCGGGATCGAAGGTGATGTTGCGCTCGGAGTCGCTCTTGGACTTCTTGATGAGCTTTGCCGTCTCCTCGGCAGTCATGGAGATGGAGATCGCGTTGCCGTAGGACTTGCTCATCTTGCGACCATCGAGGCCGGGGAGCAGCGGCGTCGAGGTGAGCAGTCCCGTCACGTCGGGGAAGACCTTGCCGTAGCGCTCGTTGAAGCGGCGAGCGATCTTCGAGGTGATCTCGATGTGGGGGAGCTGGTCGCGACCGACGGGCACGATGTTGCCCTTGCAGAAGAGGATGTCGCAGGCCTGGTGCACGGGATAGGTGAGCAGAAGCCCCGTGAGCGCATGGCCGGAGGCCTCCTGCTCGGCCTTGACGGTGGGGTTGCGCTCCATCTCGGCCTCGGTCACGAGGGAGAGGAAGGGGAGCATGAGCTGGTTGAGCTCGGGAACCGCGGAGTGCGTGAAGATCATCGTCTTTGCCGGGTCTATGCCGCAGGCCAGGTAGTCGATGACCATGTTGTAGACGTTGTCGCGGATGTGCTCGGTGGTGTCGCGGTCAGTGATGACCTGGTAGTCGGCGATGATGACGTTGGTGCGCACGCCCATGTCCTGCAGGCGGACGCGGTCGACGAGCGTGCCGAAGTAGTGCCCGAGGTGCAACCGGCCCGTAGGGCGATCGCCCGTGAGCATCGTGTACTTCTCGGGATGGACGAGAAGGTCAGCGTGGACCTCATCGCTCTTGCGCTTGGCTGCCTCGTAGCTTCCCTCGTTGGGCATGTCGATCCCCCTTCGTCGCGCTTTGGCGCGCGTGTCTTCAACAGCCCCCTATGGTACGGCAAAACGAGTTGAATTGCCCGTCGCGAGCTCGGACCGCAAGGGATTCACTGCTAGAATGGACGCACTGCGTCTGTGAGAGAGGAGAGGACATGGCGAGCTCATACGGTACGGATGCCGACAAGAGCTCTCTTAGGAGCAACTATCTCTCCGCTCGCCGTGGACTGCCCGAAAGAACGCGTTACGAGAGCGACTCCTCCATCTCGAGCGCCCTCATGGCGTTCCCCCTCTTTGCCGCTGCCCCGCTCGTTCTCACCTACGTCTCTCGCTCCGAGGAGGTCGGTACGCGCGCGCTAATCGAGCGCCTGCTCGTGTCCGGTCGTCGCGTCGCCGTCCCCCGCACGGACATTGCGTCGGGCACCATGACGTTTCATGAGATCTCGTCTCTTGACGACCTCGCGCCGCGGACGATGGGCATCCTCGAGCCTCCCGAGGAGGCTCCTGCCCTTACCAACCCGGCGCAGCTCGTTGGCTCCGTCTGCCTGGTTCCCGGCCTCGTCTTTGACGGAGCCGGACATCGCATCGGCTACGGTGGCGGCTTCTACGACCGCTTCCTCGCCTTCTATCCGGGGGAGAAGATCGGGCTCGCGCGCACGACCATGCTCTCGTCCAACCCGCTCCCGACCGACGGGCATGACGTCCCCGTCGACTTTATCGCGACCGAGGGTTCGGTCTGGAGCTGTCGCTCCTATTAGAGCAGGTGTGCGGGGCGGTCAATCGGACGGCGTGAGCGCTCCTCACAGCCCGATGTGGTCCGCCAGGTCGAGGATCGCCTTGCGATAGCCCTCGATGCCCATGCCTGTGACCGTCTCAAAGCAGGCAGCGCGAATGTAGGAGACCTGGCGGAACTCCTCACGCTCGTCAAGCTTGGAGATATGGACCTCCACCATCGGCAGCCCAACCGCCTTCGCGGCGTCAAGGATCGCGATGGAGGTGTGGGTGTAGGCTCCCGGGTTGATGACGATGCCCGCGTAGCTGCCGTAGGAGTCCTGGATGGCGTCGATGAGGTCGCCCTCGTGGTTCGACTGGAAGCAGGTGCACTCGGTGAAGCCCGCCTCCTCGGCGGCGTCGTGGCAGAGCTGCAGCATTCCCCGGTAGGTATCGTGCCCGTAGATGTCGGGCTCACGAATGCCGAGCATGTTGATGTTGGGGCCGTTGATCACAAGGACGCGCGCGGGAGATTCCTGCGATGCATGCTCAGCCTCGACGAGCGCATCGGCTGACTCCTCGGATACGTCCTCATCATCGGTTGTTGGCTCGATTGCGTCCAGAAGGCTCACGAGGTCAGCGACAGGGTCCTCGGGTGCTGGGGACGCAGCCTCGTCGACCTCGTTCTGAACGATGGCAGCGTCGCGCAGGGGGTTCTGCGAGATGTGGACGTGGAGCGCGGCGGGGGAGGCCTCGGCACCGCCCGCGAACGGCTCGTTGTCACCCTCGATGCCCGTGAGCTTGACGATTGCCTCGTGGACGGCCTCGACCTTTCCGGGGCCAAAGACGACCTCGATGCCGTTCTGCCCGCGCTGGACAAATCCGAGCACGCCCCGAGCGGCGGAAAGCTGGTCCGTGTTCACGCGTGAAGGGTCCTGCGTGAGAATCCTCAAACGGGTCATGCAGATGTCGTTCGCAGTGACGTTGTCCTTGCCACCAACGGCGGCGAGAACCTCCTCTGCAATCTGCTGTCTGTCCACGTCGCGACCCTTTCGTCGTCGAATCGCGAGCGGGAGCCCCGTCTCCTCACTCAGCACTGGTCGGTTTGTTCGGCTGAGAGTATACGGGCGACCTGCAAAACAAACGCTCATTCCGCCGAGCGGTGTCGCAGACGGCGAAAAATGCGATGGAGTTGTGTTGTTTAAGGCATTCTGCTAGAGCCCTAGGGCGCGCCGAGCGGCCTCGGCGTCTCCTGAGGGCGACCCCGTGCAACGAAGGGTCACGTCCGCCCACGACCGATAGAGTCCCATGCGCTCCGCGGCGAGCCGCTCGATGCCCCGCGACTGCGAGACCGGCCTCCCGTCCGCGCTAAGCTCATCGAGGGGTCGGTCCAAAAAGACGATCCTGCCATTCTGGCGCAGCAGGTCGAGGTTCTCCGCCTGCGTGACAATGCCTCCGCCGCAGGCAATGACCAGGCCAGAGCGCGACCCGTAGTCTCGTGCGACCGCAGTCTCTACTGCGCGGAACGCGCGCTCCCCGTCCTCCTCGATGATCTGCGCGGCGCTTCGTCCGGTCTCGAGCGCGAGGGCGTCGTCCAGGTCGACGAAGGGCCGGCCAAGAAGATGGGCAAGCTCGCGCCCGCAGCTGGTCTTTCCCGCGCCGGGCATGCCTATCAGGACGACGTTCTCCGCCTGTGAGAGAATCTCGTGCTCTATGGACTCGACGAGCTCATCGCCAAGTGTCGTGCCCTGGAAGAGCTCGCTTGCATAGAGCGCCTGGGCGACGAGCATCGCAAGGCCGGACTCTGCAGGTATGCCAAGACGCTCGGCAAGAAGGACGAGGCCGGTCCTAGCGGGGTTGTATACCACGTCAAGCACCCCGGCAAGGTCGGGGAAGGACGTCAGGGTATCCTCGTCGAGGGGCGAGTCGGGGCAGTTTGGGTACATCCCGACGGGCGTCGTGTTGACGATGAGGGCGGCGCCCGGGTGGCGGGACGCCAGCCCCTCGTACCCGTCTGGGCCACCACGAGATATCACGCTGGCCTGGGCCCCGGCGAAGGACTCCAGCGCGTAGCGCACGGCACGTCCCGCCCCGCCGCTCCCGAGCACGAGAACGTCTCGGCCCTCGAGCGCCTCGCGCGGCGAGCGGCCCAGGCGCTCGCGACAGAAGCGCGTCAGCATCCAAGAGAAGCCGAGAACGTCGGTGTTCTCGGCGACGATCGACCCGTCATCAGTGCGGACGAGGGTGTTCGCCGCACCGAGCGCCCTCACCGCGTCGGAGCAAACGTCGGCTATGCGGGCGGCGTCCAGCTTATAGGGAATGGTTACGTTAAGGCCGCGCCAGGCTCCGCCGCGAAGGAACGGCTCCACCTCCTCGGGCTCGAGCTCGAGGAGGGCATAGGGGCGCGAGCCCAGGCGCTCGTGAATCCGTGGCGACCAGCTGTGACCGAGTTTGCGGCCGATGAGCCCGTACGGTGCGCCGCCAAGGCCCTTCTCGCACGCTTCCACCTAGAGCACCTCCGCATAGCTGCCAAGGTAGCGGCACTCTTGGCAGAGACCGCCGATGCCCGCCATGAGTGAGGTGAACTCCGGAGCGGCGACCGGGCACTCCAGCTCGAAGTAGAACATGAACTCGAAGTC
>DBQY01000015.1:210273-221215 GCA_002305805.1 Atopobium sp. UBA1382 | reverse complement strand
TGCAATGGCCGTCTGACTCTGCCCGTCCCTCTCGGTTTCTGTGAAATCGGGGGCTTGTTCCGGGGGCGTCCGGAAATGGGTGGGCTTGCGCGGCCGGTGGCCCATTCTGGCGTGCACAGGTCCGGCTTTTCGGAAGTCTGGAGACAAGCCCGGCGATTCTCAGAACGCCTCGCGACAACCCTCCGTTTTTTCGGGCACAGTGGGAACAGGGCCGCGATTTTTCGGGATACCCGGGACAAGTCCGGCGAATCTTGGATCGCCACGCCTGTCCCGTCCGCGTCTCGTCCCAACGCGCCGCAGGCAGGCGCGGGCGGCGCGTTGTATGATGACGAGAAGGACAGTTACCTCTGGGGGGAGGGTGCTACCTTGATAAAGCTGGCCCTGACGGACCTCGACGACACGCTCATCGCCTTTGGGACGCCTTCCGCGACGAGGCGCTCGCGCGACGCGATCCACGCTCTGCTTGCCGAGGGGCTGCACTTTGGCCCGGTGACGGGGCGGCTGCCCGTCGACATGGACTGGATGTTCGACGGTGACGAGGCCTGCTATGCCACCGGCGCGTTCTGCAACGGACAGATCGTGCGCGTCGACGGCGAGACCGTGCGCGCCGTGACGCTCGACGTCGCAGCGCTCGAGCGCCTCGAGAGCGTGCTGGACTCCTTCGACTCAGACGCCTATCTCGCGCTCTATCACCCCTGGACCGCAGGCGAGACCGCCTACGTCACGCGGCGCGCGGAGCGCCTGCTGGCAAACCCGCCGGAGACCTACAAGCGCTCGATCGAGAAGATCGTTCCGCGCGTGACCGACTTCCCCGACGCGCCTGAGCCCGGCGGCACGCCCGGCTACGTGAAGGCCAACGTGCAGTGCGCCTGCTCGCGCGAGCGCATGGTGGAGCTGCGCGACCTTCTGCGCAAGGAGGTCTCCGAGTTCGACATCGTGTTTCCGAGCGCGGTGGCGCCGGTCCTCGACATAATGCCCGCCGGCTGGAACAAGGGCGACGGCGTGCGCGTGCTGACCGAGGCGCTCGGCCTCGCGCCGGCCGAGTACGTTGCCTTTGGCGACTCCGAGAACGACCTCGCCATGATCGAGGCGGTGGAGAACTCCGTCGCCGTGGCCAACGCCTCCGAGACCGTGGCGCGCGCCGCGCGCTGGCACATTGGGCCCTGTGCGGAAGGCGCCGTCGACGATGCGCTCGTCGAGATCGCCGCCGCCTGGCGCGAGGGGCGCCTTCCCAGCTTCATGAGCGAGAGGGGCGTCGCATGAACGAGAGAATCGTCTCGATAGCGCAGGAGCTCGCCCGCTCCGACCGCGAGCTCTCGCTCGAGAGCCTCGCGAGCGAGTACGAGGTAAGCTCGCGAACCATACGAAATGACGTGAAGTCGCTCAACCGCTTCCTTGCCGAGAAGGGCCTCGGGCAGCTGGAGTACGGCCCCGGCGGTGTTGTCATCGTGCCGGCGGACTTCTCGCGCGTCCTAGCGGCCCTGCCGGTCCAGGGCTTCTACTCCTACAAGCTCTCCAGTGACGAGCGCAAGACGCTCGCCGTGGTGATCATGGCCATCGAGCCCGGCTACGTGACGCTCGCCGGCATAGCCGACCGCTTCTCGGTGAGCCGCTCTACTGTCTTGAACGACCTCGACGGCATCAAGGCCGTCGCGCGCGAGGCCAACCTCGAGGTCGTCTCGCGCCCCAATCGCGGCCTCAAGGTCGTCGGCGACGAAATGGCGCTGCGCAGCTTTCTGCTCGACTTCTTGCTCTCCAAGCCCGCTCTCGCCGAGCAGTGGGTCGCCGTGTCTGCGGGCAAGGCGGGCAGGGCGGACGAGGTGACGATCGAGAAGATCCTGAACGAGCAATGCCGCCTGCACAAGGCCGTGCTCGACGACCGTTCGTTCAACTTTGTGGCGCGTTACCTGCAGATCGCCGTGCAGCGCTGCCGCGACGGCATGCGCATGAAGGGGGACTGGGTCGCCCCGTCCGCCCGCCAGGAGGTCGTCTCGTTCGCTCGCGACGTCATTCCGCTGCTCGCGCAGTACTGCGGCGTGGGCATGGGCGACGGCGAGGCGGAGAGCTTCTCGACGATTCTCGAGTCGAGCGGGTTCCGCAGCGACGCGGAGTTCTCGATCGAGGACGTCCAGGTCCAGACCGTCGCGCGCAAGTTCGTCCAGAACGTCTCGCTCGCCTGCGGCGTGGACCTCAACGGCGACTACAGCCTCTTTGAGTGCCTCTCAAACCACCTCGAGACCATGTTCGCCTCGGACGCGTCGCGCTTTCCGGTCAACCCCGTCCTGCGCGAGGTGGTCACCGACCAGCCGCAGGTGCTCGACGCGGTGAAGGACAACCTCCCCATACTCGAGGCCTACAGCAAGCGCCGCGTCACTGAGGTGGAGACGATCTACGTCGCCCTGCACATATGCGCCGCCCTCGAGCGCCGCAAGAACCGCGAGCGCCGGCTGCGCGTCGTGGTGGTGTGCGACGAGGGCGTGGGGACCTCGCGTCTGGTCGTCGAGGACCTGCGCGGCCGCTTTGACATCCGCGTCGTCAAGGTCATTCCCGCCCACGAGGCGCCCTACCTCGAGTCCTACCGCGCGGACCTCGTGATCTCCACGGTCGTGCTGGGCGAGTGCCCGGTCGACAACGTCGTGGCGCTGCTGCCCTTCTCAGACCGTGACTACGAGAGGATTCGCGAGAAGATCGACGAGGTCCGGGCCTTCTCCGACGGCGTCCAGGACGGCTACGACGAGCTGGGGGCCCAGGGTCTTCTCGACAAGATCGAGCCGATTCTGCGGCGCGAGCTGACCGGCGGGGGCGAGCGCGTCATCAGGGAAATTCGCACCGAGGTGCGCCGCTACTTCCACGAGGCTCAGCACATGGAGGAGGAGATTCTCACGCCCTATCTCCACCAGCTGCTGCCCCCGAGCCACATACAGCTCGACGTGGAGGCAGCGGACTGGCGCGACGCCGTGGCGAAGTCCGCTCAGCCGCTCGTGGAGATGGGCTATATAGAGCCCCGCTACATTGACGCCATGATCGAGAACATAGTCGAGCACGGTCCCTACGTGGTCCTGGCTCCCCACTTTGCGATCCCGCACGAGACGCCCGAGGAGGGCGTGTACAAGATGGGCATGAACCTGATTCGCCTGAAGACTCCCGTGAAGTTCGACGCCGACGACCACGACCCCGTCGAGTTTGTCTGCACGCTCGCCCCGGTGGACCACAAGTCCCACCTCAAGGCGTTCTTCAATCTCCTCAGCATGCTGACCAAGCCGGAGCTCAACGTCTTCCAGGAGCTGCGCGACGCGCGCGTGCCCGAGGAGGCGGCCATTGCGATTGAGACCGCGGAGTACCAGATAATTCAATAACGCATATAACTGCTCACCGAAATAACGTTGCGGGGCGCCTCGAGAACTGATAAGGGTGCCCCGCTTTGCATTGTCTGGCCCCAATAAACCGCAGTTGACGCCTTCGTTTAGAAGAGTCTGCTTCACAGGGCAGTGAAAGAAACTGTTTCAGTTGGTAATTCTGCACGCGCAGTGAACAACCTTTGGCTGTTTTGTGGAGAAAGAGTGACGGAAACTGGTATCGAAAAACAGCGCCACGGGCGCTTTGCGTCATGCGGAAGTTTCGACCCCGCAAAGGGGTCGCTAGGGCATAAGCAGGCCACGAGAGAAGGGATGAGCAATGCTCGGAAAAGAAGTGATCATGCGTGAGCTTACGGTCCTCGACCTTGACGCCGAGACGCCGGAGCAGATCTTCGACGTCATGGGCAAGCGCTTCGAGGAGCTCGGCTACGTCAACGAGAAGTACATCCCCTCGATCAAGAAGCGCGAGTCGATGTACCCCACGGCGCTTCCGGCCGAGCCCTATCCCATTGCCATCCCGCACACCGAGGCCGACGCGATCGTCAAGCCCTTCATTGCCCCGGTACGCCTGAAGAACACGATCTCCTGGGGCGACATGTCCGACCCCGACAACAAGCTCGACGTCAAGGTCGCCTTCATGCTCGGTTTCTACGAGCCCGGCGCCCACATCGAGCTGCTCCAGATCCTCATGCACAACTTCCAGCGCGGCGACTGGGTTGAGACGCTCTTTGCCGCCAAGACCGAGGACGAGTTCTACGACGCGGTCATGGACATGGAGTGGTACCACGACTAGGCACGGCAAAACGGGCCCTGATGGGGGGCCTTTTGCACATAGCTCGGCATCTGTAGGGAAAGGAACAAGGAGGTAACAGAAATGCCAGTCAAGGTTGTCGTGGCCTGTGGCAGCGGCGTGGCGACGTCCCAGACGGTCGCCTCGAAGGTCAACCGCATGCTCAAGGAGGAGAAGATCGACGCCGAGGTCGAGGCCGTCGACCTCAAGTCCGTCGACCGTCACCTCAAGGACGCCGCCGCCTACATCACCATCATCCGTGACAAGAAGGAGTACGACGTCCCCGTCATCGACGGCATCGCCTTCCTCACCGGTGTTGGTCAGAAGCAGCAGTTCGACAAGCTCGTCGAGGCGATCAAGAACTACAAGGCCGTCTAGGCGCTCTTGTCGCAAGGCCAGTAAGCTAGATTGAAAGGGGTGTCCAACCTATGGACCTCGCACAAGCAACTGCTTGGATTCAGGAATTCCTGAACAGCGTGGGTGCGGCCGTCTTCGTGCCCATCATCATGATTATCATGGGCCTCATCGTCCGCATGAAGCTCAAGGACGCGATCAGCTCCGGCATCCTGCTCGGCGTCGCCTTCTCCGGCATGTCCATGCTCATCAACTACATGTCCGGCCTCGTGCAGCCGGTTGGTGAGGCCATGCTCACACGTCTGGGCATCGACCTGCCGATCATGGACGGCGGCTGGACCACCATGGCGGCAATCGCCTGGTCGTGGCCCTTCGCCATCCTGGTCTTCCCGCTGCTGATCGGCATCAACGTCATCATGCTGATCGCCAATAAGACCGAGACCTTCAACGCCGACCTCTGGAACGTCTGGGGCAAGATCTTCACCGCCATCGGTGTCGTGGGCATCACCGGCTCCGTGCCGCTGGCCTTCGTGATCGCCGCCGTCCAGATCGTCTTCGAGCTCAAGACCGCCGACCTCTTCAAGGACGAGATCAACGAGCTCACCGGCATCCCGGGCGTCACGTGCACCCACAAGATGATCTTCCTGTCCGCGATCTTCTATCCCATCGACAAGGTGCTCCGCAAGATCCCCGCGCTGAACACCAAGGCCGACGCCGCCGCCCTCAAGGAGAAGGTCGGCATCTTCGCCGAGAACCACGTCCTCGGCTTCATCATCGGCGTGCTGTTTGGCCTGCTCGGCGGCTACGACGTGCCCGCCATGCTGACCCTCGGCGTCCAGGCCGCCATGTGCCTCACGCTCTTCCCGGTCATCTCCAAGTACTTCATGGAGGCCCTGTCCCCGATCTCCGAGGCCGTCTCCGACTTCATGCACAAGAAGTTCGCCGACCGCGAGCTGGTCGTCGGCCTCGACTGGCCGTTCATGGGCGGCTCGAACGAGATCTGGCTCACCGTCATCTACGCCATCCCCATCACGGTTCTCTTCTCGTTCATCCTTCCCGGAAACGGCATCCTGCCCTTCGCCGGCATCGTGAACATCGCCGTGGCCGTGCCCGCCTACCTCGTGACCCGCGGCAACCTGCCCCGCATGCTCATCCTCGCCACGATCGGCGTGCCTATCTTCCTGTACGTCGGCACCGTCTTTGCGCCGTTCGTCTCTGACCTCGCGCACAGCACCGGTGCGGTGGAGCTCGCCGAGGGCGCTCTCATCTCCTGCTCCTCCATCGACGGCCCGGTCCAGACCTACGCCTTCGCGACGTTCCTGGACTTCCTGAACGGCAACTTCCTGCCGCTCGGCGTCCTGGTGATCTGGCTCGCCGGCTACTTCTACACCTATCACGACCTCAAGAAGGAGTCCGCGGCTCGCAAGGCAGCCGCTGCCGCCGAGCTTGAGGAGTAGCACGCAGGTACCGTTTCTGACCACTGTCTTTCGCAGATAGGAGAGCATCCCATGCTTGAGGATCTTAAGCTCAAGGTCATGAATGTCGCCAAGCAGGCCCAGCGCGAGGGAATGTGCAAGCACAAGTCCGGCAACTTCTCCGCGCGCGACGAGGAGACCGGCCTTGTGGTGATCACCCCGACGAGCGTTGACCGCGAGGACCTCGTCGTCCCCGACATGATCGTCATGGACCTCGACGCCAACGTCGTCGAGAACCAGACCGGTCTTCGCCCGACGAGCGAGTCTCTCATGCACCTCAAGATCTACCAGACGCGTCCGGACGTGAAGGCCATTGCTCACACGCACTCCATGTACGCTACGGTGTTCGCGGTGCTGAACAAGGCCATTCCGGCCGTCGTCTACGAGGTCGCGAACCTCAACTGCTCGAAGGCCCGCATCCCGGTCGCGCCCTACGGCCGTCCCGGTACGCCCGCCCTCGCCGAGTCCGTTGTCGAGCCGTGCCAGGAAGCCGACGTCTTCCTGCTCCAGGGCCACGGCGCGGTCGCCGTTGACGAGACCAACATCGACGAGGCCTACCTCAAGGTCTGCTACATCGAGGAGCTTGCCGAGCTGTACCACCACGCCCTGACGGGCGCCGGCGGCCAGGAGCCCTACTCCTTCCCGCCCGAGGAGCTCCAGAAGTGGGAGTACCCCAAGGAGATCAAGTTCCCCGCCAAGTAGGTCGCGGTTGTCACGGACGGGTCGCATGGCGGAGGTCATGCGGCCCGTCTCTTTTATCGAGGTTTCGGGCTCGCGGTTCTTCTCGGCCGACGAGTCCTTTGAAGGGAAGAAATGTCTAAGAAGAAGGGCAAGGGCAAGGGCTTTCAGCTCAAGAAGGTCCACGAGCTCAAGAAGGTTCCGCCCATAAAGACGTCCTCGTACGTGGTCACGGTCGTGGAGCTCGTGCTTGTCTGCGCGATCTGGCTCTACGCGGCGTTCAACCTGTTCGAGAAGAGCGACCTGCTCTCCATGGCGCTTCTGTGCGCGGTGTACTTCTTCTGCGCGCTGATGATGTACATAACGCGCGCGGTTCTCGAGAGCATGCGCCGTTACAACCGGCACGACTCGGAGGCGGTCTTCTACTACAGCCAGATGCTGCACAGCGACCAGAAGTGGTCGCTGTGGATCGGCCTCTCCTTCTTCGCGGTGTTCACCGTCGTGGGCTGGCTCTTCCCCTCACCCAACCTCGACATGTCTTGCGTCAACATCGCCTCCAGTTTCTACCTGGGCTTCATTTGGACCAGCGTGTACAAGGAGGAAGAGGACAGAATTCCGTTCCAGTACATGGAGACGGTCTTTCTCTTCCTCACCTTCGTTACCAACTACATCGTCTACTTCCTATAGAGAGGGAGAACGTCCATGAAGAAGATCATCAACGCGCCCGAGAACTACGTCGACGAGATGCTCCAGGGCATCTATGCCTCCTTCCCCGACCAGGTGAAGTGCGCCGCCGATGACCCGCGCTGCTACTGCATCGCCAACAAGAAGCCCGGAAAGGTCGCCATCATCACCGGCGGCGGCTCGGGTCACGTGCCGCTGTTCCTGGGCTACGTGGGCGAGGGCCTGATCGACGGCTGCGGAGTGGGCGGCGTGTTCCAGTCCCCGTCCGCCGAGCAGATCTACAACATCGCCAAGGAGGTCGAGGCCGGTGCGGGCGTGCTGTTCCTCTACGGCAACTACACCGGCGACATAATGAACTTCGACATGGCGACCGAGCTGCTCGACATGGACGACATCGAGGCCGTCTCCCTCGTCGGCGCCGATGACGTTCTCTCCAACGCCAACGTCGAGGCTCGCCGCGGCGTCGCGGGCATTTTTTTCATGTACAAGGCCGCCGGCGCCAAGGCCGACCAGATGGGCACCCTCGAGGAGGTCGCCGCGGCCGCCAAGAAGGCAGGCGACAACGTCCGCACCGTCGGCTTCGCGCTGACCCCCTGCATCGTCCCTGAGGTCGGACACGCCAACTTCGAGCTGGCGGAGAACGAGATGGCCTTTGGCATGGGCATTCACGGCGAGCCGGGCGTCTGGAACGGTCCGATCAAGACCGCCGACGAGCTCGCAGCGGAGTCCGTGGACGAGATTCTGAAGGACATGCCGCTCGCCGAGGGCGACGAGGTCGCGCTGCTGATCAACGGCCTGGGCGCCACCTCTCTCGAGGAGCTCTACATTCTGAACAACGCCGTTCGCAAGCAGCTCGAGGCCAAGGGCGTCAAGGTCTACCGCTCCTGGACGGGCGAGTACGCCACCTCCATGGAGATGATGGGCGCCTCGATCTCTATCTGCAAGGTCGACGACGAGCTCAAGGGCTACTTCGACTACCCCGTCAACACCCCGTTCATCTGCCAGCGCTAAAGCCGGCGCCGATCGCACGTTTGGAGGAATACATGGACAAGCTAACCGTTGCCGAGATTCCTGAGATGTTCGAGAAGGTCGCCGAGGTCTTCGCAGAGAAGAAGGAGGAGCTCTGCGAGATGGACGCCGCCATGGGCGACGGCGACCTGGGCCTCACCATGAGCAAGGGCTACGGAGCCCTTCCTGGCTTCCTGCGCGAGACTGCCGCCGAGGGAGAGATCGGCAAGCAGATGATGAAGGCGGGCATGAAGATGCAGAACGAGGTGCCTTCCACGATGGGCACCCTCATGAGCTCCGGAATCATGCAGGCCGGCAAGGCGTTCAAGGGCAAGACCGAGCTCGTCCCGGCTGACCTTGCCACCTACGTCACCGCCTTCGCCGAGGGCATTCAGAAGCGCGGCAAGTGCCAGCTCGGCGACCGCACGATCCTCGACTCGGTCGACGCGGGCGCCAAGAAGGCGGCCGCGCTCGTCGAGGGCAACCCCGACGCGACCTTTGCCGAGGTCATTACCGCTGCCGTCGACGGCGCGAATGAGGGCTGCGAGGCCACCAAGGACATGCTGCCCAAGTTCGGCAAGGCCGCCGTTCACGCGGCCAAGGCCAAGGGCGTCGTGGACCAGGGCGCCCTCGCCGGCTACTACATGCTGCTCGGCCTGAAGAATTACTTCGTCGCCTAAGGAAAGGAGACCCGATGCTCTACAACGATCCCAAGACGTTCCGCGAGGACATGCTCAGGGGCTATGTCGCGGCGTATCCCGACTATGTGGTCGAGGTTCCCGGCGGCGTCGCGCGCGCGACGAAGATGGCAGAGGGCAAGATCGCCGTCATAAACGGCGGCGGCTCCGGCCACTACCCCGCGTTCTGCGGCATTATCGGCGACGGCTTCATGGACGCTACCGTCGTGGGCAACGTCTTCACCTCCCCGTCCACCGAGGACGTGCTCGGCGTCGCGCACTCCGTCGACCAGGGCACGGGAATCTTCATCGTGGGCGGCCACTACGCCGGCGACAAGATGAACTTCAACATGGCGCGCGACCGCCTCATTGAGGAGGGCGTCGACTGCCGCACCTTCTACATCACCGACGACGTCGCCTCCGCAAAGCCCGAGGAGATCGAGAAGCGCCGCGGCAACGTCGGCACCTTCATGGTCTTCAAGGCCGCCGGCGCCGCCGCTGCCGCAGGCGTCTCCTTCGACGAGCTCGTTCGCATCACCGAGAAGGCCAACGACCGCACCCGCACCATGTCCATGGGCTTCCGTGGCTGCACCCTGCCCGGCGGCGACGAGCCGCTCTTTCACGTGCCGCAGGGAAAGATGGAGGTCGGTCAGGGCATTCACGGCGAGCCGGGCGTGGGCGAGGCAGACCTGGCCAGCGCCGCCGAGGTGGCCGAGCTCCTCGTCGAGCGCGTGCTCGCCGAGGCGCCCGCCGACGACTCCAAGCGCATAGCCGTCATTCTCGACGGCCTGGGCTCCACCAAGTACGAGGAGCTCTTCGTCGTGTGGGGCACTGTTCGCCAGCTGCTCGAGGACAAGGGCTACACGCTCGTCGAGCCGCTCGTGGGCGAGTACGTGACCTCGCTCGACATGGAGGGCATCGCGCTCGCCGTCGAGTTCCTCGACGACGAGCTCGAGACCTACTGGAGCGCCCCATGCGACACCGCTTCGTTCCGCAAGGGCGCGAGCTCCATGGCGGCCGGCGAGCGCAAGGTCTACGCGCAGCTCTCGGAGCAGGTTGACACCTTCGAGCAGGGGTCCGAGGCCTCCGACAGGGCTGCCGACTACATTGTCGACGCCTTCGCGCGCATGCAGGCCGCGATTGCCGCAGCTGAGGAGGACCTCGCCAAGATTGACGGCGTTGCCGGTGACGGCGACCATGGTCGAGGCATGGTGAAGGGCTCCACCTTCGCCGCCGAGGCCGCGTGCGACGCCCGCTCCCGTGGCGCCGCGGCCGGCTCCGTCCTCAAGGAGGCGGGCCGCGCCTGGGCTGCCAAGGCCGGCGGCACCTCCGGCGTGCTCTGGGGCTCCGCGCTCGAGGCCGCCGGTGCCGTCGTGGGCGATCAGGCCGAGGGCTATGACGCTAAGGTCGCCGCCGAGGCGGTGAGGGCCGCCTACGAGAAGATGCTCTCTCTCGGCGGCGCACACCGTGGCGACAAGACCATGCTCGACACCCTGATTCCGTTCGGCGAGGCCCTCGAGACCGCAGCCGGCGAGGGCAAGTCGCTCGAGGAGGCCTGGGCCGCCGCGGCCGAGGTCGCCCAGAAGGCCGCCGAGGACACCGCCAGCATGGTGTCCAAGGTCGGACGCGCCCGCCCGGCAGCCGAGCGCAGCCTCGGGACCCCGGATGCCGGCGCCATTTCCATGGCCCTCTGCATTCGCACCGTGCTCCCCGAGTAGGAGCCCGACAGAGATTCCCCTTTTCAGCGGGGAGGGCGCTCGGGACGCCCTCCCCGCCTTCTATTGTCCCGGCCGACCCTAGGCCCAACGGAAGCCGTGACCGGTGATCCGCGAGGTGCTCGCGCAAGTCACGAAGGGGTCCGGGTCTATCTCACGTAGGAACCCTCGAGACGGGTTGCCTCGGAGCCCCCTCGGACGCTCT
>DBQY01000015.1:27138-210262 GCA_002305805.1 Atopobium sp. UBA1382 | reverse complement strand
CCGCCGTGGGCACGCCCCCTCTCGTCCGTCGCGCGCTAGAATCGCAGGCGAGAAGAACCCGCTGCAGAAGGAGCCGCTATGTCCCAGAACGCCGACCGCGTGGATGCCGAGAACGCCGCGCGCCCGGGCGCGCCGACCACTCACCCCGAGTTCGACCGCCTTGTGCGCACGATGTGGCGCCTGCGCCAGCCGGACGGCTGCCCGTGGGACCGCGAGCAGACGCACCGCTCCATCACCAAGCACTTGGTCGAGGAGGCCTACGAAGCCGTGGAGGCCATCGAGGCCAACGACCGCGAACACCTGGTCGAGGAGCTCGGCGACGTGCTGGAGCAGGTCGTCCTGCACGCGCAGATCGCAGCCGACGAGGGCGCCTTCACGATCGACGACGTCGTCCGCGGCCTCAACGAGAAGCTCGTGCGCCGTCACCCGCACGTCTTTGGCGAGCATGCGGCGGCCGGCGACGGCGGCGAGGTTCAGGACATCTGGGATGACGTCAAGGCTGCCGAGCGCACCGCGCAGGGGGAGAAGGACGCGCCGCAGGGCCTCCTCGACTCCGTCCCGCGCAGCCTGCCCGCCCTCATGCAGGCCCAGAAGATCTCCAAGCGCGCTGCCAAGGCGGGTTTTGAGTGGGATACCATCGCTGACATCTGGGACAAGGTCGCCGAGGAGCGTGCCGAGTTCGAGCGCGAGGAGCTCGGCTCCGACGCGCGCTCGCTCGAGTTTGGCGACCTGCTCTTCGCGCTGGTCAACGTCGCCCGACGCGAGGGCATCGACGCCGAGGAGGCGCTCGCGGCGTCCAACCGCAAGTTCAGGGCGCGGTGGTCACGTATGGAGGAGCTGGCTCGCGCGAGGGGCGTCGAGCTGGGCGGGCTTGATGCCACGCGCCTGAACGAGCTCTGGGACCATGCGAAGGCAGAGGAGAAGCGGTGACACGCCGCTTCGCCTCGCGCTCCTCTGCTATAAATGGTTGAGGCGCTCCGCGCCGGCCCAGCCAAGACAACCCAGAAACGAAGCATGGCATGAGCGAGAACATCGTCAAGACCAAGAGTCGCAGCGCGACGCGCCCCACCAAGCGCGCCAAGTCTCCAAAGCAGAAGGCGACGCGTAAGAAGGCCGCCGCGACCACTCCGATCCCCTCGGCCTCCGTGCGGCGGCCCGCTGCCAAGCCGTCGGCCAAGAAGCGCCCGACGGACCAGACGACAAAAGCGGGGGCCCTCGAAGGCGTGCGCGAGAAGATCGGTGGCGTCGTCACGTCCGGCCCGCAGGGCCTGCGCGACCTTGTGGCTGCCCATCGCGGCGTTTCGGTTGCGTGTGCCGTGGCGCTCGTCCTCGTGGTGGCGCTCTACGGCCCGGCATGCTCCCTCTATCAGGCGTGGCGTGAGAACGGCGTGCTCCAGGACGAGCAGGCCCGGGCAACCGTTGAGAGCGACGAGCTCGAGAGCGACATCGCCAACCTCATGACCGAGGAGGGCATCAAGGACGAGGCACGGCGCCGAGGTTACGTGGACGACGGCGAGACGCGCATCGTCGTGGAGGGCGGCGAGGAGGACGACGGGTCGACCGAAGAGTCGACCGGCGACGAGACGCCGTGGTACCTTCACATTGCAGACTTCATATTCCGGTACGACGGAAGCGACGGGGGAGAGCAATGACGCGTCTGGCCTGCATCGACATCGGAACCGTGACCGCTCGCCTGGCGGTTGCGGACGTGGAGGACGGACGCGTGGTCCGTCTCGCCAAACACTCGGAGATCTGCAACCTCGGTCAGGACGTGGACGCCACCGGGCGCCTCGACGAGGGGGCCATGGCCCGCGTCCTCGCGTGCGTGCGCGGCTATGTCGAGTCCGCGCGCGACGCCGGTGCCGTTGCGGCATGCTGCACGCTCACGAGCGCCGCGCGCGACGCGGAGAACTCGTCTGTGCTGGGCGCCGAGCTGGATGCGCTCGGGCTGGATCCGCTGATCATCCCCGGCCAGGTCGAGGGTGCGCTCACCTTTCTCGGCGTGACGCGTGACTTCCGCGGGCAGAACGTGCTCGTGGCGGACAACGGCGGCGGCTCGACGGAGCTCGCCTGTGGTCGCACTAACGACGATGGTACGCTTGACCTGAGGTTTGTTCGATCCATTGATGTGGGGTGCCGGCGCGTGACCGAGAAGTTCCTCTCGCCGGTAGGTCCCGACGCTGCTGACGACGTGGCGCGAGCCCACGAGTTCGCCGCCGCGGCGTTTGGTCCGGCGGTGCGCGAGGGAGGACTTCTTGCGGCTGGAGTCGAGGGTGCCGGAGCAGACGCCCCTGCCACGCTCGCGGTGACCGGAGGGACGGTGACGAGCCTCGTTGCCGTGCAGAAGGAGCTCGAGCCCTACGACCCCGCGCGCGTGCATCTTGCCACGCTCTCCCGTGATGACCTCGAGCGCCTCGAGGGCCGGCTCGCTGCGCTCACGGTCGAGGGACGCGCCGCGCTGCCGGGACTCATGGCCAAGCGTGCGCCCGTGATTCTGGGCGGCGTGGTTGCGGTGCTCGAGCTCATGCGCCAGACGGGCTTCTCCCAGCTCACCGTCAGCGAGTCTGACCTGCTCTTCGGGCTGGCCGTTGCGGCGGAGACCACGCTGCGCGGAGTGGAATCGCCCGTCGGCTGGGGTCCCACGATGCGCGTGCTGCGCTAGGATGTACCCGTTGGGGGCGTGGCGGAACTGGCATACGCAGGAGACTTAAAATCTCTCGCCGCAAGGATTGTGGGTTCGAGTCCCACCGCCCCTACCAGAGACAAATGGCCGCCCGCGAGACGGAGGGTCTCGCGGGCGGCTTTTTTCTGCGTAGGTGAGGTCCGCGCTAGTTGGTGAACATGTACGCGCGCTTGTCGAAGTAGATCTTGTTGACGAAGACCATCACGATGCTCACGACGATCTGGGCCAGGGACGAGGGGCCCATCGCGTCAAAGATCTCGACGCCCGTGATGACGGCGAGCGCCACCGCATACAGGGTCTGAGCGACGATGTTGACGCCGAGCAGGACGAGGTACTGCGTGGGGGCGCCCTTCTTGAACTTGGCGAGGCCCATGCGCACGACGACGCACCAGACCGCCAGCGCGAGGAAGACGACCGCGAAGACGATGTCCACGACCTGCAGGCCCTGGAAGAACAGGTAGACGAGGTCCCGGGCGCTGCCGTACTCGGTCATGTAGTGCGAGCCCGTGAACAGTGCGAGGCTCAGCGCGGCGAGCAGGAGCGCCGAGAGGAAGAGCTGGACCCAGATGATGAACTTGAACCACTTCATCCCCGGGGCCTCGGCGGCGCCGACGGGGACGGGGTGCGCGGGCGAGGGCCCCGGCTCGACGCCGGGGACGGGGGGCATGCCGGAGCTCGGACGCGCGGGCTCCCCCTGCGCCGGCGCGCCGATGGCGGTGCCGCAGCTCGGGCAGAACTTGGACTCGTCGGGAATCTGGTTGCCGCAGTTGGGACAGAACATGGCGGCCTCCTCTTTGGGGCAGTCGATGATGGGCGTGCGTACATGGGAGATTGTACGGCAACGCCGCGCGTCGTGACCTTCTCGTGCTTTGGTATACTAGCCGCGCGTCCCCATCGTCTAGTGGCCTAGGACATCGCCCTTTCAAGGCGACGACACGGGTTCGACTCCCGTTGGGGGCACCACGAGCCATCGGCCCGGGCCGCTTCGCCCGGGCCTTTTTCGTGTGCGGCGCGCGCCCGCTACCAGTCCAGGTCGTTGCGCTCCGCGAAGGCCCGCGCCGACGCCACCAGCCAGTCGTGGCCCTGGCACCAGGGGATAAGCTCGGGGACGTCGGTGATCAGCGGCTCCACCTCGCGCTCCGCCATGACGACCTCCTCGAAGCTGCAGGGCGCCGCCTCGGGACGGTCCGGCAGGCAGGGCTCCACGTAGACGGGTCGCAGCAGGGCGTAGGCGCCACCTGCGCAGAGGCGGTCGAACCCACGCAGCGCGCGCTGCGCGGCGGTCAGGCGGTTCAGCTTGTAGAGCAGCAGCACGCGCGCGAGGTGCGACCAGGCGCTCTCGCGTCCGGCCCAGCGCGCCTCGAGCACCCCGAGCCCGTCCTCGTCCTCGAGGCGGGCGCAGGCAAGCATATGCGTGTGACGCGCACCGAGCGGGTCGGCCGGCGCGACGGACGTTACCGACTCCGCCGCCGCGGCAGCCATGCGATAGCGGGCACCGTCGAGGCAGGTCCGGGCGACGGCGGCCCTCAGGCGCAGGTGCGGCCGATAGAAGACGTCGTCCCAGGCGTCGCCGACGGGCGGCTCGTCCTTCGCGTGGGCGCGCTCGAGCGCGAGCAGCTCCGAGAGCAGGGGGTCCGGGTCCAGCTCGGAGGCGAGCAGGGCCGTGACGTGCGCGTCGAGACAGCCGGGGTCAATCGAGACCGCGCGCTCGCATTCCGCGCGCAGGGCGGCGAGCCTGCGTGCGTGCTCTGCCTCGTAGTCCTTGTCGGTGAGAAGATCGTCGCGCTCGCGGCTCGCGCGCCATGCGTCGAGCGCGCGGGCGAGCACGAGCAATGCCTGCTCGGAGGTCTCGTCAGCAAAGTCGGCGGGGTTCTGGCGCACTGCGAGCACCAGCTCGGCGTAGGCCTCGTCGGAGAGCGGGCCAATCTTCTCGTTGCGACGGCGGGCGCAGCGCTCTACCAGTTCGTTCCAAGCGTTCATGACGCGCTCGCCCCCTCGCTGCCCTTCTCGCCGGAAAGCTCCGAGACAGTGCGCGCGACCCAGGCGCCGAGCACGCCCCTGCCGGTGCGCTCCATGCCCTCCATCAGCAGCACGACTCCCTCGCTCACGGCGACGACCAGCTCATCCTCGCCGTAGGCGGGCACGCGGATACGGGCGAACCTCCCGTCGGGAATCTCCGCCTGACGAATCAGCACGCCAGCAGAGCCGGGGTAGGTGGCGAGCAGGCGCTCGGTCAGCTGCCGTGCGTCCGCGAATCGACAGGACTTGTGCGCGAGCGCAATCTGGGAGATCTGGATCCACGCGTCGTCGGCCGCGCGCGGCGCGGCGAGGGCGGGGTAGCGCTCGGCCAGGCGCGCGAGCCCCGGCGCGTCCTCGAGCTTGGCGAGGGCGTAGGCGAGCGTGAAGCGGACGTCGGAGAGGTCATGCGGGTCGGACGCGAGCAGCCGCTCGGCGGCGTCGATCGACTCGCGGTTGCGCCCGCAGATCAGCGCACATTCGGCCAGGTCAGCGAGCCAGCGCCACCAGGGCCGCATCGCAACGCTCGCGCCGAGCGTGCGGCGTGCCTCGTCGAGGGCGTCGCAGAGACGGTCACGCGCCGACTCGCACGCCACGCGGACCTTCTCGGCCCCCTCCCTCAGAAAGCGCGAGCGCTCCTCCGCGGAGGGCGTCTCCAGCGAGAAGAGCATGCGCGCGGCGTCATGGCAGTCAGGGTCGAGCGAGAGCGCCTCGGAGAGAAGGTCGCGCCCGCGCGCCACCAGCGTCTCCGCCTGCGCGTCATCGGCAAACGGGAGCCGATAGTCGATGAGATCGGTCGCGAGAGAGACGAGGCTGAAGGCCCGGTCGGCGTCCGACTGCGGGAGCGAGTCACGATCGCGGGCGAGCCGGCGGCCAAAGGTGGCGAACTCGCGCGCCGCCCGGGCCGGTTCGCCGCTGTCGAGGGAGAGCGCAAAGCGCAGGCTCATGCGCAGGTAGTCCTCGCGTCTCGAATCGTGTGCCATCGCACCTCCCCTCCTCCCATCATCCTAGCCGAGATGCCGCCCGCCCGTCCTTCTCGCCGCTCGCCGCACGGCCCGAAAACACGCAGTGTTGCCACTTCGTTTCGCTATACTGAGACGCGGCCGAGAAGGACGTCTTCCCGACCACTACAACAATCCGTCGCGGGGGCGACGGCATAGGAATTGGAGGAGTGTTATGGGACGTTTCACCAATCCGCGTGACCTGTACTTTGGCGAGGGCGCGCGCCACGAGGTCAAGAACCTCAAGGGCGAGCGCGCGGTCATTGTCACCGGCGGCGGCTCCATGCGTCGCGGCGGCTTCCTGCAGGACGTCGAGAACGACCTCAAGGAGGCCGGCTTCGAGGTCAAGCTGATCGAGGGCGTCGAGTCCGACCCGTCCGTCGAGACCGTCATGAACGGCGCTGCCGTCATGTCCGAGTTCCAGCCCGACTGGATCATCGCCCTCGGTGGCGGCTCGCCCATCGACGCGGCCAAGGCCATGTGGATCAAGTACGAGTACCCCGAGACCACCTTCGAGGACATGTGCAAGGTCTTCGGCCTGCCCAAGCTGCGCACCAAGGCTCACTTCTGCGCCATCTCCTCCACCTCCGGCACGGCCACCGAGGTCACCGCGTTCTCGATCATCACCGACTACGCCAAGGGCATCAAGTTCCCGATCGCCGACTTCGAGATCACGCCCGACGTCGCCATCGTCGACCCTGAGCTCACCTACACCATGCCCGCCAAGCTCTGCGCGCACACCGGCATGGACGCCCTGACCCACGCCATCGAGGCCTACGTCTCCACCGCCGGCTCCGCCTACACCGACGCCAACGCCCTCTACGCCATGCGTGAGATCGTCGAGTGGCTGCCCAAGTCCTACCAGGGCGACAAGGAGGCCCGTCAGCACATGCACGACGCCCAGTGCATCGCCGGCATCGCCTTCTCCTCGGGCCTGCTCGGCATCGTGCACTCCATGGCGCACAAGACCGGCGCCGCCTTCACCGGCGACCACATCATCCACGGTTGCGCCAACGCCATGTACCTCGGCAAGGTCATCCAGTTCAACGCCAAGGACGCCCGCGCCAAGAGCCGCTATGCCTACATCGCCTCTGAGGTCTTCCACCTCGCCGGCGAGACCGAGGACGAGCTCGTTGCCGCGCTCGTTCAGATGATCCGCGACCTCAACGACAAGATCGACATCCCGCAGGGCATCAAGAACTACGGCAAGGGCGGCGTCAAGGCCGACGAGTCGATCATCGACTACGCCGAGTTCGAGGAGAAGAAGAGCCGCATCGCCGTCGACGCCATCGGCGACGCCTGCACCGGCTCCAACCCGCGCCAGCCCACTCCCGAGGAGATGGAGAAGCTCCTCGAGTGCGTCTACAACGACGTGGACGTGGACTTCTAAGCCATCCGGCCTCAAGATCTACGCATGCGGCCGGGGTCCTTCGGGGCTCCGGCCTTTTTTGGATCGTTTGGGGTCGCGTCAGCTGCCGAGGGGACGGGCGTGCTCGCGGACGGCGTCCTGGAACGCGTCCTCGAGGCGCTCGGAGGGATGGCCGAGAAGAACGAGCAGCGTGCGTCCGTCCGTTTCCGACGCGTATGCGCGCGCCACGGCATCGCCCACAGCAGCGGCGCCGCGAACGACCTCGAGGTGCGGTGGGTCGTAGGTCTCGCGCGCGGCGCTGACGAGCCGCTCCGTGTCGCGGCGCGCCCGGCTCTCCTCGATGAGTGCGAGCACGTGGTGGTCGGGGGAGACGAGCATCTCGCCGTGGCCGGGGACCTTGGAGGTCAGAAGACCCATGCTGAGCCGGTCGACGTCGACCCCCAGGAGCACGGCCGACGCCACGGCGCCGAGCGAGGGCCCGAGGTCCAACAGGCCGGTCACGGGGACGGCGAGCCGGGCGCTCCAGTCGGGCGTGTGGGCGAGGAAGTGCACGTAGCCGTAGTGAACCTCAGGCTGGCTCGCGCCCACGTCTGCCAGTGGGCTGCGCGCCGAGAAGCTCAGGCTGCGGCTTGCGGTGCGCGCCGTGCCGGCGCCACCGGCGCCGACGCTGCAGAGGAGGTCGAGGCGCATGGTCCCGCGCTCGGCGGCCTCGTCGAGCTCGGCTATCAGGTACGAGAGGCCACTCTCGCGCGCGTGGGCGAGGTGCTCGTCGAGACGCCCGAGCTCACGCGTCGGGTTTGGCCGGCGCCTCCACTCGACCCCGTCGTAGAGCTCGCGCGATCCCACGACCCCGACACGACGATAGGGCTGGCCCCCGTCGAGCACGGTGCGCAGCAGCGAGGAGGTGACCTCGCGGTCGCGCTGCCCGCCGGCGATGCCTATGAGGAGGGGGGCGCCCATCAGAGCTGCGCGTTCTCGGCGCGCTCCCGATCGTGCGCGGCAACCCCGCGTCGCGCGAGCTCACGGTCGGAGGCGCATGGCACGAAGCCCTCCTTCGTGAGTTGATAGGCCTCGTGCCCCTTGGCGAGCAGCAGCACGACGGAGCGACGTTCCTTCGCTAGCTCGAAGGCGCGTGCCGCGGCGGCCTCGCGGTCGACCACGATCTCGTGCGGGAAGCCCTCGGGCAGCGCCCGTTCCATCTCGCGACAGATGTCCGCCGGGTCCTCCGTCCATGGGTCGTCGGCGGTGAGGATCACGTAGTCGACGTAGCGCGCGGCAACCTCGGGCAGCTCGTAGCGGCGCTCGCGCGCCTTGCCGCCGACGGCGCCAAAGACGGCGATGGTCCGCGCGTCGCCAAACGTGCCCGCGATTGACGAGAGCAGGGACTCGAAGGCGAGGCCGTTGTGGGCATAGTCCACGACGACCGTGAGCTGACGATCGGCGGAGCGGTAGAACTCCATGCGGCCCGGGACGCGCGTTGCCTCCAGGCCCCGAGCGATCTTCTCGGCCCCTATGCCCATGAGCTCGGCGCAGCTCGCCGCGCACAGCGCGTCCGAGACGCTGAACTCGCCCGGGAACGGCAGGGATATGCGCTGCACCCCTCCGTGAAGGTGCATCGTGAACGAGACTCCGTCCTCCGAGGCCTCGAGCCCGTCTGCCCAGACGTCCGCGTCCGGGCGGCGGATGCCAAAGGTCACGGTGCGCTCCGAGGTGCGGGCGGCTTCGAGGACGCGGTCTGCGTGGTCGGAGTCGAGGTTCACCACGGCGACTCTCGACTGCGAGAAGATCTTGAGCTTGGAGGTGAAGTAGTCCTCAAAGTCCGCGTGCTCGACGGGGGAGATGTGATCGAGGCCAATGTTGAGGAAGCATCCGGCGGCAAGCTCCACGCCGAGCGTGCGGTCGTACTTGAGCGCCTGGCTGGAGACCTCCATGACCAGGGCGGCGAGACCCGCGTTGCGGGCGTTTGCGAGGTGGCGCCAGAGGTCGGGCGGCTCGGGCGTGGTGTTTCTCGAGGGGGTCTCGTCGGCGCCGTCGTAGGTCTCGACCGTGCCCATGATGCCGCAGGAGCCCTCGCCGTGTGCCGCCTCGACGATCGAGCGGAGCATGTAGGCGGCCGTGGTCTTTCCCTTGGTGCCGGTGATGCCAATGACGGGGAGGTCACGGTCGGGATGGCCAAAGGCAGCGGCAGACGAGAGCGCCATCGCGCGACGGAGGTCGCTCACCACGAGCGCGGGCATCCCCGGCGCGACGGAGGAAAGCTCGGCGGCGTGGGTCTCGTCGCAGAGGTAGGCGACGGCGCCCCGTTCGAGTGCGCCGGCGAGAAACGCGGGTTTGAAGGCGGCGCCCTTGCACACAAAGAGGTCGCCCGGCCGCACCGTCCGCGAGTCACACGAGGTCCCGGAGACCGTCACGACGCCCGGGTCCCCAACAACCGAGACCCCAACCCCGCCGGCCTGCACAGCCGCTGCTATGTCCGAAAGCGTCATGTTCTCCATAAGCCCCAGTATAGACGTAGGCCACGGAGAGCCGCCGACAAGGTCCGCCGCGAGTTCTTGCCGCGCCCTGAGCGGCAAGCTGTCCGAGTGCCGGACCTTGTCGACGGCTCTCCGCGGCCGGCCAGTCACACGACGCGTATGCTAGACTTCCGTTGTCCGGGCGATTGGCGCAGCGGCTAGCGCAGGTGCCTTACACGCACAAGGTCGGCGGTTCGAATCCGTCATCGCCCACCAGCAGCCATGCGGCCCTCGCCCGCTTATGCGGTGGGGGCCTCTTTTTCAGGAGGATGCATGACCGACATCACCCTCGCGCGTGCCGGCGAGCGCGCTGCCGGCGAGATGCGCCCCATTACGCTCACGCCTGGCGTCATGAAGAACGCCGCCGGATCCTGCCTCGCCGAGTTCGGCGACACGCGCGTGCTCTGCTCTGCCTCCGTGGAGGAGGGTGTGCCCGGCTGGCGCAAGAACGCGCACGCGGGCTGGGTCACCGCCGAGTACGCCATGCTCCCCGCTGCCGGCAACCGCCGCACGCCGCGCGAGTATCGCGGCCGCAAGGGCCGCTCCATGGAGATCGAGCGCCTCATCGGCCGCAGCCTGCGCGCGGTCACGCGCCTTGATCGCCTGGGAGAGATCACGATCACGCTGGACTGCGACGTCGTCCAGGCGGACGGCGGCACCCGCACGGCCTCGATCACCGGTGCATGGGTGGCGCTCCACCAGGCGCTCATGGGCCTCGTCGACGCGGGCAAGCTCCCGCGCCTGCCTCTGACGGGCCAGGTCGCGGCGGTCTCGGCCGGCATCGTGGACGGTCGCGCCCTGCTCGACCTCGACTATCCGGAGGACTCTCACGCCGAGGTGGACCTCAACCTCGTGGGCACCGGTGACGGGCGCATCGTGGAGGTTCAGGGAACGGGCGAGCGCTCCACGCTCGACCGCGCACAGCTGGACGCGCTTCTCGACCTCTGTCAGGGCGGCATCGCGCGCCTGGCGGAGCTACAGGCGGACGTGACGGGATATCGTCCCTAGGAGGGCTGGGAAATGGACATCAAGGATCTGGACTCCAACAAGACCGTGGTCGTGGCCACGGGCAACGCGCACAAGGTCACGGAGATAGAGGCGATCCTCGCCCCGGTCATGCCCGGCGTGCGCTTTGTGGCCCTCGGCGAGCTCGGGGACTTCCCCGACCCGGTCGAGGACGGCGAGACGTTCTTTGACAACGCGCTCATCAAGGCGCGCGCCGCCCAGTCGGAGACGGGGCTGCCCATGGCGGTTGCCGATGACTCGGGCCTGTGCGTTGACGCGCTGGACGGCGCCCCCGGGATCTTCTCGGCACGGTGGGCCGGCGAGCATGGCAATGATGCCGCCAACAACGAGAAGCTCATGGCCCAGATGGCGGACGTCCCCGACGAGGCGCGCACGGCCCGCTTCCACTCCAGCGTCGTGCTCGTGCGTGGTGACGAGGTGCTGCGCGGCGACGGCGACTGCGAGGGTCGGGTGGGGTACGTCCCGCGCGGCGACGGCGGCTTTGGCTACGACCCGCTCTTCCTGCCCAACGACACGCCGGGCAAGACCATGGCGGAGCTCACGGCGGACGAGAAGAACGCGATCTCGCACCGCTTCCACGCCCTCGAGGACCTCTCCGCCAAGCTCTAGGTCATCTTCGGGCCGCCCGCTCCCAGCGAATTTGCCCCGCTCGCCCGAATCCTCGTGGCGGGCGGGGTTCTTTGGGTGCATGATTGGTGCGTCTGGGGCGGTGTCCCCGGGCTGCCGTGGACGGGCAGGGGCCCCGACGCGACGGCGATCTTCTCATAGCTCTTGGCGACCTCGCCCTGGTGGTCGCAGTCACATTGGCCGCGGCCGATGGGGCCGCACGGCAGGGAGGCCTGCCGGTCTATGAAAGGACGCACCATGAGAATCATCCGCGCCAAGGACTACGACGACATGAGCCGCAAGGCCGCGAACATCATCGCGGCGCAGGTCCAGCTCAAGCCCGACTGCGTGCTCGGTCTTGCCACCGGCTCCACGCCCATCGGAACCTATAAGAACCTCGTGGCCGCCTACGAGGCCGGCGACCTGGACTTCTCTGAGGTCAAGAGCTACAACCTCGACGAGTATCGCGGCCTGCCCGGTGACCACGACCAGAGCTATCGCTACTTCATGAACGTGAACCTCTTCGATCACGTGAACATCGACAAGGCCAACACCCACGTGCCCGACGGCCTCATGGAGGACTACGAGGCTGCCTGCGCAGAGTACGACGCCGCCGTCGCCGCCGCCGGTCACCAGGACCTCCAGCTCCTGGGCATTGGCAACAACGGTCACATCGGCTTCAACGAGCCCTGCGACTCCTTCATCGTGGGTACTCACTGCGTGGACCTCACCGAGTCCACCATCCAGGCCAACAGCCGCCTCTTCGACAGCATCGATGACGTCCCGCGTCAGGCCTACACTATGGGCATCGGCACCATCATGGGCGCCAAGATGATTCTTGTCATCGCCAACGGCGATGCCAAGGCCCAGGCTGTCCATGACATGTGCTTTGGCCCGGTCGTCCCGAGCTGCCCCGCCTCCATCCTGCAGCTCCACCCCAACGTGGTGGTCGTTGCCGACGAGGCCGCGCTCGCGCTCTGCCCGGCGGAGTAGACGCGCTCGCGCCCATACGGGTTTGCGCACGGGGCGAGAAGAACGTTCTTCTCGTCCCTTTTGTGCGTCGAGTTGAGGGATTTGCACTTGCAAGACGGGCGCCGTATGATAAAAGTTCCTGTCTTCCGGGCTTATGCCTCTGTCATACGGAGGATCGCATGGAGAACGACATCCCTCCCGTCAACCGAGTCGACGAGATTCGCGAGGAGCTGAGCGCGCTCGAGGGCAAGCGCCTCAAGGTCAAGGCCAACATGGGCCGCTCCCGGATCGTCGAGCGAACCGGCATGCTCGTGCACGCCCACCCGTCCCTCTTCGTCGTCGAGGTGGAGGAGCGCCGCGGCCGCACGGCTCGCCAGTCCTATCAGTACGTTGATGTTCTCACCGGCACCGTCGAGCTGTACGACCTGGAGTCCGGCGAGCGCCTCTTCGACTTCGCCGAGACCATCACGGAGTAGCGCGCCATGGCTGACCCCGTGGTCGCGCAGGTTCCCTGCAAGGTCAACCTTCACCTTGGCGTCCATGCCGGGCGTGACGCGCGGGGCTACCACCGCGTCGACTCCCTCATGGTGGCGGTGGCCCTCTTTGACACCGTGACCGTGGAGGATGCACCGGAGCTCTCGGTGTCCTTCTCGCCTGCGCTCTCCATTTCCGTGGAGAAAAGCGGCGTGTGGCGCGCGGCGGCGCTCCTCGCGGAGGCGCTGGGGGAGAGGCCGCTCGTGCGCGTGAACGTCACGCGGCGCATCCCGGGCAGCGCCGGCCTGGGCAGCTCCTCGGCCGATGCCGGTGCCGCGCTGCGACTCCTTGCCGAGAGGTGGGGAATCGACCCGCGCGACCCTCGCGTGGTCGAGGTGGCGCGGCGCATCGGCGCCGACGTAGCCTTCTTCCTGGACCCGCGCCCGGGGCTCTACGTGGGTGGTGGCGACGTGCTCGAGCGCGGGCTGACAGCGCCCGAGCTCCCGCTTGCGCTCGTCATGCCGCGCGCCGAGGGCGGCTCGACCCCGGAGGCGTATGCGGAGTTTGACCGGAGCGGCGGCGAGCCCGACGACCCGGCGCCCCTCGTTGCCGCGCTTCTTGCGGGGGACGTGAGCGGCATTGCGGCGGGGCTCCACAACAACCTCGCGCAGGCGGCGTGCGCCCTCTGCCCGGAGGCGGGCGAGGTCGAGGCGTGGCTTCGCGAGCGCCCGGGCGTGCTCGCGGCGCAGATCACAGGCTCGGGAACCTGCTCGTTTGCGATCTGTGTGAGCGCGGACGCCGCAGACGCCGTCGTCGC
Source organism: Atopobium sp. UBA1382 (assembly GCA_002305805.1). Taxonomy (GTDB): domain Bacteria; phylum Actinomycetota; class Coriobacteriia; order Coriobacteriales; family Atopobiaceae; genus Thermophilibacter; species Thermophilibacter excrementavium. The sequence goes on along the minus strand of DBQY01000015.1, from coordinate 196,785 downwards.
AGACGCCGCCGCGCGCGGTTGGCGAAGCTGGTCGACAAAAACCCTTGGTTCCGCGACGGAAGTCTGCTAGAATATCCCCTCGCTACGGGTTGTGGCTCAGCTTGGTAGAGCGCTCGGTTCGGGACCGAGAGGTCGCTGGTTCGAATCCAGTCAACCCGACCACGTGCGTACGGGGCCGTCGGCACTGCGCCGGCGGCCCCTTTTGCGTCGCGTCCGATGGCCTGCACCTAGTCCACGAGCATCGCTCCGAGCTCGAGCAGCGAGAAGAGCCTCTCGGCTGCGAGCGCGTAGAGCTCCTCGGCGCGCGCGAGGGTCTCCTCGAGCGGCATCGCGTCGATCGTCGCGGGCAGCATTGCGGCCACGCCGGGCATGGCCGCGGCGCCCGCGCTCATGCCACCGACCACCGCTACGCAGGGGACGCCCGCTCGCGCGCATGCCGCCGCGACACCGGAGACTACCTTGCCGTGTGCGGTCTGCGCGTCCGCGTGCCCCTCGCCCGTGACGCAGAGGTCCGCCTCGGAGAGAAGGGCGTCAAAGCCCACGAGGTCCAGCACGCGCGCTATGCCGCTGACCGGCTCGGCGCCGAGAAACGCGAGGCAGGCCGCGCCGAGCCCGCCGGCCGCGCCCGCGCCGGGCACGTTGAAGCTCCGGTCGAACGTCTCCTCGAGCACGTGGGCCCAGTTCCGCATCCCGTCGTCGAGCTCGCGGGCAATCTCGGGCGAGGCGCCCTTCTGCGGGCCAAAGACGAGGCTCGCGCCCTCGGGTCCCACGAGCGGGTTGTCCACGTCGCACATCGTGTGGAAGCTTGCCCCGGCGACAAGCGGGCTCAGCCCGGAGGGCTCGACACGCGCGACGCGCCCCAGGTCGGCTCCGGTGCCGGCAAGTTCGATGCCTTCGGCGTCCAGTGGGCGCGCCCCGAGCGCGCGGACGAGGCCCATGCCTCCGTCGTTGGTGGCGCTGCCACCGAGCGCCACGGTCACATCGCGCGCGCCGCGCTCGAGCGCGTCCAGCACGAGCTGTCCGGTGCCGTAGGTGCTCGTCAAACGCGGATCGTGCTCCCCGGGAGCGAGCAGCGTCAGCCCCGAGGCTGCCGCCATCTCGATGACCGCGCGCCCTCCGGGGAGCATCGCGTAGGATGCCTCGACCGGGCGGCTCAGCGGGTCCTCCACGACGGCGCGGATCTTCTCGCCACCGCATGCCGCGAGCAGCGCGTCCACTGTGCCCTCGCCGCCGTCCGCCATCGGGACAGCAACCCACGAGCATCCGGGAAAGTGTCGCTCGGCTGCGCCTCCGAGCAGGCGCGCGGCGTCCGCCGACGACAGCGTTCCCTTGAGCGAGTCGGACGCGAAGACGAACCTCGGCGCGCGCTCCATGCCAGCCCCTTTCGTACGCCTCCCTGATCATTGTAGGGCCGGCGCGTCCTATACTGTTCGCGTGAGATTGCGACGGAACGGACGGACCTTGATCAAGCTCTTTGCGAGTGACCTTGACGGCACGCTCTTCAACATCCTCCACGAGACCGACGGAGGTATCCTCCGGCGGCTGCGACGTACGATTGAGGCGGGGCGCCATGTCGCGCTCGCCTCCGGCCGGTGCGTCCGTCGGACCGCGGAGCTGGGCTTCGGCGACTTGCCCATCGAGTCCGTCGGCGCCAACGGCGCGCACGTTGTGGGGCGTGGCGGCGAGGTGCTGCGCCATGTGACGATCGACCCCGCCGTCATCGAGGAGCTGCTGACGGGTTTTCCTGCGGTCTGTTTCAACTGCGTGGGGCGCGACCACACCTATGTGCGCGGCACGCGCGAGCAGCATGCATCGGGCTACCTGATGCCGCGTGGGCTCGCGGGCGTCATCCTGCGCTACCGCATGAGCCGCGCCGTTCGGACGGACGAGGAGCGCTTTGACTGCGGTAACGCCGACGTGCTCGCGCAGGACATCTGCAAGCTGAACTTTCGCGTGCCCGACCCGGGGATGCGCCGCGAGATGGAGGCGTTTGTCGCCGAGCGATCGGACGTGCTGGTCAACGCCTCATTTGACGGGGACCTCTTCGAGCTTACGGACGCGCGCGTGAACAAGGGCGAGGCCGTGGCGTGGCTCGCCGGCGAGCTCGGGCTGAGCGAGGACGAGGTCGCGGTCTACGGCGACGGCGGCAACGACCTGGCCATGCTCGAGCGCTTTGACCACGCCTACGCTACGAGCAACGGCAGCGACGCGGCAAAGCGCGCCGCCGGCAACGTGATCGGCAGCTGTGCCCTGCACGCGGTGCCGCGCCACATCGTGCGCACCGTCCGTCGCGAGGGCCCGCTGCGCTGAGGTTCTTCTCGCCCGCGCCCGCAAGTCCATGGTTTTGTAAAAACGGCCGCCCCGTGTTGCCGGGAGGGCCGTTTCCCGAGCCTTCTTATAGGGGAGGATGAGGGCCGGGGGGCGACAGCGGCGGCCGAGAAGAACGTCCGCTCGTTACCGCACCACGCGTGCGGCGCGGGGCATGACGCCCTGGGCGCTCGTCGCCACCAGTGCGTTGTTGCCGGGCTTGGCAGGCTCCTCGGGCCACTCGGGCACGTAGCCCACGTGTGCGAACTCGCGCCCAAACGCGTCTATGACCTCGTCCAAAGCGCGCGCCCGGCGTCCCTCGCAGGCGCAGCGCACGTTGGCCAGGTAGACGCCGTCCTCGGCTAGGTGCTCGCGGACCACGCGCGCCCCCTCGGCGCTCGTCAGCGGCCCGAGCGGCCGGTTGCCAGAGAAGGCGTCGTTCACGATCACGTCGTAGGGCTCGGTCACGCCGCGCATGAACGCCCACGCGTCATCGTTCACCAGGCGAAGCCGCCCGTCCTTCTCGGCGCCCGTCTTCTCCAGGCACTCGTCGAGGAAGAAGAACTCGCGCGCCAGCCCGGTCATCGCGGGGTCGATCTCCACCACGTCCACGCGGGCCTCCGGCACGTACGCCGCCAGGTACTTGGGCAGCGAGTAGCCTCCCCCGCCCATGACCAGCACGCGCAGCGGGCTTTCGGCCGTGCGCCCGCGCTTGGCGACCAGGCTCTCAATCACGCGGGCCATCTCGCGGTGGTATTCGCAGGCCAGCTGGAAGCGCAGGTCCTCGGGTACGTAGCAGCCGCTCTGGAAGGTACCGTTGACGTTGATCAGGCGCACGGGCGTGCCGTCGGCGTTCTCCGCGTCAAAGACCAGCGTCACGCCGAACTTGGTCCGACGCATCTCCACGTTGCGCTTGCGCAGGAGCCATGGCATCGCGGCGAGAAACGCCGTGCACGCGACCGTCAGAACCGCCAGGGCGATCAGGATCTCTCTCAAGGGCCCTCCCAAAAGACGCGCGAGAAACCCGGGCTTCTCGCGTTTTAGAGATTGTGAGTAGCACGTAACCTCGGCTATACTAGCTGATGCTGTATTGGGCCTAGCGCCCGTCTGTGACATCGCATCGGAAGGACACTTCACATGATTTTTGGTATGGGCCCCTTTGAGCTGCTTCTCATCGTCGTCGTCGTGCTCGTCATCTTTGGGCCCAAGAACCTGCCCAAAATCGGTTCCGCCCTGGGCAAGACCGTGAAGAACGTCCGCGAGGGCATGGAGGAGGGCTCCGAGGACAAGGCCGACGAGGCCGACTCCCCCATCGAGTCCCACGACGTCGAGGTCGTCGAGGACGAGGATGACGCCGACGCCCCCGAGGACGTCGAGGAGGACGTCTTCTGCTCCAAGTGCGGTGCCAAGAACGCCGCCGACGCTGGCTTCTGCTCCAAGTGCGGCGCCAAGCTCAACTAGCGGCAACCGGTAGGCAGAAGGAGCGCGCACATGGATAACGCCAAGAAGATCGAGCTCACCGCCGAGGGCCGCCAGAAGCTCATCGACGAGCTTGCGTACCGCGAGGGCGAGAAGCACGACGAGATCGTCGAGCGCATCAAGGAGGCCCGCGGCTTCGGCGACCTCTCGGAGAACTCCGAGTACGACGCCGCCAAGGAGGAGCAGTCCAAGAACGAGTCCCGCATCAACGAGATTCGCCAGATTCTCTCCGTGGCAACGGTCGTCGAGGACAGCGGCCACACGCTGACCGTCTCCATCGGCACCACCGTCGAGCTCGCGGACGAGAAGGGCAAGAAGTCCACGTTCAGCATCGTGGGCACCACCGAGACCAACTCGCTCGAGCACCGCATCTCCGTCGAGTCCCCCGTGGGCAAGGCCCTCGTGGGTCACGAGAAGGGCGACAAGATCGAGGTTGTCGCGCCGTCCGGCAAGACGCGGAAGTACACCATCACGGGGATTTCCCGCTAGGCTACTTCCTCACCCAAGCAAGCGTGGCGCCCCGTGTCTGCGGCAAGCAGGTGCGGGGCGCCTTATCTGAAAGGAACCCCATGGCCGAGAACGCCACCACCACCGACGAGCGGAGCATGCGCCGCGCACGCCGCCAGGCCCTGATCGACGCGGGCGTGAACCCGTACCCCATTGCCTCCGAGGTCACGGCTCACGCCGCCGAGCTCGAGGAGCGCTACGCGAGCCTTGCGGACGGCGAGGATACCGAGGACGTGGTGAGCGTCGCCGGCCGCATCCGGGCGCTCCGCAAGCAGGGCAAGGCCGCCTTCATCGTGCTCGAGGACGTGACGGGCTCCATCCAGCTCTTCTGCCGCCACGACGTGCTCGGCGACGAGGGCTGGGCGCTTCTTGCCAACCTCGACCTGGGTGACATCCTGGGTGCCACGGGCACAGTGCTGCGCACCCGCCGCGGCCAGCTCTCCGTCTCACCGACGCGGCTCACGGTGCTCTCCAAGTCCCTGCGCCCGCTGCCGGAGAAGTTCCACGGCCTCACCGACCGCGAGGTCCGCTACCGCCAGCGCTACGTCGACCTCATCATGAACCCCGAGGTCCGCGACGTCTTCCGCAAGCGCAGCCAGATCATCTCCCTCATCCGCCGCTACATGGAGGCCGAGGGCTACATGGAGGTCGAGACGCCGATGATGCACGCCATCCTCGGCGGCGCCAACGCGCGTCCCTTCGTGACGCACTTCAACGCGCTCGACCGCGACTTCTACCTGCGCATCGCCACCGAGCTGCCGCTCAAGCGCCTCATCGTGGGCGGCATGGAGCGCGTCTTCGAGATCGGCCGCCAGTTCCGCAACGAGGGCATGGACCTCACGCACAACCCCGAGTTCACCTCGATGGAGGCCTACTGCGCCTACTCCGACCTCGAGGGCATGAAGCGCCTCTCTGAGGGCCTCTTCAAGGCCATCGCGCGCGAGGTCTGCGGCTGCGAGGAGGGCCACGAGGTCATCGCCTTCCAGGGTCAGGAGATCGACATGTCCGGCACCTGGGCGAGCCGCCCGCTCTCCGAGATCGCCTCCGAGTGCGTGGGCGAGGAGCTCACGATGGACACCCCCATCGAGCACCTGCGCGAGCTCTGCGAGAAGCACGGCATCGAGCCGCAGCCCAACTGGGGCGCCGGCAAGCTCCTCTTCGAGCTCTACGACGAGCTGGGCGAGAAGACCATCGTCAACCCCACCTTCGTGTGCGACTACCCGGAGGAGGTCTCCCCGCTCTCCAAGCGCAAGGCCGAGGACCCGCGCCTCACCGACCGCTTTGAGCTGGTCATCGCCGGCCACGAGTACGCCAACGCCTTCTCCGAGCTCAACGACCCCGTGGACCAGGCCGGCCGCTTTGCCGAGCAGGTAGCCGCCAAGGGCATGGGCGACGACGAGGCCATGGGCTACGACTTCGACTACGTGCGCGCCCTCGAGTACGGCATGCCGCCGGCGGGCGGCATCGGCTACGGCATCGATCGCATGATCATGCTCTTCTGCGATCAGCCTGCAATCCGCGACGTTCTGCTCTTCCCGGCCATGAAGCCGGAGACCATCACCAGGGCGGACATCGAGACCCAGGTCGCAGGTGCCGTGACGGACAACGCTGCGGCCTCCGTGGACGCGATCGCCGAGGACTCCGAGAAGGTCACGGCCGCGGCGGCCGAGGCCCCCGCGGCGCTCGTCGCCGGGATCGACCGCGACGTCGCGCTCGCCCTTCTCGCCGAGCACAACCACGAGGAGTTCCACATCGAGCACGGCGAGACCGTGGGCGGCGTGATGCGCCAGTTCGCGCTCGAGATGGACCCGGAGAACGTCGACTTCTGGGAGGTCGTGGGCATCCTGCACGACCTTGACTGGGAGGAGCACGCCGACGACCCGGCAAACCACACGGTCTACGCCGCTGAGCTGCTGCGCGCGGCTGGTGCCTCCGAGGAGCTCGTGCGTGCCGTCCAGTCGCACAACTCCGACAACAACCCCGACCTGCTCGCGCCCGAGCTGCCCATGGAGAAGGTCCTCTTTGCCGTGGACGAGCTCACGGGCCTTATCGGCGCGGCCGTGATCATGCGCCCGAGCAAGTCCGTCATGGACTTCGAGGTGAAGTCGCTCAAGAAGAAGTTCAAGGACAAGCGCTTCGCCGCCGGCTGCAACCGCGACGTCATCCGCAAGGGCGCCGAGCTCTGCGGATGGGAGCTCGACGAGCTCTTCTCGCGCACGATCGACGCGATGAAGGCCATCGCCCCCGACCGCGACACGTTTGGGAAGTAGCGCGCGACCCCAGAGTACCTCCGTATTTGCTGCGGCGGCCGACACCCCCACGTGTCGGCCGCCGCTCTGTCTTGCGCCGTCCTTCTCGCCCCCCTGCAGACTGTCGCTTTTTACTGCTTGCAACGTGAATTGCGCGCCCGTAAGCCGCAAAAGGCGACAGTCTATGATTGAGGACAAAAGAGCGGCGAGAAGAACGCGGCGTCGCGTATGGGTTTGCGCCTGAGCTGGTGAGGGTACAAACTATAATTGCGAAACCACCTTTGAAAGGACTGCCCCTAGATGTTCGAGAAGTTCACCGACAAGGCGCGCAAGGTCATGAGCCTCGCCCAGGACGAGGCGCGCAACCTCGGCCAGATGTACGTGGGCACCGAGCACCTGCTGCTCGCGCTCATCAAGGAGGGTGAGGGCGTCGCCGCCCAGGCGCTCGCCAAGCTCGACGTCACCTATGACGAGACGCTCGCTACCGTGCGTGGCCTGACCAACCAGGACAACGAGCCGGTCCCTGGAGGGCACATCCCGTTTACCCCGCGTGCCAAGCGCGTCCTCGAGGGCGCCTATCGCGAGACGATGACGCACGGCCAGACCTACATTGCGACCGAGCACCTGCTGCTCGGCATCGTGGCCGAGGGCAACGGGCGCGCGATGGACACCCTCCGGCAGATGGGCGTCTCCGGCGATGCGGTGCGCAACGCCGTGAGCGAGCTCGCCGGCAAGAACCCCGAGGGCGCGCCGCGTGAGACCGCCACGGCAGACGTGCGCATGGCCGGCTTCGGTGGCCCCCAGCAGCAGGGCGAGGAGGGGTCGATGCTCGAGCAGTACGGCCGCAACCTCACCAAGCTCGCCGCGGACGGCAAGCTCGACCCCGTGATCGGTCGCGACCGAGAGATCGAACGCGTCATGCAGGTCCTTGCGCGCCGGCAGAAGAACAACCCGCTCATCCTGGGAGATCCGGGCGTGGGCAAGACCGCCATCGTGGAGGGCCTGGCGCAGCTGATCGCCTCGGGCAACGTGCCCGACATCCTGCGCGGCAAGCAGGTCTGGACGCTCGACCTCGCGAGCCTCGTCGCCGGCTCCAAGTACCGCGGCGAGTTCGAGGAGCGCATGAAGAAGGTCGTCGCCGAGCTCGAGGCCTCCGACGAAGACATCCTGTTCATCGACGAGATCCACACCGTGATCGGCGCGGGCTCGGCCGAGGGCTCGATCGACGCGGCCTCCATCCTGAAGCCGCCCCTCTCGCGAGGAGAGATTCAGGTCATCGGCGCCACTACGGCCGAGGAGTTCCGCAAGCACGTCGAGAAGGACTCCGCCTTCGAGCGTCGCTTCCAGCCGGTCAACATCGGCGAGCCGTCTCCCGAGGATACGATCAAGATCATCGAGGGCCTGAAGGATCGCTACGAGCGGCACCACCACGTCCGCTACACCGATGCTGCCGTGCTCGCCGCCGTGACGCTCTCGAGCCGCTACGTGCAGGATCGCTTCCTGCCGGACAAGGCCATCGACGTGCTCGACGAGGCGGGTGCCCGCACGCGCGTCCACAAGATGGCCCTGCCGCCCGAGATCGCTCAGGTCGACGCCGACCTCGCGCGTGTGCGCGAGGAGAAGTCCGCCGCCGCGGCGGCCCAGGAGTTCGAGGACGCCGCGCGTCTGCGCGACGAGGAGAAGTCGCTCGTCGCCCGCCGTGACGAGCTCGAGACCGCGTGGCGCGAGGAGCTTGCTGCCAACGTGGTCACCGTGGACGAGCAGGACATCGCCGACGTGGTCTCCTCCATGACCGGCGTGCCCGTCTCCAACCTCACCGAGGCAGAGGCCTCAAAGCTCCTGCGCTGCGAGGACGTGCTCCACCAGCGCGTCGTTGGCCAGGACGAGGCCGTGAGCAAGGTTGCCAAGGCCATCCGTCGCAGCCGCAGCCCGCTCAAGGACCCGCGTCGTCCCGGCGGCTCGTTCATCTTCCTCGGCCCCTCGGGCGTGGGCAAGACCGAGCTCGCCAAGTCGCTCGCCGAGTTCCTCTTTGGCAGCGAGGAGGCGCTCATCTCCTTCGACATGTCCGAGTTCATGGAGAAGCACACCGTCTCCAAGCTCGTCGGCGCGCCTCCGGGATACGTGGGCTACGACGAGGGCGGCGAGCTCACCAAGGCCGTGCGCCGGCGCCCCTACTCCGTCGTCCTCTTCGACGAGGTGGAGAAGGCCCACCCCGACGTCTTCAACGTCCTGCTCCAGATCCTGGAGGAGGGCCGCCTGACCGACGGCCAGGGCCGCCACGTGGACTTCTCCAACACCGTCATCATCATGACGTCCAACATCGGCGCGCGCGACATCGCGCAGACCACCACCATGGGCTTCTCTGCCCAGGGCGCGGGCGGCCTCTCCGACAAGGAGATCGAGATCCGCGTCATGACCGAGCTCAAGAAGCACTTCCGTCCCGAGTTCTTGAACCGCGTGGACGAGGTCGTGGTCTTCAAGTCGCTCACCGGCGAGCAGCTGCGCGACATTGTGGAGCTCATGATCGCCGACCTGCGCGACCGCCTCGTCGCCGAGGGCATGTCCATCGAGCTCACCGACGCCGCGCGCGACCTCGTGGCCAAGCAGGGGGCCGACCCGGTCTATGGCGCGCGCCCGCTGCGTCGCGCCATCCAGACGCTCATCGAGGATCCGCTCTCCGAGGAGCTGCTGCAGGGCCTCTGGCACAAGGGGGAGATCATTCGCGTGGACGAGAAGGACGGTGCGCTCGTCTTCGAGCACGCGGCCGGCGAGATTCCCGCGCCGCGTCGCCGTGAGACCATGACGTCGCCAGATCTTCTCGGCTCCGCCCCCTCCGGTCCGGCCGGCACGGGAGCGAGCGGCCTGCTGACCGCAGGGGAGTAGCTCGCCCTCGGGCGGGACGCTGCCCGGCGCTATACTCGTACTCAACCGCCATAGACGAGAGGGACGCCCGTGGAAGTCACCCAGATCGACGCAGCAACCGAGCGCGAGCAGCGCTTTGAGGACGCGATCAGGAAGACCGCGCCGGGGACCCCGCTGCGTACCGCGCTCGACATGATCCTCGCCGGTCACCTCGGTGCCCTCATCTGCGTGGGCGACACCGAGAACGTGCTCGCCGCCGGTGATGACGGTTTCAAGCTCGACGTCTCGTTCACCGCCAACCGCCTCTTCGAGCTCAGCAAGATGGACGGCGCCGTCGTCGTGGACCGCGACCTTACCAAGATCCTCCGGGCCAACTATCACCTCAACCCCAACCCGTCCCTGCCCACGTCCGAGACGGGCATGCGCCATCGCACCGCGGCCCGCATGAGCCTGCTCACCAAGGCCACGGTCATCTCGGTCTCCGCTCGCCGCTCCGTGGTGAACGTCTACGTGGACGGCAAGGGATACGAGCTCAAGGGCCCGAGCGCGCTCTTCTCCCTGGTGAACCAGCTCACCGTCGCGATGCAGAACACGCGCTCCCAGCTCGACCGGAGCCTGCTGCGCCTCACGAGCCTCGAGCTCGACAACGTGGTCACCCTCGGGGACCTCACGAACCTCTTCTACCTCTTCGAGGTGCTCATGACCGCGGGAGACGAGCTCGACGACTGCATCATCCAGCTCGGAAGCGAGGGCAGGACCACGCAGATGCAGCGCGATGAGTACCTCGCCGGCATGGACGAGGCGTACACCCTCATGATTCGCGACTACGCGGTCGACTCGTCGGAGGAGACGGCCCGCACCATCCGCAAGCGCCTGCACGACACCGTGAACACGCAGCTGCGCTCGGCGAAGTTCGTGGCCAAGCTCCTCGGCTACACCGACGGTCGAGGCGAGGACTCCATCATGACCCCGCTCGGCCTTCGGACGCTCTCGCGCGTGCCCGTGGTGCGCGACGGCATGGCCGACAAGATCGTGGACGAGTACGGCTCGCTCCAGGAGGTCCTCGAGGCCGTGGACGACGACCCGTCGCGTCTCGGCGAGATTGGCGTGAAGAACCCCGGCGTGCTTGCCAACAGCCTCCATCGCATGTGGGACAAGGGGGAGTGATGGGCACCCCGTCCCCCGTCCCCTGCCCGTGCGCGAGCCTCGTGCGCGACGCGCCCGACGGTGCGGACGTCTGCGCGATCGTCGTCGCGGGCGGCTCGGGGGAGCGCTTTGGAGATCCGCGGGGCAAGCAGTTCGTAGACCTCTGCGGTCTTCCGCTTATGAGCTGGTCGATCATGGCGTTCGACCGTGCGCCGTCCGTCGCTCGCATCGTGGTGGTCTGCGCGCCCGATCGCGCGGCCCAGGTCGAGAAGGACGTTCTCTCGGAGCTCTCCCTCGCCAAGCCGGTGACGCTCGCCCCCTCGGGGGCCACGCGCCAGGATTCGGTGCGCTCGGGGCTGGACGCGACACCGTGTGACCTTCCGCTCGTGGCGGTGCACGATGCCGCGAGACCCCTTATCGAGGTCGGCCAGATCGAGGAGTGCGTCTCCGCCGTCCGCGTGGACGAGTCCCTTGCCGGCGCCATTCTCGCCGCGCGTTCCGTGGACACGCTCAAGCTCGTCGAGGGGAACACGATCGTGGCGACGCCCGACCGCTCGTTCTACTGGGCCGCGCAGACCCCGCAGGTCTTTCGGCGCCGCGTCCTTCTCGCCGCGCATAAGGCCGCTGCGCACGAGGACTACCAGGGCACTGACGACGCCTCGCTCGTCGAGCGCCTGGGTGGCAAGGTTCGCGTGGTCGAGTCCACGCGCGATAACATCAAGATCACGCTGCCCGAGGACCTCGCTCTCGCCGAGGCCGCCCTCGAGCGGCGGTTGCTTACCTGACCGGTCGCCGGGCGATAAGGAGGGGCCGGACATGCTTCGAATCGGACATGGGTTTGACGTGCATGCGTTTGCCGAGGGTAGAAGGCTGATACTGGGCGGCGTGGACGTGCCGTGCGAGCGCGGGCTCGATGGTCACTCGGATGCGGACGTGCTTGCGCACGCCCTCATGGATGCCGTGCTCGGAGCGCTGCGCGAAGGCGACATCGGCAAGCTCTTCCCGGACACCGACCCCGCCTACGAGGGTGCGGACTCGCTGGTCCTGATGGGCTGCGTGGCCGAGCTCGTCCGCGAGCGCGGCTGGCGCGTCGTCGACGTCGACTGTACCGTCGCCGCGCAGGCTCCCAAGCTCGCGCCCTACCGCGAGCAGATGCGCGCCAACATGGCCGCCGCGCTCGGCGTGCCCGTCGACGCGGTGGGTGTCAAGGCCACTACCACGGAGCGCCTCGGCTTCGTGGGCCGTGAGGAGGGCATCGCCGCTTGGGCCGTCGCACTGCTGGAGCGTGCCGACTAACCCCTCTTCCGTAGGTTTGGGTTCACGGTTTTGCTCGGAGGGGTCCAATAGATCGATTTTCAAACCAGTTATCTGGGGCTTTATGAAACTGAGCCGCGCTCCCTTGGCGCCAATGAACCCAAACCGTATTTTGGTTTGGGTTCATGGTATCGCTCCAACAGACCCAACAAATCAATTAATCAATCGATTATCTGGGGTTTTGTGAAGAGTCGCCGCTTCCCCCCGCTCGCGGTGAACCCAAACCACCAAACGGGCCCTCTGTCGTTCGGCGGCGCTATACTGGTCCAACGCAAGAACGCCAACCACAAGGAGCACGCATGCTCGTCTACAACAGCCAGACGCACAAGAAGGAGGAGCTCGAGCCCATCGAGCCCGGCAAGATTCGCATGTACGTCTGCGGCCCCACCGTCTACGACCAGATTCACATCGGCAACGCGCGCACGTTCCTCGCGTTCGACGTGATTCGTCGCTACCTCATGTACAGGGGCTACCAAGTCACCTTTGCCCAGAACCTCACCGACGTGGACGACAAGATCATCAACCGCGCCAACGAGACCGGGCGCACCGCCGCCGAGGTCGCCGAGGAGTGCTCGGCCGCCTTTATCGAGCAGATGCATCGATTTGGCGTGCTGGATCCGGACATCCGTCCGCGCGCCACGCACGAGATCGAGGCCATGCAGGAGATGATCTCCCTGCTCATCGAGCGCGGCGTGGCCTACCCCGTGCCCTCCGGCGACGTCTACTTCTCCGTCCGCGCCGACCACAACTACGGCATCCTCTCCGGGCGCAGCCTGGATCAGATGCGCGCCGGCGAGCGCGTGGAGGTCAACGACGAGAAGCGCGATCCCTTCGACTTTGCCCTCTGGAAGGCCGCCAAGCCCGGCGAGCCCAGCTGGCCCTCCCCGTGGGGCGACGGCCGTCCCGGCTGGCACACCGAGTGCTGCGCTATGATCCACCGCTACCTGGGCACTCCGATCGACATCCACGGCGGCGGCGCCGACCTCATCTTCCCGCATCACGAGAACGAGACCGCCCAGGCCATGTGCGCCTGGGACTCCGCGCTCGCCAACACCTGGATGCACACCGGCATGCTGCGTGTTGACGGCGAGAAGATGTCCAAGAGCCTCGGCAACTTCTATACGCTCAAGGAGGTGCTCGACAAGTACCCCGCAGACGCCGTGCGCCTGCTCATGCTGCAAACTCACTATCGCGCCCCGCTGGACTTCTCCTTCGAGCGCCTCGAGGGAGTTGCCGGCACGCTCGAGCGCCTGCAGACTTGCGCACGCAACCTGCGCTGGGCCGCCGAGCGCTCCCCGCAGGACGGCGAGCTCAACGATGCCGACCGTGCCCTCGGCGCGCAGGTTGACGCCGCGCGCGAGGAGTTCTGCCGTCAGATGGACGACGACTTCAACACCGCCGGCGGCCTCGCCGCGATCTTCTCGCTCGTGACCGCCTGCAACACCTACCTGGCCGACGCCGCCGACGACACCTCTACGGCCGTCTGCCTGCGCGCCGCCGACATGCTCACCGAGCTCGCGGACGTCATGGGCATCAACCTCTCCCGCTCCACGGGCGAGGACGATCTTCCGGCGGGCCTCGTGGATCTTGCGCGCGAGCAGGCCGGCTACGAGGGCGACTCCGCCGCGGAGGCGGCCGAGGCCCTTCTTGCCGCCCGCCAGGCCGCGCGTGCCGAGAAGAACTGGGGCGTCGCGGACGCCATCCGTGACGGCATCACCGCGCTCGGCCTTGTGGTCGAGGACACTGCTGCCGGCGCCCGCGTGCACCGCAAGGAGTAGGCGGCCATGGCAAAGAACCAGTCCCGCACGCCCGGTCGTGACGTCCGCGGCGGCAAGGGCAAGGGCGGGCGTCCCTTCCGCCCCGCTCCAGGCAAAGGGCAGCACGGCGAGAAGAGCCGCGGGCCCCGTCCGGTCCCGGGCGCCGCGCGCCGCGGGCCGCAGCTTTGCGAGCGCACGGACCTCATCGAGGGCCGGCGCGCCGTCGAGGAGGCGCTCGCCTGCGGGATGCCGCTGCGTTCGGCGCTCGTGCAGGAGCGCTCCGGCGAGCGTGACCAGGCGCTGGAGAAGATTGCCGCCCGACTCGACGAGGCCGGCGTCCCCGTCGAGCGCGTGCCGTGCGCCCGTCTGGACGCGCTCTCCAGCCACGGCGCCCACCAGGGCGTCGTCGTGCGGACCCGACCCTTCGTCTACGCCGAGCTCTCTGACGTGATCGCCGCGGCGGGGGAGGGCGACGCCCTCGTCGTCGTGCTCGACCACGTGACCGACCAGGGCAACTTCGGCGCCATCGTGCGCACGGCCGAGGTTGTGGGCGCGGCGGGCGTCGTCGTGGCCAAGGCGCGGGCCGCCTCGGTGGGCGTGGGCGCGTACAAGACCTCCGCGGGTGCCGTCATGCATCTGCCCATCGCGCAGGTGCCCAACCTCGCTCGCGCCCTTGACGAGCTCAAGGCCGCCGGCTTCTGGGCCTGCGCGGCCACCGAGCATGCGACCGAGGACGTCTGGCACGCCCCCATGGGAGGGCGCCTGGCGCTCGTGATGGGCTCCGAGGGCGAGGGCATCTCCCGCCTGGTTGCCGAGAAGTGCGACTTTGCGTGCCGCCTGCCGCAGCGCGGGCGCGTGGAGTCGCTCAACGTGGCACAGGCCACGACGGTGCTCTGCTACGAGTGGCTGCGCCGCGTCGAGTGTGGCGGCGAGGCCGATGCCTAGGGCGGCCGCCCCGCGCGAGCTGCTCGTGGTCGACGGCTACAACGTTATCTACAAGTCCGCGCGCTACCTCGCCCGCATGGACGAGACCGCCGACGGCGACCCCTTCGAGCAGGCTCGCGACCTGCTCGTCGCCGACGTGGCCGCCTATGCGAAGGGCCGCTACGAGCCCGTGATCGTCTTCGACGCGGCCGGCAACGTCTCACCGGAGCGCCCCGACCTCTCCAAGGCCGGCGTGCGCCTGGTCTTCTCGCCCGCCGGCGAGTCTGCCGACACCGTGATCGAGCGCCTGGTCACCGAGGCGCGTCTCGCCCCGCAGGCCGTGACGGTGGTCACCTCGGACAACACCATCAGGGCCACGGTGGGCGGCATCCCCGTGACGCGCATCTCGAGCGACGTGCTCGTGACCAACATGGACGCGCTGGACGTTGAGTACCGTCAGGCCAACGCCGAGCGCCAGACACAGCACATGCGCCTCGAGGACCGCATCGACCCAGCGGCGCGCGAGAAGCTCTGGCGCCTCCTGCGCGGCTAGCGGCGACGCGGTCCTTCTCGCCCCGCGACGGAGACGCCATCCTGCCGCGTTTCTCCACCTCTCCGGTTTTGGGCAACAGCTTTGATGCTCTTACACGCATTGTGGGGTTTTGCATAGTCGTTGATGCCCACAACCTGATGAAGGGCGGCATTTCGGCCGTAAGACATAGAAGATTCGCCCCGAAAGGCGCCCATTGACTCTGGGGCGGCGCCTCTTGCGAACGCGCGAGGCGCCATTCCCCAGAACCTTGCAAACTGTCGCGTATGACCGCTCGCAAACCCGGAATTGAACCTACAAGCGGTAAAAAGCGACAGTCTGCAGGGTGGGCGAGAAGAACGGGCTTCTCGGCGCCTCATCGACCCGCTATCATGGACGAACACGCCGGCATGGCTCAATGGCAGAGCAACGGTTTTGTAAACCGTGGGTTGGGGGTTCGACTCCCTCTGCCGGCTCCAGGAGCTCAGGGGCCGCGACTTCATGGTCGCGGCCCTAATTCTTAGAGGGGGGAACGGGATGGCAGACGATTTCAGCGAGTGGGCGTCAGATGCCCCGCTGCGAACGCCGGACGGGTTCTCAGAAATTGTCACGGCGGCTGGGGTGGCCGTCTCAGCCATAGAGCGCAACGAGATGCTTGCCTATGCGTCCAGGACGTTCGTTGGGGCGCACGAGCCACTGCTGAGGCGCATCCTCGCCGGCTACCAGAGCGCAAAAAGGCTGCAGCTGCTTGGGATGGCGGGCTATGTGGTCGCTGCGCTGGTGGTGCTCGCCGTCGTGCTAGCGCTGCCGCTCCAGATGGAGGCGGAGCTCAAGGCAATTGCATGGGCCGGGGTTGCCGCTCTTGCTTTCATAGCGTTCATTCCGGCGTGGATCCTTCTCTGCAACCACGTGCTGGTGCCGGATTGGAACACCTATGCAACATGGTGCCGCCGCCGCGATCGCAAGGGCCTCGGCTTTGCTGACCTTTACAAATCGCTCGGTATGAACTATCCGCCCGCGCGTGACAGAAGTGTCGATTAGCAACCATGTTGACCTGTGGATGTGTGTGCCTCGTGAGTATGGATACGCCCGGCAACGGGGTACATGTTGACAAGATTTTTCCCGCGTCGTAATCTATCTTCCGCTTGCGAGGGAGAACGAGCCTCGTGGGTGGCTGAAAACGGAATGGGGATGTGGCACAGCGGCAACTGCGGCGGACTGTAAATCCGCTCCCTCTGGGTTCCTTGGTTCGAGTCCAAGCATCCCCACCATCCGCCCGTGTAGCTCAGTCGGTAGAGCACTTCGTTGGTAACGAAGAGGTCACCGGTTCAAATCCGGTCGCGGGCTCCATCTTCCGCCTTTCAGTCGCACGGCACTTGCCGGTGTAGCTCAGTTGGTTAGAGCACGCGGCTCATACCCGCGATGTCACTGGTTCGAGTCCAGTCACCGGTACCAGAGTCCCACAGCGGCGCCTCGGCGCCGCTTGGCATAAGTACGCAGTTTGTTTGGATTGGCCGCAAGGCCGGTTCCAGAAGGAGGATGGCACATGGCCAAGGAGAAGTTCGATCGTTCCAAGCCCCACGTAAACATCGGCACCATCGGTCACGTCGACCACGGCAAGACCACCACGACCGCGGCCATCACCAAGGTCCTCTCCGAGACCGAGGGCTGCAAGGCTGACTACACCGCCTTCGAGAACATCGACAAGGCTCCCGAGGAGCGTCAGCGCGGCATCACCATCAACGTTGCCCACATCGAGTACGAGACCTGGGAGCGCCACTACGCCCACGTCGACTGCCCGGGCCACGCTGACTACATCAAGAACATGATCTCCGGTGCGGCTCAGATGGACGGCGCCATCCTCGTCATCGCCGCCACCGACGGCCCCATGGCCCAGACCCGCGAGCACATCCTTCTCGCCCGTCAGGTCGGCGTCCCCTACATCATCGTCTTCCTGAACAAGTGCGACATGGTTGACGATGAGGAGCTCATCGACCTCGTCGAGATGGAGACCCGTGACCTCCTCTCCGAGTACGGCTTCCCCGGAGACGACCTCCCCATCATCCGCGGCTCCGGCCTCGGCGCCCTCAACGGCGAGCAGAAGTGGGTCGACTCCATCATCGAGCTCATGCACGCCGTCGACTCCTACATCCCGACGCCGCCGCGTGACAACGACAAGCCGTTCCTGATGGCTATCGAGGACGTCATGACCATCTCCGGTCGTGGCACCGTCGCCACCGGTCGTGTCGAGCGCGGCGCCCTGAAGCTCAACGAGCCGGTCGAGATCATCGGCATCCGCGAGAAGCAGACCTCCGTTGCCACCGGCATCGAGATGTTCCGCAAGACCATGGACTACTGCGAGGCTGGCGACAACGTCGGCATCCTCCTGCGCGGCATCAAGCGCGAGGACATCGAGCGCGGCCAGGTCATCTGCAAGCCCGGCACCGTCACCCCGCACAAGAAGTTCACCGGTGAGATTTACGTTCTCACCAAGGAGGAGGGCGGCCGTCACACCCCGTTCTTCGCCGGCTACCGTCCGCAGTTCTACTTCCGCACCACGGACATCACCGGTGACATCTCCGAGCTCACCGACTCCAACGGCACCAAGGTCGAGATGGCCATGCCGGGTGACCACGTGACCGTCACCTGCGAGCTCATCCACGAGATCGCCATGGAGCAGGGCGACAAGTTCGCCATCCGCGAGGGCGGCCACACCGTCGGCGACGGCCGTATCTCCACCATCATCGAGTAGTCTCCACTCACTCGACGCTCAAGGGCCCGGCACTCCGTGTCGGGCCCTTTTTGAGCCCTCGAGACGTCGCTCTTCTCGGCTCTGTATATTTTGTGATTGAAGTGCCGAGAAGAACGCTGCCTTGACAAAACCGGAAGGTGGATGGTAGCGTATACCACCGCACGTCACGTTCGAGGGAAACTCCCTCCAACGAGTAGTACTTTCAGGAGGATCAATGCGTACTCTGGTTACCCTCGCGTGCACTGAGTGCAAGCGCCGCAACTACACCACGGACAAGAACAAGGCCAACAACCCCGATCGTATGGAGTTGAAGAAGTACTGCCCGTGGTGCAAGAAGCACACGCTGCACCGGGAGACCCGCTAGCAGGTGGGTTTTCCAAACAGGCCAGTAGCTCCAATGGTAGAGCGGCGGTCTCCAAAACCGTTTGTTGAGGGTTCGAGTCCTTCCTGGCCTGCCAGATCTCACCACCGGCTTTCCCTTCGGGGTTGGCCGGTTTCCATGTAAGGCACGTCTTCTAGGGAGAGTCGATGGCGAACAAGGACCGCAACAAGAGGAGCGTCCGCAAGGCGCGCGCCGAGGAGCGTGCTCGCGTCGAGGCCGCCCAGGCTGCCTCCGTCGTCTCTTCCGGGTCCGCCGCAAAGGCGGGGAAGAAGGCCGAGAAGAAGCCGGAGAAGAAGGTCGAGAAGAAGGCCGACAAGAAACCTGGCATCTTCCGCCGTCTGCTCAACTACCTCGGTGACGTCAAGTCCGAGATGCGTCGAGTCGTCTGGCCGTCCAAGGAGGAGCTCAAGAGCTACTCCGTGGCCATCATCGCCATGCTCATCGTCTTTGGCGTCGTCATCTGGCTCGTTGACTCTGGCATCGTCGCCGCGCTCGTCGGCTACACGGGTCTGAGGGGATAGACATGGCTAAGCGCTGGTACGTGATCCACACCTACTCGGGCTACGAGAACAAGGTCAAGGCCGACCTCGAGCACCGCATCGAGACCTACGGTCTCGGTGACCAGATCGTGGACATCCAGATTCCCACGGAGGAGGTCACCGAGATCAAGGAGGGCGGCAAGCGCGAGACCAAGGAGTCCAAGGTCCTGCCGAGCTACGTCCTCGTTCGTATGGAGGGCAACGACGACACGTGGTCCTTCGTGCGCAACACTCCGGGCGTCACTGGCTTCGTGGGCCCGGACGGCAAGCCCTCCCCGCTGCGTCGCAGCGAGTTCGACAAGATCATGCGTCGTACGGGCGCTCGCGGCACCACCCCCGTGGCCCCCAAGCGCACCTCCACCTCCATCGAGGTCGGCCAGTCCGTGCGCGTGGTCTCCGGCCCGCTCGCCGACTTCGACGGCCAGGTCTCCGAGGTCATGCCCGAGGCCGGCAAGGTCAAGGTCATGCTCATGATCTTCGGGCGCGAGACCCCGGTCGAGCTCACGCTCGAGCAGGTGGCAACGATTGCGTAGGTAGGAGCCTCCGCCCGCCCGTATCGGTGAGGATTGCTTCTCGGGCGCGGCGCTGACATAGCAAGCAAGGAACCTCTCAAGGAGAACAACCATGGCCAAGAAGAAGGTCGTCAACTTCATCAAGCTCCAGATCCCCGCCGGTGGCGCCAACCCCGCGCCTCCCGTCGGCCCCGCCCTCGGTGCCGCCCAGGTCAACATCATGCAGTTCTGCCAGGCGTTCAACGCCGCCACGCAGGACAAGGCCGGTG
Organism: Atopobium sp. UBA1382; assembly: GCA_002305805.1. Taxonomy (GTDB): domain Bacteria; phylum Actinomycetota; class Coriobacteriia; order Coriobacteriales; family Atopobiaceae; genus Thermophilibacter; species Thermophilibacter excrementavium. The sequence goes on along the minus strand of DBQY01000015.1, from coordinate 177,257 downwards.
ACATCATTCCCGTCGAGATCTCGGTCTACGAGGACCGCAGCTTCGACTTCGTCTGCAAGACCCCGCCCGCGGCCCAGCTCATCAAGAAGGAGCTCGGCCTCAAGAGCGGCTCCGGCGTTCCCCAGCGCGACAAGGTCGGCCAGCTCTCCCAGGAGCAGCTCACCAAGATCGCCGAGATCAAGATGCCCGACCTCAACGCCAACGACATCGAGGCCGCCAAGAAGATCGTCGCCGGCACCGCTCGCTCCATGGGCGTCACCATCGCCGAGTAACAGGCTGTAAGGCGCCGAGAAGGACGCTCTTTTCGGCACACGATGTGGGAGGGCGCAAACGCCCGCTGACCACAGGAGGTTCGCAACATGCCCAAGCACGGAAAGAACTACAAGGCTGCCGCTGCCAAGGTCGAGAGCACCAAGCTCTACACCCCCAAGGCCGCTATGGAGCTCGCCAAGGAGCTCGCTCCCGCCAATTTTGACGAGACCGTCGAGGTTCACGTCCGCCTTGGCGTCGACACCCGCAAGGCCGATCAGAACGTCCGCGGCTCCATCGCCCTGCCTCACGGTACCGGCAAGAGCGTCCGCGTCGCCGTCTTCGCCGAGGGCGAGAAGGCCCGCGAGGCTGAGGCCGCCGGCGCTGACGTCGTGGGCTCCGATGACCTCGTGGCCCAGGTCCAGGCCGGCGAGCTGAACTTCGACGCCGCCATCGCCACGCCCAACATGATGGGCAAGGTCGGTCGCCTCGGCAAGATTCTCGGCCCCCGTGGCCTCATGCCCAACCCCAAGCTCGGCACCGTCACCATGGACGTCGCCAAGATGGTCGGCGAGCTCAAGGCCGGCCGCGTCGAGTACCGCGCCGACCGCTACGGCATCTGCCACGTCCCGATGGGCAAGGTGTCCTTCGACACCCAGAAGCTTGTCGAGAACTACGGCGCGCTCATCAACGAGCTGCTCCGCGTGAAGCCGTCCAGCGCCAAGGGCAAGTACGTCAAGTCCGTCGTCATCTCCACCACGATGGGCCCCGGCATCAAGGTCGACTCCACCAAGACTCGCAACCTGATGGACGAGTAGCGCGTTTTTCTTCACCAGCTTGACGGGCCTCTCGCCCCGTGACACAATGTCGCGTGCGAGACGCCCGTCTCGCGACCGTTTCACTGCATGTCCGCTGCCAGAGACAGCCGGTGCCGCAAGGCTCAAAGGGGAAACCCGCCTGCCGAGGTGGTCTAAGAGATAGCATCCTCGAGGACCCCGCCCTGGCAACGCCAGAACGGGGTCTTCTCATGCGGAAGGCCCGCCCGTCGGCGGCATGCCCGACCGCAGATAGAGGAGGTGTAACAACATGCCATCCAAGTCCAATGTCGAGATGCTCGAGAAGGTTGCCGGTTCCATCGAGAACGCCGGCGGTCTCTTTGTCGTCGACTACCGTGGCCTCTCCGTCAAGGAGACCCAGGATGTCCGCCGCGCGCTGCGCGAGGCGGGCGCCGAGATGAAGGTGTACAAGAACAACATCGTCAAGATTGCTCTTGAGAACGCCGGACTCCCCAACATCGACGACATGCTCGCCGGCACCTGCGCCTACGTCTTCTACGGCAACGACCCCGTCGATGCCGCCAAGGTGATCAAGGAGCAGTCCGAGAAGCTGAAGAAGCTCAACTTCGTCGGCGCCATCGCCGACGGCAAGGCTCTCTCCGCCGACGAGGCCAAGGCCTACGCCGACCTGCCCAACCGCGAGCAGCTCATGGCTCAGATCGCTGGTCTCATCAGCGGTTTCGCCCGCGACGTCGCGGTGTGCGTCAAGGAGGTCCCCGCGGGCCTCGCGCGCTCCGTCAACGCCGTGTCCGAGCAGAAGCAGGCTGCCTAGCAGCCACCTGGGGAGGCGCACGCCGCCCCGAACGTACACAAGCAAATCCGCGCATGTCGCGCGGGACCGAAAGGATTGAAACATGGCTAAGCTCACCACCGAGGAGATCGTTGACGCCCTCAAGGAGATGACCCTGCTCGAGGCCTCCGAGCTCGTCAAGGCCATCGAGGAGACCTTCGGCGTCTCCGCCGCCGCCCCCGTCGCCGCCGTCGCCGCCGCTCCCGCTGCCGCCGGCGCTGCCGAGGAGGAGGAGAAGACCAACTTCGACGTCGTGCTCGAGGGCTTCGGCGACAACAAGATCGCCGTCATCAAGGTCGTCCGCGCTCTGACCAGCCTCGGCCTCAAGGAGGCCAAGGAGGTCGTCGAGGGTGCCCCCAAGGCCGTCCTCGAGGGCGCCAAGAAGGAGGACGCCGAGGCCGCCAAGAAGCAGCTCGAGGAGGCCGGCGCCACCGTCACCCTCAAGTAAGTTCGCTTACCTCTAGGGTTACAGGCACTGCCGAGGGGTCGGACCTGCGGGTCCGGCCCCTTTTTGCGTACCGAGGCTCTTCTCGCCGTACGCCTCTGTCCGTCCCCTATCGCAGACTGTCGCTTCCCGCGCTCCGCTGGTCCCGGTTCGCATCCACAAGCGGTAGTAAACGACAGTCTGCGGTGGAGCGGACGAGAAGAACGAGTGTCCGCAGGCGCACAGAACCTTCACAACAGGGGAGGGCGAGAAGCGCGTTTATGCAGGTAAATTAGACAAGAAGAATGGGCTACTAAAAACGGCGTCGCAAGTCAAGGGTTTTCGTTGACCCCCTGGGAACGTTTCGGTAGATTATTACGTTGCGACAATTGCCGCCTTCCACCCTTTTAGAAGGAGGAAAAGCCTGGTGTCTACCGCAAAGACTGCACTTACCAAACCACAGGGCACGACCGGACGCAAGACCTTCAGCAAGATCGCCCCGGCGATGGAGCTGCCCAACCTGATCGACGTTCAGAAGATGTCGTTCGACCGCTTCATGGGCGAGGGCCTTGCCGAGTCCTTCTCCGAGTTCTCCCCGATCGAGAACTCCGCGCACACCATGGAGGTCGTCTTTGGCGACCACCAGTTTGGCGACCCCGCCCACTCCATCGCCGAGTGCTGTGCCAAGGACATCTCCTACCAGGCTCCCCTCTTCGTTGACGTGCGCTTCGTCAACAAGGAGACGGGCGAGATGAAGGAGCAGCTCGTCTTCATGGGCGACTTCCCGCTCATGACCGACCGCGGCACGTTCATCATCAACGGCTCCGAGCGCGTCGTCGTCTCGCAGCTCGTCCGCTCCCCCGGCGTGTACTTCTCCGCCGAGATGGACAACGGCGTGCTCGTGCACAAGGCGCAGTTCATCCCCGCGCGCGGTGCGTGGCTCGAGTTCGAGGTCGACAAGCGCGGCCACCTCGTGGTCTCCATCGACCGCAAGCGCCGTCAGTCCGCGATGGTCTTCCTGCGCGCCCTCGGCATTGCCGAGAGCGACGACGAGATCTACGCCCTCCTCGGTGACTCCGACGTCGTTCGCAACACCCTCGAGCGTGACTCCTCCACCACCCGTGAGGCTGCCCTGCGCGAGATCTACCAGCGCCAGCGCCCCGGCGAGCCCGCCACCGCGGACGCCGGCCGCCTGCTGCTCGACGGCCTTTACTTCAACAACCAGCGCTACGACCTCGCGCGCGTCGGTCGCTACAAGGTCAACAAGAAGCTGGAGCTCTCCGGTGACGAGGAGAGCCGCGTCCTCACCAACGAGGACATCGTCGAGGCCATCCGCTACCTCCTCGCCCTCCACGCCGGCGACGAGACCAAGCGCGTCGACGACATCGACCACTTTGGCAACCGCCGCGTCCGCACCGTGGGTGAGCTCGTCCAGAACCAGTTCCGTATTGGCATGAGCCGCATGGAGCGCGTGGTCCGCGAGCGCATGGCATCTCAGGACGCCGACGACATCACGCCGCAGAGCCTGATCAACATCCGCCCGATCGTGGCGGCGATCAAGGAGTTCTTTGGCTCCTCGCAGCTCTCGCAGTTCATGGACCAGGCCAACCCGCTCTCCGGCCTCACCCACAAGCGCCGTCTCTCCGCGCTCGGCCCGGGCGGTCTCGCCGGCCACAAGTCGGGCTCCAGCCGCCGCACCAACGTGCCGACGGCCGTGCGCGACGTTCACAACTCCCACTACTCCCGCATGTGCCCGATCGAGACCCCCGAGGGTCCCAACATCGGCCTCATCGGCTCGCTGGCCCTCTATGCCCGCGTGAACGAGTACGGCTTCATCGAGTCCCCGTACCGCCGCGTCGTCGACGGCAAGGTCACCGACCAGATTGACTGGATGACCGCCGACGAGGAGGAGGTCCACAACATCGCCCCCGCCAACACGCCGTTCGACCCCAAGACCGGCGAGTTCGTGGAGGTCGACTCCAAGGGCAAGATCACGCGCCCCGAGCGCGTCATCGCCCGTACGCGCGACTTCGACGGCTCCTTCGGCGCTCCCGCCCAGGTGGCTGTCGAGGACGTCGACTACATGGACGTCTCTCCGCGACAGCTGCTCTCCGTGGCGGCCAACCTCATCCCGTTCCTCGAGCACGACGACGCCAAGCGTACCCTCATGGGCGCCAACATGCAGCGCCAGGCCGTGCCCCTGATCAAGGCCCACGCGCCGTTCGTCGGCACCGGCATGGAGGAGCGCGCCGCGCTCGACTCCGGCGAGCTCATCCGCGCCGCCCACGCCGGCGTGGTCTCCGAGGTCGATGCCGCCCACGTGGTCGTCTACTCCGACGAGCACGGCTCCGAGCGCTATGACCTGCCCAAGTACGAGCGCTCCAACCAGTCCACCTGCATCAACCACCGCCCGATCGTGGCGGCGGGCGAGAAGGTCGAGGCGGGCCAGCCGCTCGCCGACGGCACCTCGATCGATCACTGCGAGCTCGCCCTGGGCGCCAACCTCACGGTGGCCTACATGCCGTGGGAGGGCTTCAACTACGAGGACGGCATCATCGTCTCCGAGCGCGTGGTCCAGGAGGACCTCCTCACCTCGGTGAGCATCTCACGCCACGAGATCGACGCCCGTGACACCAAGCTCGGCTCCGAGGAGATCACCCGCGAGATCCCCAACCTCTCCGAGGACATGCTCGCCAACCTCGACGATGACGGCATCATCCGCATCGGCGCCGAGGTCGGCCCCGGTGACATCCTTGTCGGCAAGGTCACGCCCAAGGGCGAGACGGCCCTCACCGCCGAGGAGCGTCTGCTGCGTGCCATCTTCGGCGCCAAGGCCCACGACGTCCGCGACACCTCCCTCAAGATGCCGCACGGTGCCTACGGCCGCGTCGTCGATGTCGTCCGCTTCTCCCGTGAGGCCGGCGACGACCTCCCGCCGGGCGTCAACGAGCTCGTCCGCGTCTTCGTGGCGCAGCGCCGCAAGATCCAGCAGGGCGACAAGATCGCCGGTCGTCACGGCAACAAGGGCGTCGTCTGCAACGTCCTGCCCGTCGAGGACATGCCCTACATGGCCGACGGCACGCCCGTCGACGTCCTTCTCGACCCGCTGGGCGTTCCCTCCCGTATGAACGTTGGCCAGCTCCTGGAGTGCCACCTCGGCTGGGGCGCCTCCCACGGCTGGGACGACGAGTCCGAGAACTCCGACCGCTACGTGCCCGGCCCCATCCCCGTGGCCACGCCCGTCTTTGACGGCGCCACCGACGAGGAGGTCGCGGAGGTCCTGCGCCGCACCAATATCAACCTGATGAACAAGGCCAAGCTGGACTACGGCGACCACATGCGCGAGGAGTTTGTCCCGCAGCTCAACGACCTCGGCAAGACCACGCTCTACGACGGTCGCACGGGCGAGGCGTTCAAGAGCCCGATCACGGTGGGCACGAGCTACATCCTGAAGCTCGGCCACATGGTCGACGACAAGATCCACGCGCGCTCGACCGGCCCCTACAGCCTCGTCACCCAGCAGCCGCTCGGCGGCAAGGCCCAGTTCGGCGGCCAGCGCTTCGGCGAGATGGAGGTGTGGGCCCTCTACGCCTACGGCGCGGCCAACGTCCTCCAGGAGATCCTCACCGTCAAGTCCGACGACACCAACGGCCGCGTCAAGACCTACGAGTCCATCGTCAAGGGCGAGAACGTGCCGTCCGCCGGCATCCCCGAGTCCTTCAAGGTCCTCGTCAAGGAGATTCGCTCCCTCGCGCTGGACATCGAGCCGATCTCTTACCAGAAGCGCGCCGAGCGCGCGGAGCAGGAGAGGGCCGAGCGCACGGAGAGCGCCGTGGACGTCTTTGCCGGCATGTCCGATGCCGACGACCTCGTCCGCAGCCTGAACGACGCCGAGGCCGACCTCACCCTCGTCGGTGACGCGAACAGCGATAAGGAGTAGCGACAGTGGCAGATTTCGACACCACCGATTTCGACGCGATCAAGATCTCCCTTGCCTCCGCTGACCGCATCCGCAGCTGGTCGCACGGCGAGGTCAAGAAGCCCGAGACCATCAACTACCGCACCCTCAAGCCCGAGAAGGACGGTCTGTTCTGCGAGAAGATCTTCGGACCGACCAAGGACTGGGAGTGCGCCTGCGGCAAGTACAAGGGCATCCGCTTCCGTGGCATCGTCTGCGAGCGCTGCGGCGTCGAGGTGACCACCGCCAAGGTGCGCCGCGAGCGCATGGGCCACATCGAGCTCGCCGCGCCCGTGAGCCACATCTGGTACTTCAAGAGCCCGACGAGCTTCCCGCTCGCCCGCCTGCTCGACATCAAGAGCAAGGACCTCGAGAAGGTCCTGTACTTCGCCAGCTACATCATCACCAAGGTTGACACCGAGGCCCGTGACGCCGACGCCGCCGACCTCAAGGAGGAGCTGGACGCCGACCTCGAGGAGCTCGACGCCGAGCGCGACGACCAGATCGCCCGCCTGCGCGAGCAGGGCGAGGGCGGCGAGGACGAGTTCGGCGACATCGAGCCCCTCTCCGAGGACGAGATTCGCGCCGGCATCGCCGACCTCGAGGCCGAGTACGAGGACGAGAAGCGTCTGCGCACCGAGGCCTACGAGAAGTTCATGCAGCTCGAGGAGCGCGAGCTCATCTCCGACGAGGGCCTCTTCTCCGAGCTCCGCCGCTACTACGGCATCTACTTCAAGGGCGGCATGGGCGCTGAGGCCGTCCGCGAGCTCCTGCGCGGCATCGACCTTGAGGCCGAGGCCACCGAGCTCCGCGAGGTCATCGCCTCCGACACCGCCCAGAAGCAGAAGCGCGAGAAGGCCATCAAGCGCCTGGAGATCGTCGACGCCTTCCTCAAGGGCGGCAACGACCCGGCCAACATGATCCTCGACGTCATCCCGGTCATCCCGCCCGACCTGCGCCCGATGGTGCAGCTCGACGGCGGCCGCTTCGCGGCGTCCGACCTCAACGACCTCTATCGTCGAGTCATCAACCGCAACAACCGCCTCAAGCGCCTGCTCGACCTTGACGCCCCGGCGATCATCGTCAACAACGAGAAGCGCATGCTCCAGGAGTCCGTGGACGCGCTCTTCGACAACGGCCGTCGCGGTCGTCCCGTCACCGGTCGTGGCGGTCGCCCGCTCAAGTCGCTCGCCGAGGCCCTCAAGGGCAAGCAGGGCCGCTTCCGTCAGAACCTGCTCGGCAAGCGCGTCGACTACTCCGGCCGCTCGGTCATCGTCGTCGACCCCAAGCTCAAGCTGCACCAGTGCGGCCTGCCGTCGCAGATGGCCCTCGAGCTCTTCAAGCCGTTCGTGATGCGTCGCCTGGTCGAGCTCGGCAAGGTCGAGAACATCAAGGGCGCCAAGCGCGCGATCGACCGCCAGCTTCCCGCCGTGTGGGACGTCCTCGACGAGGTGATCCAGGATCGCCTGGTCCTGCTCAACCGTGCCCCCACGCTGCACCGTCTCTCCATCCAGGCCTTCGAGCCGGTCCTCGTGGAGGGCAAGGCCATCCACCTGCACCCGCTGGTGTGTGCCCCCTTCAACGCGGACTTCGACGGCGACCAGATGTCGGTCCACGTGCCGCTCTCCACGCAGGCGCAGACCGAGGCGCGCGTCCTCATGCTGTCCTCCAACAACCTGCGCTCGCCCGCGTCGGGCAAGGTGCTGACCGTTCCGTCCCAGGACATGGTCTTCGGCTCCTACTACCTGACCACCGCGAAGGGCGAGAAGAGCGACGAGACCCCGGTCTTCGCCGACTTCGACGACGCGCTGCTCGCCATTGACATGAACCACGAGCTCGACCTGCAGCAGCCGGTCGAGGTGCGCGTGAGCGCCCGCGACGCCAACGTCGTCGAGGGCGACCGCAAGCTCTTCCGCATCCTGACCGCTCGTGGCCAGGCCGAGGACCTCGACGTCACCGAGCACACCGCCCGCTTTGAGACCACGATCGGCCGCATCATCTTCAATCGTCAGTGCCTGCCCGCCGACTACCCCTTTATCAACTACAAGATGGTGAAGAGCGACATCGGCGCGCTCGTCAACGACTGCTGCGACCGCTACCCGCTTGCCGAGGTCGAGCCGATTCTCGACGCGATCAAGGAGACGGGCTTCCACTACGCCACGCTCGCGGGCCTCACGGTCTCCGTCTGGGACGCCACGATCCCGGCCGACAAGCCGCAGATCCTCGAGGAGGCCCAGGGCCGCGTCGACGAGATCAACGAGTACTACGAGGACGGCTTCCTGTCCGACGTGGAGCGCCACACCGAGGTCGTCAACGCGTGGACCGAGTGCACCGATCTTCTCGCCACCGAGATGCTCGCGGGCTTTGCCGAGGACAACCCCATCTACATGATGGCCGATTCCGGCGCCCGTGGCTCCAAGACCCAGCTGCGTCAGCTCGCCGGCATGCGAGGCCTCATGGCCGACATGTCCGGTGACACCATCGACCTGCCGATCAAGGCCAACTTCCGCGAGGGCCTCGAGCCGCTGGAGTACTTCATCTCCACCTACGGTGCCCGTAAGGGCCTCGTCGACACGGCCTCGCACACCTCCGACTCCGGCTACCTGACCCGTCGACTGGTCGACGTGGCCCAGGACGTCATCGTCCGCGAGGAGGACTGCGGCACCGACGAGGGCGTCACCTACCCGCTGATCAAGCCGGGCCAGACCGACGTGGACACCGACCTCATCGGCCGCTGCGCGCTGAACGACATCGTCGACCCCGCCACCGGCGAGGTTCTCATTGCCAAGGACTGCTACGTCGAGTCCAAGGCCGACCTCGAGATGCTCGTCGAGCACGGCCTCAAGAAGGTCGAGCTCCGCGCTCTGCTCACCTGCAAGTCCAAGTACGGCGTCTGCCAGAAGTGCTACGGCTGGGACCTCTCCACGCGTCGTCCGGTCAACATCGGTACGGCCGTCGGCATCATCGCCGCCCAGTCCATCGGCGAGCCGGGCACCCAGCTCACGATGCGTACCATTCACTCCGGCGGCGTCGCCGGCGCCGACGACATCACGCAGGGCCTCCCCACGGTCGCCCGCATGTTCGACGTCGTCGGCAACGTCAACGAGAAGATCCTCGGCCGCGAGGCCGACCTCGCCCCCGTCTCCGGCGTGCTTCGCATCACGCCCGAGCAGGCCGAGTACCTCCTTCGTATCGTTGACGCGGACGATCCGACCCGCACCATCGAGGAGTGGCGCGTTCCCGCGTCCGTGCGCTTCATGCCGGGCGTCGAGGACGGCGTCGAGGTCCGTGCTGGTGACCAGATCACCCGCGGCTTCGTCAACTTCCGCAAGCTGCGCAAGCTGACCGACATCGAGTCGACGATGCACACCTTCGTCGAGTCGGTCAAGGATGTCTATACCTCCCAGGGCGTCGACCTCAACGACAAGCACATCGAGGTCATCGCTCGCCAGATGCTGCGCCGCGTCCAGGTGACCAACCCGGGCGACTCCCAGTACCTGCTCGGCCAGTACGTGGACCGCTACGTCTTCGCCGATACCGTCCGCAACGTGACGCTGGCCGGCGGCACCCCGCCCGAGGCGGAGCCGGTCATTCTCGGTACGCTCAAGGTCGCCAGCTCCATCGACTCCTGGCTCTCCAGCGCGTCGTTCATCCGCACCGCGGGCGTCCTCACCGAGGCCGCTATCGAGGGCGACGTCGACCACCTGCTCGACCTCAAGTCCAACGTCATCGTCGGCAAGCAGATTCCGGCCGGCACGGGCCTCTCCGCCTACCACGACGTGGAGCTCACCTACCACGGCACCAAGATCGACGGACCCACCTCGCCGCTCGCCAAGAGCCTGCCCGAGTGGGCGCCCGACGAGCTCAAGGGCATCGAGGAGCAGCTCCCCAAGCAGCTCGACTGGGTCGGCGACGACTACGGCTTTGGCGGCGTGTACTCCAAGAACGGCCGCACGCTCTCCAGCGAGGACGCCAAGCTCTACCTCTTCGACGACCTCGGCGTCTCGCAGCGCTGGACCAACAAGTTCAGCGAGGTGGGCATCGAGACCGTGGGCGACCTCATCGGCAAGACCGAGGACGACCTCCTGCGCATCGACGGCATCGGTGCCAAGGCGATCGAGGAGCTCCGCGACGGCCTGGAGGCCCGTGGCCTGCTCTACATCCTCGAGCCCGACGAGGACGAGGCCGACAGCGAGGACCTGTCCCAGCTTCTGAACATGGTCTTCTCGCCTGACGCCGATGCCGACATCATGCTCGGCACCGCCGCCCCGGCCACGCACCAATTCGACGACGACGAGCTGATCGGTGGCTCCGACACGTCGAGCGAGGGCTCCGACGTCATCAACGAGGACCTTGGCTCTCTCGATGACCTCCTCTCGCAGGTGGTCCGCCAGGAGAGCGAGACCCTCGGCGAGTAGGGAACGCTCGCGTCATACGCACCTGAAGGGCCGCCCGCCCTTCTCCCCGGCTCATTGCGCTGCGCGCAAAAGACGCCGGGTGAGAGGGGTGGGCGGTCCGTGTCGTATGAGCGAAGGGCGCGTGATCTGGGAATTGGCGGACCTGTCACCCGACGGCCTTCTGCGAATCGCCGCCCTTGTCGTTCGTCCATCTAAGAAAGCGCGACCTTGTCCGGGGCGGCTCTAGAAATCGCCGCCCTTGTCGCCCGGCGCTCTAAGAATTCGTGTCCTTGTCCCGCAGGAAAGCTCCCAGGCCGGACAAGACCGCGATATTCTAGAGCGCTAGCTGACAAGAGCGGGGATTCTTAGAGCGCCGTGGGACAAGGGCCGGGATTCGTGGAAACGTCAGCCTGTCGGGCGCAGGGAGACGAGCTCGGAGGCGTACGGAACGCCAGCCACGACGGCGCGGCCCCAAGGGTCGACGGTCTCGAGGGTTCCGCACGCGAGCTCGGAGCCGCCCTCGGCCGCAAGCACGCGGACCTTCTCGCCCAACCACGCGAGACGGGCGAGATAGTCGCTGCGGATGCCGTCCAGCGGACGTTCGCCAGAAGCCGCGGCCCATGCGTTGACGCGGGAGACGACTCCCGACCGCAGACGCTCCGCAAGGGGCGAGAAAGACGGCGCGTCCCCCAGCGCTGCCAGGCAGATCGCTCCCAGCCCGCGCGGCGCGCGCCCCACGTTCAGGCCCACGCCGCAGACCGCGAACGTCTGACCCGCGTCGTCACGCGCGGTCTCCACGAGGATCCCGGCGAGCTTAAGGCCACGAGCGAGAAGATCGTTGGGCCATTTGAGCTGGGTTTCATTTGAAATGCCAGAGGCGTCGAGCGCGTCGAGGACGCCTAGGCCGCACGCGGCGGCAAGTCCCGGCAGCCGCGTCGGGGTCACCTGTGGGCGCAGCACCACGGAAAGGTAGAGGTTGCCGTCTGGCGACTCCCAGGCGTGACCGCGGCGTCCCCTGCCCGCCGTCTGGCGGCGGGCAGCGACGGCCGTGCCGTGGGGCGCGCCGCCTCGAGCGCGCGAGAGGGCCTCGTCGTTGGTCGACCTCGTCACGTCAAGGATCCTGAGGTGCTGTTCAGCGGACATGTCCCTCCGTTCGTCGGTGCCCCAATTGTAGGGGAGCGATGTTAACGTCACGCATATGGAGACATCGTGGCAAAATGGCCCCACCTGTATAAGACCGCTTTGGGGCGCCTGTCTTTTGCTAGCCTACCAAAGAGATGTTGACGCGTTAACAATTGTCACGCGTCGACGACGAAACAGGACGGAGGAGACATGGGGTTCCGCGTACTGGGCACCGGCTCCGCGCTGCCGGCGCGTGCCGTTACCAACGACGACCTCTCCGAGTTCCTTGACACTTCGGACGAGTGGATCTCGCAGCGCACCGGCATCTCCGAACGCCGTCTGTGCACCACCGAGACGCTTGATGAGCTGGCCGTCGCAGCGTGCCGCGCCGCCCTCGAGGCCGCGGGCGTGACGCCCGACCAGCTTGACCTCATCGTCTGCTCCACCACGAGTGGCGATCACCTCATGCCGGCCGAGGCCTGTGCCATCGCCGAGCTTCTCGGCGCCTCCTGCCCCGCCTTCGACGTCTCCGCCGCCTGCGCGGGCTTTGTCTTCGCCCTGGACGTGGCGGATGGCTACTTTGCCCGCGGTCGCGCCGAGCGCGTGCTCGTGGTCTCCGCGGAGAAGGTCAGCCGTCTCGTGGACTGGTCCGACCGCGCCACCTGCGTGCTCTTTGGCGACGGCGCCGCCGCGGCGGTCCTGGGCGCGGACGGGGAGAACCCGCTTGCGGTGCGCCTCTCCACCGAGCCGTCCGTCGAGGTCCTGCACGTCCCCGGTATCCCCGGGACCTCTCCCTACGACAAGACCGAGCGCCCCGAGCCGCACCTCGCGATGGAGGGTCGCCGTGTCTTCAAGTTTGGCGTGAACGCGATCGTGACCTCCGTCACCGAGCTCTGCGACGAGGCTGGCGTTTCCGTCGGTGACATCGACCGCTTTGTCTTCCACCAGGCCAATGAGCGCATCCTCTCGTCGGCCGTGAGCCGTCTCGGCATCGACGACGCCAAGGTCGCGCGCGCCCTCGCCGAGACTGGCAACATCTCGAGCGCCTGCATCCCGCTCGCGCTCGACCGCCTCGCCCGCTCGGGAGCCCTCGAGCGTGGTCAGCTCGTCGCCCTCGTCGGCTTTGGCGCGGGGCTCGACACGGGGGCGTGCCTGCTGCGCTGGTAGCGCGCCGCACGTCCCGACCCATCGGTCCATTGGAGCGCCCGCCGGGCGCATGGAGAAAAAGGAGTACCAACAATGGCAGACCAGACCACCTTCGACCGCGTGTGCGACATCGTCCGCGAGCAGGCCGGCCTCGACGACACCGAGCTGACCGCCGAGACCAAGCTCTCCGAGGTCGGTCTTGACAGCCTCGCCACCGTCGAGGCCGTCATGGCGTGCGAGGACGAGTTCGGCATCGAGATCGACGCCGAGTCCAACCCCGAGACGATCGGCGAGTTCGTCTCCATGGTTGAGTCCCTCCTGGAGAACTAGTCATGCTGCGCACCCCCATCTGTGACCTTCTCGGCATCGAGAAGCCCGTGTTCCAGGGCGGCATGGCCTGGATTGCCGACGCCAGCCTCGCCGCCGCCGTCTCTGAGGCCGGCGGCCTGGGCATCATCGCGGCGATGAACGCCAACGCCGACTGGCTGCGCGACCAGATTCACGAGCTCCGCGAGAAGACCGACAAGCCCTTCGGCGTGAACGTGATGCTCATGAGCCCGTTTGCCGACGAGGTGGCCCAGGTCGTCATCGACGAGCACGTCCCCGTGGTCGTGACCGGCGCCGGCAACCCCACCAAGTACATGAAGGCCTGGAACGCCGCGGGCATCAAGGTCGTCCCTGTCGTCGCCTCCGTGGCCATGGCCAAGCTCGTCCAGCGGGCCGGCGCCGTGGCCGTCGTAGCCGAGGGCACCGAGTCCGGCGGACACATCGGCGAGACCACGACCATGGCCCTCGTGCCGCAGGTCGTGGACGCCGCGAAGATCCCCGTCATCGCCGCTGGCGGCATCGCCGACGGTCGCGGGGTCGCCGCCGCCCTCATGCTCGGCGCCGTGGGGGTCCAGGTGGGGACGCGCTTCCTCGTGGCAAACGAGTGCACGGTCTCCGACAAGTACAAGGAGATGGTCCTCAAGGCCAACGACATCGCCACGCGCGCCACGGGCCGCTCGACCGGCCACCCGGTCCGCGCCCTCAAGAACCCGTTCTCCAACAAGTACGCCCAGCTCGAGGCCTCGGGTGCGCCCGAGGAGGAGCTCAACGCCTTCGGTACCGGCGCCCTGCGCAAGGCTGCCAAGGAGGGCGACTTCGAGAACGGCAGCTTCCTCTGCGGTCAGATCGCCGGCATGGTCTCCGAGCGCCAGAGTGCCCTTGAGATCGTCGACGATCTCGTGAACGGGGCCGAGAAGGTCCTGGCTGGAGCAATGCAATGGGTAAAGTAGCCTTCCTTTTCGCCGGCCAGGGCGCGCAGCACCCCGGCATGTGCGCGGACCTCATCGAGTCCGAGCCCGCGGCCAAGGCCGTCTTCGACGCGGCCGACGCCGTGCGCCCCGGCACCACCGAGCAGTGCCTCTCCGGCACTAAGGAGGAGCTGGCGCAGACCATCAACACGCAGCCCTGCGTCTTCGCCGCAGACCTCGCGTGCGCCCGCGCGCTCGCCGCTCGCGGTGTGACCCCGGACGTGGTGGCGGGCTTCTCGCTCGGCGAGGTCGCCGCGCTCACCTTTGCCGGCGCCTACTCCGACGAGAAGGGCTTCGAGCTCGTGTGCCATCGCGCCGAGCTCATGGCCGACGCCGCCGAGAAGAACCCCGGCGCCATGCGCGCCGTCGTGAAGCTCGACGCCCCCACGGTCGAGCGCCTTGCCGCCGAGGCGGGCGATGCGTGGCCCGTGAACTACAACAGCCCGCTCCAGACCGTCGTTGCGGGCACGCCCGAGGCCTGTGAGAAGCTTGATCTTCTCGTCAAGGAGGCAAAGGGGCGCGCCATGAAGGTCGCCGTCTCGGGCGCCTTCCACAGCCCGTTCATGGCGGACGCCGAGAAGGGCCTCGCCGCGTACCTCGCGGATGGTCACGCTCCCGCCCAGCCGTCCGTGCCCGTGCTGGCCAACCGCACGGGAGAGGCCTACCCGGCCGACGAGGCCGAGCGCGTGGCGCTGCTCTCCAGCCAGGTGGCCAACCCCGTCCAGTGGGTCCGCACCCTGCAGAACATGGCCGCCGACGGCGTCGACACCTTCATTGAGGTCGGCCCCGGCAAGACCCTGACGGGTCTCGTCTCCCGCACGCTCGAGGGCGTCACGGCGCTGCCGTGCGAGACCGTGGGTCAGCTCGAGGCAGTTCTCGCCGAGCTTGCGGAGAAGGAGGAGTAGCCATGGCCGAGAAGAACGGCACGCTCGAGCGCGACTTCGAGCGTCGCGTTGCCCTCGTGACCGGCGCCTCCCGCGGCATCGGCCGCGCCATCGCCGAGGGGCTCGCCGCCGACGGCTTTGACCTCGCGCTCGTCTACGCGGGCAACGAGGCTGCGGCCACCGAGGCCGTCGCCGTCTGCGAGGAGGCCGGCGCCACCGCGCGCGCCTACCGCTGCGACGTCTCCGACCCCGAGGCCGTCAAGGCCACCGTCGACGCAGTCCTTGCGGACTTTGGGAGCGTCTGGGCCCTCGTCAACAACGCGGGCGTCACTCGTGACGGCCTGCTCGTGCGCATGAGCGACGAGGACTTCTCCCGCGTGATCGACGTGAACCTCAAGGGTGCCTTCCATACCGCTCGCGCCCTCACGCGCGCCTTCATGCGCCAGCGCGGCGGTCGCATCGTGAACATGGCCTCCGTCGTGGGCCTCATGGGCAACGCCGGCCAGGCCAACTACGCGGCCTCCAAGGCCGGACTGATCGGCCTCACCAAGTCGCTGGCGCGCGAGCTCGCGCCGCGTGGCGTCACGGTGAACGCGATTGCGCCCGGCTTCGTGGAGACCGACATGACGGCCGTGCTCTCCGAGAGCGTGGTCGAGAGCTACGAGAAGCAGATTCCGCTCGGCCGCCTGGCGAGCGCGGAGGAGATCGCCGCCGTGACCCGCTTCCTCGTGAGCGACGCGGCGTCCTATGTCACCGGCGAGGTCATCCGCGTCGATGGCGGCATGGCGATGTAGTGATTCAAAAGGGGACAGACCCCTTTTGAATCATATGGAATGATCCAAAAGGGGTCTGTCCCCTTTTGAATCACGTTGGGAGAAGAGATGGAGCACAGGGTAGCAATCACCGGCATCGGCGCCGTGACGCCGCTCGGAAACACCGCCAAGGAGACCTGGGAGGGCATGGTCGCCGGCCGCTGCGGTATCGGCCCCATCACCCACTTTGACACCGAGGCCTTCAAGGTCAAGGTCGCCGCCGAGGTCAAGGACTTCGACGGGGTCGAGCTCCTGGGCAAGCAGGAGGCTTCCCACCTGGACCTCTACTCGCAGTACGCGCTCGTCGCATCCGACGAGGCCATGGCGGACTCCGGCCTCTCCGAGGAGGGTGCGATCGACCACGAGCGCCTGGGCGTCTACGTGGGCTCCGGCACGGGCGGCATCAACGCCTTCGCCGACAACGTCCACACCATCGCCGCCCGTGGCCCTCGTCGCGCCTCCCCCTTCATGATCACGATGATGATCGCCAACATGGCGGCGGGAAACATTGCCATCCGTCACAAGGCCCTTGGTCCCACCCTGCCCGTCGTGACCGCGTGCGCCACCTCTGCCCACGCAATCGGTGAGGCGTTCCGTGCGATCAAGCACGGCTACGCCGACGCGATTCTCGCCGGCGGCGCCGAGGCGGCCATCATGCCCGAGTCCATCGCCGGCTTCACGAGCTGCCGCGCCCTCACCACCAACCCCGACCCGGCCACCGCGTGCCGCCCGTTTGACGCCGACCGCGACGGCTTCATCATGGGCGAGGGCGCCTGCGTGCTCGTCCTCGAGGAGTGGGAGCACGCCGTCGCGCGTGGTGCTCACATCTACGCCGAGGTCGTGGGCTACGGCAACACCGACGACGCCCATCACATCACCTCGCCCGACCCGGAGGCCGCCGGCATCACCCGCGCCATCCGCCTGGCCGTCGAGGAGGGTGGCGTGAAGCCCGAGGAGGGCCTCTACATCAACGCCCACGGCACCTCGACCAAGCTCAACGACGCCTCCGAGACGCTCGGCTTCAAGCGCGCCCTCGGCGAGGAGGCCGCCCGCGCGGCGCACATCTCCTCGACCAAGTCGATGACCGGCCACATGATCGGTGCGACTGGCGCGGTGGAGGCCATGGCTTGCGCACTCGCGCTCGAGAACGGCGTCGTGCCGCCCACGATCAACTACCGCACGCCCGATCCGGAGTGCGACCTCGACTACACGCCCAACGAGGCCGTGGAGTGCGAGCTCACCTGGGCCCTCTCCACCAACCTCGGTTTTGGCGGGCACAACGCCGCTCTGGCGCTGCGCGCCGCGGGAAGGGAGTAAGCATGGACTCCGAGAAGATCTCCCAGATCGCTGACATCATGGCGGCGCACGGCCTCGCGCGCGTGCGCGTGGAGGAGAGCGACGGCTCGGCCGTCGAGCTCGAGTACGCCGTCGCCGCTCCGGCAGCTCCGGTTCCCGCCGCGGCCGCGCCGTCCCTCTCGCCCGCCCCGGCTGCTCCCGCTCCCGCGCCGGCTCCCGCCCCCGTCGAGCCCACTGACGCGCCGGCCGACGAGACCCTCGACATGGCGCACACCACCGCCGTGCGCGCCCCGATGGTCGGCGTCTTCTACGCCGCCCCCGCGCCCGGCGCGGAGCCCTTCGTGCACGTGGGCTCCAAGGTCAAGAAGGGCGAGACCCTCTGCGTGATCGAGGCCATGAAGGTCATGAACGAGGTCACCGCCGAGGCCGACGGCGAGATCGTGGACATCTGCGTGCACGACGGCGACCTCGTCGAGTACGGCTGCTGCCTCATGAAGATCTACTAGATGATACGAAGGGGCTGTCCCCTCGTATCATCGGGAGAGGAACGCGCATGAACAAGGAAGAGCTCAAGGGCCTCCTGCCGCACCGTGAGCCGATGCTGCTGCTCGACGAGGCCGAGGTCGTAGACGGCGAGGCCCACGGCAAGATCACGATTACCGGGGACGAGTTCTTCGTCCAGGGTCACTTCCCGGGCAACCCCATCGTGCCCGGCGTGATCCAGTGCGAGATGCTCGCCCAGAACTGCTGCGTCCTGCTCGCCGACGACCTGGCGGCCAAGGGCGCCACCCCCATGTACACGAGCCTCGACAAGGTGCGCTTCAAGCACCCCGTGCGCCCCGGCGACACCGTCGAGCTCACCTGCCGCATCACCAAGAGCCGCGGGCCCTTCCGCTTTGCCACGGGCGAGGCTCGCGTGAACGGCGAGCTCTGCTGCCAGGCGGAGATGTCCTTCGCGCTCATGCCCGCCGACAAGGCCTAGTGATTCAAAAGGGGACAGACCCCTTTTGAATCGTTGAACCCCAGGATTCAAGAGGGAGCCGACCCCTTTTGAATCGCCCAGGAGGCGACGATGTTCGACAAGATTCTCATTGCGAACCGCGGGGAGATCGCGGTCCGCGTGATCCGCGCCTGCAAGGAGATGGGCGTCAAGACCGTGGCGATCTACTCCACGGCCGACGCCGAGGCCCTGCACGTGGCCCTCGCCGATGAGGCATACTGCATCGGCGGCCCGCGCCCCGCGGACTCCTACCTCAACGAGGACGCCATCATCACGGTGGCCCTCCAGTCCGGAGCCAAGGCCATCCACCCGGGCTACGGGTTCTTCTCGGAGAACTCGCACTTTGCCCGCGAGTGCCAGGAGTGCGGCCTCGTCTTCATCGGCCCGGACCCGGACGTCATCGACCGCATGGGCGACAAGGACAACGCCCGTCGCACCGCGCGCGAGGCCGGCGTCCCTATCGTTCCCGGCTGCGACCTGCTCAAGAGCGCCGAGGAGGCCGAGCGTGAGGCAGAGCGCATCGGGTGCCCCGTGCTGATCAAGGCCCGCTCGGGCGGCGGCGGCCGCGGCATCCGCAAGGTCGAGGACCCCGCCGATGCCGGCAAGGCCTTCACCGAGGCGCACGCCGAGGCCGAGGCCGCCTTCGGTGACGGCGAGTGCTACATGGAGAAGTTCGTCTCGCCCGCGCACCATGTGGAGGTGCAGGTGCTGGCCGACGCCCATGGCAACGTCGTCTCCCTCGGCGAGCGCGAGTGCTCCGTCCAGCGCCGCAACCAGAAGCTGATCGAGGAGAGCCCGGCGCCGTGCCTGGACGCGCACCCCGGCGTCCGCGAGCGCATGCACAAGGCCGCCCGTGACCTCACGCGTGCCGTGGGCTACGTGGGCGTGGGCACGATCGAGTTCCTCTTCGCCGACGACGGCAACTTCTACTTCATGGAGATGAACACGCGCCTGCAGGTCGAGCACCCGGTCACGGAGTTCGTGAGCGGCGTGGACCTCGTCAAGTGGCAGCTGCGCGTGGCGGCCGGCGCCGAGCTTCCCTTCGCACGGGAGAACCTCGACGCGCACGGCTACGCCATCGAGTGTCGCATCAACGCGGAGACCCCGGACTTCCTGCCGTCCTGCGGTGAGGTCACGATGCTCCACGTCCCCGGCGGCCCGCAGGTGCGCTTTGACTCCGCGCTCTACGTGGGCGCGGTCGTGCCGCCCTACTACGACTCACTGCTCGGCAAGCTCATCGTCTGCTCGTCCACGCGCGAGGAGGCCATTCGCAAGATGCGCTCCGCCCTGGGCGAGCTGGTCGTGGAGGGCGTGGCCGAGAACAGCGAGCTGCACCTGGACATTCTCTCCAACCCCGAGTTCGTCTCCGGGAACTACCACACCAACCTGATGGAGCACCTCTATGAGTAAGCGGGAGAAGAGCGTCAACGCGCTGGAGAGTCCGGTAACCGAGGTCGCCGCCGAACTCCCCGAGCGCCATATCCTGGTCAAGTGCCCCGGATGTCGCAGGGTGATCGACCAGTCCAAGTTTGCCGAGAACCTCGACGTGTGCCCGCGCTGCGGGCGTCACCTGCGCGTCTCCGGGCGCAAGCGCATGCGCATCACCGTTGACCCTGGCACCTTCGAGGAATGGGACCGCGAGCTCGCCGCCACGGACTTCCTGGAGTTCCCCGGCTACGCGGAGAAGCTCGCGGACGCCCGCGAGAAGAGCCACGAGAACGATGCCGTGGTCTGCGGTCGCGGAAGGGTCGGCGGCCATGATGTCGCGCTGTTCTTCATGAACGCGGAGTTCATGATGGGCTCGATGGGTTCGGTCGTGGGCGAGAAGATCACGCGTGTCTTCGAGCGCGCCACGGAGCTCGGCCTCCCGGTCGTGGGCTTCACCGTCTCCGGCGGTGCCCGCATGCAGGAGGGCACCACCTCGCTCATGCAGATGGCCAAGGTCTCCGCGGCGGTGCGCCGACACTCCGAGGCCGGGCTGTTCTACCTGACCGTGCTCACCGACCCCACTACCGGCGGCGTCACGGCGAGCTTTGCGATGGAGGGTGACGTCATCCTCGCCGAGCCGGGAGCGCTCGTCGGCTTTGCCGGACCGCGCGTGGTTGAGCAGACCACGCACAAGAAGCTCCCCGCCGGCTTCCAGCGCGCCGAGTTCCTGCTCGAGCACGGATTCTGCGACCTCATCGTGGAGCGCAAGGACATGGCTGCCACCATCGCCGAGCTTCTCGCCCTGCACCAGGGCGTGGTACCGGGAGCGGGCGCGCCCCACGCGCTGACGCACGAGGAGCCCCGCCGCGGCCGCGGCGTGCGCCCCAAGCGCACCCCCGAGCCCGAGAGCGCCTACGACATCGTCAAGCTCACGCGCTCCACGGAGCGCGCCACCGCCCTCGAGCTGATCGAGCGCGGGTGGGACGGCTTCGTGGAGCTGCATGGCGACCGTCTCTACGCCGACGACGCCGCGATCGTGGCCGGCATCGCCTGGAAGGGCGAGCGCGTGATGACCGTGATCGCCATCGAGCGCGGCAACACCACCAAGGAGCGCGTGCGCCGCAACTTTGGCATGGCACACCCCGAGGGCTACCGCAAGGCGCTGCGCCTCATGCGCCAGGCCGAGAAGTTCGGGCGTCCCGTGGTCTGCTTCGTGGACACCTCCGGCGCCTACTGCGGCATCGGGGCGGAGGAGCGCGGCCAGGGCGAGGCCATCGCGACCAACCTCGTGGCCATGAGCGGCCTCAAGATGCCGATCGTGAGCGTCGTGGTGGGCGAGGGCGGGTCCGGCGGCGCGCTGGCGCTCGCTGTGGCCGACCGCGTCTACATGCTCGGCAGCGCCGCGTACTCCGTGGTCAGCCCCGAGGGCTGTGCCTCGATCCTCTGGAAGGACACCAAGCGCGCCGACGAGGCCGCCGCCGCGCTGCACATCACGGCGAGCGACCTCTCCGAGCTGGGTCTGGTCGACGGCGTGGTGGCGGACCTCGGGCTCACGCACACCGAGCTGGCCCACGACCTCGTGCGCGAGGTCGAGCTCGCGCTCGACGAGCTGACCCCGCTACCCGCCGACGAGCTCGTGGCGCGCCGCTACGACAAGTTCCGCGCGATGGGAGGCGACCGCACATGCTCGCTCTAGTCACGGACTCCACCTGTGGCCTCACCCGCAACGAGGCTGCCGAGCTGGGAGTCGACGTGCTGCCGATGGGCTACGCCGCCGCTGGCATGCGCCATGCGGAGGGGTTTGTCGGCGAGAACGGGGACTATGCCGCCGCGCTCTTCGGGCCTGGCCTGGTGACCACCGAGGCCGTGCGCCCGTCCGCCTTCGAGCGCGCGTTTCGCCGCCACCTCGACGCGGGCGACGACGTGCTCTGCATCACGATCTCCTCGCGCCTCTCCGGCACGTATCGCAGCGCCGAGCAGGCGGCGGAGGCCGTCGCCGACCCGCGCGTGACCGTCTTTGACTCCTGGGAGACCGCCGGTGCGCTCGAGTTTCTCGTCCGTCGCTCGCGTGCGCTCGCCAACGCGGGGCGCGACGTCACCCAGATTGTGGAGGAGCTCGCGACGCTGCGCGAATCCACGCGCATCGTCTTCTCCGTGCCCGACATGGCGGCGCTCTCACGCAGCGGCCGACTCGGCGCGATCCGTCGCGCGGTGGCAACCAAGCTCAACCGCTACCCGGTGATGGCGCTCGACGAGGGCGGCATCGTCAAGCTCGCCGACGGCCGCGGCGCCCGCGGCATGGCGGCCGTGATGGCCGAGCGCGTCCCGGCGGGCACGACCGAGCTTCTGGTCTCGCACTTCGGGCCACGCGGCGTCGAGGCCCGCGAGGTCCTGCTCGCCGCGCGCGAGCGCTTCCCGGAGGCCCACCTGCGCGTCAAGGACGGCGGCCCGGTGCTCGCCAAGCACCTCGGCGTTGGCGCCGTGGGCCTCTCCTGGGCCTAGCCGCCGCGAGCGGGCGTTCCTCTCGCCCTGTCCGCGCCCTAGATTCCGGACTCACCTTCCGCAGACTGTCGGTTTCTGCGTGCCGCGGGCAAAATATCGATCCCGCAAGCCGCAGAAACCGACAGTCTGGTCTGGCACGTCGCCAGCGCAGCCGAGAAGAACCTGCCGTCCGGGCATGAACGTCGCGTGGAGAATGGATACGCCCGGGACCGTGGCGTTTTGACAACTGCCAATCATGCGCGTAATCTTCACCGTTGCGTCAATCCGGGGCAGAGGTGCTGCTCGGCCCTTGAATACGAGTAAATGAGCACGTCGTCGATAGTACAGAAGGAGAGAGCTTTGCCTACTATCAACCAGCTGGTCCGCAAGGGCCGCATGAGCGTCAAGGCCAAGTCCAAGAACGCCGCCCTGCAGCACAACCCCCAGAAGCGTGGCGTCTGCACCCGCGTCTTCACCACCACCCCCAAGAAGCCGAACTCCGCTCTTCGTAAGGTCGCCCGTGTGCGCCTCGTGAACGGCATCGAGGTCACCGCCTACATCCCCGGCGAGGGCCACAACCTCCAGGAGCACTCCATCGTCCTGATCCGCGGCGGCCGCGTGCGTGACCTCCCTGGTGTCCGCTACAAGATCATCCGTGGCGCCTACGACTGCGCCGCCGTCCAGAACCGCCAGAAGGCCCGTTCTCGCTACGGCACCAAGCGCCCCAAGTAGTCAACGCCGCGTAACTGATCGCAATCACTGAAGGAGATACACCATGCCGCGTCGTGCAGCAGCTAAGAACCACCGTCGTGAGGTCCAGCCTGACGCCGTCTACAACAACCGTCTCGTGACCCAGCTCATCAACAAGGTCCTCCTCGACGGCAAGAAGTCCACCGCCGAGCGCATCGTCTACGGTGCCTTCGACATCGTCGCCGAGAAGAGCGGCGAGGACGCCCTCACCGTCTTCAAGAAGGCCATGGACAACGTGCGCCCGACCCTCGAGGTCAAGCCCAAGCGCGTTGGTGGCGCCACCTATCAGGTGCCGATGGAGGTCAACTCCCGTCGCGCCACCACCCTCGCCATCCGCTGGATGGTCAACTTCTCCCGTGCCCGCAAGGAGAAGACGATGGCCGAGCGTCTTGCCAACGAGATCCTCGACGCCTCCAACGGCGTCGGCGCCTCCATCAAGAAGCGTGAGGACCTCTTCAAGATGGCCGAGGCCAACCGCGCCTTCTCTCACTACCGCTTCTAGTTCGCGAGACCGAGGAGAAGCCACATGGCAAAGGTTAAGTACAAGCTCGAGGACCTCCGCAACATCGGCATCATGGCCCACATCGACGCCGGCAAGACCACCACGACGGAGCGCATCCTCTACTACACCGGCAAGACCCACAAGATCGGCGAGGTCCACGACGGCGCCGCCACCATGGACTGGATGGTCCAGGAGCAGGAGCGCGGCGTGACCATCACCTCCGCGGCCACCACGTGCTTCTGGAAGGACCACGTCATCCAGATCATCGACACCCCGGGCCACGTTGACTTCACGTCCGAGGTCGAGCGCTGCCTGCGCGTCCTCGACGGTGCGGTCGCGGTCTTTGACGCCGTCGCCGGCGTCCAGCCGCAGTCCGAGACCGTTTGGCGTCAGGCCACGACCTACGGTGTCCCCCGCATCGCCTTCATCAACAAGTACGACCGCGTGGGCGCCGACTTCTTCCACGCCATCGAGACCATGAAGGACCGCCTGCACGCCAACGCCGTGGCGGCCCAGATTCCGATGGGCGCCGAGTCCAACTTCTGGGGTCTCGTGGACCTGGTCACCATGACCGCCTGGGACTTCAAGGAGGACACCAAGGGCATGATCTACCCGGAGCCCATGGACGCCATCCCCGACGAGTTCATGGACCTCGCCCAGGAGAAGCGCGAGGAGCTGCTCGACGCTGCCTCCAACTTCTCCGACGAGATCATGGAGGCCGTCCTCGAGGAGGCCGAGATCGACGTCGACACCCTCAAGGCGGCTCTGCGCAAGGGCGTCATCGACGGCGAGCTCAACCTCGTCTTCGTGGGCTCCGCCTACAAGAACAAGGGCATCCAGGAGCTCCTCGACGCCGTCGTGGACTACCTCCCGAGCCCGCTCGACGTCACCGAGATCGACGGCACCACGCTCAAGGGCGAGAAGGACGTGCGTCACGCCGACCCGAAGGAGCCCTTCGCGGCCCTCGCCTTCAAGATCATGACCGACCCCTACGTCGGCAAGCTCACCTACATCCGCGTCTACTCCGGTCAGGCCGAGGCGGGCTCCTACGTCTACAACTCGGTCAAGGACAACCGCGAGCGTCTCGGCCGCATCCTTGAGATGAACGCCAACGAGCGCGTTGACCGTGACGCCTGCTCCGCCGGCGACATCGTCGCCTGCGTCGGCCTCAAGAACACCACCACCGGTGAGACCCTCTGCGACGAGAAGCACCCGATCATCCTCGAGTCCATCCAGTTCGCCAACCCGGTCATCGACGTTGCCGTCGAGCCCAAGACCAAGGCCGAGCAGGAGAAGATGAGCGTCGGCCTGGCCAAGCTCGCCGAGGAGGACCCGACCTTCCAGGTCCACACCGACCACGAGACCGGCCAGACNNCAGACCATCATCGCCGGCATGGGCGAGCTGCACCTCGAGATCATCGTCGACCGTCTGCGCCGCGAGTTCAAGGTCGACTGCAACGTGGGCAAGCCGCAGGTCGCCTACCGTGAGACCGCCGGCAAGGCCGTCATGCACGCCGAGGGCAAGTTCGTCCGCCAGTCCGGTGGTCGCGGCCAGTACGGTCACGCCATCATCGACATGGAGCCCAACGAGGAGGGCAAGGGCTACGAGTTCGAGAACGCCATCGTCGGTGGCGTCATCCCGAAGGAGTACATCCCCTCCATCGACAAGGGCATCCAGGAGGCGCTCGAGAGCGGCGTCATCGCCGGCTACCCGGTCGTCGACATCAAGGTCAAGCTCATCGACGGCTCCTACCACGAGGTCGACTCCTCCGAGGCCGCCTTCAAGATCGCCGGCTCCATGGCCATCAAGGAGGCCCTGCGCAAGTCCGACCCGATCCTGCTCGAGCCCGTCGAGGAGGTCGAGGTTGAGACGCCCGAGCAGTACATGGGCGACGTCATGGGCAACCTTTCCTCCCGCCGCGGCAAGATCGAGGGCATGGAGGACCGTCGCGACACCAAGGTCATCCGCGCCAAGGTGCCGCTGGGCGAGATGTTCGGCTACGCCACCGACCTCCGCTCCCAGACGCAGGGCCGTGCGAGCTACACCATGCAGTTCGACTCCTACGAGCCCGTCCCGAAGAACATTCGCGACGAGATCGTCGCCAAGAACGGCGGAAACGCTTCCTAAGTCAACGACCACGAGCCCTAGCTCATTTGGAGGTACAAAGTGTCAAGCCAGAAGATCAGGATTCGCCTCAAGGGCTACGACCACGAGGTCGTCGACCAGTCCGCGAAGCTCATCGTCGACACCGCCCAGAAGACGGGCGCCCGCGTGTCCGGCCCCATCCCCCTGCCCACCGAGCGCAACCTCTACACGGTCATCCGCTCGCCGCACAAGGACAAGGACTCCCGCGAGCAGTTCGAGATGCGCACCCACAAGCGCCTCATCGACATCCTCGACCCGGCTGCCGCCACGGTTGACTCGCTCATGCGTCTCGACCTCCCGGCCGGCGTGGACATCGAGATCAAGCTCTAGGTCCTAACGCACCTGGGTGAGGCCCCCGGTATTCCTAAGCGAGAGTTCCGCGAAGCGCACTCTCGCGTGGAATACCGGGGGCCTCCTGCGTTTTGGCCTCAACCAGTCCAACCTACGTGTCTGAGCGGACGAGAATCCGAAGGAACGCCAGGCTGAGGGCTAGAAGGGTGTAGCGGCCGTGCGCCACGCGCAAGCGTGCGTCTGGCCCATTGAGCTCGACAGACGCTACAGGGCGGTTGGCTTGCGTGAGCTCGACCTTCTCGCCCAGCCAGTTGCCCGTCACCCACACGTCGCAGTCCTTGAGCTCCCAAACCTCCGCTATGCCCATGCGCATGCGCAGATTCTTGTGCATCGTGACGGTTCCAACGCCGTCGATCTGCGCCTCGAGCGGGGGGGAGCGGCGGCGAGCTCCTCCTACGTAAGACCACGGGCTAACCTGAGCTCCCGGATGCCCGAACCTACGTCCATGGCGCCTCCCCTCGTTGGCGAGAGTGTGCCCAGGACGGTGTCGGGCGTATGTCAAATGTGGTGTACAGATGCGTTGAGATGCTAGTTCTCAAAAGCCTTGGAGAGACGGGTGATGATGTCGTCTGACTCGTACAGCGGGGCGCCGTCGATGAACAGGCAGGGAACCTGAGGCTTGCCGCCTACGCGAACGAGCTCCTCGCGGGCGTCAGGGTCGGAGGTGATGTCGCGCAGGGGCATCTCGATGCCGCGGCGCTCCATGAAGCGCAGGACCTTCTGGCAGTAGGGGCAGGCGGGCATGATGAAGAGCTCGTAACGGGGTGCCATGGGCGTCCTTTCGGTCGACGGCAGGGCGTTCTTCACGGACTTGTACCCCATGACGGGTCTCCCACACCTTCGAATGCATAAAACTGGCTCTCGTGCTACAAAACTCTGGCCTCAAAATCAAAGCGCTGACTCGTGTAGCGTGATTTTGAATCGCAACAGCAAAATGATTCAAAGACACATATTCTCAACTGGGCAAACCTAAAAAATCGAAGCCATGGGTGACGAAATACGGGAAATCTGCGCCACACGAACGAGCGTTTTGATTCTCAAGCAGGGCCCAACGCCGCACAAGCAACCGTTTTGGACAATCCAATGCCGTCCGCCGCTCGTTGCGAAGACGAAACCATTGCTGTGTATGATGACGAGAAGAAGACGGCCCGACGAAGGAGCATCCATGAATATCGTCTGCCTCGACCTCGAGGGTGTGCTCGTGCCCGAGATCTGGATCGCGTTCTCCGAGGAGTCCGGCATTCCGGAGCTCTCCCGTACCACGCGCGACGAGCCCGACTACGACAAGCTCATGGCCTTCCGCATCGCCACACTGCGCGAGCACGGGCTTGGGCTTCCGCAGATTCAGGACGTCATCGCGCGCATCGACCCGCTGCCCGGCGCGCACGAGTTCCTCGATGCGCTTCGCGAGCGCACCCAGGTCGTGATCCTCTCGGACACGTTCGAGGAGTTCGCACGCCCGCTCATGGCCAAGCTCGGCTGGCCCACTCTGCTGTGCAACTCGCTCGAGGTGATGCCCACGGGCGAGATTCTCCGTCACCGCATGCGTTGTGAGAACTCCAAGCTGACCACCGTTCGCGCCCTTCAAAGCTGCGGCTTTGACACCATCGCGGCGGGCGACTCCTTCAACGACCTCGCGATGATCCGTGCGAGCAAGGCGGGCTTCCTCTTCCGCAGCACGACGCAGATCCAGGCGGACAACCCGGACCTCCCGGCGTTCACAGAGTACGCCGACCTTCTCGCCGCCATCACGGAGGCGCTCTAATGCCCATGCTCTACGTGCTGCGCCACGGCCAGACCGAGTTCAACCTGCAGCACCGCGTGCAGGGTCGTTGCGACTCGCCGCTCACGCCGCTCGGCGTGGAGCAGGCCCGCGCGGCGGGGTGCTGGCTTGCGGGGCAGGGGGTCCACTTTGACCGCATGTGCACCTCGCCGCTCGGCCGGGCCGCGGCGACGCTCGAGGTGGTGCGCGAGGAGTATCGCGCTGCCGGCAAGAAGGACCTGCCGCCCGCAGAGGCGCTTGACGGCCTCATGGAGCGCAGCTACGGACCCTTTGAGGGAGGGCCGGTCGAGGACGTCCCGGCCGAGCTCTGGGACCCGGGCGAGAAACTCGTGCCGTACGGCGGGGAGGGGAGCGTCGAGCTGCGCGAGCGCGTGGTCGCGACGATGACGGACATCATGGAGGCACCCGGCGTCGAGTGCGCGCTCGCCGTCTGCCACGGCTCGGCGACACTGCAGTTCAAGCTCGCCTGGGAGCGCCTCGCGCGGTGCCCGCAGGACGTGCACCTCGGGAACTGCTGCGTGCTCGTCTTCGACTACGACCCCGCGGCGCGTACGTTCGCGTGCGAGAAGATCGTGAACCAGGGCATCTGAGCAACGCGCGGGCGCTCGTCCAAACCATGGATACGCCCGGGGACGCGGAATGTGACGCCGCAGCTCAGCGACCCTAAAAATTATATGGAGACATTGTGTCGACCACGCTGCGCGTGTAGACTAGACAGGCTGCTCAAAAGGGGAGAGCTATGTCTCGACCCCAAGAGCCGCAGATACAGGACGTGGTCCGCTGGGGACGGGCGCAAGGGGCGCCCGAAAAAGCCCATGACCACCGAGGGTTAGGAAAGAGCATGGTCAGCACGATCCTTGGCCGCAAGCTTGGGATGACGCAGATCTGGGACGAGGACGACAACGTCGTGCCTGTCACCGTCATCCAGGCTGGCCCCTGCACCGTCTCGCAGGTCAAGACGAAGGCGACCGACGGCTACGACGCCGTCCAGATCGGCTTCGGAGACATCTCCGCCAAGCACGTCAACAAGCCCATGGCCGGCCACTTCAAGGCCGCCGGCGTCGAGCCGATGCGCTACCTCCGCGAGGTCCGCGTCGAGAACGGCGAGGAGCACAAGACCGGTGACGTCGTCACCGTCGCCGACTTCGCCGACGTCAAGTCCGTCGACGTCATCGGCACCTCCAAGGGCAAGGGCTTCCAGGGCACCATCAAGCGCTGGAACTTCTCCCGTGGCCCCATGACCCACGGTTCCCGCAACCAGCGCCGTCCGGGCTCCATCGGTCAGTGCGCCTACCCCGCGCGCGTCCGCAAGGGCCTGCACATGTACGGCCACATGGGCGACGAGCGCGTGACGGTCAAGAACCTCAAGCTCGTCCGCATCGACGCCGAGCAGAACCTCATGCTCGTCAAGGGCGCTGTCCCCGGCGGCAAGAACGCTCTCGTCCAGATCCGCATGGCCTAAGTGCCAGGAAAACTCTTAGGCTAACAAGGAGGACAGAATGTCCAAGTACGCAATCAAGAACGTCGAGGGGGCTCAGGTCGCTGAGGCCGAGCTCTCTGACGGCGTCTTCGGCATCGAGCCGAACATCCCCGTGATCCACCAGGTCGTGGTGTGCCAGGACAGCTGCGCTCGTCAGGGCACCCACGCCGTGAAGAACCGTCACGACGTCTCTGGCGGCGGCGCCAAGCCCTACCGTCAGAAGGGCACCGGTCGTGCGCGTCAGGGTTCCACCCGCGCCGCGCAGTGGACCGGCGGCGGCGTCGTCTTTGGCCCCACCCCGCGCACCCACAACAAGCGCATCAACAACAAGATGGTCAAGCTCGCCATGCGCTCCGTACTCTCCGGCAAGGTCGCCGACCAGGAGCTCGTGCTCGTCGACGCCCTCTCCTTCGAGAAGCCGTCCACGAAGCAGGCCAAGGCCCTTCTCGGCGCCCTCGGCATCGGCGAGAAGCGCGTGACGATTGTCGTCGCCGACGATGACGTCAACACCTACCTCTCGTTCCGCAACCTCGCCGGCGTCAGCGTCATCGGCGTCTCCGAGGCCACCACGCGCACCCTCATCGACAACGGCGCCCTCGTCATGACCGCCGACATCGCGAAGCAGTTCGAGGAGGTGCTCGCATAATGAACTCCGCCTACGACGTGATCATCCGCCCGATCGTCTCCGAGCGTTCCTTCGACCTCATTGAGCAGGGCAAGTACACCTTCGAGGTGGCCAAGTCCGCCCCCAAGGAGGAGATCGCCAGCGCCGTCGAGAAGCTCTTCGGCGTCCACGTGGTCAAGGTCAACACCATGAACGTCTCCGGTAAGAAGAAGCGCGTTCGCTACCAGAACCCCGGTACCACGCGCTCCTGGAAGAAGGCCGTCGTGACTCTCGCCCCCGGCGAGACGATCGAGATCTTCGGCAGCCAGCAGGCCGCCGAGTAGCGCTTTCGCCCGGGTCCCGCCTGGGGCTCGGGCAGCATGCCGCGCATGATGGATACGCGCGGTACCGTGGTAATCCGGTGTCGGTCCGCCACTCCCTGAGCGGGCCGGCCAACGGAAAAGAAGGGAAAGGTTTCAATGGCAGTCAAGCACCTCAAGCCCACGAGCGCCGGCAGGCGTTTCCAGACGGTCTCGGACTTCGCCGAGATCACCTGCACCACGCCCGAGAAGTCGCTTCTCGAGCCCCTGCCCAAGAAGGCCGGCCGCAACAACAACGGCCGCATCACCACCCGTCACCAGGGTGGCGGCCACAAGCGTCAGTACCGCAAGATCGACTTCAAGCGCCGCAAGGACGACGTCCCGGCCAAGGTCGCCACGATCGAGTACGACCCCAACCGCTCCGCCCGCATCGCGCTGCTCCACTACGTTGACGGCGCCAAGGCCTACATCCTGTGCCCCGAGGGCCTGCACGTGGGCGACACCGTCGTCTCCGGCACCAAGGACATCGACATCAAGCCGGGCAACTGCATGCCGCTCTCCGAGATCCCGGTCGGCACGCTCGTCCACGCCGTCGAGTTCCAGCCCGGCAAGGGCGCCGCTATGGCCCGCGCCGCCGGCACCTCCGTCCAGCTCATGGGCAAGGACAACGGCTACGCCGTCCTGCGCATGCCCTCCTCCGAGCTTCGCCGCGTCCTGCTCACCTGCCGCGCCACCATCGGTGAGGTCGGCAACGCCGAGCACTCCAACATCGTCGTCGGCAAGGCCGGCCGCAGCCGCTGGGCCGGCGTCCGCCCGACCGTCCGTGGTACCGTCATGAACCCGGTCGACCACCCGCACGGCGGCGGCGAGGGCAAGAACCACACCTCCGGCCGTCCGTCCGTGACGCCGTGGGGCAAGCCGACGAAGGGTTACAAGACGCGCGACCCGAAGAAGGCCTCCAACCGCCTGATCATCCGTCGCCGCAAGTCCAAGTAGTCGGAACACGAGTAGTAGGAGATAGAAAGCATGAGCAGAAGTCTCAAGAAGGGCCCGTTCGTGGAGACTCGCCTCCTCGCGCGTGTCGCCGCTCAGAACGAGGCCGGCACCAAGGAGGTCATCAAGACCTGGTCGCGCTCCTCGACCATCTTCCCCGAGATGGTCGGTCACACGATCGCCGTCCACGACGGCCGCAAGCACGTGCCCGTGTACGTCACTGAGTCCATGGTCGGGCACAAGCTGGGCGAGTTCGCGCCCACCCGCACGTTCCGTGGCCACAAGGCCAACTAGGGAGGTTAGCTAGATGCCTCAGAACAACACCAACGAGGTCCGCGCGACCGCCAAGTACGTGCGCGTTGCCCCGCGCAAGGCCCGCGCCGTCGTCTCGCTGATTCGCAACCTCCCCGTCGAGAAGGCCCTCGAGGTCCTGCAGTTCTCCAAGCGCGCCGCCGCTGTCGACGTCGCCAAGGTCCTGCGCTCCGCGATCGCCAACGCCGAGAACAACAACGGCCTGCGCGCCGACAACCTCTGCGTCAAGCTCGCCTATGTTGACGAGGGCCCCACCCTCAAGCGCATTCGTCCGCGCGCCAAGGGCTCTGCCTCTCGCATCAACAAGCGCATGAGCCACATCACCGTCGTCGTCGCTCCGCGAAAGGAGGCGTAAGCGAGCATGGGTCACAAGGTTCAGCCTACCGGCTTCCGTCTCGGCATCACCGAGGAGTGGCGTTCCCGCTGGTACGCCGATAAGAACTACGCCGAGACCCTCGGCAACGACCTCGCCGTCCGCAAGTACCTCGAGAAGCGCCTCGCCAAGGCCGCCCTCTCCCGTGTCGACATCGAGCGCGCCGGCGACAAGGTCAAGGTCACCATCTACACTGCTCGCCCGGGCATCGTGATTGGCAAGAAGGGCGCCGACATCGACGTCCTCCGTGCTGACCTCGAGAAGGTTGCCAAGGTCGGCAAGGGCATGGTCAACGTCGACGTCGTCGAGATCAAGCGTCCCGAGCTCGATGCCAACCTCGTCGCTCAGTCCATCGCCGAGCAACTCGAGCAGCGCGTCGCCTTCCGTCGCGCCATGCGCAAGGCCGTTCAGTCCGCCCGCAAGGCCGGCGCCAAGGGCATTCGTATCCAGTGCTCCGGCCGCCTCAACGGCGCCGAGATGGGCCGTCGCGAGTGGTACCGCGAGGGTCGCGTGCCCCTGCACACTCTGCGTGCCGTGATCGACTACGGCCAGTCCACCGCTCGCACCACCATGGGTGCCTGCGGCGTCAAGGTTTGGATTTACTTCGGCGAGAAGCTGCCCGGCCAGGCTACGCCCCGTCCGGCGCTCGAGGGCTCCTCGCGTCCTCGCCGTGGTCGCAATGAGAGGAGGGCTCGCTAATGCTCGCACCTAAGCGCGTCCTGCACCGCAAGGTCCAGCGCGGCTCCATGAAGGGTCACGCCAAGGGCAACACCGAGCTGCACTTTGGTTCCTACGGCATCCAGGCCCTCGAGGCTCACTGGATCACCAACCGCCAGATTGAGGCCTGCCGTGTCGCCATGACCCGTTACATGAAGCGTGGCGGCAAGGTCTGGATCACCATCTTCCCCGACAAGCCCATCACCAAGAAGCCGGCCGAGACCCGCATGGGCTCCGGTAAGGGCAACCCCGAGGAGTGGGTGGCCGTCGTCAAGCCGGGCCGCATCATGTTCGAGATCGACGGCGTGTCTGACGAGGTGGCTCGCGAGGCCCTGCGTCTTGCCCAGCACAAGCTGCCCATCAAGACCAAGATCGTCGCCCGCACCGACAAGGACGGGGAGGAATAGTCAATGAAGTACAAGGACATCCAGGCCATGAGCGACGATGAGCTCGCCAAGAAGCTGGAGGAGGGCCGCGCGGAGCTCTTCAACCTCCGCTTCCAGATGGCCACGAGCCAGCTCGACAACACGGCTCGCGTCAAGATCGTGAAGAAGGACATCGCGCGCGTCCTCACCGAGCAGCGCGCCCGTCAGATCGCCGCGGAGAAGTCCGCCGCCCAGAACTAGCAGGAGATATGACTATGGCTGAGACCGAGAAGAGGAACGCGCGCAAGGTCGTCACCGGGACGGTCGTCTCCATCTCTGGCGACAAGTCCATCACGGTGAAGATCGACTACCGCAAGCGTCACCCCAAGTACGGCAAGATGATGACCATCTCGAAGAAGCTCCACGCCCACGACGAGAAGAACGAGTGCGGCGTCGGCGACCTCGTGACCGTCATGGAGACCCGTCCGCTCTCCAAGACCAAGCGTTGGCGTCTCGTGGAGATCGTCGAGCGCGCCAAGTAAGTATCAGTGACAAGCTTCCCATGTGCGTCGCGCGTCTGGGCGCACCTCTGGGTGGCATACGTTCGGAGGAACACCAATGATTCAGATGGAGACCATGCTCAACGTCGCTGACAACAGCGGCGCCCGACGCGTGAAGTGCGTCAAGGTCCTCGGTGGCTCCAAGCGTCGCTACGCCGGCCTGGCCGACGTCATCATCGGCGCCGTGCAGGAGGCCACGCCGGGCGGCTCGGTGAAGAAGGGCGACATCGTCCGCTGCGTCATCGTGCGCACCACCAAGGAGACCCGCCGCAAGGACGGCAGCTACATCAAGTTCGACCAGAACGCTTGCGTTCTCGTCGACAAGGAGGGCGAGCCCAAGGGCACCCGTATCTTTGGGCCCGTCGCCCGCGAGCTCCGTGACCACAAGTACATGAAGATCGTCTCGCTCGCGCCTGAGACGCTCTAGGGAGTGAGTGAATATGGCGAAGATGAACGTGAAGAAGGGCGACAAGGTCGTCGTTCTCTCCGGTAAGGACAAGGGCAAGGAGGGCGAGATCCTGCGCGCTCTGCCCGCCGAGGGCAAGGTCGTCGTCGAGGGCGTCGCCGTCGTCAAGAAGGCCGTCCGCCCGACCGCCCAGAACCAGCAGGGTGGCTTCGTCGAGAAGGAGGCCGCCATCGACGCGTCCAACGTCATGCTGGTCTGCCCCAAGTGCGGCAAGCCCACCCGCGTCGGTCACGACGTTAACGACAAGGGCGACAAGGTTCGCGTCTGCAAGAAGTGCGGCGCCCAGTTCTAAGAGCCTGAGTCCCACGAACCTGACGGGAGCCCCCGGATTTCCTTCGAGAAGTGCGCTTCGCGGAACTTCTCTCCGGAAATCCGGGGGCTCCTTCTGTTAACGCGTACGGTCAGGCTCGTTCTTGTCGCCGCCCTGGTGTGTGCTCTTCGATACGCGGCTTCCAACACTTTAGGGGGTTGAAACGTTGGAAATCGCGTATTTGCGGGAGCGGATGGCAGGCGAGAAGAACGTGCGGATTGTGCATAAACGGTGCCGAGGAGTTCGTCGTTCCCTTTTGTGGAGAAAGGGCGTAATATGTTTCCTTGCGTCTGTAGGTAGGGAGGATTCTGCCTCGGACGCATGACAAGGCTCCCGGCCCCGCCAAGGCAGGGAGGTACGAGGTTGGAAACCCCGTGCTGAGAACCCCAGGATTTAAGGAGTGAACATGGCAGACAAGTACGTCCCGCGTCTCAAGGAGCAGTATTTCGCCACCGTGCGCGACGAGCTCCAGAAGCAGTTTGGCTACAAGAACGTCAACCAGATCCCCAAGATCGAGAAGATCGTGGTGAACATGGGTGTCGGCGAGGCCGCTACGGACGCCAAGGCCATCGACGGTGCCGTCGCTGACCTGCGCGCCATCACCGGCCAGCAGCCGCTGATTACCCACGCCCGCAAGTCCATCGCCACCTTCAAGCTCCGTGCCGGCATGCCGATCGGCGCCAAGGTCACCCTCCGCGGCGACCGCATGTGGGAGTTCTTCGATCGCCTGATCTCCATCGCCATCCCGCGCATCCGCGACTTCCGCGGCATCTCCCCGAAGAGCTTCGACGGCCGTGGCAACTTCTCCATGGGCGTCACCGAGCAGCTCATCTTCCCGGAGATCGACTTCGACAAGGTCGACCACACCCGCGGCATGGACATCACCATCGTGACCACCGCTCAGACCGACGAGGAGGGCAAGGCACTTCTCACTGCCTTCCACTTCCCGTTCAAGGCTGAGTAGGTCGTATATCAACAAGACGCCCCGTGCGAGCGGGGCGCCGAGATTGCACTGAAGGAGGATTTGTGGCTAAGACATCGATGATCGTCAAGGCTCAGCGCGAGCCGAAGTTCTCTACGCGTACGCAGAACCGCTGCCAGCGTTGTGGGCGTCCCCACTCCGTCTATCGCAAGTTCGGCCTCTGCCGCGTGTGCTTCCGCGAGCTTGCGAGCAAGGGCGAGCTTCCTGGCGTCCGCAAGGCCAGCTGGTAGGGCGGCAGGGCTCTGGCGCCCAGGCGCACGCGCCACGGGTGCGGGCGAACCGGGCACTCAGGTTCATCATTACCGAAGGAGAATGATCCATGAAGATCACTGATCCCATTTCCGACATGCTGACGCGCATCCGCAACGCGAACGCAGCCAACAAGGCCGAGGTGTCCATGCCCTCGACCAAGGTGCTCGTCGAGGTTGCGCGCGTCATCTGCGAGGAGGGCTACATCGCGGGCTATGAGGTCGAGGACACGACCCCGCAGAAGACCCTCCACATCACCCTCAAGTACGGCGCTCGCCACGCCAAGGTCATTCGCGGCATCCGTCGCATCTCCAAGCCTGGCCTGCGCATCTACTCCACCGCGGACAAGCTCCCGCGCGTGCTCGGCGGCCTCGGCACCGCCGTCATCTCCACCTCCAAGGGCATGATGTGCGACCGCGACGCCCGCAAGCAGGGCATCGGCGGCGAGGTCATCGCCTACGTCTGGTAACTCTCGGCAGGAATGAAAGGAGACAGCCGTGTCTCGTATTGGTAAGCAGCCTGTCCAGGTTCCGGCCGGAGTCACTGTGACAGTCAATGGCACCACCGTCACCGTTAAGGGCGGCAAGGGTGAGCTCACCCGCACCTTCTCCGACCTCGTGAAGATCGAGGAGGAGGGCGAGGAGCTCCATGTCGTCCGCGCTGACGAGTCCACCGCCTCCAACGCCCAGCAGGGTCTCACCCGCACCCTCCTCCACAACATGGTCGTGGGCGTCTCCGAGGGCTTTGAGAAGAAGCTCGAGCTCACCGGCGTTGGCTACCGTGCCACGCTCAAGGGCAAGGACCTCGACCTCTCCCTCGGCTACTCTCACCCCGTGGTCTACCCGGCCCCCGACAACATCACCTTCGAGGTGCCCGACAACACCCACATCACCGTGAAGGGCATCTCCAAGGAGCAGGTCGGTCAGG
Source organism: Atopobium sp. UBA1382 (assembly GCA_002305805.1). GTDB lineage: Bacteria > Actinomycetota > Coriobacteriia > Coriobacteriales > Atopobiaceae > Thermophilibacter > Thermophilibacter excrementavium. The sequence continues at coordinate 140,949 of DBQY01000015.1, read as the reverse complement.
TTGCCGCCGAGATCCGCATGAAGCGCCCGCCCGAGCCGTACAAGGGCAAGGGCATTCACTACGAGGGCGAGCACATCCGCAGGAAGCTCGGCAAGGCCGCCAAGTAGCCTCGAGGCTTATAAAAGACCATCACCCCGTCAGGTGATGGCACGTCTAAGGAGAAGGAATGAACAAGCAGCAGGCGAAGAAGGCCGGTCTCAAGCGCCGCGAGCGCCGCGTCCGCGCCAAGATCTTCGGCACCGCTGAGCGTCCGCGCCTCAGCGTGCACCGCACCAACGCAAACATCTACGCTCAGGTCATCGATGACGCCGACGGCAAGACCATCTGCTCTGCCTCGACCCTCGACCCCGAGTTCCGTGCCACGGGCAAGATCGGCTCCAACAAGGAGGCCGCTGAGTTCGTGGGCGAGCTCGTGGGCAAGCGCGCCGTCGAGAAGGGCGTCACCGAGGTCACCTTCGACCGCGGTGGTCGCATCTATCACGGCCGTGTCAAGGCTCTGGCAGACGGTGCCCGTAACGCGGGCCTGAAGTTCTAGGAGGATTCAATGGCACGAGATCGCAAGCGCCAGCAGGACACGGATCTTCAGGAGCGCGTCGTCTTCATCCACCGTGTCTCCAAGACCGTCAAGGGCGGCCGCCGCATGTCCCTCGTCGCCCTCGTTGCCGTCGGTGACGGCAAGGGCAACGTCGGCCTCGGCATGGGCAAGTCCGCCGAGGTGCCCCTGGCCATTTCCAAGGGCGTCGAGGACGCCAAGAAGAACATGTTCCACGTGCCCGTCACCGAGCACGGGACCATCCCGCACACCGTCGAGGGCCACTACGGCGCCGGCCACGTGCTGATCAAGCCGGCTATCGAGGGTACCGGCGTCATCGCCGGCGGCCCCGTCCGCCCGCTCTTCGAGCTCGCTGGCATCACCAACGTGCTCTCCAAGTCCCTCGGCACCAACAACGCCATGAACATCATCAAGGCTGCCGCCGAGGGCCTCAAGGAGCTCTCCAGCCCCGCTCAGACCGCCGAGCGCCGTGGCATCACGGTCAGCGAGATGTTCGCCGGGAAGGAGAACTAACGATGGCTCAGTCCCTCAAGATCAAGCTCGTCCGCAGCGCCGTTGCCTCCGTCAAGAAGGACCAGACGGCCACCTGCCGCGCCCTCGGTCTCCGCAAGATCGGTGACGTCGTGGAGCAGCCGGACAACCCGAGCATCCGTGGAATGATCTTCAAGGTCAAGCACCTTGTGGTCGTGGAAGAGAACTAGGAGTCACTCATGCAGCTCAACGATCTGCGTCCCGCGGAGGGCTCGCGCAAGAACCGCAAGCGCATCGGCCGTGGCAACTCGTCCGGTCACGGCACCACGGCCGGTCGCGGCACCAAGGGCCAGCTCTCCCGTTCCGGCGGCGGTAAGGGCAAGGGCTTCGAGGGCGGCCAGCAGCCGCTCGCGATGCGTCTTCCCAAGCTCCCCGGCTTCAAGAACCACAACCGCGTCGAGTACGCTCCTGTGAACGTTGCCCGTCTCGACGTGCTGTTCGCCGACGGTGAGACCGTCGACGCCGATACCCTGGTTGCCAAGGGCGTCATCAAGCACAACTATGTTCCCGTGAAGGTCCTCGGCGACGGTGAGATCACCAAGAAGCTCACCGTCAAGGTGGACAAGGTCTCCGCCTCTGCCAAGGCCAAGATCGAGGCGGCCGGAGGAAAGGTCGAGCAGGCGTGCTAAAGGGAATCGCCAACGCGTTTCGCGTTCCGGAACTCAGGCAGAAGCTGCTTCTGACGGCGGCAATCCTGCTGCTGTATCGCTTCGGTGCCTATCTGCCCGTTCCGGGTGCCCCGTTCCAGGACCTGCTCGGCGCATACCAGTCCGGGCTGTCCGAGAGCGGCGCCATGGCGGTGCTCAACCTGTTCTCGGGCGGAGCACTCTCCCGCATGTCGGTCTTCAGCCTCGGAATCATGCCCTACATCACGGCGCAGATCATCTTCCAGCTGCTCCAGGCCGTGATTCCGTCTCTTGGCGAGCTTGCCCGCGAGGGCGAGGCCGGTCAGCGCAGGATTACGCAGTACACGCGCTACCTCACGATCGGTCTCGCCCTGCTCAACGCCGTCGGCTACCTCTTCCTGTTCAGGAGCTACGGCGTGAGCCTCGCGGACACCGGCGCACCCGAGATCCTTCTCGACATCATGGTGGTCTTCACCATGGTCGTCGGCGCCATGGTCATCATGTGGCTCGGCGAGATCATCACCCAGAACGGCGTGGGCAACGGCATGTCGCTCATCATCTTCGCGAACATCATGTCGGGTCTGCCCACCTCGCTCATCTCCTCGGTGACGGGCACGGGCAACATTGTTCTCACCGTGGTGACGCTCGTCATCATCGTCGCCATCATCCCGATCATCGTGTTCGTCGAGCGCGGTCAGCGTCGCATTCCCATCCAGTACGCCAAGCGCGTCGTGGGCAGGCGCATGATGGGCGGCCAGGCCACCTATCTGCCGATCAAGGTCAACACTGCCGGCGTCGTGCCGATCATCTTCGCCTCGGCGATCCTGTATCTGCCGGCGCAGCTCGCGGTGTTCTTCCCGACGGTCGAGTGGGTTCAGGCCTTTGCCAACGCGCTCTCGTCCGGCTGGATCAACTGGGTGCTCTCCGTCGTCCTCATCGTCGCCTTTGCGTACTTCTACTCGTCCATGGTGTTCAACCCCACCGAGACGGCAGACCAGCTGCGCAAGCAGGGCGGCTTTATCCCCGGCGTCCGTCCGGGTGCCGCGACGGCTGCCTACATCAAGAGCACCATCGACCACGTGACGCTTCCGGGTGCGCTGTTCATGGCGGTTCTTGCCGTGGTGCCTACGATTATCTTCTGGTTCACGGGCAACTCGCTCATCCAGGCGTTCGGGGGCACCTCCGTCCTGATCATGGTCGGCGTTGCTATGGACACGCTCTCCTCCATCGAGAGCCAGCTCAAGATGCACAACTACGACGGGTTCTTCAAGTAGGGCCCGTCGTCGGCAGGTAAGGTCAAGTAGCTAGGAAAGGCGGTCCGCATCATGAACATCGTTCTTCTCGGAGCTCCCGGCGCGGGCAAGGGAACCCAGGCACAGAAGCTCGTGGCTGAGTTCGGCATTGCCCACATCTCTACCGGCGACCTTCTGCGTGCCGCTATCAAGGAGGGCTCCAAGCTCGGCATGAAGGCCAAGGGCTACATGGACGAGGGCAAGCTCGTTCCTGATGACCTGGTCATCGACCTCGTCAAGGAGCGTCTTGAGGCCGACGACGCCCAGAAGGGCTTTATCCTCGACGGCTTCCCGCGCAACACCGCCCAGGCCGTCACGCTCGACTCCGAGCTCGCCGCCATGGGTCGCACGCTCGACGCCGCCCTGCTCGTCTCCGTTGAGCCCAGCGTAATCGTCGAGCGCCTGAGCTCTCGTCGTACCTGCCGCTCCTGCGGCTACACCGCCCCTGCCGGCGTGGACACCTGCCCGCGCTGCGGCGGCGAGATGTACCAGCGTGATGACGACAAGCCGGAAACCATCCAGCACCGTCTCGATGTCTACCAGTCTCAGACCGCGCCGCTCGTCGAGTACTATCGCGGTCACTCGATTCTCAAGGAGGTTGACGGGGACCGTCCGGTCGACGAGGTCTATGCCGACGTCAAGGTCCTTCTCGGTCTATGATCAAGATCAAGACTCCAGAACAGATCGAGCAGATGAAGGCCGCCGGGGCTCTGTCCAAGGCGGCCCTTCGTCGTGCCGGGGCGCTTGTTCGCCCCGGTGCGACGACGATGGAAATCGACCAGGTGGTCGAGGGATTCATCAGGCTCCACGGCGCCACGCCGACCTTCAAGGGCTACGGCGGCTTCCCGGGGAGCATCTGCTCGTCGGTCAACGAGCAGATCGTCCACGGCATTCCGTCCCCGACCGTCATCCTGCAGGAGGGCGACATCGTCTCGATTGACACCGGCGCCACCTACCAGGGATGGGTCGGTGACAACGCCTGGACGTTCTATGTCGGCGAGCCGTCCGCTGAGTGGCGTGCGCTCTGCGAGTGCACGCGCGACTGCCTCGAGGCGGCCATCGAGCAGGCTGTCCCCGGCAACCACCTCGGTGACATCGGCGCTGCCGTGCAGGAGCTGGCCGAGTCGAACGGCTACGGGGTCGTCCGTGACTACGTGGGCCACGGCGTCGGCAGCGTCATGCACGAGGAGCCCGAGGTCAGGAACTACGGCAAGCGCGGTCGCGGCGTTAAGCTGCAGGCGGGCATGGTCATCGCCATCGAGCCCATGATTTGCCTCGGCACGTACAAGTGCCACACGCTCGCCAACGGCTGGACGGTCGTCACCGATGACGGTCAGCCTGCCGCGCACTACGAGAACACCGTCGCCATCACCAACGATGGACCCGTCATCCTCACGCAGGACGAGCAGGGTCCGTGGTGCGCGATGCAGGGGGGTGCCGACGCTTAGGCGCTCTTCTTGTGTGCGTCTCATGCAGCACGAGAAGTGCCGTGTGGAACGTCCGTGAATTTTAGGTATGATATTTGGTCGCTGTCGGAGTGGAGAGGGTGTCAATTTGAGCAAGCAGGACGCAATCGAGCTGGAGGGCAAGGTCATCGAGCCGCTGCCCAATGCCATGTTCAACGTTGAGCTCGAGAACGGAAAGACCATTCTCTGCACCATCTCGGGAAAGATCAGGATGAACTATATCCGCATCCTCCCGGGCGACAAGGTCGTCGTGGAGATCTCTCCCTACGACCTCACGAGGGGACGCATCACCTACCGCTACAAGTAGGGGGCACGTCCGCTCTTCAGCTGTGGATATTCACGCCAGCGGCTGGGCGAGTAGATAGTTCGTATCAGCACTACCGGAAGGAAGACGCATGAAGGTACGTCCTTCGGTCAAGAAGATGTGCGACAAGTGCAAGATCATCCGTCGCCATGGCAAGGTTTACGTCATCTGCGAGAACCCGCGCCACAAGCAGCGTCAGGGCTAAGGAAGGAGCTCCAAGTTGGCCCGTATTAACGGCGTCGACCTGCCGCGCGACAAGCGCGTCGAGGTCGGACTCACCTACATCTTCGGCATCGGCCAGACCCGCGCCACCAAGATCTGCGCGGAGACCGGTGTCAACCCCGATACCCGCGTGAAGGACCTGACGGAGGACGAGGTCACCAAGATTCGTGACTTCATCGACGCCAACTACACCACCGAGGGTGACCTTCGTCGCGAGGTTCGTCAGAACACCGCCCGCCTGATGGAGATCGGCTGCTACCGCGGCCTCCGTCACCGCAAGGGCCTTCCTGTCCACGGTCAGCGCACCCACACCAACGCTCGTACCCGCAAGGGCAAGAAGCGTCAGATCGGTGCCAAGAAGAGGGGCTAGGGAGTAGACAATGCCGCAGAAGAAGAACCAGCGCACCACCCGCGTGCGCCGCTCCGAGCGCAAGAACATCGCCGTGGGCCAGGCCCACATCAAGAGCACGTTCAACAACACTATCGTCTCGATTACCGACCCCCAGGGCAACGTGATCTCCTGGCAGTCCGGTGGCACCGTCGGCTTCAAGGGCTCCCGTAAGTCCACGCCGTTCGCCGCGCAGCTCGCCGCCGAGGCCGCTGCAAAGGCGGCCATGGAGCACGGCCTGCACAAGGTCGCCGTGTTCGTCAAGGGCCCCGGCTCCGGCCGCGAGACCGCTATCCGCTCCCTGCAGGCCGCCGGCCTCGAGGTGTCGGGCATCCAGGACAAGACCCCCATCGCGCACAACGGTTGCCGTCTGAGCAAGCGTCGCCGCGTGTAGCTAGGAGGAATATCAATGGCTATCGATAGGACTCCCGTCCTCAAGAGGTGCCGTCAGCTCGGCATCGACCCCGTTGTGATGGGCATCAACAAGACCTCCAACCGCGAGCCCAAGCGTCGTCGTCGCCAGGAGAGCGAGTACGGCATGCAGCTCCGCGAGAAGCAGAAGGCCAAGTTCATCTACGGTGTTCTCGAGAAGCAGTTCCGTCACTACTACGTCCTCGCCATGAAGCGCGAGGGCATCACCGGTGACAACCTGATGAGCCTGCTCGAGTGCCGCCTGGACAACGTCGTCTTCCGTCTCGGCTTTGCCCGCACTCGCAAGGAGGCCCGCCAGACCGTCCGTCACGGCCACATCACCGTGAACGGCAAGCGCGTTGACATCCCCTCCTACCAGGTGAAGGCCGGCGACGTTGTCGCCGTTGCCGAGAAGGCCCGTGACCTTCTCCCCATCAAGGAGGCCCTCATCAGCTCCGAGCACATGGCCGTTCCCGCCTGGCTCGAGGTTGATATCGAGAAGCTCAAGGGCACCGTCCTCCAGCTCCCCACGCGCGATCAGATCGACCTCGACATCGACGCGCAGCTGATCGTCGAGCTCTACTCCAAGTAGGCCCGACCAGATTTGGAGGTAGCAATGTCCGAATTCATTCGACCCCAGGTGTCGGTCGAGGAGATCAACGAGAACCTCGCCCGCGTGAGCGCTGAGCCGCTCGAGCGTGGCTATGGCGATACCCTCGGCAACTCGCTCCGTCGCGTGCTCCTGTCGTCGCTCTCCGGCGCTGCCGTCGAGGCCATCCAGATCGATGGCATCCAGCACGAGTTCACCACCGTCGAGGGTGTCTACGAGGACGTCACCGACATCGTGCTCAACGTCAAGGGGCTCGTCTTCCGCTCCATGGGCACCGGCGACGAGGCCGAGGCCTCCATCTCCATTGACGGTCCGGCCACGGTCACGGGCGGCGACTTCGACATTCCCGCCGAGTTCGAGCTCGTGAACCCTGAGCACGTCATCTGCACCCTTGGCGCAGGCGCCCACCTCACCATGCGCATGCGCATCGGTGTGGGCCGCGGCTATGTCTCCGGCGAGGACAACGAGCGCGAGAACGACCCGATTGGGATCATTCACGTGGACTCGCTCTATTCGCCCGTCCGCCGTTGCGCCAAGGCCGTCGAGGCCTGCCGCGTTGGTCGTCACACCGACTACGACCGTCTCGTGCTCGAGGTGGAGACCAACGGCTCCATCTCCCCGCGCGACGCCGTCGTCGAGGCCGCCAACATCATCAACCAGCACATGACTGCGTTCATGGGCCTGGCCGAGGAGGACGAGCCCGTCGAGGACGCCTCCATCTTCGCGACGGGCACCGTCGAGGACAACGTTGAGCTCGACAAGCAGATTGAGGACCTGGACCTCTCGGTCCGCTCCTACAACTGCCTTAAGCGCGCCGGCATCCACTCCGTGCGCCAGCTCGTGGAGTTCTCGGAGAACGACCTTCTCAACATCAGAAACTTTGGCGTCAAGTCCATCGAGGAAGTCAAGGACAAGCTCGAGACCATGGGCCTGTCCCTCAAGGCCTAGGCGCGCCGGATTTAGGAGTAGCGAGACATGCGACACAACAAGAAGAGGGGCATGAAGCTGGGCACCGATGCCAGCCACACCAAGGCCATGAAGCGCAGCCTGGTTCGCGCCCTGTTTGAGAACGACCGCATCAAGACGATCGACGTCCGCGCCAAGGCCATCCGCGCCGACGTGGACCACGTGATCACTTGGGCCAAGAAGGGCGACGTCGCCAGCCGTCGTCTGGCCATCGCCACCGTGGGCGACAAGGACATCGTCCGCGAGGTCTTTGACAAGGCCCAGCAGGGCATGTGGGCCGACCGCAACGGCGGCTACACCCGCATCATGAAGCTTGGTCCCCGCAAGGGCGATGGCGCCGAGATCGTCATCATGGAGCTCGTGACCGAGCCCGTGAAGGCCAAGGCCAAGAAGGCCGCCCCTGCCGCTAGGGTGACCAAGGTCGTGGAGGCGCCCGCCGAGGAGCCCAAGGCCGAGGAGACCGAGGTTGTCGAGGAGGTCGCCGAGGTCGAGGATACTGCCGCTGAGGAGGCTCCCGCCGAGGAGGAGAAGGCCGAGTAACCTCGCGCCGCTCATCGTACGTCCGGGCCCCGGCCACGTGCCGGGGCCTTTTTTGACTAAAACGACCTGGGCCCATCTCTGGGATGCCGCCAAAACCAAAGTTTTGGGTTTCTCGCGTCGCCGTGCTCGGGGTGTGCCCTGAACCAGAGGTTTTCCTGAGGTTTTGGGCAACAGTTTTTATGTACTCGATGGCATTTGCCAGGAAATGAGAGGTTTTGCTCGCCCATCTGCAACAAAGCCCATGGTTTTGTATCAAATTGGCGAGAAGAATATTAAAGTTGTTGCCCAAAACATGAGAGGGCGTCAGGGGTGTGGACTCCCGGCGAGCACGAGGAGGTGGGACATGATTGAGGTTAGGGACGCGTGCTTCTCATATGATGGCGAGAAGAACGTGGTTGATCACGTCTCGCTTACGCTGGGGCCAGGCGAGCGGGTCACGCTGCTCGGGCGCAACGGGTCGGGCAAGTCCACGCTCGCACGACTGCTGAACGGCTCGCTCACCCCGACGGATGGCATCGTTTCCGTTGACGGTGAGACCGGGGGGCTGGCGCGCCTTGTCGGCTACGTTCGCCAGGACCCGTGCAACCAGATCATAAGCCCCGTCGTGTCGGACGAGGTGGCCTTTGGCCCTCGCAACCTCGGTCTGACGAGGGACGAGGTGCTTGAGCGGGTCGACGAGGCGCTCGAGGCGTGCGGCATCTCCGAGCTGCGCAATCGCATGACCACGGAACTTTCCGGGGGTCAGCAGCAGCTCATCGCGCTCGCGGGCGTGCTGGCCATGCACCCGCGCTATCTTGTGCTGGACGAGGCAACGTCGATGCTCGACCAACCGATGCGGCGCCGTGTGGCGCGAATCGTGGACGGTCTTACGGATGTCGGGGTGCTCGAGATATCGCACCGGCCGGCGCTCGATGGCCGTGAGGTATTCCTCGAAAGCGGACGGATTGCAGACCAGTTGAGCGTGTTTACTGGACCCAGTCACGTAAGGCCGCCTAAAACTCAGCGCGCTCGATCCCGTCAACAGGTGCTCCGGTCTTCCGGCGTGACAGTATTAGGTAGACTGCACGACGTGTCGCTCGATTTTCAGGGGCTGGTTGTACTCACTGGTCCCTCGGGTGCAGGCAAGACCACGCTCGCTCGCGTCTTGGCCGGCGTCCTCGTCCCGGATTCGGGGTCGGTCACGCTCGACGGGCGTCCCGTATGCCCCGGCGACGTGGGTCTTGCGTTCCAGCGACCCGAAGACCAGCTCTTCTGTGACACGGTATTCGATGATATTGCGTACGGGCCTCGCATCCAGGGTCTTGCCGACCCGGCCGACGCGGCGCGCGGGGCCGCGCGCGACCTCGGCATTGACGAGAAGCTCCTGGACCGCTCCCCCTTCGAGCTCTCCGGGGGGCAGATGCGCCGCGCGGCACTCGCCGGCGTGGTCGCACCGCGCCCGCGCGCCTACGTCCTTGACGAGCCTACGGCGGGTCTGGACGCGGGCGGGGTGGACGACCTGCGGTCCCTGGCGAGCCGTCTTGTGTGCGAGGGCTCAAGCGTCGTCGTCATAACGCATGACCCCGACGAGTGGGAGCCGATTGCGCATACGACCGTCCAGCTCAGGGACGGCCGCGTCGAGAGGGTGGTGGAACATGCGTAGGGCTCGCGTGCCGGGCGCCTACGCCCCCGGCGACACGGTCGCGCACCGCGCCGACGCGCGGTCCAAGCTCATCGCGCTGCTGATCGCGTCGGTAGCGTCGTTTGCCGCCCCTGCGCCGTGGGGACTGCTGCTTGTTGCGACGGGTCTCGTCACGGCGCTCGTCGTCAGCAAGACCTCTCCGGCGACGGTGCTCATGGGGCTTCGCCCTGCCGCGCTGATCCTGGCCCTCTCCGTGCTGTCAAATGCCATCGTCCTGGTCGGGCAGCCGGGTCTTTCGACCGACGGCTTGGCGAGGGGGATCACGGTCGTGTGCAGGATTGTCTTGGTCGTGGGGTTTGCGCTGTCCTTCTCGTCCACCACGGCGCCGCCGGCGATCGCCGACGCGCTGGCCGCCCTCATCTCACCACTCAGGCGCCTGGGCGTGCCGGTGGGCAGCATCGCGACGACGGCGTCCGTGGCGCTACGCTTTATACCGCTCACGGCAGAGGAGGCGGACCGCATACGGTGCGCACAGCGGGCCCGCGGCGCGCGCCTCGACGAGGGAGGGCCGCTGCGGCGCCTCTCGAGCTGGGGACAGGTCCTCGTTCCGCTCGTGGTGAGCCTGTTCCGGCGCGCGGACGAGTTGGCGAGCGCTATGTGCGACCGCTGCTACTTGGGGGAGCAGACCGCCCTCCTCGGGCCGCTCGGCGCGTGCGACCGGGCGCTTATTCTGCTCGTCGCGGCATGGGGAGTGGCATCGCTGCTGCTATAGGGGGGCGACGCGGTCGTTGGCGCATGCTAACCTTGATCAGGAAGGGAGGGGCTATGCCCGAGGACGGAACGCTGGTCATACGGCTCGGCTATCGCGGGGCGGAATTTGCCGGCTTTGCCGAGCAACCGAGCGTGCGCACGGTTGCCGGCGAGTTGCGCCGTGCACTCGAGACCACGTTGCGGCGACCTTGCGAGCTCACCTGCGCGGGCCGCACGGATGCCGGCGTGCATGCCATCGCCCAGTACGTGAGCCTGCCCGTGAGCGGAGACGAGCTCTCGCTCCCCGGCAGTCGCTTCATGCGCAGCCTCTGCGCCCTCACGCCCGACGACCTCTCCGTACAGGCGCTCTATCGCGCGCCCGCGGGCTTCTCGGCTCGCTTTGACGCGCTCAGCCGCAGCTACCGCTATCGCATCGCGGCGTCCCAGGCGCGCCCCGTACTCGCGTGGGACCACAGCTGGTGGTATCGCGGTGAGCTGGACGTGGAAGCGATGGCGGAGGCGACGCGCCCGCTGCTGGGCGAGCACGACTTCAAGAGCTTCTGCAAGGCGACCTCGGCTGTGGGCAAGCCCACCTGTCGCTACGTGTCGGCGCTCGACGTGAGCCGCGTGTGCGAGGCGGGCGAGGAGCTCGTCGCCATCGACATCACGGGCAACGCCTTCCTGCACAACATGGTGCGTACGATTGCGGGGTCGCTCGTGGAGGTGGGGCGCGGGCATCGTACGCCGAGCTGGCTCGCTGAGGTCCTCGCCGCGCGAGATCGCGCGGTGGCCGGTCCCTGCGCCCCCGCGAAAGGCCTCACCTTCGTCGGGGTAGAATACCCCAAGCTAACTCTTTCGCCCTGGGAGTGAGTCTCCCGGCGAACTCTGCCCTGGAGGCTCGAACTTGGATTTTCTGCTGCATGTGCTTGAGCACAGCGTCTTGGACACGCTGGCGCTCGTCCCGCTCCTCTTCCTGACCTACCTCGCCATGGAGGCGATCGAGCATGTCGCGAGCGACCGCGTGCGCGGGGCCGTGGAGCGCTCGGGTAAGGCGGGCCCCGTCGTGGGCGCCGCTCTGGGGGCCCTGCCCCAGTGCGGCTTCTCCGCGATGGCGGCGACCCTCTATGCCGGTCGCGTGGTCACGCTCGGCACGCTCGTCGCGGTGGTGCTCTCCACGTCAGATGAGATGGTGCCCGTGTTCCTCGCCCATCAGGAGCCGCTGGGCAGGCTCATCGCCATCATGGTGTTCAAGGTTGTGGTGGGCATCGCGGTCGGCCTCGTCGTGGACGTGGCGCTGCGCGCGTGGCATCGCGCGGGGGACGGCCACGTCCACATCCACGAACTCTGTGAGCGCGAGCACTGCCACTGCGACGACGACCACGATCACGCTCACGAGCACGCCCACGGGCGCTGGTCCATCGTGCGCTCGGCGCTGGTCCACACCGTCCAGGTGACGCTCTTCATCCTCGCCGTGACGTTCGTCTTTGGCCTGGCGATCGAATACGTGGGACAGGATGCGCTCGGGGCGCTCCTCGCCAACCACCCGGTTCGCGCGACCTTCGTCTCGGCGCTCGTGGGCCTGATTCCCAACTGCGCGGCGAGCGTCGCCATCACGGAGCTCTACCTCGACGGCGTGCTCGCGACGGGCCCCATGCTCGCGGGCCTTCTCGCCTCGGGTGGCGTCGGCCTTCTCGTGCTCTGGCGCACCAACGCCGACGCGCGTCAGAACGCCCTCATCACCGCCTTTGTCTACGTCGTCGCCGTCGGCGTGGGCCTTCTCGTGGGCGCCTCGGGTATGCTGTTCTAAACGACTGGCGAGAAGGGCGGTTGATCATGCCAAGAAAGCGCGAGAGGTTCGAGCGGACCGACGTACCGGAGCCGAGCCCCCGGCGCAGCCTCATCGGTGCCGTCGTTGCCGTTGCGGCTCTTGTCGTGATGGCGGGGATCGTCATGTTTGCCTGGAACCGTGCGACCCTGGAGAGCCGCATGGGCGACCGCTCCCTTGCCGGCGCCCTCTCCGAGCTCTCTGCGAGCAGCCTGGCGGGCCCCGCCGACGGCTACGTCGAGACGGGAAGCGAGATCAACAGCACGCTGCTTCTGACCGCTAGTAGCCTGGACGCGCAAGGGGCCTCGCTCACGGCGGCGCGCATCCTCGCGGTCAACGCCACGACGGGCACGGCGACGCTCGTGAACGTTCCGACCGACCTTGCCCTCACGGTCGACGAGCAGCCCACGACCCTCTCCGAGCTCTTCTCTGGTCAGGGCTATGCTGCGTGCGTGGCCCCGCTCGGCAGGGCCGCCGGCCTTCGCTTTGGCAACGTCATTCTTGCGACTGACGACGTGCTAGAGGAGGCGGCGCAGCTCGCCGGGTCCGATGCAGAGACCCTCGTGAAGTCTGCGTCGGGGTTCCTCTCCAAGATCAGGACCAACATGGACGCCCCCGCGCTGCTCTCGTTTGCGGAGGCACTGGCCGGGATTGGCGTCTCCAACCTCGCGGTCGTGGATGCGCCGCTCACGGCGGAGACGATCACAGACGAGGCCGGCGCCGTCACTGAGACCGGCCGACAGGTTCTTGACCAGGCCCAGCTCGGCGTCGCCGTCGGCCGCCTTGCCGCCGCATAGCGCCGCCGCATCTCTGTCGTTTTTCTGCGCGACCTGCGAAGCCGCATCACGCTGATACTCTAGAGAGAGTGTCCCCAGAGGTGCCCCGACGAGGGCGGGAGGATGCGGAGATGGCGTACGGCACAAGCAGAGGCCCGGTCGTCTCGGTGCTCATGGCAGTCCATGACGCCGAGGGCTACGTGCGTCGTGCTGTCGAAAGCATCCAGAACCAGTCCCTTCGAGAGCTCGAGCTCATCGTCGTCGACGCGGGGTCGCAGGACTCGACTGCCCAGGTCGTCGAGGTCATGGCGGAACGCGACCTCAGGATCGAGCTCGTGCGTGCTGACGCCTGCTCCCGACAGGAGGCCCTCGATGTTGCCCTCGAGCGCGCCGCGGGCCGCTACCTCTCCGTCATCGACGCCGATGGCTTTGCCCGCCCGACCATGCTTGCCGACCTCGTCGGCCGCGCGGAGGATCGGGCGCTCGATTTGGCTATCGGTGGCGTGGACCTCTGCCTGCTCGGTGCCGACGGTCGGGCCTCGGAGGTCGAGCTCACGGCTGACGAGGTCACCTTTCCCACGCAGCATGACTTCAGGAGCGCGGCATGGAGGCTCTTCGCCTCCGGTCAGCTGCTCCCCGCCACGGGCAAGCTCTTCTCGCTGGGGCGTGCTCGCGATCTGGGTCTTCGCTTTGGCTCGGATGTCCCCTCTGATCACCTCTTTGTCCTGGGCTATCTGGAAGACGTGGAGCGCGTGGGCGTCATCGGTGGCACCTGCTGCCACGTTGACCGTCGCACCGCACCAGCGATGCGACGGTTCGAGAGGCCCGAGGGCGGCCGTGTTCTCGAGCGTGAGCATGCGGCACTGCTCTCCCTCTATCGACACTGGGGGCTCGAGGGCGACGCGGCGAGCATGGAGATGCTCCAGGGCCGCTACATGGAGCGGCTGGTGGCATGCATCGAGGGCGTGTGCGGAAGCCGACTTGCTCCCGCGGAGCAAAAGGCCGCCGTCGGGCGCCTGATTGGCACCGACCAGGCGCGGCTCGCCGCCTCCCTGGCTCGTCCGGCGAGCAATGCGGCGCGCTCGATGCTCGCCCCCGTGCGGAGCCGCAACGTGGGGCTCGTCTGCGCGCAGGCTCGGCTCCTCTCGCTGCTCGGTCGAGGGCGCACCGTGTGGGCGATGCCGGACGCCTTCGTCTAGAGACGCCCGCCGCGCCGGCTCAGGGCGGTCCTGACGGTGAAGGCGAGCCCGTTGGCGCGCACGCGATAGAGGCCTTCACGGGCAAGGTACGCAAGATGGAGCAGATGACCACCGTGCGGCTCGGAGACGTCGCGGACGCGCGCGTAGAGCTCCCGTCCCGCAGCGGAGATGCCGGCCTCGCCAAAGACCAGCTTGGGGTCAAGCCGCGCCATCGAGCGTTCCACGAGCTCACGGACCCCGGGTGCGTCCTCCCCAGCGCCCTCGATCGTGATGAGGGCGTAGTTCACGCCGCGCAGGGCCAGGGCGGAGAGAACCCGTCGGTCGGACACGCCGGCGCGCTCCGCGGCGTCCATCATCTCGTTCCAGCGCTCGAGGGGGACGAGCGGCGACCTCCCGGCGAGCGTCTCGGCCTCGCGCAGGTCGCGCTCGTGGTAGACGTAGACGCAGCGGTCCGTGTAGGCGATCTTGTCGGTGCGGCAGAGCGTCTCCACCAGAAACGGGTTGTCCGCCCAGCCCGCGCCGGGAACCTCGGGAAAGCGTATTCCCGCCTGGACGAGGTAGGCCCGACGATAGGCGCCGGCCCAGATGGCAGGGTGATGGCGCAGCAGCTCCACACCCTCGCCTATGGCAAAGGGCTGGTGACGGGGTCGGACGCGGCCGCGGTACGGACAGCTCGCGCGGAGCTCGCCGCCCTTCCCGTCCGGGACGACGCGCCAGTACGGAGCCCTCACGACATCGACGGCATCTGCCCCGCCTAGCTCCGCGGCGCAGGCGAGAAGATCCTCGTAGGCCGTGGGGACGAGCAGGTCGTCCGGCTCGACGATGGCGACCCACGTCCCGCGGGCGGCGGCGATCCCGCGGTTGCAGGAGGCGCCGTAGCCCTCGTTGGGCTTGTCGATGATGACGATGCGCGTGTCCTGCGCGGCGTGGTCGCGCACGATGCGCGCCGAGGCGTCCGTGGACCCGTCGTTCACGCAGACGATCTCGAGCTCACGGTGCGTCTGCGCCTCGATGCTCTCCAGGCACGCCTCGAGGGTCTCCCCGGCGTTGTAGATCGGAACGACCACGGACACGAGGTCGTGGCCATGGGATGGGTTTATGGCGCTCATGACCCTCCTTGGCTCGGGGGCTCCCTGCGGCGTACCCTATAATACTAGGGCGTCGTAGGCGGGCAGGGTGCTGGGAACGAGAGGAAGACAATGAGGCGAGCCGCGATCGTCATCGTGACCTTCAAGCGTCAGGCCCTTCTCGGCGGTCTTCTCGACTCCGTGCTCGAGCTTACGGCGGCGCCTTGGCGCGTGGTGGTAGTCGACAACGAGAACTCCGACGAGACGGCGTGCATCGTGGCCGACTTCGAGGCCCGTGCCAACGCCCGCTGGGGCCTCACGACGGACGACCCCGACTCGCTGGGCGGCACCTCCCGTGCCCTCTACGTTCCCATGGAGAGCAACACCGGAGGCTCCGGCGGCTTCTCGGAGGGGGTGCGCCGCGCCTACGAGCTGGGCGCCGAGTGGTTCTGGGTCATGGACGACGACGTTGCCGTGGAGCCGGACGGACTGGAGACGCTGGGCCGCTGGAGCGAGGAGACCGAGGCGGTCATGGGGCTGCGTCGCGACTTCGACGACGGGCACTTCTTCTGGCAGTACCGCTTCTGGCCGCGCCTGGCCATCTACAACCCCCTCTCGCGTGACGGGTGGCGACAGGGCGAGCGCTTCAAGCTCTGCAACGCCCTGTGCTTCGAGGGTGGGTTCTTCTCGCGCGGGGTGGTCGAGAAGATCGGCCTGCCCGATGCCCGCTTCTTCATCTATCTGGACGACGCACTCTATGGCTATCTGGCGAGCAAGGTGACGGACGTGTACTACGTTCCCGACTACGTGCTCTCGCGCCGGCGTGAGGTGGCCAACCAGGGAATCGGGTCGGTGCGCCAGCTCAACTCCACCTCGGACATGGCGCGCTACTACATCACGCGCAACCGGGGCTACCTCGCCCGCTACTTCAAGCTGTACGGGGAATACAACGCGGTGGGCTTTGCGTTTGGCACGCTCCTCACGTTTGCCAAGGAGCTCATCAGGATTCTCCTCATCGACCGGTCCCACCTCGTCTCCGGGATGCGCCGGCTCGTGGCGGGCCAGCGCGAGGCGCGCAGGATCCTCCATGACCCCTCCTGGGAGCCGATGCCGCCGCTCGCCGAGCGTGGCGTACAATGAAGGACCGTGACGCGAGGGGAGAGGACCGATACCCGTGGCCGAGAAGAGAGACTTTCTCGATGAGCTCATAGACCTGCAGAGTGACTGGCGCTCCCTCAAGGAGATGCCCAACCAGATGGTGGGCTCCCTTATGGACGGCGAGGAACAGAAGGTGTTCAACCCCGCCGACTACAAGGAGAAGCCCTTCGCCAACTCCGGGCGCTGTCTGCGCGTGGCGAGCGAGCGCACCGACGTCTGCTCGCGCTGCCTCGACGTGTGCCCCACGCACTCGATCACCATCCACAACAAGTCCGTCTCGGTGGCCGACGACTGCCGCAAGTGCGGGCTGTGCGCGGCCGTCTGCCCGACGGAGGCCTTTGCGACCCGCCGTCATATGCCGCGCCAGCTCTACGATCAGATCGCCCGGGTGGCGTCCTCCTACGAGCAGTGCTACATCACCTGCACCCGTGCGCTCAAGCGCCTGCCCCAGGGCAACGAGGTCGTGCTCGCGTGCGTGGGCGCCGTCCCGCGCGACCTGTGGTTCTCCCTGCTCGCGGACTACGACAACATCAGCGTCTACCTGCCCGTGGGCATCTGCGACCGCTGTCGCACCACCACGGGCGAGGAGACCTACGTGGATGCCATCGGCACGGCCGAGGAGTGGGCGGATGCCGCGCTCGGCTTGGAGGCCGAGGAGTCGGAGATGACCCACGAGCTCACGCGCGCCTACAAGCGCAGCCAGTTTGTGAGCGGGGCGGTCACCTCCGTGGAGCGTCTCGTCACGCGAACCAACCCGGCGCTTGCCGGAGCCAAGGCCGTGGCTAAGAAGATCTCCGACCACTCGCAGCGCCTCAACCGGCTCCAGAAGGAGCTCGAGAACGCCGTGGGCTCCAAGACGTCGGGCAACCACGTGCGCATCCTCACGCAGAGCCGCAAGCTCATGATGGGGGCGCTCCAGCACGACGAGACGCTCGCCGAGCTGGTGAAGCTCGAGGTCCCCGTCTGCGACCACTCCCGCTGCACCATGTGCGGAGACTGTGCGAAGGCCTGCACCCTGCACGCGCTCGACCTCGGGCGCGACGGCCAGGTGACGGTTCAGAGCGCGTACTGCGCGAGCTGCGGCGCCTGTGTGGTCGCCTGCGAGGAGGGTGCCCTGTCCATGGAACCGATGGACGTGCGCGAACTGGTGATCCCAGACAAGGTCGCCGAGGAGGTCGCGCGCAAGAAGGCCGCGGCAAAGGCCAAGGCCTCCGAGTACATGGAAAAGGGTAAGAGGCAGCTGAACCGCGTGGCCGATGCCCTGGAGAAGCTCGACGAGACGGGTTCCGACGGCTCCGACAAGAGCAAGTAGTAAGGAGAAGAACGTGTCCCTTTCCATCGGTATCGTGGGCCTGCCCAACGTGGGCAAGTCGACGCTGTTCACGGCGCTCACCAAGAAGGGCGGCCTCGCTGCCAACTATCCCTTTGCCACGATTGACCCCAACGTGGGCATCGTGGACGTGCCCGACGAGCGTCTGGGCAAGCTGGCCGAGATCGTGAACCCCGGGCGCATCGTGCCCGCGACGGTTGAGTTCGTGGACATCGCCGGCCTGGTGAAGGGTGCCAACGAGGGCGAGGGCCTGGGCAACCAGTTCCTGGCCAACATCCGCGAGACGGATGCCATCTGTGAGGTGGTGCGCTACTTCTCCGACCCCAACGTCATGCGCGAGGTGGGCCGCGTGGGCGAGTTCGTGGACCCCGCCGGCGACGCCGAGACCATCATGACCGAGCTCATCCTCGCGGACATCCAGTCGCTTGAGAAGCAGCTTCCGCGCCTGGAGAAGGAGGCCAAGCGCGACAAGGAGCTCGCGGCGAAGGCCGACGTGGCGCGTCGCCTGCTCGACTGGCTGAACGAGGGCAACCGCGCCGCCATGATGGAGATGACCGACGAGGAGCGCGCCGAGACCAAGGGCCTCTTCCTGCTCACGATGAAGCCGATCCTCTACGTGGCCAACGTCGACGAGGACCAGCTGGGCGAGGAGCTCGCGCCCATCGACGGCGTGACGCCGATTCCCATCTGCGCCAAGGTGGAGGCCGAACTCTCCGAGCTGGAGCCCGAGGAGGCGGCCGAGTACCTTGCCGACCTGGGCCTCGAGAAGAGCGGTCTGGAGACGCTCGCGCAGGCGGCGTACCGCCTGCTGGGCCTGCAGAGCTACTTCACCGCCGGCGAGATGGAGGTCAAGGCCTGGACCGTGCGCGTGGGCGCCAAGGCCCCCGAGGCGGCCGGCGTAATCCACTCCGACTTCGAGCGCGGCTTCATCAAGGCCGAGGTTGCCAGCTACGAGGACTACGTCGAGCTCGGTGGCGAGGCCGGCTGCAAGGCGGCCGGCAAGCTCCGCATCGAGGGCAAGGACTACGTCGTCCAGGACGGCGACGTCATGCACTTCCGCTTCAACGTGTAGCCGGGGACGGACGTTCTTCTCTTCCCTTGTTCGAGCGTCTACTTTGTCAATGAGGCGGCCTGTCCCCGCGAGATGGGGGACAGGCCGCCTTTGCTTGCAAGCGGGACGGGTTGCTACGCCACGTCGGTTCCAAGCACCACGATGACGTCGTAGTCCGTGGAATAGCCCTCGGTGTTCTCCTCGACGTTGGACTCGCTGATGCCGAGCGTCTGGGCCACGCCGAGCGCGGCGGAGCGGCCGTTGCCGTTGTAGTAGACCCTCGAAGCGGTGTGGTCCATCGAGCTGGCGCTGTCGGCGTACGGCATGAAGCCGGCGCCCTCGAGCTCGGTCGACTTGGTAGCGGCAAGGCCAGGCACGGAGGTGCCGTTGAGCACGAGCACGCTTCCGGAGAAGGTCGCCTCGTCCTCTGCCGACTCGGTCTCACCCTCGTCCGAGCCCGTGGCGTCCGCCGAAGAGACGCCGATGGAGCCGGCGACGCCACGGGTGAAGTCGTCCTCCTCACTCTCGTAGGGAGGCTCGCCAGCCTTGACGCGCTCCATCATCTCTTCCCAGCCCACCTCGTCGGGCAGCTCGTACCAGACGTTGTTGATGTACTCGGAGATCGTGGGGGTCTGGCCAGAGTAGAAGCCGGTGTCAACGTTGAAGCTCTGGAACTGCGCGGCAAGGCTCACGATGTCCGTGACCGTGAGGGGATAGACCGTGATGCCCTCGGCCATCGCAGAGACGGCGTTGACCATGCTCACGGGATCGAGCGTAAGGACCTTCTTGATGATGGCGCCGATGACCATTCTCTGGTTGGCTGCGCGGTAGAAGTCGCCGCCGCCGTAATCGTCGTAGGCGTGGCGCGCGCGGCAGAGCGCGAGCGCGGTCGTGCCGTCGAGGTGGTGCTCGCCCGCCTTGAGGTCGATCATGGCGTACGTCATCTCTACGACGTCGACGGGCAGGGTCACGTCGATGCCGCCGATGGTATCGACGATTGAGATGAACTGCTCGAAGTCAACCTCGGCGTACGCGGTGATGTCGACGCCGGCAAACTCCTCGACGACCTCCATCATGTAGGCGCCGCCACCGATGGAGTACGCGTCGTTGATCTTGCGCTCCCCGTTGACCCCCATGTCAACCAAGGTGTCACGAGGGATGGAGACGAGCGTGACCTTCTGCCCCGGCGCGTCGATGCGCGCGAGGATGATCGTGTCCGAGCGGAAGTTCGAGGCGTCGGCGCCCCACTCGTCCGCGCGGTCCTGGTTCTTGTCCACGCCGAGGAGCAGCATGTAGAAGGGGTCCTGCAACTCAACGGGCTCGGTGAGCATCGCGCGCATCTCGTCGGAGACGTTCTCATGGAACGTGCTGTTGGTTCGCACGATGAAAGCGGCCGCTGCGGTCCCGACGCCCACGAACGCCACGAGGAGCATGACGAGAAGAACGCGAAGGACGCGACCGCGACGCTTCTTCTTCCGCCGTGCGGTGTAGGAACCGATGCCCTCCGAACGAGAGGGGGTGTGATGGGGGTCCGTCGAGGCGGACTGACGCACCGTGGACGGCGTGTGCGCGGGGGCGGCGTGAGGGGCGTGGCCGCCGCCGTGGTTGCTCTGCGAGCGGCGAACCTGCTCGGCTCTGGTCATGCGCCGGTGTTTCCTATCGGCCACGCGAGGGCCCTCCTTGTGTGTTTAGGTGCAATTGCCCTGTCGACTGATGACTCAGACTCACAAATGATACGCAAGAGAGATGTGGCCTGAGTGTAGTGGGGGCAAAAAACGCTGTATTCTCTATAAACTGTCACTGTTTGATAAAGCCTGAAGGCCAAGGGAGAAGAGACACATGAGTGAGGCCACCCCCAAGCAGTTCGTGGCGGTTCTGGACTTTGGTGCCCAGTACGGGCAGCTGATCGCGCGTCGCGTGCGCGACCTGCACGTCTACTCGGAGATCGTCCCGTGCGACATCCCCGCGGACGAGCTCGCCGCCATGAAGCCCTCCGCACTGATCCTCTCCGGCGGCCCGGCGAGCGTGTACGCCGAGGACGCGCCCAGCGTGGACCCCGCGATTTTCACGCTTGGCCTGCCGGTGCTGGGCTTCTGCTACGGGCACCAGATCATGGCCGTGACGCTGGGCGGCGAGGTCGCGCACTCCGAGGTGGGCGAGTACGGCCCGGCCACCATCGTGCGCGACGGCGAGTCCTCTCTGTACGTGGGCACGCCCGACGAGCAGACCGTGTGGATGAGCCACCGCGATGCCGTGAGCCGTGTGCCCGAGGGCTTTGTCGTCACGTCGCACACGGACGTGTGCCCGGTTGCGTCCATGGAGTGCGCCGAGCGCAAGCTCTTCTCGACCCAGTTCCACCCGGAGGTGCGTCACACCGAGCATGGCCGCAGGCTGCTGGAGAACTTCCTCTTTGATATCTGCGGGCTCGATGCCACGTGGACCATGGACAACATCATCGACGAGAAGGTCGCGGAGATTCGCGCGCAGGTGGGGGAGCGCAAGGTCATCCTCGGCCTTTCTGGCGGCGTTGATTCCTCGGTGGTGGCCGCGCTCGTGCACCGCGCAATCGGCGACCAGCTGACCTGCGTCTTTGTGAACCACGGCATGCTGCGCAAGGGCGAGCCCGAGATGGTGGAGGAGGTCTTCCGCGACCAGTTCCAGGTGCCGCTCGTGCACGTGCACGCTGAGCAGCGCTACGAGCGCCTGCTTGCCGGCGTGACCGAGCCGGAGGAGAAGCGCCGTCGCATTGGCTCCGAGTTCTGGAAGGTCTTCTTCGACGAGGCCCAGCGAATCGGCGGCGTGGAGATGCTCGCCCAGGGCACCATCTACCCGGACATCATCGAGTCCGGCGCGCGCAAGACGGGCGGCAAGGCGTCCACGATCAAGAGCCACCACAACCTGATCCCGTTTCCCGAGGGCGTGCACTTTGACCTCATCGAGCCGCTCGACCACTTCTTCAAGGACGAGGTGCGCGAGCTGGGCGTGGCGCTCGGCCTGCCGGACCGCATGGTGTACCGCCAGCCGTTCCCGGGCCCGGGCCTCGCGATTCGCATCATCGGCGAGGTGACCTCCGAGAAGCTGGAGATCCTCAAGAACGCCGATGCGATCGTGCGCGAGGAGCTGGACGCCTACAACGAGCGCCTCTTCGAGGAGACGGGCGAGCGCAACTCCGAGCACAGCTGCTGGCAGTACTTTGCCGTGCTGCCCGACATCCGCTCTGTGGGCGTCATGGGAGACGAGCGCACCTACGCGCGCCCGGTGATCGTGCGCGCGGTGGAGTCGAGCGACGCGATGACTGCGGACTGGGCGAAGCTGCCGTATGACGTGCTGGGCCGCATCTCCAGCCGTATCGTGGCCGAGGTCCCCGGCGTGAACCGCGTGGTGTACGACGTCACGCCCAAGCCGCCGGCGACGATCGAGTGGGAGTAGGAAATTCGGCAGTTATGGGGGTATAAATCGTCAACTCTGCTAGAAATACCCCGATAAACGCGATATTTGCTATACGGGCCCCAGTCGGGAGATTGGGGCCCGTATGCGTCTGTTCGAGCGCGAGGACTACCTCGAGAAGATCCGCGAGTTCTACCACGACGACGGCGTGATCAAGGTCCTCACCGGGGTCCGCCGGTGCGGCAAGTCGTGCCTCATGCAGACCATCGCCGAGGGGCTCAGGGCCACGGAGGTGCGGGAGGACCACATCATCTACCTCGACCTCGACCGGTACGGCTTCCGCTCGGTGAAGACGCCGGACCAGCTCGAGGCGCTGATCGAGCCCGCGCTCAAGGTTGACGGCATGAAGTACCTCTTCATCGACGAGATCCAGAACGTCGAGGGCTTCGAGGAGGTGGTGAACGAGTTCCGGGCCGAGGGCGGCTTCTCAATCTTCATCACCGGCTCGAACTCCTACCTGCTTTCCGACGAGCTCGCCACCAAGCTGACGGGGCGCTACGTTGAGTTTGAGGTGCAGATACTCAGCTTTAGGGAGTACCGCGAGATGAAGCGCTTCCTCGGGCAGGCGGTCGACCCCAACCCCGTGGCCGAGCTCGACCGCTACATCCTCGAGGGCGGCTTCCCCAAGGCGCTCGGCTACCCCAGGATGGCGGACAAGCGCGCGTACGTGAGCTCCGTCATCAAGGAGATCTTCGAGAAGGACATCCGCTGCCGCGTGAAGGTGAAGAACGTCTCGGTCTTCAACCGGGTGCGCGACTACGTCATCAACAACTTCGGCGCGACGGCCTCGCTCGCGAACATCCAATCCGACCTCGAGCGGCAGGGCGTCCGCATCAAGTGCGAGACGCTCAACCGCTACCTCCAGATACTCGAGGACGCCAAGATCATCAGCAAGTGCACGCGCTTCGACATGAAGTCGCGCAAGTCGCTCAAAGGCGAGCAGAAGTACTACCTCGTCGACCTGAGCTTCTATTTCGCGCTCAACACGGACAACCGCATCAACTACAGGCCGGTGCTGGAGAACATCGTCTACTGTTACGCAAGGAGTTTGGGCTATGAGGTGGGCGTGGGGCGCATCGGCAAGCTCGAATGCGACTTCGTCATGCGCTCGCCCGAGATGGAGTACGCCTACGTGCAGGTGGCGATGACCATCATGAGCGACCGGAAGACCGAGGACCGCGAGTACCGCCCGCTCGAGCAGATACGGGACAACTGGCCCAAGTTCGTCATCACGCGCGGCGACCCCATCCAGCGCCGCGGCGGCATCGTGCACGAGAGCGTGACAGAGCTGATCGGGGAGGGACGGACGTTCGGGGTGGAGCAAGCGAGCGCCTTGCCAGAGGCGGACTACTAGGAAGTTACTTCTACCTGCTCGGCCCTACTCTTACCCGCGCCAATTGCTTAGCAAGCCGCGTGACATGAAGCTGAGCTGCGGTTTTCTATTCTGATGATGGTCAGGCTGTTTGCTGACTGCCTTTATTCACCCTTATCTACTCGGACCTACTCTTACCTACTCGGACCGAGGGGCAGAGTAGGTAAGGGCCTCTGGATGCCTCAAGAAAAATGCGGCCGAAGGCGCAGGCGCCCGCGACCGCTAAAAGCCTTCTGGCTTTTCACACTATCGCAATGCTATCACGTTAGCGGCTGTGTTGAAGGCATTTGCTCATAATGAGTATACAATGTCTGACAAAGGAGGATTATGTACTAGGAGGTTGCAATGGCTATTCCAGCAGCGACTGAGTCCATTTCCGCCAAGCTTCGTAAAGACGAGAAGGACCGCTTCACCGTCATCTGTGATGAGATTGGCACCTCCCCGAGCAATGCCATTCGCATGTTCGTCTCTGCGTTCAATCGTCGTGGGGGTTTCCCGTTCGATCCGTCGAACCCCTACGGGTTCAGCCCTGAGACGCTCGCTGCGATGGACGATGCTGCAGCGGGCAGGAACCTCTCCGGTCCCTACCGCACCGTCAAGGAGGTCATGGCCGCGCTTGACGAGGAGTAGGCCATGCTGGAGCTGAGATTCACGTCGAAGTTCAAGAAGGACTACAGGCGCATCAAGAGACAGGGCAAGGACCTCTCAAAGCTTGAGGCGACTCTCGAGGCGCTCGTGCGCGGTGCGAGTCTGCCAGATGCGATACGCGACCACTCACTTGGCGGGACATACCGCGGGCATCGCGAGTGCCATATCGAACCGGACTGGCTGCTCATCTACCGTATCGATGAGGAGGGGCTTGTCCTCGTTGCCACGCGCAGGGGAAGTCATAGCGAGCTGTTGGGGCTGTAGGTATTCAATTCTGCATAGCGAAGAGGGTAATAATGTCTCGATTTAATCTGATTGAGAACGAGCTGAAGCAGCTCGACGGAGGTTCTTTTCAGAAGCTTGCCGAGGCGTATGTATATCGTAAGCTTCATCTTAAATCAATTGCGGCACTTGGATCGCAGCCTGGGACCAATAAGTCGACGAGGGGTGTTCCAGATGCTCATAGCTTGGTCGATGGTGAGGCCATCCTCATTCCGTTTACCACCGCTCAGTGTGACTCGTTCAGAAAGCTCAAGCGCGATATCGAGGAATGCGTTTCTACGCAAATACCCGAAGGAGATAGCAGAAGAATCGTCTGTTGCCATCTCGTGTGGAGATTGACTCCAGCGCAAGAAGGTGAGCTCTTGGGAATTGATTCGCGTGTTGAGCTTCTTGGGCCCAAGACCATTGCCATGGATTTGGCTGTCGAATATCACGATCTTGCGGCGGATTTCCTCAATATACGAATAGGGACAGGGGCGTTTGTTACCGTAAATGAGTGGATTGAGAGGGAGGGGAGGAAGAGCTTTGCTACCCCGCAATCCGAACCTTTGCGTCATAGGGACCGGGAACTCAATGAGCTTGAGAATAAACTCGACCAAGTGCAACTCCTTGTTCTTACGGGTTCATCGGGAAGCGGAAAGACGAGGCTTGCGCTTGAAGTAGTAAAGCGTTACGCAGGCGACAAGCAAATCGGGTCCTATGTATTGGCCCAAACGCGGATTTCAGGTGTTGCAGAGGATGTCAACGCTTTTCTTTCAGAAGGCGAAGCTGTGCTTCTGGTTGATGACGCCCAGTTATCCGAGGGATTCGACGCGGTTCTCGAAGCGGTTGTAAGGAACCCGGGGCTTCGGGTGATTCTCACGGTGAGGGACTACGCTTTCGAACGTCTGCTGCATGGCATTCGGTGTTCGGTGGAAAGTGAGACTTACTTGCTTGAGCGACTAGAAAATGCATCTGTAAGAGCGCTATTGCAGGAAGACTATGCAATCACCAATTCCGTGTTTCTCGATAAGATCGAAAGAATTGCTCGGGGCAACTTAAGAATCGCGATAATGGCGGCACTGTGCGCCAAGCGCGACGGATATCCCAGTATTGAAAGTGCCTATGGGATTATGGACGTCTTCTATGGCAAGCTCGTTGACGGACTTGAAGAAAAAGACCTCATCCTTCTCTCATATCTGAGCGTATACGCCCCGTGTGATTTCAAAGAGGGCGATCCAGCTTACGACGGATTGTTGTCGGAAGGTATATCCCACTCTTCAATGGAACGGAGGGCGAGAAAGCTTCATGATCGTAACATTCTCGATTTGCTGGAGAGCTCCGATGGAACTGTCGCGGTCAAGTTTGAGCAGCTAAACCTACAAGACTACTGTGTCTATAAGGCAATTTTCAAAGAACACATTATCGACCTTCGTAACTTCATCGAAGAATTCGTTGTTCAGGACAAGCAGAAGGTCGTAAGGGTTCTCAACATCCTCATTTCCGTATTTGGTGATGACACAACGCTTTCTCGCATCAAATCTGAATGCGCAAAGGTCTGGAGGGATTCTGAATCGAAGTCAGATGCTGAACGACATGAGATTATGGATGTGCTTCATCCACTCATTCCGGACGAGGCCTATCGTTTCGCGCTCGATGAAATTACCGGCGCGGCGGCTTCTCCAGTTCCCCTGTTCGAGCGAGGGGAATATGAGGGGCAAGTGGTCGGCACGCTCCCAACAAGCTTGGCCATTCTATGTGAGTTGAGGGACTCTAAACGCTATCCCGATGCGATTCCAACTTTGCTCACGGCAGTTGAGAGGGGTTGCTTTAAGCTCGGGGATTATCGTTTGGCAATCGAGGGGCCGTTGGCAATATCGATACGCTCCGTCATGAGCGAGTTCGAGTACGAGCATGCTCTTTTCGATGAAATGAATCGGTCGATTGACTGTGAGTCCGACGCTCGTAATCTGCAATACTTTGGAATGAAGCTTTGCGAGCAGTATCTTGCCTTTTCACATGTGTCTTACGAGGCCGAGGACGGCGGGTCGATTTGCTACACCACGATGGAGATGCCAGAATCGGAAGCCGCTCTCGAGCTTAGAAGCGATGCGATAGCGTTTCTCTGCAACCTGCTTTGCTCTCTGGATTATCGAGTCGAAGCAGCCAAGATTCTTACTCCTCATGTCGGAGTATTCGATAAAACGGCAACTGGGGAAAACGTCCGGTTCTTCATAAAAGATGGCATCAAAACGTTTGTATCTGCGATTCCGGCTGGGTATGTGCCTGCTACGAGAGAAGAGCGCAAGCTTGTCTATCATTGTGCCCTCGCCTGTGAGGCACTCTTTATGTCGGAGTCTGAGAGTGTGTCCGCGCTTCTGCCAAAAGAGTATTTCGATCTCGAGAATCTTATGGAGAGCTCCGGTCCCGACGAAAGGGAGATAGCCGTTGCTACTGTGGGCTGGGATGTTCAGCGCTATAAGAACGTTCTTTATATCAATCGGGAGATGTGGGAGCGCGGAGAGCTTGATTCGTATGAAAATGGTTCTCTTATCGACAGAGTACTGTTGTCTTTGTTGATAAGGGACGACTCTTCTGCTGATGTAAGAAAGATATTCGAGTTCATCTGCACTCTTTACGACGGCGATCATGAAATATCGCTCGGCTCTAGAATCGTCAAAAGGATGGCGCAGAGGATAAGTTGGCGTTCAATGATTGACCAAGCGCGAGTTCACGGTCTTTCAGCTTTAGTTGGTGCTGTCGTCATGAACGCGCCGGCAGAGGTTTTGACCGCCGGGGATTTGGATTCCTTAATTAGCTTGGCGAGTAGCGGACGGGCGCTGATGCGTATCGACGGTGTCATGGACATCGAGCGAAAATCTACGGGCTTTGCAAAGCGCTATTGCGAGGCGGCAAAGGACTGGTTGCTCACAAAACCGGGATATGCGCACTGCTTCTTTTTACCTCTTGTCAAATTGGACGATCCGGACGAAGTGCTAGATGCCTGCTTTGGAGGTTGCCAAAGTCTGCTGCAGGAAGTCTACGAGGCCAATATTCTTAACAGGCATTTCGATTATTATGGTGCGCTGTTTAGATACCTTGACGAGAAGGGTACAGATCCAGTAGGCCAGTTGCTTAAGCATCTTAAGACTGTTGGTAGCTACGATAATCGCCGCGTGATAATTCGTCGCATGGGGCAGATCTCTTGGTTGCCCGATTCTGAGGAGAGGATGCATGGGACGATTCAGCGCCTCGTGTCATGTAGTGGGTCTCCAAGTACCGATGTTGGAATTCTGTTTATTCACAATGAGTATCTCTCTACGGGCTTCAATGTTTTGAGGTTTATTTCCAAAGAGTTGCTGCGTGGGCTAGAAGAGGGGGACGTGCCAAGATGCTATCCCGTTGTTCTTGCGGATATTCCGTTTAAGAGCCGCATGGAAACCTACATTGATTTGCTAAGCAAAGATCCGGAGGGCAGGCTTTTCGAGGTTCTTCCATTTGGCTCCTCTTCTTATGTCGGGTCGGGGGAAGAGGGCTTTGCTCCTGCATATCGTGAGGAAATAGAGATAATAAGATCGATATCGAAATCTTTGCCAGGGGACAGCCGCTTTAGTCTCCACAGAAGGCGTTTGGATGAAATCGTTTATGCGAAGAAGCGTGAGATTGAGCAAGAAAGATGGCGGAGCTTCCACGAATCGGTCTAAGGGGGGCTAGAGGCTTTTGACGCAAGCAAGATGATGAGCGTAGGCATATACGTTAACCAGCAGTGGAGCGCACTATTTCGAATACGCGATGTCTATTTGGCTTATTCAGGGCGGTGGGCGAAAAGCTGGGTGCCGCAGGGCGTCGGGACTGAGGCTCGTATGTACGACGGGGGTCGAGCTGTTCCTGCTCGTCAAGGAGGGAGGTATAGCTGTGCGCGTCGCGGCCTGTCTTGTGGGTGAGGTATCCGAGGTGCCGCCGAGCCTGCCGTTGCGCGAGGACGGCGCGCACGCTTTCCGGGCGCCGACCCCGAATCGCCTGCGTGTCGCCGACATCGCCGAGTTCAGGCCGGGCGGTGCCAGCAAATGCTACCTCTTCGTGGTGTTCGACCGCTTCGACGGCAGGTTCGTCTCCTAGTCGATCGGGGCGCCGCCCGCTGCGTGCCCTGCGGACTCGTTGTTCGGGGCGGCTTGCGCGACGCTTGTCTAGGCGAGCGGCTGGAGGTGCACTTAGACCGCGGTGAGCGCTACCGCCTGCCTGGCTAGATTGAGATATGCTGGCACAACGGGCTCGAGGGGAGCATGTCGCGCAAGGGCGCGAGTCCGGATAACGTGCGGATGGAGGACTTCCTCCGCCTGTTCAAGCGTGAGTTCTCCCATGCTCGGGCCGGCTGGGTTGGGACGAGGGCAGGTACGTGATCGAGCTGTGCCGTGGCTCAAGTGGTTCAGTTTGGGCTGCATCTCGGGGTCGCTTAGCTGGCGCGCCTCGGGCGAGAACCGGAGACTGCTGGGCTACGCGGTCTAGGATGTACAGGAAATCGCTCTCAGCCCCATGTTAATAGCCAGATGTTGCTTTTCCGACATATCGGGTATATTGTCGAGAAATAGAACACTTGTTTGGAAGGGCGATTACATGGCTAAAAGCGCGGATTTCGAATCGTTTCTGCGAGACATCAATCCCAGCGATAGTACTATCGCTGAGGCTAGCAGGCTTCACGCGAGCCTTAGAGATTACCTAAAGGACAGCGAAGTCTACGACGTTTATGAAAATTCCTACCTCTCTGGCTCTTATGCCAAGCATACGTTTATACGTCCGAAGAAGGATTCTGATGGCTGCGACATCGACATCGTTGTTGAGACCGATAATTCTACTGGCGATGAGCCTTATGCCGTTCTACTGGAACTGAAGAATGCGATTTGCGAGCGAACATGCTATCAAGACGCTAGGATCCAAGATCACTCCGTCGGTATCGAAATGGCGAACTTCCATCTTGACGTCGTTCCTTTGGCTAAAGATCAATATGGCCTTCTATATATTGGATCGTCCAATGATGGCAGCTGGGCTCGAACGGAACCGAAGCAGCACGTCTCTTGGTCTGCCGATGTGAATAGGGACTTTAATGGGGATTACAAGCCCTTGGTAAAAATCTTAAAGTGGTGGCGTAGGGAAAATTGCCCAGTCGGAGTGAAATTTCCAAAAGGCATAATGCTGGAAAAAATGATTGCCGACAACCTTCCCGACGCGGGTCTTCTGATCGAGGAGCGCGTTATGCAGACGATGGCGAACTTGGCGAGCGCGTATAGCGAAGAGCTTGATTCTCAGCAAGTTCCATTTATCGAAGATCCGGTCCTGCCCGAAAACAACCTCGCAAGCAGCTATTCCTTAGACGATTTCGTGCAGTTCGTTTCGAAATTGAATGAGCATCTTGACCTTCTTGCCGACGAAGGGACCGACAACTCGGTCTGGAAAAAAATATTTGGAGACAGATTCCCCTCGGGCAAAGCTTCGAGCACCACCATGTCTTTAGCGAAGGCGATCGGTCAAGACTATGCCCTTTCCGTAAAGCACAGGCAGGCGCCCTACTTTCCCATACAGCCGCCAAAGCCAAACGCAATCGTGACTGCGACCGTTACGCTGCCCTCGGGACTTTCATATGAGCTCGAAAACGACGGTCCCGCCATACCGAAAGATTCTACCGTGATCTACAAGGTTACCTGCGCGCCGGTAAGAGGCGGCGTGGTTAAGTGGCAGGTTACGAACACGGGCGAAGAGGCGATGAACGTATGCCCTCGAGGCGGATTCGAAGAGCCGAACGAAGGCAAGGCGGCGCGTCGTGAATCGACTGCGTACACAGGCAAGCACTTCGTCCAATGCTACATCTTGCGAAACGGAAGCTGTGCGCGCTGGTCGAAACCATTTTTCATTAATGTGGAGTAGGGGAAATCAATGGAAGCTGAAATTACGTATTCGATAATAAGTTTTATTTCTAGCTGCGCTTCTCTCATCTTCGAAATATGGGGAATCATTTCGTTCGCTGCATTGATAATCGGAGCTTTCACCCGTCTGGGCAAAGCGGCGGGGCGCTTTGGACTTGCATTATTCAAGAAAAAAATAGCAGTTGTGGCGAGTGACGACGACTATCAAGATCTCGGGGAAGACCTTGCCGACTCGGGTCTCATCAAGGAGAACAACATAATTCGTATTTCTGACAAGCAGCTGGCAAAGGCAAAGGATGCACTTCTGCTTGTTGCTGTTTACGGGTATTTAAATAAGGAAGATTTTCGGGAGCTAGTAAAAGGAAAAAATGCACGATGCGGGCTGATTGTGTATTGTCCGCCGGAAAACGGATATCTACCTCCAGAAGAAATGGCGCTCCTCAGCAAAACGGCTTTCACCGCCCTCTGCAACTTCAGGGGAAGGCTAGTCAACGACGTCCTTCTTATGATGCTCTCGACTTCGTTTAAGAAAAGCGATTTATAATAACCGCTGTCCACGCGTTGCATCGGTGAGGGGTTTGGCATCGTTTCTTGCTGGTTCTACTCGTATGTATCTTCAAGGAAGAGTACCGTGGGCCCCATCATGGCGTTGAGCTGTTCCTGGGCGCACTGCCCGCCTGTAGCATGCGCGGACTCATCGTCCAGACCGCTGTCGAGCAACTCCTTGAAGGTGGCACCCAGAACTGCTCGATCGCTAGTTTTCCGACAGCCTCGACGAGTTTCTCGCGCTTCTCAGCTGGGATGGTGATTCCTTCAAGGATAATTGGCATCTCGTTCGTCTCGTGCATGTTCGTGGAGATCAACGACCTGGAGAGTTTCGAGTAGTTTTTCTGCTCATATATGGCTTCATTTATTCGGCTTCGCTTCTAATGACAAAAGGCATCATTCGAGCTGGAACAGTTTCGTTTGTCGTGGTGCGAAGAATTGGACCAGATGCAGCAATAACCGACAAGGGCACGGGTGCTCCATGAGAAATCCCATAATGAACGGCAGTGCTTGTATTGCTGCACCCCCCTCGGCAGTATGCATGATGGTCCTAGAGTTGCTCGTCTTGCACGAGCAGACCACGAGTACGTATTCCCTCGTGTTATCGGGATTATATCGAGGCTAAGTTCGTTCTCATCAGATTCCTGGTCCATATAGGCATGAGTTTGTCTTGGTTATCGAACCCGAGGAGGCGTTCCGTTGTTCGCAAACTTCAGTATGAGGTGAATGGGTCTCGAAGGCGTGACGAGGGCAATCTCGTCGTTCTTTTCGGCGAACGCACTGTCGCTGAATATTCCAAGGTTGGTGAAGGTTGCCCTATCGAACCTATAGTGGCCGCAGCTTATCATCAGGTAGTTCTCGAGCCCGTCAGAGCATCCGTTCGAGATGCGCAGCCTTCCCTGCGCGGAGTGGTTCCTCTCCACGGCATGGAAAAGCTGGAAGCCAGGATTTGCGGCGCTGCTCTTGACCGCTTGGCAGTCGATGGGGGTCACGGAATTGTAGGTCAAGGCGACGACGTTTTCTGGAGATCCGTCTCAATCGATCGAATTTTTCCGCTCGTCTTGCTGCGGCTGTTTTCTGTCAAGGGAAAGCTCTGGCATATCGAACAGACGAGCAAGTGCGGTATGCCGCTTTCCATCTGCTGATACAAAAAACCGCTCCGGCACGCAGGCGCCCCAGAGCGATAAAAGCACGATGTGCTTTTATCTAAGGGCAGCGTATCTCATTCCCTAGGTGATGGATGGGCGTCATTTTGTGATTTTGCGTTGCCCTTCCGCCTTCGCGACATGTTGAAGATGAGGGTGCCCTTGTACTTGGCGTCCAAGCTCCGCCTTGTATGGCGGAGACCCCCGCAAGGGGGTTGTCGATCTAGGCGCGTTCCTCATCAAACTTGTTTGCGGTTCGTATGCGCTTGGGCCCTGATACACGTGTTTCATTTCGCCCCAGAGCATCTTGTAGGCGTAGACGCGCACGCCGGGCTTGATGACGACGTCCTCCTCGAAGGCGCGCTTATGAAGATTGCCCTGTTTGGCCTTGCTCGACATGCACCATGAGGCAGATGCGCTTTCTCATTTTCTTGGGCGTGTCATCATTAGCCACCTTGGAAATGGCACGCAAAACGCTGATGAAATCAAAGAAGAAGGAACGACGTGGTTCAGACGAAATGCTAAACGACATGAATGACTTTCACCAGTCTCTTACTTCGTGGAGGGGGGTCTTTCAAAGCCATTCGTCTACGGGATGAATGGAGGTTGGCGACCGTTGGAAAGCGGCCGTCTGCTTCCGAGCTTCTATTTGCTATGGAAACAAGGCGGGGGTTCAAAAAAAGTGACTTGCTCAAGCTGATCATCAATGATGTGGACACGTTCTTGGTAGTCCCAGCTCTGTAAACCGATGAAAAGGCTCCGGCACTCTTGATGCACCAATTCACGTTGATTCTTGAGACTCATCCTACTCTATTGAGAAAAAATGCCGCATGCGGCAAAATTGCTCAATAGATGCTAATCGGGAAATAAGGTGAGGCGTGCATGGAAATCAGACGGGACCGATATCTCAACAGGCTCATCGACCGCATGCACAACGATATGGTTAAGGTGGTCACGGGCATCCGTCGCTGCGGGAAGACGTATCTGCTCTTCAACCTCTTCGGCGACTACCTGCGCTCGGAGGGCGTCGGCGACGGACGCATCATCGAGGTTGCGCTCGACGTCGAGGAGAACGCCGCGCTCCGCGATCCCGCCGCGCTGTCCGCGTACCTGCGCTCGAAAATCGCGAGTGGGCGCGAGCAGTACTATGTCTTTCTCGACGAGGTCCAGTATGCCATCTCGCGCGAGGAGCTCAAGAACCCGGACGTCCCACCCCGGCTCTACGGCGTGCTCAACGGGCTTCTGCGCATGCGCAATGTCGACGTGTACGTGACGGGGAGCAACTCGAAGTTCCTCTCGCGTGACGTCATGACGGAGTTCCGGGGGCGCGGGGACGAGGTCCGCGTGCGACCGCTGTCCTTCTCTGAGTTCATGCAGGGCTTCGATGGCGATCGCTACCAAGGCTGGGCCGAGTACACGGTGTACGGCGGCATGCCGCTTGTGGCATCAATGCGCACGGACGAGCAGAAGGCGCGCTACCTCGAGCGGCTCTTCGAGGAGACGTATCTGAGGGACGTCGTGGACAGATATGGCGTCAGGAGGCGAGGAGAGCTCGATGATCTCGTGAACGTGCTCGCTTCCGGTATCGGAACGCTCACGAATCCGGGCAAGCTCGAGAACACGTTCAGGAGCGTGCTTCATTCCAAGATCTCCTCGAACACGATTTCCAGCTATATAGGCTACCTCGAGGACGCTTTCGTCATCGAGGAGGCGCGGCGCTACGACGTGAAGGGGAGGGGCTACATCGGCAGCCCCCTGAAATACTACTTCGAGGACGTGGGGCTCCGAAACGCGCGGCTCGGCTTCCGTCAGGTCGAGGAGAGCCACATCATGGAGAACGTGGTCTACAACGAGCTCAGGGCGCGCGGGTACTCCGTGGACGTTGGCGTGGTCGAGAAGCGCGTCCGTGAGGAGGGCAGGGACGTTCGCAAGCAGCTTGAGGTCGACTTTGTCGCCAACAGAGGCTCCGACCGCGTCTACATCCAATCGGCGTTGGAGATGAGGACTCCCGAGAAGGCCGCACAGGAGAAGGCCTCCCTGCTCGGCATCAATGACAGCTTTAAGAAGGTTGTGCTTGTGCGCGACGTGGTGAAGCCCCTGCGCGACGAGCACGGCGTGGTCACGATGAGCGTGTTCGACTTCCTGCTCGACGAGAACAGCCTTGCTGGGATATAGGTTGGGGTGTGCCACGTTGAGTTCACTTTTGAGTTCAACTCGGGTACTTAAGAACCGGCCGATTCCGATGAATGGGGAGACGGCGGTACACCACGTAGACGAGGGACCATGGAAATGTGCGATTTGATTACTGAGTGGGAGTAACGCCTCCGCCTGACCTTCTCCAGAACCGCCTTCATCACGGCCTTGTTTTCGCCAATGAATGCGAAAACAAGGCCATGTCCATCAAAGGGTGAGAGTAATCGGAAGCGTCGGTCGGCGCGCGACGAGCTCTCGCCGCGCGCCGCGCCATCCCTACGGAATCGCCTCGAACTCCCTCAGGACCTTCTCGATGTCCGTCCCCCTGACCTTCTTGAGCGCCTCCTTGAGCGCAAACCGCTCGACCAGGCCGAGCTTCATGTCGGTGACCGGCTTGCCGTCGCGCAGCTTCACGCTCGCCATGAGCAGGTCGCGCACGTCAAAGACGCTGCCCCACACTTCGGGCACGCCGCGGTCGACGTCGCAGAGCGTGTAGACGGCCTCCATGCCGGTGCGCATGGAGTACTCGGTGGTGAAGATGGTGTCGCGCGGCGTCTCGGCAAACTGGCCGATGAAGGCAAAGTTGATCGCGCCGTCGGGCACCACGTCGGGGCGGTCGCCCGCCGCCCGCGGCATGAAGAACGCCGTGATGTAGGGCATCATGACGGGCACCGTGTTGGCGTGGTTCGCGGCGAGCTCGGCGATGCGGTCCTCGGGAACGCCCATGTGGTAGAGCCACTCCTGGCAGATCTCCTCGCCGGTGCAGTCGCGCATGGGCTTTCTCACGTAGTTGCCGGGCTCGTCGGGGAAGAGGCCGTACACCCAGACGCACAGCTCGTTCTTGGGCTGGTCGCGGAACTGCTGCTGGCGGTTGAGCGTCCAGCTCATAAGCCAGTTGGAGTCGGTGCAGGTCACAATGCCGCCGGTGACCACGTGGCCGCTGAAGGGGTCGCGCTTGCAGATCGCCTGGATGTAGGGTGGAATCTCGCCGTCGAGGGTCGTCACCGTGGCGCTCATCCACTTGGTCTTCTCGGGGTCGCCGCAGAAGGTGTCGGGATGGCCGAAGCTGGGGTCCTGTGCTGCGATGCGGCGCCACATGTCCCAGCCGCCGCCGGGGGCGAGCTCGGGCCTCCATGCGGCGGGTCTGTCTTGCGCCCCCATGGTTGAGTTCTCGACGCAGCCGCCGTTGGTGATGAAGACAAGGTCGTCCTCGGTGAGGTCAACGACCGTGGTCGCGCCGGCCTCGGCTCCATCGACTGACGCCGTTCGGCTCAGCACGATGCTCGTCGCCACCTTCCTCGCGGGCGAGCTGTAGGGGTTGCGCGGAAAGGCCGCCTGCTGGATGCGCTGTATGGTGTCCTGGCCGGTGCCGGTGCGCGGGCGCACCGGGCCCGCGCCGCCTCCGATGGAGAACCTTATGTCCTCGACCTTCGTGTTGAAGTGGAACTGCACGCCCGCGGCCTTGAGGTACTCGACGAGAGGCAAGATCATCGACTCGTACTGGTTGTACCTGGTGAAGCGCAGGGCAGAGAAGTCCGGCAGCCCGGCGATGTGGTGGATGTAGCGCTTGATGTAGAGCTTCATCTCGAGCGCGGAGTGCCAGTTCTCGAATGCGAACATGGTGCGCCAGTACATCCAGAAGTTGGAGGAGAGCACCTCGTCGTCAAAGAAGTCGGTGATGGGACGGTCATAGAGCTTCTCGTCCGGCGTGAAGAAGAGCTCCATGATCTCCATGGCCGCCTTGTCCGAGAGGCCGAACTTCCCGGCGCACCCCGCGTCGCACCCGCGATCTTTCGTCGCGCGGCAGAGCGAGTAGTTGGGGTCCTCCTTGTTGAGCCAGTAGTACTCGTCAAGTACGGAGACGCCGGGCGTCTCGATGGAGGGGATGGAGCGGAACAGGTCCCACATCACCTCGAAGTGGTTGTCCATCTCGCGGCCGCCGCGCATGACGTAGCCAAGGCCGGGGATGTCAAGGCCGTCGCACGCGCCTCCCGCCACGTCGTCCTTCTCGAAGATGTGGATGTTCTTGCCCGGCATCTGGGCGTCGCGGACGAGGTAGCACGCGGCGGAGAGCGCCGCCAGGCCCGTGCCCACGATGTAGGCGCTCTTGTGCTCGATGCCCGCGGGCTTCTTGGGACGAGCGAATGCCTCGTAGTTGCCGCTTGAATAGTACATGGTCGCACCTTTCTTACGTGCGCACCGGGCGTGTCCGATGCGTCTGGTTCCATGGTGGGTCCGCGGCGGGCGGCGCACCATGGGCAGAACGGTGCCTCTGTACGGTTTCTTATCAATGCGGCCGGATTGTACAGACGGGCGAGAAGAACGGGCGAGGCCCGCGTCGCTCCCCTCTATGACGCGGCGGGCCCTTCCGGCACGCTGCCCTCGCTCCCGGCGACGTAGCCGCCGGGGATCTCGAGTCGGTCGAGCGCGGTCTCGATGGCGCCGTCTGCGACGGTGGCCACCCGCTGCACCAGCTGCTGCGGGTCGTCGCGCATGTCTCGGGCGATCCAGTCCAGGACCGTTCCGATGAGGGCGTGGGCGAAGAAGTGCGCGATGAAGTCTCTGTCCTGTTCGCGCACGTGCCTACGCGCTGCGTGCTCGTCAACCACGTCCTTCACCAGGTCGCTCACCACGGGGACGAGAAACCGCTCCACCTGCTCGCGACTCATGTCATGGTAGATGCTCGTGATGAAGGGCTTGTTCTCGCGCAGGGAGAGAAACGTGCCGAGAAGGCCGGTCTGCCAGGTGTCGGCGGTCTTGTGGCCGGCGATGGCCCGCGCGGCGTCCTCCTCGCACGACCACTCGACCAGATCGTAGATGTCCTGGAAGTGATAGTAGAACGTCATGCGGCTGATGCCGCAGTCGTCGGTGATGTCCGCGATGGTGATCTTGCCCAGGGGCTTTTCGAGCAGGAGGCGCTTGAGCGACTCCTCGAGCGCGCGCTTGGTGAGCTGGCTAGGCATGGGTCCTCCCAGTGGTCGTTTCTCTCCGTATACCCTTGCGCGCCGGAGGGATTTGCGGACAACGGCGACGGGCGCGAGAACCGGCGCAGCGACGGCGGGTGTGCGTCACCTACGGCCGCGAGCCCATGGACTTGCGTGGCAAGGCCCGGGGTCTCACCGGGCCTATGCCGAGACGAACTTGCGGCGCAGCTCTTCGCGTGCGTCGTCGTCGATGCCGAGCGCGTCGGCGAGATATGCGTCGAGCGAGCCGTACGCTTCGTTGATCGCATCGAGCGCCGCATGGAGGTAACGCGCGTCGACGCCGCCGACGTCGAACATGTTCTGCGCGGCGCCCTTCGCCTCGATCAGCTCGTTCGTGGCGAGATAGTCCTTCTCGACAAGGTCCCTGGGGACGCCAAGCGCCGTCTCAACCAGCACGGAGGCCATCCCGCAGCGGTCCTTGCCGGCGGAGCAGTGCCAGAGTGCGGCGCCCCCCTCGAGGGAGAGGAGCTCCCGGAAGAGGCCGCGGTAGGCGGCAAGACCGTCCTCGCCGAGCACGAAGCGCGGGTAAAGGCCGGAGAACAGGTCGGTGATGCCCAGCTCGCCGCTCTTGAGCTTCTCGCCCAGCGCCCTTATCGCCTCCTGCGCGTCTCTGCCGCTCGGCGCCCGGAACACGGGCAGGCGGACGAGGCGCGCCTCCGGAAGGAGCTCCATGGGGTCGGGCCAGCGCGTCGCCTCCTCGTCAGTTCGCAGGTCGACGACAAGGCGCACGTCATAGGTGTCGCGCAGCGTCGCCAGGTCCCCGGCGGTCGCCGGGGCGAGCATCCCGGAGCGCAGGAGGCGTCGGGGCCTGACGTGTCCGCTGCCCGCGGGAAGCCCTCCTAGGTCGCGGGTGTTGTGCAGGCCCTCGAGGGCAATCTTCCCGTGGTCGGTGAGGCTCGGCTCAGTCATGTCCGTCATGTGGCACTCCCTGTCGGCGGCGTGCGTTGCCGAGGGTACTTATTTCCAAAAGTCACGCCTCTCACGCGGTTCGGCTATGCTAGGTGGCTCTTGGACGCAACCGTTTGGAGTCACAGACACATGGACCTTATCGCCACGCTCGCAAGCGAGCTCGGCCTCAGGCCGGAGGCCGTTGACGCGGCAGTCAAGCTCATCGACGAGGGAAACACCATCCCCTTCATCGCGCGTTACCGCAAAGAGGCCACGGGTGGCATGGACGACGTTGCCCTGCGCGCCCTCGACGAGCGCCTGTCCTACCTGCGCAACCTCGAGAAGCGCAAGGAGGACGTCATTCTCCTCATTGGCGCCCAGGGCAAGCTCACGCCCGAGCTCGAGGCGGAGATCCGGGCCGCCACGCAGCTCCAGCGCGTGGAGGACCTCTACAAGCCGTACCGCAAGAAGCGCATGACGCGCGCGCAGAAGGCGCGCGAGGCGGGCCTGGAGCCGCTTGCCAACATGATCTTCATGCAGGTGGCAACAAGGGGCTCCGCGACCGACGAGGCGGCGCGCTTTGTGACGCCGGAGTCCGCCGAGGCGGGCTTTGACACGCCGGAGAGGGCTCTCGCGGGCGCTGCCGACATCGTGGCGGAGGTGGTGGCGGAGGACGCCGAGAACGTCGCCGACCTGCGCGCCTTTACCGAGGCCACGGCCGACATCATTTCCGTGGCGACAAACGCCGACGAGAAGACCCCCTACGAGCCCTACTACGACTACGCCGAGCCCGCGGCAAAGATCCCCAACCACCGCGTGCTTGCCATCGACCGCGGCGAGCGCGAGGAGAAGCTCCGCGTGCGCGTGCGCGTGGACGAGGCCGCCGCGGTGGCGCGCCTCGGCGGGCGCTGGCCGCGCCGCCAGGGCGTCTTTGCGCCCGTCTTCGAGGCCGCCGTCGCGGACGGCTACAAGCGCCTGATGGCACCCTCGCTCGAGCGCGAGGTTCGCGCCAAGCTCACCGTGCGCGCTCAGACGGACGCCATCAAGGTCTTTGCCAAGAACCTCGAGAGCCTGCTCTCGGCTCGTCCCGTGCGCGGCGCCCGAATCATCTCGCTCGACCCGGGCTATCGCACCGGCTGCAAGGTGGCGGTGCTGGACGAGACGGGCAAGCTGCTTGACCACGGCGTGGTCTATCCCACCAAGCCCCGTCACGACGTCGCGGGCACCAAGCGCGAGCTCAGGCGCCTGGCCGAGAAGTACGCGATCAACACCATCGTCATTGGCAACGGCACGGCCAGCCGCGAGACCGAGGAGGTCGTCTCCGAGTTCATCGCCGAGTCCGCGCCGGAGCTGCGCTATACCATCGTCAACGAGGCGGGCGCCTCGGTCTACTCGGCCTCCGAGCTCGCGAGCCAGGAGTACCCGGACCTCGACGTCACCACGCGCGGCGCCATGAGCCTGGGGCGTCGCCTGCAGGACCCGCTCGCCGAGCTCGTGAAGATCCCGCCCCAGTCCATCGGCGTGGGGCAGTACCAGCACGACCTCGACCAGACGGAGCTCGCGCGCACGCTGGGCTACGTGGTTGAGGACGTGGTCAACCGCGTTGGCGTGGACGTCAACACCGCGAGCGCGAGCCTTCTGGGCTACGTTTCCGGCGTCACGTCCTCCGTGGCCAAGAACATCGTGGCCTACCGAGAGGAGCACGGCGCCTTCGCCAATCGCCGCGAGCTCAAGAAGGTTCCCCAGCTGGGTCCCAAGGCGTTCCAGAACGCGGCGGGCTTCCTGCGCATCACCGGCGGCAAGAACCCGCTCGACGCCACGGCCGTGCACCCGGAGAGCTACGACGTGGCCACGGCGCTGCTCGAGCGCGCGGGCGTGGGCGCGGACGAGCTCACGCGTGGCGGCGTGCCGGACATCGAGAAGCGCGTGGGCAGCGTGGCCGCGCTCGCGGGAGAGCTGGACTGCGGCGTGCTCACGCTGATCGACATCGTGGCCGAGCTCAAGAAGCCGGGCCGCGACCCGCGCGACGACGCCCCAGAGCCCGTGTTCAGCCGCGCCGCGCTCTCGATCGACGACCTTCAGCCCGGCATGGAGCTCACGGGCACCGTGCGCAACGTCGTGGACTTTGGCGCCTTCGTGGACGTGGGCGTCCACCAGGACGGCCTGGTGCACATCTCCAAGCTGGCAAACCGCTTCGTCAAGCACCCGAGCGACGTCGTGGCGGTGGGGGACACGGTGAAGGTCTGGGTCGAGCGCGTGGACCGCGACCGCGGCAAAATCTCGCTTACCATGGTGCAGGGCAAGTAGGCGGCGGCGCGAGGGGCGGGCGCGGTGTTCTTCTCGATAGACGACGAGGTGTTCCGGAGGCTGCCCGCGCTCTGCGTGGGCGTGGTGCTCGCGGAGGGCATCGACGGCACGGGCGCTCGTCCTGCCGTGGACGTGCTGCTCGACGAGGCGGTCCGCGACGCCGAGCGCCGTCTCGAGGGCGTCCACGCCAGCGACGATCCGCGTGTCCAGCCCTACCGCGAGGCCTTCCACGAGCTGGGCATGAGCCCCAGCCGCTATCCCTCCTCAAACATCGCCCTGCTCAGGCGCATTACCAAGGGCAAGGGGCTCTGGCGCGTGAACCCGGTAGTGGACCTGGGCAACGCCATCTCCATCAAGTATGGTCTGCCGCTCGGCGCCCATGCGCTGGACGAGAAGGACGTGCTCGAGCTGCGCTTCTCTCGCCCGGACGACGTCTTTGTGGCGCTCGGGGAATCGGGGCCGGACGCCACGCTCGCGCCCGGGGAGCTCGTCTATGCGGTGGGCAAGCTGGTGCACACGCGCCGCTGGACCTGGCGTCAGAGCGAGAACGGCAAGGTGGAGCCCTCGACGACGCGCATCGCGTTTCCGATCGATGGCTTCACGAGCGTCAACGAGACCGAGGTCGGGGCTGCGTGCGAGGAGCTCGCGGCGGTGCTGAGGGATGAGTTTGGCGCACGGGCCGAGGTATTTCTCGCCAGCGTGGACGCTCCGAGCGCGTAGGGGTCACTCCGCAGGGCCGGTTGTGGGCTCCGCGATGAAGCGCAGTGACAGCAGGAAGAGCGCGCTTATTGCCAGGCAGGCGTACTGGCCCACGAGGTCGATGAGGAACTTGCAGATCACGGCGCCCACGCAAAACGAGAGGATGAGGCCCGCGTAGCGCTGGGAGCGATGCAGCTCGTGGCGGTCCCCCTCAAAGAGCCCGTCGTAGAGCGTCTCTCCAAGGGAGCGCAGGTTGCCGGTGCAGAAGACGCTCGCGTAGGCAGACTTCGTTCCGAACTGCCGAAAGTTCTCGTAGGAGATTGCCGCGCAGAACGAAATGGCGACGTTTACCGCGAGGTCTGGTGTCCATGCGGGGAGCAGCGCGATTGCGGCGAAGGCCACCGCCTCGAAGACTGCCACCCAACGCTGCATGCGGTGCGTCGCCCTACCATGAACGCGCACCAACACGTGTCGCGAGAGCATGACGCCGAGCACGAATGCAAAGATCGAGGCGAGATAGCGGGCCACGCCGAGCCATGCCCCCTCGGCGAGGTTCATGCAGAGCAGCACGATGTTGCCCGTTTGCCCGGTGGCAAAGACCTGGCCGTGCAGCAGGTACGAGTACGCGTCCATGAACCCGCCGGCGCAGATGACGGTGAGCCCCAACCTCACGGGAATCTTGGGCGTGACGGCCGCTTCCGCTGTCTCCATGTGACGTCCCCTCGCTCGGATCTCGGAATAACCGGACTTCATCCTAGGGCACAAGCGCGCGCGATGCCCCAAGGAGGGCAAAACTGACGCTCGTGCGACATTTTTAACAGCCTCAATCCAAAACGGCCGCTCGTGCAACAGCGTCTTGTGGCTTTGAGTGAATTCGAATAGAGAATTGATATTGCGAACTGGGATTTTTCTGAAAGTGTTTCTTCGCGAGCCATTATTTGCGAGAAATCATGTTGCACGAGAGACCGTTTTGAATTTGGAATTGCGACAATGATGCACGAGAGGCCGTTTTGGAACTCTGACAACGGGGAGTGACATGGGGGGAGCTGTCGGGGGACTCGGGCTGCGGCGTGACGACGAGGGTTTGGCGCTCGTTGGCGACGGCATGGTCCTTCGCGCGGACTTTATGCGCCTGCTGCCGCGGTTGCGACCCGACCGCCTGGGGCGCGAGCTGCTCGTGCGGGCAGCGCGCGTGCGCGGAGTGGAGGCTCCAACGGCGGTCGACGCCACAGCGGGGCTCGGGGAGGACTCGCTACTTCTGGCCGCGGCGGGCTTCACAGTTACGATGTTCGAGAAGGATCCGGTGATTGCGGCCCTTCTGCGTGACGCGCTCGAGCGGGCAGCAAGCGATCCGCAGCTCGCGGGAGTCGCCGCGCGCATGACGCTGGTGGAGGGTGACTCGGTGGCGGGTCTGCGCGAGCTGGACTTCTCGCCCGATGTGGTGTTCCTGGACCCAATGTTTCCCGAGCGCACGAAGAGCGCTGCGGTGAAGAAGAAGTTCCAGCTGCTGCATCATCTGGAGCGTCCGTGCGACAACGAGGAGGAGCTGCTGGACGCTGCGCTCGCTGCGCGCCCGCGCAAGATTGTGATCAAGCGGCCGCCCAAGGGTCCGTGGCTCGCCGGCGCCAAGCCGAGCCATTCGATTGCGGGAAAGGCCGTTCGCTATGACGTCATCGTCCCGTCGCCCAGCTCACG
The DNA here is from genome assembly GCA_002305805.1 of Atopobium sp. UBA1382. Taxonomy (GTDB): domain Bacteria; phylum Actinomycetota; class Coriobacteriia; order Coriobacteriales; family Atopobiaceae; genus Thermophilibacter; species Thermophilibacter excrementavium. Next base: position 98,160 of record DBQY01000015.1, on the reverse strand, counting down.
CTAGAATCGGGGGTATCGATTCCCCATTCAAAGGAGCTGGCATGGACCTCCCGAACAAGCGCCCGGATAACATGGCGCGCATCACCGCCCCCGAGCTTGCGCAGGCCTTCATCGACGAGCAGGTCGAGGCCGTCCGCGCGCAGGTCGGTGACAAGAAGGTCCTGCTTGCCCTCTCCGGCGGCGTGGACTCCTCCGTGGTGGCCGCGCTGCTGATCAAGGCCATTGGCAAGCAGCTCATCTGCGTGCACGTGAACCACGGTCTCATGCGCAAGGGCGAGTCCGAGCAGGTCGTCGACGTCTTCCAGAACCAGATGGATGCCAACCTCGTGTACGTTGACGCTACTGACCGCTTCCTCGACCTGCTGGCCGGCGTGGCCGAGCCCGAGCGCAAGCGCAAGATCATCGGCGCCGAGTTCATCCGCGTCTTCGAGGAGGAGGCACGCAAGGTCGCCGACGACGTGGACTTCCTGGCGCAGGGCACCATCTACCCTGACATCGTGGAGTCCGACGGCGTGAAGGCGCACCACAACGTGGGTGGCCTGCCCGATGACCTGCAGTTCGAGCTCGTGGAGCCCGTGCGCCTCCTCTTCAAGGACGAGGTCCGCGTGGTTGGCCGCGCGCTCGGGCTGCCCGAGGGTATGGTCGAGCGCCAGCCGTTCCCGGGCCCGGGCCTGGGCGTGCGCTGCCTCGGTGCCATCACCCGCGACCGCCTGGAGGCGCTGCGCGAGGCCGACGCCATCCTGCGCGAGGAGTTTGCCGAGGCAGGGCTTGCCGGCAAGGTGTGGCAGTACTTCGTTGTGGTGCCTGACATGCGCGCCACGGGCGTGCGCGACGGCAAGCGCGCCTACGACTGGCCTGCCGTCATCCGCGCCGTCAACACCGTCGACGCCATGACCGCCACGGTGCCCGAGCTCGACTGGGCGCTGCTCAAGAAGATTACCGACCGCATCCTCGCCGAGGTGCCGGGTATCTGCCGCGTGACGTACGATCTCACGCCCAAGCCCGTCGGCACGATCGAGTGGGAATAGTCGTTGTGACGGAGCTGGAGAAGTGCCTGGCGGGCGAGCACTACAACTGCCACCTCAGGGTCTTCCTTGAGATGAAGGCAACGGCGCGAAGGCTTCTGAGGGAGTACGCCTCCCTGGCATACGAGCAGAAAGAGGAGAAGACCGAGGTTCTCAGCAGGCTCTTTGGGGAAATCGGGTCCAACGTGTCCGTGGGCACGCCCTTCATGTGTGACTACGGGCGCAACATCCATGTCGGCTCCAACGTGTCGATCAACATGAACTGCACCTTCGTCGACTGCAACAGGATCGAGATTGGGGATAACGTCCTCATTGCGTCGAACGTGCAGATCTACACCGCCGCGCATCCCGTCGAGCTGGCGGAGAGGCTGACCCCTGGATGGGCCCCGGGAGACGACGAGTACTTCTGCCGCACCTATGCGCTGCCCGTGCGGATTGGGAGCGGGTGCTGGTTGGGCGGCGGGGTCATCGTCCTGCCGGGTGTGTCGATCGGCGACGGCAGCGTCATCGGTGCCGGGAGCGTCGTCACGAGGGACATCCCCGCAAACTCCGTCGCCGTTGGGAACCCGTGCAGGGTCATACGGACGATCAACGGGGCATAGGCGCAGCGATCGGAGGGGGCACATGGACCTGTCAGAAGTCAGGCGGCGCATGGCAGACGGGCGGCTCTACGCCTGCAACAGCCCGGAGCTCTTCGCCGAGCAGGAGCGTCGTCGCGACGTGCTGGACGCCTACAACGCGCTGCCCTTCAGCAGCTCTGCGAAGCGCGACGCGCTTCTCGCCCGGCTGGTCGCTGAGGTGGGTGAGAACTGCATGATCGAGCCGCCGTTCCATGCAAACTGGGGCGGGGCGAACCTGCACCTGGGCAGCAACGTCTATGCCAACATGGGCCTCACACTGGTGGATGACGCCGATATCTTCATCGAGGACGACGTCATGATCGGTCCCAACGTGACCATCTGCACGGGCACGCACCCCGTCTCGCCGCGGCTTCGCGCAAAGGGGCTCCAGTACAACAAGCCGGTCCGAATCTGCGCGGGGGCATGGTTGGGTGCCGGGTGCGTGGTCCTGCCGGGCGTGACGGTCGGCGCGGGATCGGTGGTGGGCGCGGGCAGCGTGGTCACGCGCGACGTCCCCGCCGGCGCGGTCGCCGCTGGCAACCCGTGTCGCGTGTTGCGCAAGATCGGCGAGAAGGACGAGCGCGAGTACGACCACGACAAGCCGGTCGAGGGGCTCTGGCTTGACGCATGATGCGGGCGCGGCGCGTGCCTGCGCCGCCCTCCCCTCGCCGAGACGGAGCAGCTACGGAAAAATAGCCGGGTTTTCGGGGCGGTTTTCCGTAGACGCTTCGTCTCGGCGAATTGGCACCGGTCGCCGTTTTTTTTTTCAGTGTGAGGGCAGCGAATATGGTGTACAATCGCCCCAGACTGGAAACGTTTCCAACAATGGGAACGAGAGGAGAAAGGGGAGCCCATGAGCACGTGGCTCGACGACGCGGTCTTCTACGAGATCTACCCCCAGAGCTTCAACGACACCAACGCGGACGGCATCGGCGACCTGCCCGGCGTCATCGAGAAGCTCGACTACGTGCGCGAGCTGGGCGCTAACGCCCTCTGGCTCAACCCGTGCTTCGCGTCCCCCTTTGGCGATGCGGGCTACGACGTGGCGGACTACTGCCAGGTGGCGCCGCGCTACGGCACCAACGAGGACCTCGAGCGGCTCTTTGCCGAGGCTCACGCCCGCGACATGCACGTTCTTCTCGACCTCGTCCCCGGGCACACCTCGATAGAGCACCCTTGGTTCAAGGAGTCCTGCCGCGCCGAGAGCAACGAATTCTCTGGCCGCTACGTGTGGACCGACGACGTCTGGACGCCCGTGGGCGACGTGCCCGGCGTGAATGGGGTGCTGCGCGGAATCGCAGAGCGCAACGGTGCCGTCGCAGTGAACTTCTTCGCCTTCCAGCCGGCGCTCAACTACGGCTTCTACCGCGTGACCGAGCCCTGGCAGAGTGCGATGGACTCGCCGGAGGCCCTCGCCACGCGCCAGGCCATGAAGGACGTGATGGCGTTCTGGCTGGACCGCGGCTGCGACGGCTTCCGCGTGGACATGGCCGGCTCGCTCGTGAAGGACGATCCCGAGCAGGAGGGCACGATAGCCCTCTGGCAGGACATGCGCGCGTTCCTTGACGAGCGCTATCCCGAGGCCGTCCTCATCTCCGAGTGGGGCGAGCCGGACAAGACCATACGAGCGGGCTTCCACATGGACTTCCTGCTGCAGTTTGGTACGTCGCACTACATGGACCTCTTCCGCTGCGAGCACCCGTGGTTCGCGCGCGAGGGCGCGGGCGACGCGAGTGAGTTCGTGGCCACCTACCGACGCAACCTCGATCTCACCGACGGGCGCGGCCTCATGTGCATCCCGTCCGGCAACCACGACATGGACCGTCTGCGCAAGTTCCTCGACCCGGAGGAGATGAAGCTGGCGTTTGCCTTCATCATGTCCATGCCGGGATGCCCCTTCGTCTACGCGGGAGACGAGATCGGGATGCGCCACCTGGACGTGACCTCCGTCGAGGGCGGCTACCAGCGCACGGGCGCGCGCTCGCCCATGCAATGGTCGGCGGACGAGAAGAACTACGGATTCTCCGACGCCCCTGCCGAGCAGCTCTACATCCTCCAGGACGCGGGTGACGACGCGCCCACGGTCGCCGCCCAGATGGCCGACGAGGCGTCGCTCTGGCGTGAGGTTCAGCGTCTCGTCGCCCTGCGCCGCGCGACGCCGGCCCTCGGCGTGAACGCCGCGGTGGAGTTCGTCTACTGCGAGAAGGACGCGTACCCGCTCGTCTACCTGCGCACGGAGCGCGGGGAGGGTGGCCAGCGCGTGCTGGTGGCCCTCAACCCCGCCGCGCGCGAGGTCGAGGTTCCGTGCGACTTCGAGGCCGCGCGCGTGCTCTACGCACTGGGTGATGGGGCCCAGCTTGTCGACGGCGTGCTGCGCGTGCCCGCTGCCTCGGCGACGTTCTTTGAGCTTGCGTAGAGCGTAAGCCGAGCACCCCTTAAAAGTTGGGTACTTTTTTGGGCACCCTTCAAGTACGACTTGAAGGGTGCCATTTTTCTACCAGCGCTTCTTCGGGTTCCTTCGGCGCCCCTAGTTCAGGGGAGTCTCAAAAAGTACCCAACCTTTTGCCATGGCCATGTGCTGGGTTCGCAAAGGAGCGGGCCTCGCTCTTTGCCAGAGCTGTCAAACACGCGTTGAGGGCCGGTCGGCCGGTTCTTCTCGGCTGGTATTCTTAGCTGCGGATATTCAGCCTTCCAAACCTCGCGCAAGGGGGACCCATGCTCAAGGACAACTCCATCTGGATGGGAGTGGGCGCCGAGCCCGACAACAAGCCCGTCAGCCTGCTGCTCAACCAGGCCAACCGCCACGGCCTCATCGCCGGTGCGTCCGGCACGGGCAAGACCGTCACGCTCAAGGTCATGGCCGAGGGCTTCTCCAAGGCGGGCGTCCCCGTCTTCATGGCCGACGTCAAGGGCGACATCACCGGCATGTGCTCTCCCGGCGAGGACACTGAGGACATGCAGAAGCGCATCAAGAAGTTTGGCCTTGAGGGCTTCACTTACGAAGGCTGCCCGTGCCGCTTCTGGGACATGCTCGGCGGCAAGGGCATCCCGGTGCGCATCACGGTCTCCGACATGGGGCCGACGCTGCTCTCGCGCCTGCTTGAGCTCACCGAGGTCCAGGAGGGCGTGCTCGACATCGCCTTTCGCATCGCGGACGACAAGAACCTCCTGCTCATTGACCTCAAGGACCTGCGCTCGATGCTCAACTACGTGGCGGAGAACGCCAAGGAGTACGAGACCACCTACGGCAAGGTGTCCAGCCAGTCCGTGGGTGCGATCCTGCGCCAGCTCATCTCCATCGAGGACCAGGGTGGCGACGTCTTCTTTGGCGAGCCGGACCTCGACCTCTCCGAGTGGTTTGCGTGCGACTCCAACGGCCACGGCTACGTGAACGTCCTCAATGCCGCCAAGCTCATCCAGAGCCCGCAGATCTACGCGATGTTCCTGCTGTGGATGCTCTCGGAGCTCTTTGACACGCTGCCGGAGGAGGGCGACCTCGAGAAGCCCAAGTTCGTTTTCTTCTTCGACGAGGCGCACCTGCTCTTCAACGACATGCCGAGCGAGCTCCTGGACAAGATCGTCCAGGTGGTCAAGCTCATCCGCTCCAAGGGCGTGGGCGTCTACTTCATCACCCAGAGCCCGAGCGACATCCCCGACGAGGTGCTCGCCCAGCTCTCCAACCGCGTGCAGCACGGCTTGCGCGCCTACACGCCGGCCGAGCAGAAGGCCGTGCGTGCCGCCGCGCAGTCGTTCCGCGAGAACCCGGCGTTCAAGAGCGAGGACGCGATTCTGGAGCTGGGCACCGGCGAGGCGCTCGTCTCGTTCCTGAACGACGATGGCCAGCCGGAAATCGTGGAGCGCGCCAAGATCCTGCCATCGCAGTGCCTTATGGCAGCGGCGCCCGAGTCCGACCTCAAGGCTGCGCTCGACGCGCAGGGCGACCTCATGAAGAAGTACGGCGAGGCCGTGGACCGCGAGAGCGCCTTCGAGCAGCTCACCGAGCAGGCCAAGGAGGACGAGGAGGCCGAGAAGCTCGCCGAGGAGCGTGCGGCGCTCGAGAGGGAGAAGGCCGAGCTGGAGAGGCAGAGGGCAAAGGAGGCCGAGAAGGCCGCCAGGAAGGCAGAGCGCGAGGCCGAGAGGCAACAGCAGCAGTTCATGAAGGGCGTGAGCAAGTTCGCCGGTCAGATCCTGGGCACCTTCGGCCGCGAGGCAACGCGCCAGATCACTCGCAACCTCTTCGGCGGCCGCCGTCGCTAGGCTCGGTTGTCTTTCGGGGCCGCCCACTCGCGCAGCAGGGCGCGCCAGCGCGGGGCGTAGCGGCTGCCGCGCTGCCAGATGAGGGAGAAGTCGTGCTCCGCGGCAAAGTCCGCGGGCGTGACGTCGGCCAGCCTGCCCGTGCCCAGCTCGTCCTCTACAGCCACGCGGTAGAGGAAACTCACGCCGGCTCCGGCTGCCACGCACGCCTTGATGGCGGGGATGCTGGCGAGCTCGATGACGCCGACGAAGTCGTCTGTGGACAGCCCTCGTGCCGCAAGGTGGTGTTCGAGGATCTCTCGGGTGCCCGAGCCGGGCTCGCGGAGCACGAGCCTCTGGGCGAGAAGGTCCGCGACGCTCGCGGGACGCCCCCCGCCAGCGGCGACCGCCACGAAGGGCTCCCGCGAAAGCGCGGCGCTCTCGAAGAGCCTCCGGTCGAACGAACCCTCCACGAGGGCAAGGTCGACCTCTCCGGTTTCGATAAGCCCTACGAGTTCGGCGGTGTTGCCTGTGCGCAGATAGACACGGTCGTCCGGGTGCCGTCTCAGGTGCTCCGAGAGCAGGCGCGGGGCGACGTAGTCGGCAACCGTTCGCGTGCAGCCGAGGCGCAGGGGCGGGCGCGCGCCACTCTCGCCTTGTAAGGACGCCAACTCCGCGCGCAGCCTGGCCTCGTCGTTTTCCGCCACGTCGAGCGTGCGATAGAGCAGGCGCCCAGCTGGTGTGGGCTCAACGCCGCGGCCCGTCTTTGCGAAGAGCGTGCAGCCGTAGTGCGCCTCGAGCTGGCGTATGTGCTGCGAGACCGCCGGCTGGGTGACATGCAGCCGCTTGGCAGCGCGCGTGAAGCTGCCGGTGCGGTACACGGCAAGGAACGTGTGCGTGCGATAGTCGAGCATGCGCCACCCTCTTTCAAATAATACTTATGAGTCTATAAGCAACTGGTTGTATTTAATTATAACGACCGGCGTTAGCCTCTTCTGGGACAGAGGGACGCGAGAAGGGCGGACGCATGGAGCTCGTCAGGGACTTTGGGAAGCTGTGGAGGGGAGCGCTGTTTGCGTTGGCCATCGCCGTGCCGGCATGGCTTCTGGGCAAGCAGTTCGAGGTCGTGGGAGGGCCGGTCTTTGCCATCCTGATTGGCATGGCGATGGCGCTTCTGGTTCCGGGCGATAAGGGCGAGCCCCTGGCCCCCGGCGTCAGGTTTACGTCCAAGAAGGTGCTCCAGTGGGCGGTGGTCCTTCTGGGCTTTGGCCTCAACCTCGCTCAGATAGCGCGAGTGGGCATGACCTCGCTGCCCATCATCCTCTCCACGATCGCCACCTCGCTCGTGGTGAGCTATGCGCTGTGCCGCGCGCTCAAAATCCCCGGCAAGATCTCCACGCTCATCGGCGTGGGCTCCTCAATCTGCGGGGGCTCGGCCATCGCGGCGACCGCGCCGGTGATCGAGGCCGACGACGAGGAGATCGCCCAGGCCATCAGCGTGATCTTCCTCTTCAACGTGGTCGCGGCGCTCGTGTTCCCCACGCTCGGCGGCATGCTCGGCCTCACGAACGAGGGGTTCGGCCTGTTCGCGGGCACGGCGGTGAACGACACCTCCTCCGTCACGGCCGCCGCGGCGGCATGGGACGGCATGCATCCGGGCGCCAACACGCTCGACGCTGCCACCATCGTCAAGCTCACGCGCACGCTGGCGATCATCCCCATCACGCTCGCGCTGGGGATCTGGCAGGCCCGTCAGGCCCGTCGCGCGGGTGGCGAGTCGAGAAACACGTTCAGCCTGCGCCGGGCGTTTCCGACCTTCATCGTGTTCTTCGTGCTGGCGAGCGTGGCGACCACGGTGCTCGCGCTCCCGGCGTCCGTGACCGCGCCGATCAAGGAGCTCTCCAAGTTCCTCATCGTCATGGCGATGGCGGCGATCGGCTTCAACACCAACGTGGTCAAGCTCGTGCGGACGGGCGGCAAGCCGATCCTCATGGGACTCTGCTGCTGGGTCGCCATCGCTGCCGTGAGTCTGGGCATGCAGCACGCGCTGGGCATCTGGTAGGGAGCCCCGAGACGTCCGTGCCCCTCTCGGCGCCGCCGACGCTACTGGGTCATGAGAAGCAGCAAAGCGTTGCTTATCAGCGAGAGGACCGGAGCCAGGAAGCACAGCAGCGCGCCCGTGATCGAGCAGAGCATGCCGATCGCCGTGGTGAGGCTCTTGCGATAGTCCGCCTTCTTTGCCTTGCGCGCAAGGACTATGCCGGCGATGCCCACGCAGCCACCGACGACCTGCAGCCAGATGAACGGCGTGAACGCCGTGACGAGCGAGAGCGCGCCGAGCACGATGGACATGACGTCCATGGGACCTCCAACAAACTGGGTTGACGTTTCATCATGATAGGGCATGGGAGGGCGTCTCGCGATACAATCTCCCCATCTGCGTTGACGACGAGAGGAGCCATCAGTGGCACTGTTTGACAAGTTCGCCAAGAAGGATGCGCCGGCCGAGCCGCCTGCCGGCCTTTCGATCGACGCCCAGCCGGGCATTGGCTACGCGCCGGTCTCCGGTAGCGTGATTCGCATGACCGACGTGCCCGACAAGGTCTTCAGCACCGAGGTCCTGGGCAAGGGCTGCGCGCTCTGGCCGGACGGGGACGTCGTGTACGCCCCGGCGAGCGGCTGGGTGGGCAGCGCGATGAGTCACGCGGTGAGCATCAAGTCCGACGGCGGCGCCGAGGTGCTCGTCCACGTGGGCGTCAACACCGTCAACCTCAAGGGCAAGGGCTTCACCAACTACGTGTCCGAGGGCGAGCGCGTGGTTGCCGGCCAGCCCATCATCAAGATGGACCGAAGGGTGATCACCGAGGCGGGCTACCAGGACTGCGTGGTCTTCGCCGTCTCCAACTCCGACGAGCTGGCGGGCGTGGAGCTCACGGCGGGCTACGGCGAGAAGGTCGAGGCCGGCGCGCCCGTCCTCAAGGTGACCTTCTAGGCTTCTGCGATGATCGTCCAGCGGCGCCGCGGCGGGATATCTCGCCGCGGCGCGTTTTGTTGCGCGAGACTGTCTGCCTACAGGTCGGGACGACGAACTCGACTCGTATCCACGTGCCACTGCGCGGCGCTTATGCGCGCCCAGGGCCATGAGGAGCCAAACGGCCGCGCCAAGGTCACGCGCGGTCACAACCTGCCGGCCGCCCACGTCATCCATACCGTGGGACCCGTCGTGCGCGGCATCGCGCCCACCGCGCGCGACCGGGCCGACCTTGCGGCGTGCTGCCGGTCGTGCCTTGGGATTGCTGCCGAGAACGGCCTCAGGTCGGTGGCGTTCTGCTGCATCTCGACGGGCGAGTTTCGCTTTCCCCGGCGCGAGGCGGCGCGAGTCGCCGTGTCCACGGTGCGTGACGTGCTCGGGGCGGGCCTCTCGCCCGTCGAGCGCGTGGTCTTCAACGTCTTCAAGGACGACGATTTCGCCATCTACCATGACCTGCTGGGCTGACGCGGGCCGTCCGTCCTCGTCGGATGTCCGGCTGCGTTGCCCACGACCTTGAGGTCCTCGGGGAAGGCGAGGATGGCGCCGATATTCTCGGCAAGGTACGCGTGCTCGAAGAGGGCAGAGTTATACCGACCGGACCAGCCGCTCTTGCCATGCAACCCATGCATACCGAGCTGCGGAGCCGGCATTGTACTTCTCGCCCGTGCGGCGCGACCATCAGGTTGTGAAGGCGTTCCCAAAGCGAGGAGGAGACCATGGAGCACCTGGAGCTCAACAACGGCGTCAAGATGCCCGTGGAGGGTCTCGGCACCTTCCTCATGAGCCCGGCCGAGGCCGAGGCCGCGTCGCTCGCGGCGCTCGAGGCCGGCTACGAGCACATCGACACCGCCAACGCCTACATGAACGAGAGGGCCGTGGGCCGCGCCATCGCCAAGAGCGGCGTCGCGCGCGACAAGCTCTTCGTGTCAACCAAGCTGTGGCCGTCCGTCTACGAGGCCGGCGACGCCGCCGTCGACGGCACGCTGGCGCGCCTGGGCCTCGACTACGTCGACATGCTCATCCTTCACCAGCCGGTGGGCAACTACCTGGCCGCCTGGAAGACCATGGAGAAGGCGTACCGCGAGGGCAAGGTCCGCGCGCTCGGCCTCTCCAACTTCCCACAGGACAAGATCGCCGAGGTCATCGAGCATGCCGAGGTCAAGCCGCAGCTCGTGACCGTGGAGTGCCACCCCTACTTCGCCCAGGCCGAGCTGCGCGAGTACCTGGGCCAGTACGGCATCGTGATTGAGGCGTGGTACCCGCTCGGTCACGGCGACAAGGCCCTCCAGGCCGAGCCGGTCTTCGCGCGCCTGGGCGAGAAGTACGGCAAGACGCCCGTCCAGGTCATCCTGCGCTGGCATACCCAGATGGGCACGTCCATCATCCCGGGCTCCAAGAACCCCGCGCACATAGCCGACAACGTCGACATCTTTGACTTCCGCCTGACTGACGACGAGATGACCGAGGTCGCCAGGCTCGACGGTACCAAGAAGTACTACGAGGCCACCGAGGAGGCGCTCGCGAACTACCTGGCCATCAAGCCCGACTTCGACGCGCAGGAGTAGCACGTAAGATTCACGTCGATAGCCCGCTGCCGACAGACCCGGGCCAGGCGCACGTCCATCAAAAATGGGGGCGTGTTCTTGGCTCGGGTCTTGTGTGCTTCTCGCTCGGTCATCTTGCCATGAAACTTACTCAGTGTATTGAGTAAAAATACTCAGTATAATGAGTAAAGTAGCCTGCTGATGAAGGAGAGAAGCATGTACGAGCGCCTACAGGTGGCAACCATCTCGGAGAGGATGGCGGAGCGGGACAATCCTCTGCTGCAGGTCGTCGTGGGGCCTCGTCAGACGGGGAAGAGCACCATGATTGCGCAGGCGCTTTCCCACCAGAAGGTGGAGTACTCATACGTGAGCGCGGATGACCCCCTCGTGCCTTCGGTCGACTGGCTGCGAACCGAGTGGCAGCAGGCGCGCAATCTGACGCGCGGCAACGCGCGGCCTGCGATTCTGGTCGTCGACGAGATTCAGAAGGTCGGGGGATGGCCCAACGCGGTGAAGTCGCTTTGGGACGCGGACCGCCGGATGGGGTCGACGCTCAAGGTTGTCCTGAGTGGATCGTCGTCGCTTCTTCTGCACAGGGGGCTCGAGGACTCCCTCATGGGTCGCTTCGAGCTCATTCGGTCGCCGCACTGGAGCCTCTCGGAGTGCCGGGACGCCTTCGACTACTCACTCGAGGACTTTCTCTACTATGGCGGCTATCCGGGTGCCGCGCGTTTTGCCCGTGACGAGCTGCGCTGGTCTGCCTATCTGCGCGACGCCATCATCGAACCAACCATCTCCCAAGACGTCCTGGCGCTCGAGGACGTGAGGAAGCCCGCCCTCATGCGCGCGCTTTTCAGGCTGGGGGCAGCGTACTCTGCCCAGGAGCTCTCGTACAACAAGATGCTCGGCCAGTTGCAGGACGCTGGCAACACGACCACACTTGCCCACTATCTCGAGCTGCTGGAAAAGGCGGGCATGCTTGCGGCGCTGGAGAAGTACGACGAGAAGGAGCTCGTGCGTCGCAAGAGCTCACCGAGACTCATGGTATTTGACACGTCCCTCATGACGGCGACCTTGGGCAAGGGTCGCGAGCGCGTGTTGGGAGAGCCCGACCCGCGGGGGCACGTCGTCGAGTCAGCGGTTGGTGCCTATCTGCTCGGGCGCGCGCCGAGTGAGGGGTTCGAGGTTCACTGGTGGCGCGAGAACAACGACGAGGTCGACTTCGTTGTGCGAAAGGGTGCCGCGCTCTGCGCGATCGAGGTCAAGGGTGGTCATGAGACCAGGCAGAGCGGAATGGCGAAGTTCCTTCAACGCCATCCGGAGGCGCGTCGTGTCATTGTGGGCGGCTCGTCCGTGGGGGCCTGCGGGCTCGAGGAGTTTCTGCTGGGAGAGGTTCCGCTTTTCTACTAGGGGGTGCGGCCTGCACGTGCGTTCGTGGTAGCTCCCGCCCCGTCCCTCTCGCCATGTTCGGAACGCATACTGGAAGAGCACGGAGGCATTGTACTTCTCGGCGTCGGAACCCGAGCATTGATGAGGAGGGACGACCCCTTTTCATCACCTAGGGAGGCAACCATGGAGTACAGGACCCTGTCCAACGGCGTGCGGATGCCGATGCTCGGCTACGGCGTGTTCCAGATTGACGACGCCACCACCGAGCGCTGCGTGAAGGACGCCATCGCAAGCGGCTATCGGATGGTCGACACCGCCCAGGCCTACGGCAACGAGCGCGGCGTGGGTGCCGGCATCAAGGCGAGCGGCGTCCCCCGTGACGAGCTCTTCGTCGTGAGCAAGGTGTGGGTCTCCAACTACGGGGAGGGCAAGACGTACGACTCCGTCAAGCGCTCGCTCGAGCTGCTCGGCACCGACCACGTCGACCTCATGCTGCTCCACCAGGCCTACAACGACTATCACTCCGCCTGGCGCGACATGGAGCGCGCCTACGAGGACGGCCTCGCGCGTGCCATCGGCGTCTCCAACTTCGACCCCACGCGCCTGCTCGACCTCTGCGCCTTCGCCGAGGTGGCGCCGATGGTGAACCAGGTGGAGACCCATGTGTTCTGGCAGCAGCGCTATGCGCACCAGAACATGGAGAGCCTCGGCGTGGCGCATATGGCCTGGGGTCCGTTCGCGGAGGGCGCCAACGGGTTCTTCGCCAACCCGCTGCTCTCGGAGATCGGCGAGAAGCACGGCAAGTCCGTCGGCCAGGTGGCCCTGCGCTACCTGCTCGACCTGGGCGTCATCGTGATCCCCAAGTCCACGCACAGGGAGCGCATGGAGGAGAACTTCGACGTCTTCGACTTCGACCTCACGGATGACGACAGGGCCAGGATCGCCGAGCTCGACTGCGACCGCTCCATCTGCTACGACCACCGCGACGTGCAGCTCATTGGTGGCCTGCTCCAGCTGGTCAAGGGTCAGATCGAGGCGCAGGCGTAGCCCCGGTCGCGTCCGGCGGCTACCCGCGCACGAGGTCCACGATGCGGGCCACGGCCTGCGGGGCGTCGGTCATGGCCACCACATAGAACGTCGCGTGCGCGTCCGCATCTCGGATCGGGACACGGACGCGGCGCTCGTCTCCGTGCTGCCCCCCGGTGACGTCCGTGACGAAGCCGAGCAGGTCGGAGGAGCGAATCATCTGCGCGAGCACGGTGGCGTCCCTCTGCTCGATGAAGCGTGCGCTCGGCATGGCGTCGCGGACGATGTCGCCCCAGAAGCCGACCTCGGCGTTCATGAGGAACGTGCGGCCGTCCAGCTCGGCAAAGCTCACGCTCGTGCGCCCCGCGAGCTCGTCGTCGGCGGGGGCGTAGACGAAGAGGTTCTCCACCATCAGCGGCACGCACATGACGTTCGACAGCCCCATCGGGCGCCGCGTGATCGCCAGGTCGGCGGAGCGGTCGAAGAGGCGGCGCTCGACCTCGCGCTCGTCGTCGACGAGCTCCGAGGTGAGGATCGTCCCCGGGAGGTGATCGGTCACGCGCTCGGTCAGGCGCCAGACCGGCGCCGGCGCAACCGAGGCGATCGCAATGGTGCGGCTCGTGCGCGTGAGCTCGTCAAAGGCGTCGCGCATGCGGCGCTCCTCGGCGAGGATGGCGCGAGCGTGGCGCAGGGCCACCCGCCCCGCCTCGTTGAGCTCCACGTGGTTGCGCGTCCGCTCGAAGAGCTCGCAGCCCAGCTCGCGCTCGAGCGCGCGCATCGAGCGGCTCACGCTCGGCTGCGAGGTGTGCAGGCTCTCGGCGGCAGCAGAGATGGTCCCTGCGCGCGCGATGGCGTCCAGCTGCCTGAGCTGATCGAGCTCCATGGGCACCTCCGCGTCCGAGCTGGTTGTAACCCCTGGGTTATCACTATACCCCTGTCGCATGCTGGCATCACGGGCCGGCATTGTGCCTGTCCGCGCCCGCTGCCGGAGAAAATGGGCGTGCGTGATGGCGCTCTTTGGCGTTAGCGTCCTCGCTGGGGGCGCATTGCCGATGCGCGCTCATCTTCTGGGTACTTTTTGGAGGCGACCTCAAGTACGAGCCCTGTGCTCATCGGAAAAGGCGCAGTTCAGAGGCCTGTTCGGAAAAGCGATACTCGGCGTCTCCTCGAAAAAGTACCCAGAAGATGAATCGTGCGCCGCGAGCAGCCGCATCAGGCCCAGCTCGGTCACCCTTTGGTAACTCCGCCACCTCAAAGTGCGCTCTTCCGACCGCCCGCGCCGCGCGCTACGATGCCGCCAGACGGGCCACGGACGGAGGGACCTGACATGCTTGACCAGGGAAGCTTGGTTGGCGCGCCGCGTGGCGCCCGGGCGGACGAGCTGACGGGGCGCCTCGCGCGCGCCCTTGACGAGGCCGACGCCATCGTCGTTGGCGCGGGCGCTGGGCTCTCCACCTCGGCTGGCCTCACCTACTCCGGCCCGCGCTTCGAGGCGACCTTCGGCGACTTCATAGAGAAGTACCACTTCACGGACATGTACTCCGGCGGCTTCTACCCGTTCGACTCCCTCGAGGAGCACTGGGCGTACTGGAGCCGCTACATCTGGCGCAACCGCTACGTGCGGGCGCCGGGCACCGCCTACGACGACCTGCTCGCCCTCGTGCGCGGCAAGGACCACTTCGTGCTCACGACCAACGTGGACCACCAGTTCCAGCTGGCCGGGTTCGATCGCCGCCGGCTCTTCTACACGCAGGGCGACTACGGTCTGCTGCAGTGCGGCGTTCCGTGCCACAGGCGTACCTATGATAACGAGCGCCTGGTCAGGGCTATGGTTGAGGCACAGGGCCTTGTGATCGGCGAGAGGGGCGAGCTCGTGCCGCCGCCTGGCGCGCGCCCTGCCATGAGCGTCCCGCCGGAGCTCGTGCCCCACTGCCCGGTCTGCGGACGGCCCATGGCCATGAACCTGCGCTCGGACGACACCTTCGTGGAGGACGAGGGATGGCACGCGGCGGCGGGGCGCTACCAGGACTTCCGCCGTCGCCACGACCGTGGTCGCGTGCTCTACCTGGAGCTCGGCGTGGGCTGGGAAACGCCGGCCATCGTCAAGTTCCCGTTCTGGCAGGCGGCCGAGGCGAACCCCCGGGCCACCTACGCCTGTGTCAACCTCGGCGAGGCCGTCGCTCCCGTGGCGATCGAGCGCCGCAGCGTGCTCGTTGACGGTGACATCGCCGCCACGCTGCGCGCGCTTCTCGCCCCCTGACGGACGCCTCCGCGCCTTTCGGCCGCGTCGCCCCGTCCTCGTCGACACGTCGTCAAGGTGACCGGAGTGTCACGTGACGGGCGACGGGCCCCTCGGTAGGATGGCGGCGGGAGGTGGTCCGATGGGCGGGACGGTCCTTGTCGTCGAAGACGACGCCGACATCGTGGAGCTGCTCGAGCTCTATCTCACGGGCGGGGGCTATGACGTGATCTCGGCGAAAGACGGCGTCGAGGCGCTCGAGCTGCTGCGCGAGCGCACCGCCGACGTGGCGCTCGTCGACATCATGATGCCCCGGATGAACGGATACGACTTCATCAGGGAGCTGCGCCGGACGAGCTCGATGCCCGTGCTCGTCGTCTCGGCGCGCACGCAGACGGCCGACAAGATCGTGGGGCTCGATGCCGGGGCGGACGCCTTCATCGCCAAGCCGTTCGACCCGCTCGAGGTCGCCGCCCACATTCGCGCCGTGCTCCGCCGCGCCGGGGTGACCGGCCCGGCGCCGATCGCGCCGCCGGCCGCGACCGTCGACTCCGTCATCGTCGTGGGCGCGCTCGCCTTTGACACCGAGCGCCTCGTCCTCACCAGGTCCGGCGAGCCCGTGCCGCTGACGGCGGCCGAGCTCAAGATCATGGCGGCGCTCATGTCGTCCCCGGGGAGGGTGTTCTCCAAGGAGCAGCTCTACGCCTGCGTGAGCGGCGACCCGGTCGCGCTCGGGGGGAGCGGGGTGGCGAGCAGCGTGATGATGCACGTCTCCAACATCCGGGCCAAGCTCGAGGACGACCCGCTGAGCCCGCGCTTCATCAAGACCATCCGCGGCCTGGGGTACGCCCTTGACGGCTCGTGACGGGGCCGGGGGGCGTCGCCGATCGTCGGGGGGCGCCCTGCGCGGGCTGTTCGGCAGCCTCGCCGTGCGCTGCCTCGCGGTCCTCGCCGCCTATGCGCTCGCGCTCGTGGGCGTGCTCATGGGGGCGGGAGCGCTCTCGGAGGCCGTGTTCGAGGGGGCCTTCCCGTCGATGGAGACGGTGCTCGAGCGCCAGGGCGACCTCTCACGCGACCGCTTCGGGGCCCTGACGGGGGGCGACCTCTCCAACTGCCTCGTCGTGGTCTTCGACTCGGACGGTCGCCGCCTGTACGCCTCGAGCCGGGAGGCTGCCGAGAAGATCCGCGCCTCCGACCTCGACGTCATCGGGGACGCGAGCGACGGTCTCTTCTACGAGGTCTTCGAGGAGCCCGCGGGTGACGGCGTGCGTCACCGCGTCATGCTCTGCGGCTACGACGCCGAGGACGACTCCAAGGTCGTGAGCTCGTGGTGCGTGCTCGACGAGAGCCTCAAGGTGGTCGAGGGGCCGCTGTTCTCGGGGCGCGGCTCGCTCACCCCGCGCGAGTTCGGCCTCATCAAGGGCGTCTATGACGGGCGCATGAGCATTTCCCGCCTGGACTACGAGAACGACGGCGGCGACCCGCGCACCCTCGTGCTCGCCGCCCCGATCGTGAGCGATGCCGGCTACGCTCGGGTGGCGGACGTCGCAAGCCGCCTGTGGCTGCTCGCGGTCCCCCTGGTGCTGCTCCTGACCGCGGCCGCCGCGCTCGCCCTCGGCCGCCTCGTCCGACGCTCCGCGCGCCCGCTCGACCGCGCGATCGCCGCCTGCCGCGACGCGGACGCGAGGGGAGGCGCCGGGCCGGTCGAGAGCTCGCGGGCCGCCGGCGTGCCGGCCGAGCTCGCCGTCGTCTACGACAACTTCCGCGACCTGATGAGCCGGCTGCGCGAGGTGCGCGACGACCAGCGGCGCATGGTCGCGAGCGTCTCGCATGACCTCAAGACCCCGCTGACCGTGATCCGCGGCTACGCGCAGGCGCTCTGCGAGGGTCTCGTCCCGCCGGATCGCGTCGACGCCTACCACCGGGTCATCCACGAGCGCGCGCTCGCGGCCGCCGACCTGCTCGAGGAGTTCTCCGCATACGCTCGGATGGAGCACCCGGAGCACGCGCTCGAGCTCGTGCGGGCCGACGTGCGCGACCTGGTGGCGGCATCCGTCGACGAGGCGCGCCCCCTTGCCGAGCAGCGGGGCTGCCCGCTCGAGACGAGCGTCGGCACAAGGGGGCTCCCGGCCCTCGTCGACGAGGCCCTCCTCAGGCGTCTGCTGCTCAACCTCGTGGGAAATGCCGTCGAGCACAACCCCTCCGGCACGCGCGTGCGCGTGAGCTGCGCCGCCGAGGGCGGCCGCGTGCGCGTGGTGGTCGCCGACTCCGGCGTCGGCATCCCTCCCGACCTGGCGCCCCACGTCTTTGAGCCCTTCGTCACTGAGAACACCGCGCGCTCGACGGACGGCGGCACGGGGCTCGGCCTCACCATAGCCCGGCGCGCAGCCGAGCTCATGGGCGGCTCCGTCGGCCTCTCCACGACCCCGGAGGCCCCCTGGGTGACGGAGTTCGTGGTCGACCTGCCCCTCGACGCCGAGGGAGAGGGGTAGCCTCAAGGAATCCTTAGGAACTCAGGGAACCTTTAGCCCCTCCTCAGGTCCCCCTTAGGCCGGCCCCGTAGGCTGGGGTTCGGTCAAGGGGAGACAGGAGGAGACATGGCCGAGACCGTTCTGAGGCTCGTGGGCGACGCGTCGCCCGCAGGGTCGCCGCGGCGGGCGACCTACGCCCGCACCGCGCTCGCGTTCCTCGAGCGCGGCGCGCTCGACCATCCCGCGCGCGTCGCGGTGACGGACGAGGGCGGGTCGTACGGGTATGGGTGGCTCTTCGAGCGGAGTCGCCGGATCGCGAGCGGGCTTCTCGCCCGCGGCGTCGGCGGGCGCCCGACGATCGTGTGCATGGAGAAGGGCGCCGAGGCCCTCGCCGCCTTCTTCGGCGTGCTCATGGCCGGGGGGTTCTACGTGCCCGTCGACCCGGGCGCCCCGGCGGGCAGGGCCGCGCGCTGCGAGGCGCGCCTCGGGCGTCCCGTCGTGCTGTCGGACGCGCGGGGCATCGGCTCGGCCCGCGGCCTCTTCCCCGACGCCCCGGTCCTCTCGACCAGCGAGCTGGGAAGGTCGGTCGTCGCGGAGGGGGAGCTCGCGCTCATCGCCCGTCGAATCGCCCCGTCCGACGTCGCCTACGTGCTCTTCACGTCGGGGTCCACGGGCGAGCCCAAGGGTGTCGCCGTGAGCCACGCCGCCATCCTCGAGTTTGTCGCGACGTTCGTGGAGACCTTCGGCATACGTCCCGACGACGTGCTCGGGAGCCAGGCGCCGCTCGACTTTGACGTCTCGGTCAAGGACGTCTACGGCGCGCTCGCCGCAGGCGCCACCGTGGCGCTGCTGCCGCGCAGGCTCTTCTCGGCCCCCGCGAGTCTCGTGGAGGCGCTCGAGGAGCGACGGGTCACGGTGCTCGTGTGGGCCGTGGCGGCGCTCTGCCTGGTGAGCGGCCTGCGGGCGCTCGAGGGCGCGCGGCTCGACCGCGTCCGGCTGGTGCTGTTCAGCGGGGAGGTCATGCCGGCGGGGCATCTGCGGCGCTGGATGGAGCGGCTCCCCCGGGCGACGTTCGCGAACCTCTACGGGCCCACGGAGGTCACCTGCAACTGCCTCTACCACGTGGTGGAGCGCGACCGCGCGTACGAGGAGGGCCTGCCGCTCGGCGAGCCGCTCCCGGGGAGGCGCGTGCTGCTCCTCGACGGGGAGACGCCCGTGACGGAGGAGGGCTCCGTCGGGGAGATCTGCGTGGGGGGATCGGCCCTGGCCCGCGGGTACTACGCCGACCCCGATCGCACGGCTCGCTCGTTCGCCCAGAACCCGCTCTCGGGGGCGCTCCCCGAGACGCTGTACCGCACCGGCGACCTCGCGCGGATCGGGGCGGGCGGCGAGCTCTACTTCTGCGGGCGCGTGGACAACCAGGTCAAGCTCCAGGGCCATCGCGTCGAGCTGGAGGAGGTCGACGCCGCCCTCGAGGCCCAGCCGGGCGTCGAGCGCTGCCGCTGCGCGTACGACGCGCCCCGTCGCCGCGTCTGCGCCTTCTACGAGGGGGACGCCGCCCCGGGGGAGCTCAGGCTCGCCGCGGCGCGCCTCGTCCCGAGCCCCGCGGTGCCCGCCGTCATCGAGCGGGTCGACGCGATGCCGCTCACGCGAAACGGGAAGGTGGACCGGTCCGCCCTGCTCGAGGGTCACCTCGAGCGCGCTCGCCGCGGACGTGCCGGGGGGAGGCGGACATGCTGAGCGACGACGAGCTCCTTCGCCTGGCGGACGACCATGGCACGCCCCTCTATGCGTTCGACACCCGCGACCTCGCCCCCCGCGTGGCCCGTCTGCGCGCCGCGCTGCCGCGCGACGTCGCGCTCTGCTACGCCGTGAAGGCGAATGCCTTCGTGCTCCCGGCGCTCGAGCCCCTGGTCGAGCGCCTCGAGGTCTGCTCCCCCGGGGAGCTCCGCATCTGCCGCGCCCTCGGCGTTCCTGGCGAGAAGGTCGTCCTCTCGGGGGTCAATAAGGACGAGCCGACGGTCGACGACGCGGTCAGGGCCGCCGGGGTGCCGTCGGTCGTCACGGTGGAGTCGGCCTCTCAGCTCGCGCTCGTGCGGCGCGTCGCTCGCGCCCGCGGCCTGCGCGTGCCCGTGCTGCTGCGGCTGTCGAGCGGCAACCAGTTCGGCCTCGACCGGGCCGACCTCGAGCGCGCCGCCCGCGAGGCGACGGGCGACCCCTTCCTCGAGCTCAGGGGCGTCCAGTTCTTCTCGGGGACCCAGAAGGTCTCGGTCAGGCGGATTAGCCGCGAGGTGGCGCGCCTCGGCGAGCTCGCATGCGAGCTCCGCGACGGGTGCGGCCTGGAGACGGCAGAGGTGGAGTACGGCCCCGGGCTGCCCGTCGCGTACTTCGAGGGGGACGAGACGGACGAGGGGGCGCTGCTCGAGGGGCTCGCCGAGGCGATCGACGACCTGCCCCGCACCGCCCGCGTGACCCTTGAGCTCGGGCGAAGCCTCGTCGCGGCCTGCGGGACCTACCTCACGCGCGTGGTGGACGCCAAGGAGGTCGCCGGCCAGCGCTACGCCATCGTGGACGGCGGGGTGCACCAGCTCGTGTACTACGGGCAGTCCATGGCCATGCGCCGTCCGCCCGTTCGGCTGCTGGGGGGTCGGTCGGGGGCGAGCGGCGCGGGCGAGGCCCCCTGGAACGTGTGCGGCTCGCTCTGCACGACGAACGACATCCTGGCCAAGCAGCTGCCGCTCGCGGGCCTTGCGGAGGGCTCGCTGCTCGCCTTCTCCCGTTCCGGCGCCTACTGCGCGGCCGAGGGGATGGCGCTCTTCCTGAGCCGCGACCTTCCGTGCGTGGTGCTCGTGGGCGCGGACGGCGCCTCCGAGATCGCTCGCGAGGGTGTGCGAACCGACCGGTTCAACGCCCCGTCCGTCAGCGCGCGCTGAGGAGGACTCGCGCGCCCCGAAACGATGGTCCCCGGGCCGAGCCCGGGGGGAAGGGAGTACCCATGGACACGATTCTTGACATTCTTGACGAGCTCAAGCCGGGCGTCGACTGGCGCGGGCGCAACGACCTCGTGGACAGTCGCGAGCTCGACTCGCTGACCATCATCTCGCTCGTCGCAGAGCTCGAGGATGCCTTCGACGTCGTCGTGCCCGCCGTGGAGATCGTACCCGAGAGCTTCAACTCGCTCGACGGCATCTGGTCGCTCGTGTGCCGCCTGCGCGAGCAGGACCTCTAGCCCATGGACCTGGACATGAGCTCGTACTTCTCGGCGGCGTTCCTGCTCGTCCTTCTTCCCGCGACGGTCGCCTGCTACCAGGTCGTGCCGCGCCGGGCGCGCTGGGCGGTGCTCCTGGCGGCGAGCTACGCCTTCTTCTGGGCGCTGAGCGGTCCGCTCCTCGCCTTCGCGGTCGGCTCGACGGTCACGGTCTGGGGGACGGGGCTCGCGCTCGGCGCCCTGGCGGAGCGACGTGCGGCCGACCTCGCGCGGCCGGGGGTCGACCGGCGGCACGCGCGGCGCGCCTGGGGGCGTCGGATGCGCCTCGTGCTCGCGGCGGGCGTGGCGGTTAACCTCGGCATCCTCGGCGTCCTCAAGTACGCGGGCTTCGTCTGCGGACTTCTGTCGCCGCTGGGGCGCGCGTCTGCCCCTGCCCTCTCGGTCGGTCTGCCGATCGGGATCTCGTTCTACACGCTTCAGGCGGTGTCCTATCTGGTGGACGTCTACCGCGGAAGCGTCCGAGCCGATCGCAACCTGGCGCGCCTCGCCCTCTACCTCGTGTTCTTTCCCCAGATCATGGAGGGCCCCATCTGTCGCTACGACCAGACGGCACCGGCCCTCTGGGCCGGGGCGCCCGTCACGGCGGAGGGCCTCTTCTCGGGAGGCGTGCGGGTGCTCTGGGGGTTGGCCAAGCGCATGGTGGTGGCCAATCGCCTCAACCTGTTCGTCCGCACGGTCTTCGACGACCCCGGCTCCTATGACGGGGGCATGGTCGCGCTCGCGGCGGCCCTCTACACCCTGCAACTCTACTGCGACTTCTCGGGGACGATGGACGTCGCGTGCGGGATGGGGCGCGTCTTTGGGGTGAGCCTGCCCGAGAACTTCCGTCAGCCGTTCTTCTCGCGCACCGCCTCCGAGTTCTGGCAGCGCTGGCACGTCACGCTGGGCGCCTGGTTCAGGGACTACGTGTTCTATCCCGTCTCGCTGAGCGCCCCTGTCAAGCGGCTCACCTCGTGCGCGCGAAGGGCGCTCGGCAACCGCGTGGGGCCGGCGGCGGCGAGCGGCGCGGCGCTGCTGTGCGTGTGGCTGGCGAACGGCCTGTGGCACGGCGCCGGGACGCAGTACCTGCTCTTTGGCCTGTACTACTTCGTCCTCATCTGGGCCGGGGGCCTTCTGGCCCCCGCCTCGGAGGCCGTCTGCGAGCGGCTGGGCGTCGCTCGCGACGGCGCCCTCTGGCGCTCGTTCCAGCATGCGAGGACGCTGCTGGCGGTGATTGCCGGCGAGCTGCTGTTCCGCTCGTCGGGCGCCCTCGAGGGCCTGCGGCTGCTCCGGCGCGCCACCCTCGGCTTCAGGGCGGAGTCGCTCGTGGACGGGACCGCCCTCACGGCGGGGATGGACGCGGCCGACTTTGCCGTGGTCGCCGCGTTCGTGGTCGCGCTGCTCGTCGTGGGGGCGCTGAGGGAGCGCGGGGTGCGTCCGGTTGAGGCCGTCTGGCGTCGCGGGGCGGTGCCGCGCTGGGCGGCGTGCTGCGCGCTGCTCGTGCTCACGGTGGTCTTTGGGGCCTACGGAGCGGGGTACGTCCCCGTGGACCCCATGTATGCGTCGTTCTAGGGCCGCCGGGGCGGTCCCGTCGATTGGGGTCTCATGATGAAGCGCATCACGCACGTACTGGCCGGGCTGCTCAAGGTGGCCCTGTCCGCGGTCGCGACCGTCGCGGTCTTCCTCGCCATTTCGCATGTGCTCGCGCCCAAGAACAACCAGGAGGCGTTCGGGCAGCACGACGAGCGCGCCCACGGGGTGGCCGGCGAGCCCGCGGGCAGCATAGACGTGCTCTTCCTGGGCGACTCAGAGATCTACACCTCCGTGTCGCCGCTGCAGCTCTGGGACGAGCGGGGCGTCACGTCGTACGTGCTGGGCACGGCCGCCCAGAAGCTCCCCTACACGCGGTCCCTTCTCGCCGGCGCCCTCGAGGGGCAGGACCCGCGGGTGGTGGTGCTCGAGACCAACTGCCTCTTCCGCCCCTTCACGACGGGGGAGGCGCTTCTGCGCGCCGGTAGCGACGCGCTGCCCGCGATCGAGTACCACGACCGCTGGAAGAGCCTGACCGTCCAGGACCTCGTCGCCCCCGTGCGCGCCACGTGGACCGACGAGGAGAAGGGATTCGCACCCGGGAGGGGGACGCGAGCGGCTGACGCCTCCGGGCACATGGCGCCGAGCGACAAGGTCGCGGCGCTGCCTCGCCTCAACCGCCTCTACCTCGAGGAGATCAAGCGGATGTGCGACCGCGAGGGCGCGCGCCTGGTGCTCCTGAGCACGCCGAGCACCAGGAACTGGAGCACGGCGCGACACAACGGGGTGGAGCGGGTCGCCCGGGAGCTGGGCCTGGACTACGTCGACCTCAACGTGGGCGACGACCTCGTGGAGATCGACTGGGCGACCGACAGCTACGACGCCGGCGACCACCTCAACGTCTCCGGAGCGCGCAAGGTCACCACCGCCGTGGGCTCGCTGCTCGCCGGACGCTACGACGCGCCCGACCATCGCGGCGACGACGCCTACGACGCATGGGCGGAGGCGAGCGCCCGCTCTCGGGGGAGACGGTGAGTGGGCGTCCTTGCACTGCCAGCCGCGCTATGCCAGTCGCTTGCCGCTCTCCCAGGCCTGGCCGACCTTCTCGCCCATGGCGTAGTAGCCGCTCTGGAACTGGTCGAAGGCGAAGGCGTTCAGCCTGGCGGGGTCGACCCTGCCGCTCTCGTCGAGCACGGCGTCGTCGGCCAGCACGTTCTCGATGCGGCCGAGCACGCGCAGGCCGTAGGGCTGGTCCTGCATCTCGACCACGCTGCACTCGAGCGTGATCGGGTACTCCTGCACCACCGGGGCGTCCACGCGCTCGCTCCTCACGGCGGTCATGCCGGTGCGCTCGAACTTGTCGGCCACCTTGTTGCCGCTCGCGATGCCGAAGTAGTCCGACTCGTCGAGGTGCGCCACGTCCGCCACGCTCAGCGTGAAGGCGCCGCGCGCCTCGATGTTCTTGGTGGTCCTGTGGCCGCGGCTGATGTTGAGCGCGACCATGTCGCGCGCGCAGACACCGCCCCAGGCCATGTTCATCACGTCGACGGTCTCGTCCTCGTTGTACGTGGCGATCATGAGCACCGGCATCGGGTAGAGCGCGGGCTGGACGCCGAGGTCCTTCTTCATCTGAGTCTCCAATCACTCCGTGCGCGCCGGCCCCGTCCTGCCGTGCGCGGTCCTTCCCGTCAAGTCTACAGCGCGAGCCCCTGGGCCCAGGAGGTCACCTCGTCGTCCTCCGCGCCGCTCGAGAAGCGCTGCCCCTCCTGCCAGTCGCCGGTGCCTGCCAGCTTGGCGAGGTTGGAGCCGGACTCGCCGATCGGCGAGCTCGCGGACGTGCAGAACGGGATCACCGTCTTCCCGGAGAAGTCGTTGCCGCTCACGAAGCCGTCCGTCGGCCAGGCGGCGATGCCCCACCAGATGGGGTACCCGAGAAGTACCGTGTCGTAGCCGTCCCATCCGTCGGGCGTGACCCGCTCGAGCTCGACCGCGCGCAGGCTCTCGTCCTCGTGCTCGCGGCTCACGCGGCTGCCGGAGTCGTTGTAGTTGAGGTCGTCGTTTGAGTAGGGCTCGGAGGGCGTGATGGCAAACAGGTCTGCCCCGAGCGCGTCGGCCGCCGCCTGCGCCACGCGACCGGTGTGCCCCTGGGCGGAGTAGAAGGCGACGAGGACGGAGCCGGGGTCCGGGGACGAGGCGGGCTCCGTCGCCGCGTCGCCCGCGGCGGGGTCGCTCGCGTCCGAGGAGGCGGCGCAGCCGCTCAGAAGCGCTCCCGCGGGCGCGAGCGAGGCGAGGAGGGCAGCCCCCTTCAGGAGCTGGCGACGTGTGAGGGACCTGTCTTCCGTGACGTTCATGGCGTCTCCTTCTCTTGATGCCGTCTCGCGCGTGTCGCGCGCGTCCGTCCCCAGCCTATGCGGTCCCCCCGAGGGGGAGAAGTCTCCATGGGTCGAGTGCCCATAACCCCGGGGTTCACACGTCGGCGCGTGCGGATTCGCCCTTATAACCTCTGGGTATAAACCTCCTCGTGTCCCCGACGCGAGGGAGTCCCCATGTACAACCCGCAGCTTGACACGTTCGTGCAGGTGGCCGAGTCGGGCAGCTTCTCGGCTGCCGCGCAGGCGCTCTACATCACCCCCACCGCCGTCATCAAGCAGATGAACCTCCTCGAGGCGCGTCTCGGCCTCACGCTCTTCAATCGCACGCACCGGGGCCTCACCCTCACGAAGGCCGGGGAGTCCCTCCTGGCAGACGCCCGCCACATCATCAGCTACTCGCACGAGGCCGTGGAGCGGGCCCGCTCCGCCGAGAGGAGCGAGAAGCGCGTGATTCGCGTGGGGGTCTCTCTCATGACGCCCGTGACGCACCTCTCCGCCCTGTGGCAGCGGGTGCGCAGGCGGTGCCCCTCCATGGCCATCCAGGTGGT
Source organism: Atopobium sp. UBA1382 (assembly GCA_002305805.1). Taxonomy (GTDB): domain Bacteria; phylum Actinomycetota; class Coriobacteriia; order Coriobacteriales; family Atopobiaceae; genus Thermophilibacter; species Thermophilibacter excrementavium. The sequence continues at coordinate 72,885 of DBQY01000015.1, read as the reverse complement.
CAGCTTCGAGAACACGCGGGTCAACTCGCGTCAGATACTCGCCAGCTTCGGCAGGGACATCGACGTGGTGGCCGGCGTCTTCGACGACGAGTTCCTGCGTCAGCGCGGATGCGCGGGGCTCCCGCTCGCCCGCGTGCCGCTCGTCTGCGCCGTGCCGGTGGAGAGCGACCTCGCGAGCCTCGAGCGCGTCGGCCTCGACGACCTGCACGGGCACGCACTCATGCTCATCCAGCGCGGGTGGAACGAGGACATCGACCGCCTGCGCGACGAGGTCCGCCGCGAGCACTCCCAGATCGAGGTGCGCGACTTCGAGCAGTACAAGGCCGAGGTCTTCAACGAGTGCGCGAGCTCGGGTGCCGCCCTCGCCTCCCTCCAGATGTGGGAGAGCGTGCACCCGCTCCTCAAGACGCTGCCGACGACATGGGACTGCTCGGTCACCTACGGGCTCATGTACGCGCCGGATCCGAGCGACCACGTGTCGGCCCTTCTCGACGCCGTCCGTGCGGAGCTGGGGGCAGAGACGGTCTGAACCGTCGCGTTATAGGACCCCAACGAGGCGGAACTTCCCTGGGGCCACCCTGCGCCGTACGGTGTGACGGTACCGGATTCCACTCAGGGAGGCACCATGCAGAGCTTTGACTTCAGCTATCCCACCACGGTTCGCTTCGGCGAGGGCGCCCTCGCGCGCAGCCTGCCCGGCGAGCTCGAGAAGGTCGGCAAGACCGTGATGCTCGCCTACGGCGGCGGCTCCATCAAGCGCAACGGCGTCTACGACGCGGTCATGGAGCTTCTCGCCAAGGCGGGCAAGGACGTGGTGGAGTTCGACGGCATCATGCCCAACCCCACCTACGCCAAGGTCCAGGAGGGAGCGAGGCTCGCGCGCGAGAAGAACGTCGACTTCATCCTCGCCGTGGGCGGCGGCAGCGTGATCGACTGCGTGAAGATCGTCTCGGTCCAGGCGTGGAGGGTCGCGACCTGTGGACCATGGAGTTCGAGAACCACGAGCTCCCCGAGCCCGGCGCCGGGATTCCCTGCGGCGCCGTGGTGACCATCTTCGGCACGGGCGCCGAGATGAACAACGGCGCGGTCATCACCAACGAGGCCACCAAGCAGAAGAACGGCATGATGGGCTCCTTCCACAGCTTTGCCGTGCTCGATCCGGCCTACACGCTCTCCGCCCCCATGCGGCAGGCGCTCTCCGGGGCGTTTGACATGCTCAGTCACAGCATGGAGACCTACTTCGGCGCACCGCACGACAACAACCTCTCCGACCTCATCGCCGAGGCCAATATGCGCTGCATCATCGACAACACGCGCAAGATGATCGCGGCGTCCGAGGACCTGGACCCGCGCGGCGAACTCTTCTGGGCGAGCGCCATGGCCGAGAACGGCATCCTCAAGATCGGCAAGGCAACGGCCTTCCAGGCGCACATGATCGAGCACCAGCTCGGCGCCTACACAGACTGCAACCACGGCTTCGGCCTGGCCGTCATCCACCCCACGATGTACCGGCACATGATGGGCGGCGCGCCCGAGAAGTTCGCGCGCTTCGCGACCGAGGTGTGGGGCGTCGAGGCCGAGGGCAAGACCGTGGACGAGCTCGCCGCGGCCGGCGCCCGCCGAGTGCGCGCGCCGGCCCTCTCGCCCTCACATGCCCGGGAAGCCGGTCTGGCGCAGGGCCTCGTAGAGCACGACGGCAACGGCGTTGGAGAGGTTGAGCGCGCTGATGCGGTAGTCCTCGGGGTCGACGAAGTTGCCGCAGACGTCCCGGGTGAGAAGGGCCGCGTGGTCGCCTCTCTCTCCCGGCGCGCCCCAACTTCGCGCGTTCTCGAGTGACGTCGCGTCTGGAAGCATGGGGATGCGTTCGCAGCGGCTCGCGTGCGCGGCGAGCAGCGTCTCCGGTAGCCCCACGCTCTCGCAGCCAAAGACGAGGTAGTCGCCGTCTTGATAGTGGGCCTCGGCATAGGTGCGCCGCGCCTTCTTGGTGAGGAGATGCAGGCGGGCCCCGGGGCCAGCCGTCTCTAGAAACGCGTCCCAGCTTTCGTGGACGGTGACGTCTAGGCTCTCCCAGTAGCCGAGGCCGGCGCGGCGTAGGGCCCGCTCGTCCAGGGAGAAGCCGAGCGGGCCCACGAGATGCAACCGCGACCCGGTGACCACGCAGGTACGCCCGATGTTCCCCGTATTGGCCGGAATCTCCGGCGCCACGAGCACAACGTTGAACACTCAGCCTCCTTGCTGACGACGATTGCGTCTCATATTGTGCAAAAGTGTCGTTCGTGATGAAAGCGGGGTGTGCCGCCTGCAAAAGTGCCGCTCGTGATGAAAGGAAATCGACATATTTGGGCGCGCGGCGGTCTGCGGTTTGGCGCCAACAGGGAAAACGTTGCGCACAGCTCTCCGAACGCCAAGATGGCCCCTCATTCCTTCATCACGAGCGCCAGTTTTGCAGACGAAAGCGGGGCCGTTCATCACGAGCGTTCGTTTTGCGGACAGGGGGGCGGTTATACTGGTCGGGTACCGGTTGTTCGACCCGAAGGGAACCCCATGATCAAGGAACTGGTCTACGACGAGGCCATCCTCTCAACTCCGTGCGAGCCTGCGACCGCTGAGGACGCCGACCTGGCACAGGACCTCATTGACACGCTCGCCTCCATTGACGATGCTGTCTGCCTCGCCGCCAACCAGATCGGCGTGACCAAGGCGGTCGTCGTCTATCAGGATGACGACGGCGCCGCTCACGTGATGTACAACCCAAAGGTTCTGGCCGGTTTTGCCGCCGCCAAGGTCGAGGAGAGCTGTCTCACCCACGAGGAGCCCGTGCGCGTTACGCGCTTTGCCAAGATCAAGGTGTCATTCGACGAGCTGGTTGACGGTCAGCTCAAGTCCCGCCGCCGCGACTACATGGGCTGGACCGCGCAGATGATTCAGCACATGGTCGACCACTGCAAGGGCAAGCTGGTCTAACATGCCCCTTCATGGCGTCGCGGCGCCCGACCACATCGAGGTGCGCGGCGCCCGCGTGCACAACCTCAGGGACGTTGACGTTGACATCCCGCTGAACGAGCTCGTGGGCGTGGCCGGGGTCTCCGGCTCCGGCAAGAGCTCGCTCGCGCTGGGTGTGCTCTATGCCGAGGGCAGCCGTCGCTACCTGGAGTCGCTCTCCACGTACACGCGTCGTCGCATGACGCAGGCGAGCCACGCCGCCGTGGATGACGTCCGCTACGTGCCGGCTGCCCTGGCGCTTCACCAGCGACCGTCGGTTCCGGGCGTCCGAAGCACCTTCGGCACCATGTCCGAGCTGCTCAACAGCCTGCGTCTGCTCTTCTCGCGCGTGGCGAGCCACCGCTGTCCGCACTGTGGCGCCTACGCCCCGCCCTCCACGGCGGTGGCAACGGATCAGCCCGTCACCTGTCCCGCCTGTGGCGAGAAGTTCTTTGGCCCCGGTGCCGAGGACCTTGCGTTCAATAGCACCGGTGCATGTCCCGCCTGCGGCGGCACGGGCATCGTGCGCGCAGTCAACGAGGCCTCGCTCGTGCCCGACGAGTCCATCTCCATTGACGACGGCGCGGTGCTGCCCTGGGGCAGTCTCATGTGGGACCTCATGAAGCAGGTCTGCGGCGCCATGGGCGTGCGTACCAACGTGCCGTTTTGCGAGCTCACGCCCGAGGAGCGCGACATCGTCTTCCACGGCCCTGCCGTCAAGAAGCACATCCTCTATCACCCCAAGAAGGGTGATGACTTTGCCGAGCTGGACTTCACCTATTTCAACGCGGTCTACACCGTGGAGAACGCACTCGCCAAGGTCAAGGATGAGAAAGGCCTCAAGCGCGTGAGCCGCTTCCTCACGGAGGGGCCCTGCCCCGACTGCGGCGGCACGCGCCTCTCGGAGGCGGCGCGCGCCCCGCGCGTGGCGGGGATTGGCCTTGCGGATGCGACGGCCATGACGCTCGGCGAGCTGGTGACGTGGGTTGCTGCTGTGCCTGCCGGCCTACCGGACGACGTGCGTTCCATGGCGGAGAGCATCTGCGAGTCCTTCCGGCACACGGCGCAGCGCCTGCTGGACCTCGGCCTCGGCTACCTCTCGCTCGACCGCGCGGCGGCAACGCTCTCCACGGGCGAGCGCCAGCGCGTGCAGCTGGCCCGTGCGGTCCGAAACCGCACGACCGGCGTGCTCTACGTGCTCGATGAGCCGTCCATCGGTTTGCATCCCGCCAACGTGGACGGTCTTCTCGGCGTCATGCGCGACCTCCTGGCGGACGGCAACTCCGTCGTGATGGTTGACCACGATACGCGTATCCTCGCCGAGGCGGACCACCTCATCGAGCTTGGTCCCGGTGCGGGTACGGATGGCGGTCGCGTGATCTGCCAGGGAAGCGTCGCCGAGGTGGCAGCCAACCCGGCCTCGCGCGTCGGCGGTTTTCTCACGGGCGAGAAGAACGTGCTCTCGCGGCCGCGCGCGGGCGCAGACGAGATGTTCGGCCTCGGCACCATCTCAATGGAGACTGAGGCGCTGCACACGGTGCGGCCGCTCCACGTAGAGGTGCCGCGCGGGCGGCTCGTGGTGGTGACGGGCGTCTCGGGCTCGGGCAAGACGACGCTCGTGCTGGAGGCACTCGTGCCCGCTCTTGCCGCCGCTGCGGCGGGGGAGACGCCGCCCGCGCACGTGCGCTGGGTGGATGCCGAGGGCGTGCGGCGCGCGAACCTCATCGATGCCACGCCGATCGGCATCAACGTGCGCTCCACCGTGGCCACCTACACCGGCGTCCACGATGAGCTGCGCCGCGCGTATGCTCGCACCGACGAAGCGCGCGCCGCTGGCTATAAGGCGGGAGACTTCTCGTACAACACCGGACGTCTGCGCTGTCCCACCTGCGACGGCACGGGCGAGGTCTCGCTCGACGTGCAGTTCCTGCCGGACGTGGACATCCCCTGCCCGGACTGTCGCGGCTCGCGCTATGCCGCGGCGGCAGACGCGGTGCACCGCCCGCGAAAGGGCGAGCCGGCGGGTACGGGTCTCACGCTGCCGCAGCTGATGGCGCTCTCAGTGGACGAGGCGCTCGACGCCTGTTCTGACCTGCGTCGCGTTGCAACGAGGCTGCAAGTGCTGCATGACCTGGGTCTGGGGTACCTCACGCTCGGCGAGGCAACGCCGGCGCTCTCCGGCGGAGAGGCGCAGCGCCTCAAGCTCGCGAGTGAGATGGGCCGCGCGCAGGACGACGCCGTCTTCGTCTTTGACGAGCCTACGATCGGCCTGCACCCGCTCGACGTGCAGACGCTGCTCGCGGTGTTCCAGCGACTCGTGGAGGCGGGAGCCACCGTCATTGTGATCGAGCACGACCTGGACGTCATTCGCAACGCGGATTACGTGATTGACATGGGTCCCGGCGGCGGCGAGGAGGGTGGTCGCATCGTCTGTGCCGGCACGCCCGAGAAGGTTGCCGCTTGCCCGGAGAGCATCACCGGTCGCTATCTGTGAGTGTCCCCTTTTGGGGCACCTAGCAGCGGTGAGCGCTAGGACAGATGTCCTCGAGAACGCACCCGTCGCAGTGGGGGCCGCGCGCCACACAGGTGTCGCGGCCGTGCTTGATCCACTGGTGGTTCACCGGGCCCCAGAGCTCGCGCGGCAACAGGCGCAGCAGGTCCTGCTCGGTCTTGAGCGGTTCCTTCTCGTGCGTCTTGGGCGAGAGCGCGAGGCGGTGCGCGATGCGGTTGACGTGCGTGTCCACCGCGATTCCCTCGACGATGCCAAACCCCACGTTCATCACGATGTTGGCCGTCTTGCGCCCCACGCCGGGCAGACGCGTGAGCTCCTCCATCGTGTGCGGGACCTCCCCGCCGAATTCAGAGGCGATCATCTGCGCGCACTCCACGCAGTGCCGCGCCTTGCTCTTGTAGAAGCCCAGACTGTGGATGTACTCGGAGACCTCCTCGGGTGAGGCGGCCGCCATGGCCTCCGGCGTGGGAAAGCGCTCGAAGAGCGCGGGCGTCACCTTGTTGACCTGGGCGTCCGTGGTCTGGGCGGAGAGCAGCACCGCAATCGTCAGGCGAAACGGGTTTGCGTGGTCGAGGAAGCACTCGACTGGGCCGTATTTCTCGTCAAGACGCCGGCACACCTCCACGGCGCGCTCGACCTTGGCCTGCTTGGTTTCCCTGGGCATTGGCTCTCCCTTGCTGACGAACTTCACTTGTCGATGATAGGCCGACCGGTCGGGGGAGAAAAGGGAGGCTCCCTCCTCGTGGGCACGCCGCGTGTGGTAGCGTCGTGCTGATGCCGTGCGACGCATGGCGAGAAGACCGTCGAGAGGAGGGGCGATGTTCTGCATAAAGTGCGGCGCCCAAAACGAGGAAGGCGCCAAGTTCTGCACCAACTGCGGTGCGTCCCTGACCGACGTCGTCTGGTCGGCCCCGCAGGCTGCGCCGACGTCGTCTCCTGAGCCGGAGCCTGAGCCGGAGCTTGAAGAAGAATCCGAGCCCGAGCCGGATCCCGAGCTTGAGGTGCAGCCTGAGCCCGGTCCCGAGCCCGCGTCCGAGCCTGAACCAACCCCAGATTCCCTGGAGTCAGATACCCCGTTGCCCGAGGAGGCGCTGTCGCCCGTCGAGGAGTCTCCCGTCGAGGTTCCGCCCCAGGAGTGGCCCGACTACTCGGAGCAGGGGCCGTTCCAAGAGGGTGGTGCCGCCAAGAAGAGCCTTGGCACGGGAGCCATCGTGGGCGTCATCATCGGCGGCCTTGCGGTTGTCGCCCTCATCATCGTGGGTGTCCTCTTTGCGACCGGGGCGGTTTCTTCTGATGCTCCGGCCAGCCCGGCCGGGGAAGTATCCACCGACGACGGAGACGCCCAGATCGACGGCTTTGGGCAGGGGCTCAGCGAGCTCTTTGGTGGCGGCTCTGGGAATGACGCTCACGTTTCGACGGATCTGGACGGCACGATCTTTGACCTGACACGCTACGAGGGGACTCCCGCTGACGTCGAGGGCTTTCTCGAGGACAACGGCCTCGAGCTCGTTGGGTCGTGGTCGAGCGAGGGCGGGGAGTACATCGAGCCCTACATGAGCGCGACGTTTGCCGGAGACTACGACGGACCGGCGCCAATCTCCATCGACGGGAGCTACCTCGAGGTCTCGGTCCAGGTGGAGCTGGGCTCGACCGAGATCGCGTGGGATGAGGACGGCTATGCGGACGACGCGGTCTCCTCCCTCAGCGAGCTCGCTGGTGACGCGACGGTCTCCGGCGTTCAGATCGACTTCTACTCCGATGTCGAGCCGAGCGGGTTTGCGTCGGCGGCGCACGGCGTCTTCTCCTCGATGGGCCTCCCGAGGGTGTCCGGGGTGTCCGCGAGCGATGACGAGATTCTCGACTCCGCCCTCTCGGAGTTCGGCCTGAGCGAGGGCGAGGGAAGCGTCTCCGACTATATCGGCGAGGTCCTGTTCGTCGACGGCGACCTGATCGAGTTCGCCGGGCGCGAGGCATACTGCCAGGTGAGCCTCATGGGAGGTGAGGAGTTCAGCAACAGGACAATGGCGGGTATCTCTGTGTTCTCATAGCGGTCGGCGAGACTCGCGACTGGCCCTCCGTCCTCTGGGCGGAGGGCTTTTCTGTGGGCAACGAGTTCAATATGAATTTGCGGGATAGTTCAATTCAAGCTTGTGGTAGAGTGGGCAAAATTGAACTCCGCTACAAAAGTTCAATTTAAGACGTATCTTGAACCAGGGAGGTCACGTGGCTCAGGCACTGTTTGCCGACCGGCTCCGCCAGGTCATGGCCGAGAAGGGCCTCAAGCAGGCAGACCTTGTGCACGCCGCGTCCGAGCGCGGCGAAAAGCTCGGAAAGAGTCAGGTCAGCCAGTATGTGAGCGGCAAGGTCGTCCCACGGGCTAACGTCGTGCGCCTGCTCGCCGAGCTTCTCGCCGTGGACGCCGACTGGCTTGTCGCCGGAGAGGGGCGGCGAGCCGCCGCGCGGCCTGAGACCGCGATTCCGTCCGCACCTTCCACCGCCAGCAAAAGGAGTTCAACCATGCGCGAGTTCAAGAAGTCCGCCAAGCTCGACAACGTCCTCTACGACGTCCGCGGTCCCGTCGCCGACGAGGCCGCCCGCATGGAGGACGAGGGCCTGCGCATCCTCAAGCTCAACATCGGCAACCCCGCGCCGTTCGGCTTCCGCACCCCCGACGAGGTCGTCCATGACATGCGCCAGCAGCTGCCCGACTGCGAGGGCTACTCCGACTCGCGCGGCCTCTTCTCGGCTCGTAAGGCCATCATGCAGTATGCGCAGCTCAAGCATCTGCCCAACGTGAGCATGGACGGCATCTATACCGGCAACGGCGTCTCCGAGCTCATCCAGCTCTGTATGAACGTCCTGCTCAACACGGGTGACGAGATCCTCATCCCGAGCCCCGACTACCCGCTCTGGACCGCCTGTGCCACGCTCGCCGGCGGCACGCCCGTGCACTACCTGTGCGACGAGGAGGCCGAGTGGAATCCGGACCTCGCCGACATCGAGTCCAAGGTCACGAGCAATACCAAGGCCATCGTCATCATCAACCCCAACAACCCCACGGGCGCCGTCTACCCGCGCGAGGTTCTCGAGCAGATCGTGGGGATCGCGCGCCGCCACCAGCTGATGATCTTCTCGGACGAGATCTACGATCGCCTGTGCATGGACGGCTTCGAGCACGTCTCCATCGCCTCGCTGGCGCCCGACCTGCCGTGCGTCACCTTCTCCGGCCTCTCCAAGTCGCACATGGTGGCCGGCTATCGCATCGGCTGGATGATCCTCTCGGGCAACAAGCGCTGCATGCGCGACTTCATCTACGGTATCAACATGCTCTCCAACATGCGCCTGTGCTCCAACGTGCCCGCGCAGTCCATCGTGCAGACGGCGCTCGGTGGCTATCAGAGCGTGGAGCGCTACGTTGAGCCCGGCGGGCGCATCTACGACCAGCGCAACTTCGTCTACGAGGCACTGAACGACATCGACGGCATCACGGCCGTGAAGCCCAAGGCGGCGTTCTACATCTTCCCAAAGATCGACGTGAAGAAGTTCAACATCACCGATGACGAGCAGTTCGCCCTCGACCTGCTGCACGAGAAGCACATCCTCATCACGCGCGGCGGCGGCTTCAACTGGCCCAAGCCCGACCACTTCCGCATCGTCTACCTGCCGCGCATGGGCGTCCTGCGCGAGGCCATGACCGACCTCGCGGACTTCTTCGCCCACTACCGCCAGGGCTAGCGGCCGCCTTTCATTGCCTGGGTACTTTTCCTGGCACCTCCCAAGTACGACCTGGGAGGTGCCATTTTTCCACCAGCGGATTTGTGAGCTGGCTGGGCGGGGATACTTCGGGGGCCCTCAAAAAAGTACCCAATTAATGCTCAGGAGAGCGGCTCCACGCACCAGACGTCGTCGAAGGCGATGTGGTGCCGCACGACCGTGAGCTCGCGGGACACGGGGTCCACGCAGGTCACGATGCCCTCGGTCGTGACGTAGGCGTCACGCTCGTAGTGGATCACGCGGACGAGCTGGCCTTTGCACACGGCGGCGAGCTCGCCGGAGATGCGAGCGGCCTCCTCCTCGGAGGGCTCGCGGCGCGACTCGGTCACGCGCTCGCGCTCCCGCACGAGGTCGTAATAGCCGGTGAGCGCCGCGAACGGGGAGAACTGCGCCGCTCGGTCGGCATGTCGGCGCGGCTCCTCGGTCCTACTCATGGTGGCCTCCCACCTGCTCGTTGCGCTCGCGTCCGGTCGCCTCGGGGCGATAGCTAATCCCGCGTAGGAGCGCGTTCTTGCCAAACCTGCGCTTCACGGCCATCGTGGCCCGCGCGAGGCTCTTCTCGGCCGTGTCCGCCGCAGGGTCCGAGAAGAGCGTGAGTTCCGCGTGCTCCTCAGGCACGAGCTCACCCACGGAGATGTTGACGCGACGCACGGACCGGTTGGGGTCCACGATCTCCGAGAAGAGCGCCAGGAACGCCGCCGTGAGCGTCTCGCGTGAGCTCGTGGCCTCGGAGAGCTTGCGGGAGGCGTTGGCCCCCTCGCCACGCCGCCCCACCACACGCGTGCCGTGCTCGCCCGTGAAGGTCTCCGCGGCCGCGCCTTTCTCGTCTGCCGCCTCCCGCTCGTGCGCGTAGCCCACGAAGAGCGAGACGTGCCCGCAGACCAACCCCTTGTCCACGAGCTCCAGCGCGAGGTTGTCGACCATCTCGCGCAGGACCACGCGCGCCTCCTCGAAGGCGTAGTCGCGCATGAGGACCTGCCCAGAGCCCATCGAGTGCGCCTTGGGCCGATAGGCGTGGATCTCTGCCATCGTGCAGGGCTCGATGCCCCAGGCATGGTCGATGAGCAGCTCGGCGTTGATGCCAAACTCGTCGTAGAGCGCCCGCTCGGGCAGCAGGGCGACGCCGCCCATGTCATGTGCGCCCATCGCGGCCAGCCGTCGCGCGATGCCAGGGCCGATGCCCCAGATGTCCGTGATCGGCCGATGCGGCCAGATGAGGCACTTGTAGCGCTCCTCGTCCAGCTCGCCGATGTTGTCAGGCGCGTGCTTGGCCGTCACGTCCAGCGCGACCTTGGCCAAGAACAGGTTGGTGCCGATGCCGGCCGTGGCACAGATGCCGGTCTCGCGACGGACCATGTCGACGAGCTCTATCGCCAGCTCTCGTGCCGTCTTGCCGTAGAGAGCGAGGTAGGGTGCAACGTCGATGAAGACCTCGTCGATCGAGTAGACGTGAATGTCCTCGGGCGAGAAGTACCGCAGATAGCGAGCATAGATGTCTGCGGAGACCTCCATGTAGTGGCGCATGCGAGGACGGGCCATCTCGTAGTCGATGCCGTCCGGGATTTCGAAGACGCGGCAGCGGTTGCGCACGCCGAGCGCCTTCATGGCCGGCGAGATGGCGAGGCAGATGGTCTTGCGCCCGCGCGAAGGGTCGGCCACCACGAGCCGGTGCTCGAACGGGTCGCGTCCGCGGTCCACGCACTCCACGGAGGCGTAGAAGCACTTGAGGTCTATGCAGAGGTAGTCACGGTCCATGTCCCCCGTCTCCAAACATGTGTTCTATGATGGAACCCATCATAGCGGAGGCGCGGGACGAATTCGAGGAGGGTGCCATGCGGGCGTTCATTGCGCTGGAACTGCCGGAGGCGTTCGCGGACGAGGTCGCCGCGCTGTCGCGGCAGCTGGCCGCCGTCTGCGAGGGTCGCTTCGTGGCGGAGGGAAACCACCATCTCACGCTGGCGTTTCTCGGCGAGGTGGACGAGGCCGGGGCGCGCGCCGCAACGGACGCGCTCGAGGCGGCATGCGCCGGCCCGGGCCGCCCCGAGCTTGTGGCAGAGGGTCTCGGCACGTTTGGTCGTGGCCGTGCCACCACGCTCTGGCTGGGGATGCGCCGCTCCGGGGAGCTGGACCTCCTCGCTCGCCGCGTGCGCGAGGAGGTCGCGGCGCGAGGCTTGACGTATGACGAGAAGGGCTTCCTTCCGCACGTCACCCTTGCGCGCCGTGTCCGCGTGCCGCGCATCGAGCTTGGCGACCTCGCCTTCCCACTGCCTGACGAGGGGCGCCGCGTCACGCTCTTCCGCAGCATCCTTGAGCCCGACGGCGCTCGCTACAAGCCGCTCTACACCGTGGGGCTGTGAGTTTTCCGGCCGTGTGCACCCTTCCTGCGCCCATGGAGCGCGGACGATGCCTTTGCCTGCGAAAACAGCGGCGCCATTTCCATCAGGGCCATGGGGGGCGTACGCGACCGGAGCTGTTGGGGCTACTTGTTGATCTCGGCGAGAAACGCCTCGCCGTAGCGCTCCGCCTTCTTGGCTCCCACGCCGGAGACGCCGAGGAACTCCTCGGGCGTGCGCGGTCGCTTGGCGCACATGTCCACCAGCGCGGCATTTGAGAAGACGATGTAGGCGGGAACGCCCTGCTCGCGGGCGAGCTCGCCGCGCAGGGACGCCAGGCGCGCGTAGAGCTCCTGGCCGGCGGCGTCCAGCTCGGAGGCGTCGGTCGCGGCGCGCGTCTTCGCGGGAGCCGCGGGCACGCGCTCGGCCTTGTGCCTGCCGCGCGCCACCTTGAGGACGAACGGCTCGTCCCAGGGCGCCTCGCGCCGCAGGAACGCGCCCGAGCTCGCGGTGAGCGCGACCGTGGGGTAATCGCCGCCCGCGCGCGCGAGCACCCCGCGGAAGACCAGCTCGTCAATAACGGCGCGCACGCGCGCCGCGGGCGCGTCCGTCATGATGCCGTAGGTTGACAGCGTGTCGAAGCCGCGCTGCCGCACCCGCGCCGAGCGCGAGCCGCGCAGCACGTCCGCGACCATGCTGGCCCCGGCGCTTCGCCCGCGCTGCGCGATGCGCGCCACGCAGCTCACGACCTTGAGGGCGTCCTCGGTGGCGTCGGTCTCCTCGTAGTCCGTGAGGCAGTTGCCGCAGCTTCCGCAGTACGCGGGCGCCTCCTCGCCGAAGTAGCGCAGGATGTGGGCGCGCAGGCACTCCGTGGTGGTGGCGTAGAAGACCATCTGGCGCAGACGCTCGGCGTCGCGCTCGGCGAGGAGGGTGCGCTGCCCGGGCGTGAGGTCGTCGCGTGGCTCGCTGCGGGAGAGCAGGAACTCCGCCGTATGGACGTCGCCGGGAGAGTAAAGCAGGAGGCAGTCGGCGCGCGTTCCGTCGCGGCCGGCGCGCCCTGCCTCCTGGTAGTAGTTCTCCAGCGAGAGCGGCAGGTTGTAGTGGGCAACATAGCTCACGTTGGACTTGTCGATCCCCATGCCAAAGGCGTTGGTCGCCACCATCACGCGGGCCCGATCGTAGAGGAAGTCGTCCTGGTTGCGTTCGCGCTCGCCCGCCGCGAGCCCCGCGTGGTAGCGCGTGGCGGCCAGCCCCTCGCCCCGCAGCAGTTCGCAGACCTCCTCGACGGCGCGCCGGCTCGAACAGTAGACGATTCCCGAGCGTTCGGCCCGCTCGCGGCAGAAGGCTACGAGCATGCGGTCCTTCTCGGCATGCCCGCGGGGGCGCTCCACCGAGAAGAACAGGTTGGGACGGTCGAAGCTGGCGAGGACCACGAGCGGGTCGCGCAGCGCGAGCGCCTCCCGGATGTCGCGCCGCACGGCACGGGTGGCCGTGGCCGTGAGCGCCATGACCGGCGGGCGTCCGGGGAGGGCCTCCAGGAAGTCAATGATTCGCTGGTAGCTTGGCCTAAAGTCGTTGCCCCACTGGGAGATGCAGTGCGCCTCGTCCACGGCGAGCAGGCTCACGCCGCGCGCGGCGACGGTCTCCGCGAAGGCGGGGTCGTCGAGCCGCTCGGGCGCCACGTAGACGAGGCGCAGTGCGCCGGAGGCCACGCCGTGGAGCACGTCGGCGCGCTCGGCGGCCCCGAGCGTGGAGTTGAGGTAGCTTGCCGCCACGCCCATCTGGCGCAGCGCGCCCACCTGGTCCGCCATGAGCGAGATGAGCGGGGAGACCACGATCGCGAGCCCGTCCAGCAGTAGCGCCGGAACCTGGTAGCAGATCGACTTGCCGGCGGAGGTGGGCATGACGGCGAGCACGTCGCGGCCCGAGAGCGCGGCGTCCACGATCTCCGCCTGATGGGGACGAAACTCCGGGTAGCCAAAGGTCTCGCGGAGTATGTCGAGCGGCGTGGGCATGCGCACCCCCCTAGCGGACGGCTCTTCTCACCCTCCATTGTGCGCCTTTCACGGAACGGCATGCCTCTCGCCGTTGCTTACGCATGGCTTACATCCCGGCTTCTCCGGGCCGGTAACCTGAGGTATTCGGACAACTTTCGCTGCGACCCCGAAATCGGGGTGTGCCGTGCGCATTCTTTCACATGGAGGACACGATGAAACGGGACGGGGATCTGGTGGCCCGGGTCCTTGCGGCAAAACGGGACCCTCGTTGCGCGGATGACCTGGTGCGTGACTATCTCCCGTTCATCAAGGCGGAGACCGCCAAGTTCATGGGCCGGTCGCCGCAGCAGGGGAGAGATGACGAGCTGGGGATTGCCATGTTCGCATTCCACGAGGCGGTGCTCTCGTACGACCGGGCGCGGGGGGCATTCCTGGCGTTCGCATCGATGAGCATGCGCCACCGTCTCCTGGACTTTGCGCGCAGGGAACGCCGCCATGCCGACGTCATCTCCCTTGACGAGAGGCGCTCCGATGGCGGCGACGGGGACGGGCGCCCGCTCGCGGAGACGATCGCCTCCGAGCGGGACGAGCTCGATGAGCGCCAGGCGCGGGACGCCTCCCGTCAGGAGATTATCCAGTTTGGCGCCGAGCTCGGGTCCTTTGGCCTGACCTTCCTCGACGTTTCCGAGAACTGTCCCAAGCAGCGGCGCACGCTCGAGGCGTGCCAGTGCGTGCTCGATTGCGCGCGCAAGAACCCGGAGCTGCTCGATCGCCTGCTGCAGACGAGGAGGCTGCCCGTGGCAGAGCTCTCCCGCGGCTCGGGGGTGGAGAGAAAGACGATAGAACGCCATCGTCGCTACCTCGTGGCAGTTCTTCTCGCCTTTACGAACGGGTTCGAGATCATTCGCGGGCATCTGCGGAGAATCGTCCCAACAGGGGGTGACGGGCGATGAGCTACCTCGTCATGGAATGCCGCCCGGCCTATGCCGTGGTCCTGGACGAGCAGGGGAGGTTCGTTCGCGTGCCCAACCTCGGATACGAGGTGGGACAGAGGCTTGATGACGTCGTGGACTTCGATGCCTCGGTGCTGTCGTTCGAGCAGACGAAGCCGAGAAGGGCGCGGCGCGGCCTTGCTGCGGCGCTCGTCGCCGCTGCGTGCCTGTGCGTGCTCGCCATCGGTGGCTTTGCGGCCTGGCAGACGCCCATCGGCACGGTCCACATGAGCATCAACCCCGAGGTCGACATCGACGTCAACCACTTTGACCGTGTGGTTGGGCTCGAGGGGGACAACGAGGACGGCGAGAGGCTCGTCGAGGGCTTCTCGTACTACGGGCGCACCATCGACGAGGTGTCGGACGACCTTGCGGTTCGGGCAAGGGAGCAGGGCTACCTCGTGCCCGGCGGGACGATCGAGATCAGCGTCGAGTCCGATGACGAGCGGTGGCGTGTCGCAACGGAGGACCGTCTCATAATCGAGCTCGAGGTGCACCTCGAGCAGCCGGTCGCCCCCGAGCGGGAGTCGGGCGAGGGCGACGTCTCCACGCCGTCTGCGCAGGCCCCTTCCGAGGGGTCTGCGCCAGAGGAGCCAACCCCCATGCCGGAGCAGGTCGTTTCCGACGATGACGACGATGACGGGAACGACGACGACGATGACGACGACGATGACGACGACGGGAACGACGACGATGACGACTAGCCGGGAGAAAAAGTTTTTGGGGCGACCCCGCTTTTGAGGGGGCGCCCGCGCATTCTCTCACCGTACGGCAAGATGAGGGCTCAACCACCAAGGAGGACACCATGAAGACCACGAGCCTGAAGATGAGGGGCATCATCGCGACCGCGGCCGTCGGCGCCGCCCTAGTGGCAACCCTGGGAGGGTGCGGAACGGCTTCGGGGACCGCTCAGAGCTCCCCGACGGGAACGTCTACGGAGACGGCTTCGACGAGAGCGGCGGGCGTCCTGCTCCTGAGCGTCAACCCCGAGATCGAGGTCGAGTATGACGAGCGGGGCCTTGTGACCGAGGTCGAGGGCGTCAACGATGAGGGCAGGGACATCGCGGACGGCTACGGCGGGTTCGAGGGCAGGGAGTGTCGTGAGGTCGTATCCGAGCTCGTGACCGAGATCTACGAGTCCGGGCACTTCAACCAGACGATCGACGGCCACGACCGCAACATCGTCGTCAAGCTCGAGCAGGGGTCGGAGTACCCCGGGGACGACTTCCTCACGGGCATCGAGAGCGACGTTCGCTCGACGGTCAGCGGCTTTGGCCTGCGGTCCGACACGCTCTCCGTTGCCCCCGAGCAGCTCGATGAGCGCGGCTACATCGGCATCGATGCCGCAAAGGACATCGTGCTCGCCCAGCTCGGCCTGAGCGAGGCCTCGTTCAACGACCATGAGTACGAGCTCGACGACGGCATCTACGAGCTCGAGTTCACGTCGGGTGGCGTCGAGTACGAATACGAGGTCGACGCGAGGACCGGCAAGGTCCTCGAGGCCGACATCGACGGCAACGACGACTGGGATGGTCGTGACGACTGGGACGACTGGCGTGACGATCGCTACGACCGCGACGACTGGGACGACTAACCGACGGCACATGCTCCCCGATCGGATGGGGCGGAGCGCTCGGGTGCTCCGCCCTTCTCGCCGCCGCCCCTAGAACAGCCCCGACAGCCCCTTGGCACCTGCTCGCGCAGCCGAGGCCGCGAGCTTGCCGAGCGCCGGGGCGAGCACGTCGCGCGACTCCTGGTCGAGGTTGCGCGCAGCCTCGCCGATAAGCGCGGGGGCATCCGCCCCGCTGAAGATCACGGCGCCCACGCTCGGCGCGCCGGACGCCTCGAGCGCGTGGAAGAGCGCGTCCACCACACGAGGCGTCTCCTCGGGCGTGAGCGACGCGAGCCAGTCGTCCATGAGCTCGTGCGCGAACACCGCCGAGGGTGAGAGCTCGTCAGCGTAGGCAAAGTCATCACCGTCGATCTCCCAGGTGAAGACGTCGTGCTGCTCCGCGCCGCGGGCGGCGCTGCGGACCACGCGCGGCTCGACGGGCGTGTCCATGAGCATGCCAACCACGGACTCCTCGGGGACGGTGCGATGGATGAGGCCGCGCACGCACTCGAAGTCCTTCTCGTCCAGGAAGCCAGCCTTGAAGCCGGGGCCGTCATGGTCGAAGACGCGCTCGATGCGCACACGGACGTCCTCGGGCGCGCGCAGCGCCGCGTACGTGGCGAGGTTTCCTCCCTTGGAGTGGCCGCCCACGTAGAGGCGACGCGGCAGGTAGCGGGCGACGGAGCTCAGGTAGTCTGCCGCCATGCGCTGTGCCGGAACCGGCGGGTCCACGGCCATGTCGAAGTTCTCGCGCCAGCCGGTGAACGTGTCGTCGGTTCCACGGAAGCCGATGTAGGCGAAGTCCTGGTCGTGCCCGGCGGGGGAGCGCCACACGAAGGTTGTCGCCGAGAACTGGACGTGCTCCGCCTCGTCGAAGCGGGAGGCGTAGTCCCTGAGCTCGAGGCGGCGGAAGCGCGGGCTCGCCACGAGCGCCGCCAGCTCGCGCTTCACGCCCTCGGGGGCAAGGCCGCAGAAGAGGCCGTCAAAGCGTTCTGCCCGCAGCAGGTCGGAGAAGCGCGCCGGGCGGCTGGCCCAGGCGCGCAGGCGCTCCCCGGCACTGCCCCGCCACAGCGCGGCGGGGATGACGCCCTCGCCGCGCACCATGCAAAACTGGGAGAGCGCCGCCGAGTCCACCGGGCCCAGCGGGCGCTCGTCAAAGCCGTCGAGCGCCGTTTCCAGATAACCGAAGAGGTCCATTCGTCGCCTTTCTCGCTTCCCTTGAGATACCCGAATGCGTGGGCGAGAAGACCGGGACGCGCGAGCGGCGTGACGGAACCGTGGTGAGTGCGCGTCAAATGTTGACAGGGTAACAACTCCGCCGATACTGTTGACGTGTTAACAAGCGACGGGGGAGGCGCCGTGGAGGAGAGCCGCTTCGAGGACTTCGTGGGCATCATCAGCGCCCTGAGCAAGGAGATCCAGCGCATCAAGAACGCCGAGGCGCGCCGCCTGGGCTTTCGCGGCGCGGACGTCATGTGCCTCTACTACCTCGTCAAGCACCCCGACGGCCTCACCGCCGCCGAGCTGGCGCGCATGGTGGACGTGAGCCGTGCCGCCGTGTCGCGCACCGTGGCCCATCTCGCCGAGGACGGCTTCGTCGAGGTGGGGGGCTCCGACGACGACGCCTCGCGCTACCGCGCCCCCATCCGCCTCACCGAGAGGGGCTACGAGGCCGCACGCCCACTCGACGACATCATTCACCGAGTCCTCGACGAGGCCGGCGGGGAGCTTGCCCTGCGCCAGCGCATGCAGATGTACGATTCGCTCAACCACATCCTCGAGAAGCTCAGGACCTTCGGGCGCTAGCGCCCGGGTCTTGCTGGGCGGGAAGAAGGGAAGACCATGGCCGTCCGCATCATCACCGACTCCGGCTTCGACGTCCCCGACCAGAGCGACCCGCGCCTCACGGTGCTGCCGCTGGGCATCACCTTCGGGGACACCACCTACGCCGACGGCGTGGACCTCACCAACGACCGCTTCTACGAGCTGCTCGTCGAGAGCGACGAGCTGCCCAAGACGAGCCAGGCCACGCCCTTCGCCTACCAGCAGCTCTTCGACCAGGCCCGGGCCGCGGGCGACGAGGCCGTGGTGATCACGCTGTCCTCCGCGCTCTCCGGCACCTACCAGAGCGCCGTGACCGCGGCGGCGGGCTACCCCGAGGTCCACGTGGTGGACGGCAAGAACGCCACGATCGGTCAGGGCATCCTCGTGCTCTACGCTCTGCGCCTCGTCGACGAGGGCCTCGGCGCCGCCGAGATCGCCGAGCGGGTGGAGGCGGCCGTGGGCCGCGTCCGCCTGCTCGCGCTGCTCGACACCCTGGAGTACCTGCGCCGCGGCGGCCGCATCCCCAAGAGCGTGGGCATGATCGGCGAGGTGCTCTCGATCAAGCCCGTCGTGGGCGTGCAGGACGGCGGGGTCGTGATGCTCGGCAAGGCGCGCGGCTCCAAGAACGGTCGCAGCCAGCTGCACCAGCAGGTCGAGAGGTTCGGCATCGACTTCACCATGCCGGTCCTGCTGGGCTACACGGGCCTCTCGGACAAGGTGCTGTGGAAGTACCTGGACGACAACCGCGCCATCTGGGAGGGCAGGGTCGCCGAGGACGAGCTGCCGATCACGTCCGTGGGCGCCACGATCGGCACGCACGTGGGCCCGGGCGCCATCGCGCTCGCCTTCTTTGCCAAGAACTAGGGCCGCGCCTCACTGCACGATGCGCATGACGAGCTGGATGAGCTGGTCGATGGGCATGGGGTCCTCGTCCGCCGTCCAGGTTCGGATAATCGCGAGGATGCCGGAGAGGTAGAACTCCCGCACCACGCGGCGCGCCTGCTCGTCGAGGCTCTCCCTGGGCAGGAAGAAGCGGTCCACGAGCGGGCTGATGATCTGCTTGAGGTGGTCCGAGAACGTGGGGTCGCCGTGCGGGCCCAGAAGGACGCGCGTGTAGTCGCGCGAGCGCTGCGCGAGGCGCAGGATGAGGCCCATGTGCTGCGAGAAGTCGAGCGTGTCGCCCTGGAGCAGGCGCCCCTGCACCAGGCGCTCGATGTTACCGAGCACCGTGCCCTCGATCTCCTCGAGCAGCTCGTAGACGTCGTGATAGTAGAGGTAGAAGGTCGCGCGGTTGTAGCCCGCGCGGTCGGTGATCTCCCGTACGGAGATCTTATCGACGGGCTTCTCGGCGTAGAGCCCCCAGAACGCCTGGCGGAGGTTGGCGCGCGTCTGCTCGGTGACCTGTGGCTGCTTTCTCATGGCGGACTCCCCCTAGGTTTTGTGACGGAGCCGAGAAGGGCGCGACACTTGGGGCGCGCCTGTCGAGCGCAGGTTCTTCTCGCCCGCCCTCCCCAGTATACTTCGATGTAGACAACACGCTGTCGAGCAATCGGAGCTGGGATGGCCTACATCGAGTTCACGGACGTCGTGCGCACCTATGGCGAGGGCGGCGCCAAGATCAACGCCCTGGACGGGGCGAGCTTCTCTGTGGAGAAGGGCGAGCTTGCCGTCATCCTGGGGCAGTCCGGCGCGGGCAAGACCACCGCGCTCAACATCCTGGGCGGTATGGACAGCGCCACCTCGGGGACCGTTGTGGTGGACGGGCGCGATATCAGCCATGCGGGCGAGAGCGACCTCGTGCTGTACCGTCGCGCGGACGTGGGCTTTGTCTTCCAGTTCTACAACCTCGTGCCCAACCTCACGGCACTCGAGAACGTGGAACTGGCTACCCAGATATGCCCGGACTCGCTTGACCCCGAGGAGACGCTCGCCAAGGTAGGCCTGGCCGAGCGCCTGGCCAACTTTCCGGCGCAGCTCTCCGGCGGCGAGCAGCAGCGCGTCTCCATCGCGCGCGCCCTGGCCAAGAACCCCAAGCTGCTCCTGTGCGATGAGCCCACGGGTGCTCTCGACTACCAGACGGGCAAGCAGATCCTGCAGCTGCTGCAGGACATGTGCCGCGTGGAGGGCATCACGGTCGTGATCGTCACGCACAACGCGGCGCTCGCGGACATGGCCGACCGCCTCATCCGCTTCAAGAGCGGCAAGGTCACCTCCATGACCGTGAACCCCGAGCCAAAGCCCATCGCGGAGATCGAGTGGTAGCGCATGGCCGGCCGCCGCGACACGTCAGCCTTTGCCAGGGGGATCCTGCGCACGGTGCGCGGGAGCCTCAAGCGCTTCGTGGCGCTGACCACGATCACGGCGCTCGGCGTCACGATGCTCGTGGGCCTGCGTGCCGCCTGCGTCGACCTGCGCAACTCGGCGGACCGCTTCTTTGACGAGCAGAGCCTCTTCGACGTGCGCGTGCAGTCGACGCTCGGCCTCACGGACGAGGACGTGGCGGCGCTCGCGGCGCTCGACGGCGTGGAGGGCGCAGAGGGCGGCTGGTCGGAGACCGCATACACGACGGTGGGTTCCGCCTCAGAGAAGGTGGACGTCAAGGCGCTCTCGCCGAGCGGCCTGAACGAGCCGCTCGTGCTGGAGGGGCGCCTGCCCGAGGCGTCGGGCGAGGTGGCCGTCACTCAGCGCTACCTCAAGGACTCCGGGCTCTCTATCGGGGATTCGGTGAGCTTCCATGGCGACGACGACCAGGGCGACGATGCCGAGAAGGACGAGGGGCTCGACGCGCTGGACTCCGAGTCGACCGAGGTCTTCGAGCGCAGCGAGTACACGATCGTGGGCTCGGTGCTCGACCCGATGGAGATCAACGCCGGCGAGGGCACGATGTCGTTTCGCTCGAGCGGCGGCTCGCAGTACTCGTTCTTCGTGGTGGTCGACGAGGTCATCGACCAGAGCGTCTACACCGTGGCGTACGTTATGGTCGAGGGCGCGGAGGCGCCGCTGTGCTACTCGGCCGAGTACGAGGAGATCGTCGACGAGGTGTTCCAGAGCGTCGAGGACGCGCGTGCCGAGCGCGAGCGTGCCCGCGGCGACCAGATCCGCTCCGACGCGAACGAGGAGGTCGACGAGGCGGAGGCCGAGGCGCTCGAGGAGCTGGCCGACGCCGAGGCCGAGCTCGATGACGCACAGCGCGAGCTCGACGAGGGCCGCGCCGAGGTGGCCGACGGTCAGCGCGAGCTCGACGAGCAGCGCGAGGACGCGATGGCGCAGCTCGATGACGCGCAGGCGACGATAGACGAGAGCCGCCGCGAGCTCGAGGACGGCGCGGCGGAGTACGAGGCGGGTCTCGCGGAGTACGAGGAGGGCCTCGCCGCGTACGAGGCGGCGCTCCCCGGCGCCGAGCAGCAGCTCCGCGACGGCCAGGCCGCGCTCGACGCGGCGCGGGAGAGCATCGGGCAGATCGTGGTCGACGAGGGGAGCGGCACGACGATCGCCGACCTCGAGGCGATGCGGGATGAGGCCCAGGAGGCGGTTTACTCGCTGCCCGGGGTCATAGCGGGCATGGACGAGCAGGTCGCAAGCCTCATGGACGGCATGGGCGCCCTGGCAGGGGGGCTCGCGGGCGCAGGGCTCGACGACGGCGGCCTCGGCACGGCGACCCAGGCCGTGCGTGACGCCTGGGCGGCGGCCCAGGCCGTGGACCCGAGTGACCAGGGCGCCGTCGATTCGGCGTCCGAGCGGCTGGGCTCCTCCCTGGCGGAGGCCTCGTCCGCGCTCGGCGCCGTCCTGAGCGGCCTGGACGAGAAGATCGCGGCGCTCGAGGCGACCGACCCGGGGAGCCCCCAGCTCGAGACGCTTCGAGGCTTCCGCGACCAGGTGGCGCCCCTCGCCGAGGCCGTCTCCGGGGTGGACGCCGCGAGCCTCGTGTCCGGTCGGGCCCAGGCCTCCCTGGCCCTCGCGCAGGCGGAGGCCTCGCTCCCGCAGCTGAGCGCCGCCGCCGAGCAGGCGAGAGACGCCGCGGAGGCCGAGCTCGACCGTCGGCAGGAGACCATCGACCAGGGGTGGCGGGACCTCCGAGACGCCTACGACCAGCTCGAGGCCGCACGCGCCCTTCTCGCCCAGAGCGCGGACGAGATCGCGGACGGGCGCGCCCGGCTCGCCGAGGGCCAGGCCGAGCTCGACCGTCAGCGTGCCGACGCGCTGGCCCAGCTCGCGGACGCCCAGGCCCAGCTCGACGACGCCCTCGCCGAGATCGAGGACGGCCAGGCCGAGCTCGACGAGGGCCGGGCGACCTTCGAGGCCGAGCGTGACGACGCGCTGCAGCAGATCTCCGACGCCCGCGCCGAGGTCGAGGACATCCCCGACGCAACCTGGTACGTGCAGGACCGCTCCAGCCTCTCGAGCTACGCGAGCGTGGACTCCGACGCCTCCTCGATCGAGGCCATCGGGACCGTCCTGCCCATCGTCTTCTTCGTGGTGGCGGTGCTCATCAGCCTCACGACGATGACGCGCATGGTCGAGGAGGAGCGCGGGCTCATCGGCGTCTACAAGGCGCTCGGCTACGGGCGCGGCCGCATTCTCTCCAAGTACGTGCTCTATGCGCTCGCGGCGTGCGCAATCGGCTGGCTCGCGGGAACGGCGCTCGGCTTCGTCGTGCTCCCGGCCATCATCTTCACGATCTTCTCGACCATGTACGCGCTTCCGGGCTTTGTCTACGGCTTCGACGCGGCGTACTCCGTCGTGTCGCTCGCGCTCTTCGCCGCGGGCATCGTGGGCGCGACGGCGCTCACCTGTCGCCACGAGCTGCGCGAGACCCCGGCGTCGCTCATGCTGCCCAAGGCCCCCAAGGCCGGCTCGCGCATCTTCCTCGAGCACGTCGGTCCCGTCTGGCGGCGCATGAGCTTCCTGAACAAGGTCACGGCGCGCAACCTCTTCCGCTACAAGCAGCGCTTCCTCATGACCACGCTCGGCGTGGCGGGCTGCGTGGCGCTGCTCATAACCGGCTTTGGCATTCGCGACACCGTCCTCTCCCTCTCGCCGCGCCAGTACGGTGACGCGGGCGTGATCGACTACGATCTCATGGCGGTTACCTCGGTCGATGACCTCGCCGCGGTGACCGATGAGCTTCTCTCCAGCGACGAGGTCGGCGACCTCGCGCAGATCTACGTGGACAGCGTGAGCGTCACGTGGGGTGACGGTAAGGAGAGCGCCCAGCTCTACGTGGTGCCCGACGGCACGGACCTCTCCGCATACGTGAATCTGCGCGACTCCGCTGGCGACCAGATAGACCTCGACGAGGCCGGCATCGTGGCGACCAAGGCGCTCGAGCAGGTCATGGGCCTCGCCGAGGGCGACGAGATCAGCTTGCAGGACTCCACGCTCGCCGTGGGCAGCGCGCAGGTCGGCGCGGTGGGGGTGAGCTACCTGGGCGACGCGGTGTACATGAGCGAGCGCGCCTACGAGGAGGCGTTCGGGACGACGCTCGAGCCCAACGCCCTTCTCGCCCACCTGACGGGCTCCGCGGACGAGCAGGTGTCGTACGCGGAGAGCCTCACCGAGGACGGCCGGCTGCTGTCCGTCTCCGCCACGCAGAAGCTGGTGAACGACTTCTCCAGCGCGTTCACGCTGATCAACACCGTGGTCTACGTCGTCATCGTGCTGGCGGCAGCCCTGGCGTTCACCGTGGTCTTCACGCTCTCCAACACCAACATCTCCGAGCGCGAGCGCGAGCTCGCCACCCTCAAGGTACTGGGGTTCAAGCGGTCGGAGGTCCATCGCTACATCAACACTGAGACGCTCATCCTCACTGGGATTGGCGTGGTCATGGGTCTGCCGCTGGGCTACGCGCTGGCGCGCAGCCTTACCTGGATCCTGCGGATGCCGTCGCTGTACTTCGATGTGGTCGTGGATCCGCTCACGTATCTGGTCTCGGCAGCCATGGCCTTCGGTTTCACGATTGTGGTGAACCTCATCACCAATCGCGCGCTCGACCGCGTGGACATGGTCGGGGCGCTCAAGAGCGCGGAGTAGCGGCTCTGTCGGGTCCTCCGCCCCTCCCCGCGAGGTTTGGGTTCACCGTTTCGCGGCTTTGTGAGTATCCGTTCACAAATGTGCAGGTAGCGCCTATGTGCCCTCATGCTGCCTCTCCGCGACGAACCCAAACCGTTTTTCGGTTTGGGTTCGCGAACGCGGGGCTGGACGTTAGCACAATTCGCTGAGCTCGCGTTTTGCAATCGCTTGCTTTAGGAACCGCAGAAACGTGAACCCAAACTCCTCTATTGTCGTCGCTATCTCTCGCGCTGGGTGAGGAAAGCACGGGTGCGCTCCTCGCGCGGGTGGTCGATGACCTGCTCGGCTGGACCCTCCTCCACGATGATGCCGCCGTCCATGAAGATCACGCGGTCCGCGACCTCGCGCGCGAACCCCATCTCGTGCGTCACGATCACAAGCGTCATGTTCTCGGCAGCGAGCTCCTTGATGACGCGCAGAACCTCGGCAGTGAGCTCGGGGTCAAGGGCGCTTGTGGGCTCGTCAAAGTAGACGATGTCAGGGTGCATGGCCAGCGCCCGCGCGATGCTCGCACGTTGTTGCTGGCCGCCGGAAAGCTGGCAGGGCACCTTGTCCTCGTTGCCGGCGAGCCCCATCTTGGCGAGAAGGGCGCGGGACTCGGCCTCGGCCTCGGCGCGGTCGCGCTTCTGCACGCACACGGGCGCGTCCATGACGTTGCGCAGAACCGAGAAGTGAGGGAAGAGGTTGTAGTTCTGGAACACCAGGCCAAAGCGGCCGCGCGCTGCGGCAAGGACGTCCTTGTCGCCGTAGGTGCCGCCGCGGGCCACCTCCACGTCCTCGTAGGAGAGGTCGCCGTCGTCCAGACGCTCGAGCAGCGTGAGGCAGCGCAATAGCGTGGACTTGCCGCCGCCGGACGGACCGATGATGGCAACGACCTCGCCGGGGGCAACGGAGAGCGAGATGTCGTGCAGGACCTCAACGTCACCAAAGCTCTTGCGTGCGTGCGCGAGGGAGACTACGGCGCGTGCGTTCTTATCGGCGGTGCTTGCGCTAGTCATGGTAGTAGCTCAGCTTTCTCTCGATGCGCCCGGCGATGAAGTCGATGAGCAGGTTGAAGACCCAGTAGAACGCAGCGGCGATGGCAAAGGGAAGCATGGACACCTGGCTCGCCACGAGCTGCTTGGCCACGGTGAACATCTCGATGACGCCGATGGAGAAGGCGAGCGAGGTGTCCTTGACCAGCGTGATGACCTCGTTGGTCATGGCGGGCATGATGCGCTTGGCCACCTGCGGCAACACGATGCGGCAGAAGGTCTGCCCGCGCGTGTAGCCCAGGACCTGGGCGGCCTCGTGCTGGCCACGCGGGATGGACTGGATGCCGGAGCGGTAGATCTCCGCGAAGTAGGCGGCATAGTTGATGACGAAGGCCACGATGGTGGCGTACCACTTGCTGTCCGTGGTGAGGCGAATGCCGAAGACGTAGTACGGCACAAAGTAAATGGCAAACATCTGTAGCATGAGCGGGGTGCCGCGCATGATGGAGATGTACAGGCGGGCGAGAAGCGCGAGCGGCTTGAAGCGGCTCATGCGTGCAAAGGCAACCAGCATGCCGAGTGGCAGCGAGCCCAGCAGGGTGAAGGCAAAGATCTGGAGGCTCACGAGGAAGCCCTCGGAGAGCATGCCGGTCATGGTGAGGAGGTCCACGGTGTTCCCTTCATGAAATGAGTCAAAAGGGGACAGTCCCCTTTTGACTCATTGAGAGGATTGGATTGCCTGGGCTACTCCAGGCACCAGTTGTCGTAGGAGATGCCGTCGGCGGCGTACTTGTCGCAGAGCTCTGCGACGAAGCCGTCCTCGTCCATCGCGCGCAGGGCCTCGTTCACCGCGTCGGCGGTGGCGTCGTCGCCCTTCTTGAAGCCAACAGCGTAGTGCTCCTCGGAGAGGAACTCGTCGAGCTGGACGTAGGCGTCGGGCTTGGCGGCGAGCTGGTAGGCGGCGATGGAGAGGTCGCAGGCCACGGCATTCACGGCGCCGGACTCGAGCTGCATGAAGGCGGTGTTGTAGTCGGGGATGGTCTCGAGGCTGGCAAAGGTGGCGGCAAGCTCGGCCTGGGTGGCGTCCTCACCGGCGAGGACGTTGTAGGCGGCAGAGTCGACCTGCGTGATCACGTTCTTGCCCGCAAGGTCGTCGAAGCTCGCGATGCCGGAGTCGGCGCGCACGACGACGACCTGGCCGTTGAGCATGTACGGCTCGGAGAAGGTGTAGTCTTCCTCGCGACCCTCCATCGTGAAGCCGTTCCAGATGCAGTTGATGGCGCCGCTGTCGAGCATGGTGTCCTTGGCGTCCCAGTCGATGGGCTCGAGCTGGACCTCCCAGTCGTTGCGGGTCGCGACCTCCTGGGCGAGCTCGAGGTCAAAGCCGGTGTACTCGCCGTCGTCACCCACGTAGCCGTAGGGCGGGTAGGAGGAGTCGAAGCCGACGATCAGGGTGCCGGTATCGACGGCGCCGGTGCCGGCCTCGGCCTCGGTGGTGGAGTCGCTGGCAGAGGAGCCGTCGGCGGCGGGGGTGCCGCCGCAGCCGACAAGAGCGGTGGCGGAGATGCCGGCGGCGGCCAGGGACAGGAACGACCTTCTATCGAGCATGAGCGATCCTTTCTTGAGGCGCCCGCTTAAGGCGCTTTACTTTGCTAAAGTGCATAGTCGAATATACGCTTTAGTCAAGTGGAGTGCAAGGAGGCTGCACTTCGGTTTTCAGGCTGGTAACAGAGCGGCTGTGGTATAGTTTCGCCGCACGAGGGAGTAGTGGCACGCCACGTGGCGTGCGGCACGTCAACATACTGGCGGAGACGCCTGGCGCGCCTTAATCAACGAGACTCGCGACAAGGGGAGAGGCTCCTTGTCGCGAGTCTTTTCTATTTTGGCGCAGGAGAGGGGACGACATGGGAATCGTGGAGCTGCTGCTCATCGCCGTGGGACTTTCGATGGATGCGTTTGCCGTCTCGATCTGTCGCGGGCTGGGCATGCGTCGGCTCAATCTGCGCACGGCGGCGGTGCTCGCGCTTTTCTTCGGCGGCTTTCAGGCGCTCATGCCGCTCATTGGCTGGGCGCTCGGCAGCCAGTTCATGTGGCTCATCGGACCCGTTGACCACTGGGTCGCCTTCGTGCTGCTGGCATTCATCGGCGGGAAGATGCTCTGGGAGGCGTTTCACGAGGAGGACGAGGGCTGCGATTGCGAGGATACGGGTGCCATCGATCTGCGCGAGTTCCTTATTCTTGCGGTGGCGACTTCGATTGATGCACTTGCTGCTGGTATATCGTTTGCCGCGCTCAACGTGGACATCGTGGCGTCCGTCTCGCTGATCGGCATCATCACCTTTGCGCTCTCGTTCGCCGGAGTGGCGGTGGGACACTTCTTTGGGGCGCGCTATGAGAAGCCCGCGAGCATCGTGGGGGGCGTCGTGCTCATCCTGATCGGTCTCAAGGTCCTGCTCGAGCACCTCGGCGTGCTGGCGCTATAGACATGCCTCGGCGATGCGGCGGCGCAGCTCGTCGATACCCTGGCCGGTCTCCGATGAGGTAATCACCACCTGCTCGCGGTCGATTCCGAGCTGGCGTGCTATGGTGGCAGCCTGCTGCGTCTGCTTGGAGCGGCCGAGCTTGTCGGCCTTGGTGAGCGCGACCGCGAAGGGCAGCTCGCTCTCTTGGAGGAAGGCGACCATCTCATGGTCCAGCCTCTGTGCGTCGTGGCGGATGTCCACGAGGGCTATTACCAGGTTGAAGCTGCGCTCCTGGGCAAAGTATCCCGAGATGAGGTCTGCCCAGCGCTGCTTCTCCTTTTGCGAGACCTTGGCAAAGCCATAGCCGGGCAGGTCGACAAAGCGAATGCCGTCAACCTCAAAGAAGTTGATGTTGGCGGTCTTCCCTGGCGTCGCAGAGACCTTTACGAGCCCTTTGCGCCCGAAGAGCTTGTTGAGCAGCGAGGACTTGCCCACGTTGGAGCGTCCCGCCACGGCCACCTCCGGAGTGGTGGACGCAGGGAGCTGCGCGACGGTGCCGTACGAGGCCTCGAAGCGCGCGGTCTGGTAGTTGATGGCTGCCATGGTCGTCCTTTCAGGTGCGATTTCGTTAGGCAATTCTAACGTGTGACCGCACGCTCCGGGCAACGAGAGAGCATGGCTGCGCAAAACGCTCGCTCGTGCTGTATGCTGGCTGTTCTGAGATCAAAACGCCCGCTCGTGTAGCACGAAACCCAGCCGTCATAAGTAAGTAGTTCGAATTATATTTTCGAATCCTGCGGAAACAAGAACCGCTCGAATCGATACCTCCTCTTAGGGCGCTTATCATGTTGCACGAACGCTCGTTTTGCCCCGCTGGGTGGGCAAATGTCGCACGGGCGACGGTTTTGTTCGATTGGGGATGCGGTGGCAGAGACGTTCGTGAAGACAGCCGGGTATGGGGACAACCTTCCCGGTGAGGCGGCGGCGCTGCGCTGGCTCGCCGAGGCGGAGCCGGCGGGTGGCATTCGCGTGGTGCGCGTGCTAAGCGTCACCGAGGACGAGCTTGTGGAGGAACGCGTGGCCACGGGCGCGCCGTCCGCCGCGGCCGCGCGGCGCATTGGCGCCGCGCTGGCACGCACGCATGCTGCAGGCGGGCGCTGGTATGGATGTGCCCCGGACGGTTGGTCCGGGAGTCCCTGGTGCGGTCGTGCCAAAACGCCTTACGTCGCACGAGAAGAGGCTCCGGCGAGCTGGGGCGCCTTCTTTGCGGAGCACCGTCTCATGAACTACGTGCGCGCACTCGTCGATCGGGGCGACTTTGGTCCGTCCGAGCTGGCAATCTTCGATCGCGTGGCATCACGCCTCGCGGCAGGGGAGTTCGATGTCCCGCAGCCGCAGCTCGTTCGAGATGCCGGCGTCTTCTGTGCCCGACTTCATGGCGACCTTTGGGCGGGCAACGTGCTCTGGGATGCGGATCTCGCGTCGCCCACCGGCGGCGTCCTCATAGATCCGATGGTCTACGGCGGACACGCGGAGACCGACCTTGCCATGCTCGCGCTATTTGGGTACCCCTTTCTCGAAGAGGTGCTCCGCGGCTACGACGAGGCCTCGCCGCTCGCGGACGGCTGGCGCGAGCGCGTCGGCCTACACCAGCTGGCTCCGCTGCTCCTGCACTGCGTCCTCTTCGGGAGTTGGTATCTCGACGAGACCGTCGTGATGGCACGTCGTTATGCGTGAGCCGGGGTTCTACGCCGTAAGTCCGCCTACCACGCTTGCCAGCGCAATCACTACGCCCACGATCGACTCGCCGCCGAGCACGCCGGACGCCACGACTACGCCTTTCTCCTCGGAATCGGCAACGCCGCGCGCCCTGCAGACGCGCTCGTAGACCCATCGCACGACCGCGCCGAGCGTGGCGGTGAGCGACATGTAGAACGGCAGGTAGACGCCCAGGCCAAACATCATCGCCGGCAGCCCCGCCCAGTAGAGCGCGATGCCGCCCAGAAGCCCGATCACAAAGCCCGGCACGCTCGGGATGCCGGAGACCATCGTTGCCACCACGCTCGCCTGTGCGGAGACAAACATCTGCCCGGACCCAAAGGCGCCCGGCCCGTAGGCGGAGAACAGCGTGACCAGTACGGCCACGGCAACGACGGTGCCCAGCAGCGCGCCAACCGCCTGGCCCATCCACATGGCGCGCGGGCTCGTGCCGATGATGGCGCCGGTCTTGAAGTCGCTCATGACGTCGCCGGCAAGGCCGCACGCCACGGCCACAACGCCGGCAACGTAGAAGAGCTGCACCTGGCTTGCGCTGGAGAACGCCGCCACGGCGAGAAGCACGATCAGACCGAAGATCTCCATGGGGTCGATGCCGGTCTGGCCCACGGACTGCGCGCTCATGATCGTGGTCACAAAGGCGAGAAGCACCACGGCCACGGCCACGACCGGCCCTAGGCCCAGCCCGATGCACACGAGCAGAGCCGCGGCAGCAACCATGAGGGCGAGCGTACCGCGCTCGAGGCGGCTCCAGCCGGAGTTCGCCGCCGCCTCACCGGCAGAGCGCTTGCCGCGCAGCACATGCGCCGCGTGCGGCAGGATGTCCTTCAGGACAACGCCGATTCCAGATCCCATCATGAGGCCCATGCCCAAGCTGGAAACGATGCCCTGAGCCGTCGTCACGTCCCAGAGGCCCGCGGAGGATCCGCCCACGATGATGCCGAAGTTGCCCACGAGCGCGCCCAAGAACCAGAACGCCACGGCAAAGCCGCCTACGAGAAAACCCACGGAGAGCATCTGCGGGGAGTTGTAGATCGCAAAGCTCACGCCGGGGATGGGGAGCTGCGCCACGAGCGTGGGCATCCATCCCAGGGCGTCACGCGTCACGCACCACAGACCGGCGAGACCCATGGAGCCAAAGAGCCGCTTGCCGGTGACGCCACCCGTCTCGGTGGCCATGAGGGTCTCGGCCGCGGCGGTGCCGATGGGGTACTCGAGGTCGGACTCGTCCACGAAGCGCCTGCGGATCGCTGCGGTGCACACGAGGCCCAGAAGTGTGCCGGAGAGCGCTACGACGAGCATCTCGACCCAGCTCACCTCGTCAGCGAGGCCGAGCATCCAGATGCCGGGGATGGTGAAGGCAAGGCCGCCGGCCACCATGGAGCCGGCCGACATCACGATCTGCGTGACGTTGGCCTCGTTAAGGCTGCGGTGCCCAAAGGCCCTCAGCAAAAACAGCGCGACGATGGAAGTGAAGATGGTTGGCCACGGCAGTGCGCCCATCTTGAGGGCGGTGTAGACCGAAGACGCCGTGATGATGACGCAGCCAAGGCACCCGATGGCAATGCCCACGGGGCTCAGCTGCCCGCGCCAAGCGGCGCGAGAGCCCTGCTCGCTCATATGTGCTCCTTCGTATATCCGCTCCCCCTCGGTGGGGAGTCGGGTTACGGCATGGACTGATACAGTATATAGAGAACGCGAGAAAAGGTAGACGAGTTTCGGGGGTCCCATGGGAAGCGTTGCCGAGAAGAACGTGCTTGCCGTCGACGTTGGCAACACGGTGACGAGGCTCGGCCTCTTTGACGACAAGAACCTCGCGGGGGACTGGAAGCTCACGACGCCGGCGTACCTTACTGCCGACGAGGCGTGGCTCAGACTCGTTGATATTCTCCGTACGATGGGGGTCCAGGCACTCGGGGGCGCCATCCTTGGCTGCGTGGTGCCTACGCTCTCCGATGTCTGGCGCGAGGCGCTTGCGCGCGCCTGCGATACGCGGCCGCTCGTGGTGGGTCCCGGCCTCAGGACCGGCGTGCGCATGCGCTACGACGACCCCTCGGAGATTGGTGCCGACCGCGTTGCGGACGTGGTTGCCGCCCGGGAGAGTTACGGCGCTCCCGTCGTCGTGGTCGATCTGGGAACGACCACTAATTTCGAAGTCGTGGATGAGGCCGGTGCGTTCGCGGGCGGAATCATCGCCCCCGGCATCGCCCTTGGGGCCCGGTCCCTCAGCGAGGCCGCTGCGCGGCTTCCCCAGATAGAGCTCCGGGCACCCGCCTCCGTCGTGGGGCGCAGCACTCGCGCGGCGATGGAGTCGGGTGTGGTGCTCGGCGAGGTTGCGCGCATCGACGGTTTGCTGGACGCGATTGCGGCCGAGATGGACATCGACGCCCCGGTCATCCTGACGGGCGAGGGGGCCCGGGCGCTGAGGCCGCTCCTTCGGCACGAGACGCAGGTAGACGAGTCGCTCACCCTGCGAGGGCTTTGGAGTCTCTGGAAGGCCAACCAGAGGGGCTAACGTCCTAAACATATCTAAACATTCTCTCAAAGAATCATTGAAAAGCATGTAAACAATTACTAAACAGTCCGCTTACAGGAGATAACGAGCCGCTCGGCGGAGTAGGGAACGGCACGCCTGTAAGCAAGGCGTAAAACTAGACCAGTGACAACCCGCATACGGAAAAACTGTGCCGTATCTGGATGTGCTTAGGCATCCAGGTAAATACCAGTTTGATACCTGCTAGCTTATGCCGGTTCAAACAGCAAGGTAATCGTACGTGTGACGGCACAGAGGGCGCCCAGGTCCCAGACCAAAACAAGCGCCTTGAGTTCAGCTACTAAGTAAACATGACTCCATTGTTTACTTATGGTCCGTTAGCTGTCGCAAGACAGGTATGTAGTGCGTTACAGGAAGGGGAAAGGGACATGATCTCGAGAAGGAACTTTCTGAAGGGCGCCGGTCTTGCCGGTGGCACGCTCGCTCTCGTCGGCTGCGGCGGTGGCGGCGGTGCCGCGACCACCGATGACGGTGGCTCCGAGAGCACCGGTGGCGAGCTCATCTCCGTCGGCATCATCAACAACGACCCGAACGAGTCCGGCTACCGTACCGCCAACGACAAGGACATGAAGGAGACCTTCACCGAGGAGAACGGCTTCGCCGCCGAGTTCGCCTACAGCATGAAGAACGAGGAGCAGATCGCCTCCGCGCAGCAGTTCATCCAGAACGGCGTGAAGTACCTGCTCGTCTCCGCCGCCGACACCGCCGGCTGGGACACCCCGCTCCAGGACGCCAAGGACGCCGGCACCCAGACGATCCTCTTCGACCGCGTCGTCGACGCCGACGAGAGCCTCTATGTGGCCGCCGTCGTCTCCGACATGGACGCCGAGGGCCAGAC
This sequence comes from Atopobium sp. UBA1382, assembly GCA_002305805.1. Taxonomy (GTDB): domain Bacteria; phylum Actinomycetota; class Coriobacteriia; order Coriobacteriales; family Atopobiaceae; genus Thermophilibacter; species Thermophilibacter excrementavium. Next base: position 40,186 of record DBQY01000015.1, on the reverse strand, counting down.
GGCCGTCGACTGGCTGACCGACCAGGGCCTCGACGAGTACAACATCATCCACATCCAGGGCGTCATGGGCTCTGCTGCCCAGGTCGGCCGCACCGGCGCCCTTGACGAGGCCGTTGCCGCCAACGGCTGGAACCTCGTCGTCCAGCAGACCGCCGACTGGAACGCCGAGACCGCCCAGCAGATCACCCAGTCCGTGATCGACTCCGGCCAGTCCTTCAACGTCATCTACGCCGAGAACGACGACATGGCCAAGGGTGCCGTGGCCGCCCTCGACGCCGCCGGCATCACCCACGGCAAGGATGGCGACGTCATCATCATGGGCTTCGACCACAACACCTGGGCCCTCGAGGAGGTCATGGCCGGCCGCTGGAACTACGACGGTCAGTGCAACCCCTACCAGGCTTCCACGATCCTCGACATCATCAACACCCTCGAGTCCGGTGGCGAGGTTGCCGAGAAGACCGTCATCATGGAGGAGGGCTACGCCGACTGCGACACCATCACCCAGGAGTACATCGACGAGAACGGCATCTAAGCCCAGTCGATAGCCTCATGGCTGAATGATCGCTCGGAGGGGCACGGCGCAACTGACAGAACGTCGGTGCCGTGCCCCTCCCCATTGACAAGGAGGTGAACTACCGGTGAACGAGAATCATCTTGTTGAGATGCGCGGCATCTGCAAGTACTTCCCTGGCGTGAGGGCCCTGCAGAACGTCGACTTCACACTCCGCCCTGGCGAGGTCCACGCCCTCATGGGCGAGAACGGCGCGGGCAAGTCCACGCTCATCAAGGTCCTGACCGGCGTTTACGAGAAGGACGGCGGAGACATCTACCTCCAGGGTAACGACGGCGCCGTCTCCATCCGCTCGCCGCAGGACGCCCAGGATTTGGGCATCGCCACGGTGTATCAGGAGATTACGCTCTGCCCCAACCTCACGGTGGCGGAGAACATGTACATCGGCCGAGGCCACAAGAGGACCGAGAACTGGCGGAAGATGTACGCCGACGCGGACGCCATCCTCCAGAACCTCGGCATCCCGGTGAGCGCGAAGCAGCAGCTCGGCAGCTGCTCGATCGCCATGCAGCAGATGGTTGCCATCGCCCGCGCGGTGGACATGGACTGCAAGGTCCTCATCCTCGACGAGCCCACCTCGTCGCTCGACGAGTCCGAGGTCGAGAAGCTCTTTGGCATGATGCGCCAGCTCAAGGACCGTGGCGTCGGCATCATCTTCGTCACGCACTTCCTCGATCAGGTCTATGAGATCTGCGACCGCATCACGGTCATGCGTGACGGCCAGCTCGTCGGTGAGTACGAGATCGAGAAGATGCCGCGCGTCGACCTCGTCGCCGCCATGCTGGGCAAGCAGATGGACGACATGGCCGACATCAAGGGCGACTACACCACCTACTCCGGCGACGACGCCGAGGAGCTCGTCTACGAGGCCGAGGGCCTCAAGAGCAACGCGGCCGTCTACCCCTTCGACTTCCACATCAAGAAGGGCGAGGTCACGGGCTTCACGGGTCTTCTCGGCTCCGGCCGTTCCGAGTGCGTGCGGGCCATCTTTGGTGCCGACCACGTCACCGGCGGCAAGGTCAAGAAGTCCGGCAAGGACACCAAGATTGCCAAGCCGCTCGACGCCATGAAGAACGGCATCGCCTACCTGCCCGAGGACCGCAAGGGCGACGGCATCATCGGCGACCTCTCGGTGCGAGAGAACATCATCCTCGCCGCCCAGGTGCTCCGCGGCTTCATGAAGCCCTTCTCCAAGGCCGAGACCTACAAGATCGCCGACGAGTACATCAAGCTCCTCGACATCAAGACGGCCTCTGCCGACACGCCGATCGCGTCGCTCTCGGGCGGCAACCAGCAGAAGGTCATCCTGGCGCGCTGGCTCTTCACGCACCCGGACTACCTGATCCTCGACGAGCCCACGCGCGGCATCGACATCGGTACCAAGGTCGACATCCAGAAGCTGGTGCTCCAGCTCGCCTCCGAGGGCATGAGCGTCACGTTCATCTCCTCTGAGCTCGACGAGATGATCCGCACCTGCTCGCGCCTCGTCGTCATGCGCGACCGTCACGTCGTCGGCGAGCTCACGGGCTCCGACCTCAACCAGAACAAGATCATGAGCACCATTGCGGGAGGTGAGGCAAAGTGACGATCGAGAAGAACCAGGACGACAGCTTCTTCAGGAAGCTCCTTCACAGCCAGATGATTATCCCGATCGCGGCGCTTCTCGCGCTGGTCGTGTTCAACCTCATTGCCGACCCGTCGTTCTTCGCCATCTCCATGGGCCAGGACAGCGCGGGCAACCCGGTCCTCTCGGGCCAGCTGATTTCCATTCTCAACAACGGCTCCGAGCTCGCGATCCTGGCCATCGGCATGACGCTGGTCACGGCTGCTACGGGCGGCCAGGACATCTCCGTCGGCGCGACGATCGCCGTCGCCGGCTCCGCGATGCTTGCCGTGCTCTGCGGTGGCAACATGCGGCCTGAGGCCATCACGACCCCGTTCATCGTCGCCTTCATCGTTGGCGTGCTCGTCGCCATGCTCTGCGGTGCCTTCAACGGCGTCATGGTCGCGGTCTTCAAGGTCCAGCCGATGGTCGCCACGCTGATCCTCTACACCGCCGGCCGCTCCATCGCCGCCTGGATCAACAACAACGCGCTTCCGATCATCCCCACGGACTCCGGCTTTGGCATCTTCGGCGGGTTCATTCCCGGCATTCCCATTCCGACGCCGGTCTTCATCGCTGCCGCCTGCATCGTGGTCATCTTCCTCGTGCTCAAGTTCACGAGCCTGGGCCTCTACGTCCAGTCCGTGGGCATCAACGAGCGCGCCGCTCGCCTGAACGGCCTCAACCCCACGTTCATCAAGTGGCTGACCTTCGTCATCCTCGGTGTGTGCGTGGCCGTTGCCGCTCTCATCAAGGTGAGCCGCATCTCCACGATCAACTACCAGACGATCGCGGCCGATATCGAGATGGACGCCATCCTCGCCGTCGCCCTGGGCGGCAACGCGCTCTCCGGCGGCAAGTTCAACATGGGTTCCTCCATCCTCGGCGCCTACGTCATCCAGTTCCTCACCACCACGCTCTATAAGTTCAACGTCGCCTCCGCCGCCCTTCCGGCGTACAAGGCTGTCGTCGTCATCCTGCTCGTGGTTCTGAGTGCGCCGATCGTGCGCAACAAGCTCTCCGCGCTCTGGAAGAAGTTCCGTAGCCCCAAGCAGACCGAAGTGGAGGTGGCAAAGTAAGATGGCAGAGCTCAAGAAGGCTGTCGGTAAGCGCAGCATCACGGACACCAACCTCCTGCTTACCATCACGATCGTCGTCTTCGCCGCCATGTACCTCTTCGCCATGTTCGGCCTCGGCCGCGGCTTCCTGAGGTGGCAGACGTTCTTCAACATCCTCAACACCAACGCGTCGCTCATCATCACGGCCATCGGCCTCTCCATCGTCATGATCTGCGGCAGCATCGACATCTCCGTCGGCGGCGTCGTCGGACTCGTCACCATGTGCTGTGCCGTGAACCTTGACTACATGGGCGGCGACCCCATGACCGCGCTGCTCATCTCGCTCGGCATCGGCCTGGCGTTTGGCGTGGTCCAGGGCTTCCTGGTGGCGTATCTGGAGATTCAGCCGTTCATCGTCACGCTCGCCGGCATGTTCTTCGCCCGCGGCCTGACCACGATCATCCACGCTGAGCCCTTCAACGTGGAGAACGCTGCGTTCCTCGCCCTCAAGGACACCCGCATCACGATTCCGTTCCTGGGGTCGATCAACAACTCCGGCAACTTCACCCCGGCCTACATGGAGATTGGCGTTGCCGTGGCGCTCGTCCTCGTGGTCCTGGCCTTCGTGATGCTGCGCTGGACGAGCCTGGGCCGCAGCTTCTACGCCCTTGGCGGCAACCGCCAGAGCGCCCTCATGCTCGGCATCAACACCAAGCGCTCGCTGTTCCTCGCGCACCTGATCAGCGGCGTGCTCGCCGGCATCGCTGGCTACGTCTACATCATGCACTCCGCCTCCGGTGCCGTCACCAACGCGGACGGCATGGAGATGAACGCCATCGCGGCGTCCATCATCGGCGGCACGATGCTCTCCGGTGGCGTGGGTAACATCATCGGCACGTTCTTCGGTGTCCTGTCCCTGGGCACCATCCAGAACATCGTCTCCTCCGCCGGCTTCTCCGACGCATGGTGGGCCAAGATCACCGTCGCTGCGATGATCTGCCTGTTCCTCGTCATCCAGAGCATCGTTCTGGCGCGCAAGAAGCAAGTGGAGTGACGTCCTCTTACAGAGAGGTCGCTCGTTGACCCTTCCCTTTTCGCCCCGTCTCCCCTTGGGGAGGCGGGGCGCCTCTCTGTATAGAGGCGAGCAAAGTTGAGAAATAGGCGATAAACATGTCTAAACATTGCTAAACAAAATGAGAAACTCGGTACTCCTCTCGTCCGTTTTGGGTCGAATTATGTACGTTTACGGTCCGAAAAATACCGTTTACAGGTTACGTAAGGTGACCGTAAGAGCGCGAAGAGTAAAAACGTAAACAGAGGCGTTGAGGAAGAGGGTGCAAATTCTGCGTTAGGTTGAACAATAGCTGGTAGTGACCACTGGTCCGCCCATTGTTCAAGAGTCCGGCGCGAGGTGTCGGACAGCGGCTGTGGGAGAGAGGGAAGGGCAGAACCCACACGCAGAAAACGCGCGATTCAAAGGTGGCAGGTAAGTAAACGGACACTAAACGTTTACTTAATGTTTCAAGCAAGGTAGTCGGAAAGAAGGGAAAGGGACAATGAAGGGTATCTCAAGAAGGAACTTCCTGAAGTACGCCGGCCTGATGGGCGCCTCCTCCGGTGCTCTCGCCCTCGCGGGCTGCGACGAAGGCGGCGCTGGCGGCGAGGGAGGCGGCTCCGGCGAGAACATCAAGATCGGCGTCTCCATCTGGAGCTCCACGGACGCTCTCGGCTCGCTCTCCAAGGCCATCCTCGACAAGGCCGCTGGCATCCTCGGCGTCGAGCTGTCCTACGTCGACCAGGGCCACGTCTCCGAGCAGGTCACGGCCTCCATCGAGACCCTCTGCGCCGCTGGCTGCCAGGGCATCATCGTCTGCAACTCCGCTGACTCCGAGATGCAGGCCTGCATCTCCACCTGCGACCAGAACCAGGTCTACCTCGCCCAGTTCTATCGCATCATCAACGAGGAGAACAGCCCCGAGGTCTACGCCACCGCGCAGAACTCTCAGTACTACGTCGGCGCCGTCCACGAGGACGAGGTCGGCAACGGCGAGAAGCTCATCGAGCTGCTCACCATGGACAACCCCGACGCCTTCGAGGGCATCCAGAAGGGCGCCCGCAACATCTGCCTCGAGGGTTGGACCGTCGGCGACGCTACGTTCCAGCAGCGCTGGACCGGCTATCAGAACGGCGTCAAGGCCTGGAACGACGCTCACCCCGATGACCCCGTGAGCATGACCGACCCGGTCTACGCCAACACCTCCTCCTCCGAGGGAGCCAAGGTCACCCAGCAGTTCGTCAACAACTATCCCGACATGGACGCCCTGATCGTCGCCGGCGGCGGCGGCGACCCGCTCGTGGGCTCCATCGGCCAGCTCGCCAACATGGGCCTTACCGGCACCATCCGCGTCGCTTCCACCGACTTCCTCGAGGACCTCAAGGAGCAGCTCGAGACCGGCGGCATGTACGCTGAGTCCGGCGGCCACTTCTGCGACCCGCTCTACGCGCTCCTTCTCGTTTACAACGCCATCCGTCAGAAGGAGGGCTTCGTTCCCGAGCAGGGCGACTTCGGCAAGGACATCCAGTTCCCGTACGTCTTCGTGTCCTCCGTGGCCGAGTACGAGAACTACGAGAAGTACTTCGTCGATGACGACCCGTACAACGACGAGGAGATTGCCGAGCTCGCCGAGCTGAGCTTCGATGACCTCAACGCCGCCGCGACCTCGCTGTCCATCGACGACGTTATGCAGCGCCACGGCGCATAGCACTCGTTCCACTGTCCTAGTGTGGGGGCAAGTTCGCAGGGTTGGACTTGCCCCCATTTTCGGGTTCCATCACCAATTGGAAGGAGAGGTGTATGGACGCAATCAAGAAACTCCAGCAGAGCCAGTGGTTCGGCGTGGGCTTCCTCGTCGTCCTCACGGTTCTTTGCTGGGCCATCTTCAAGGTGCTGCGCCCCGAGACGTTCGGCTCGCCCGAGCAGATCCTGACCTATCTGCAGAGCGCGCTCATCTACGCCGTCGGCGGCTGCGGCATGTACTTCATCGTGACCCAGGGCCTCTGGGACTTCTCCATCGGCTCGGTCCTCGTCCTGTCCTGCCTGCTGGCCATCGGTTGCAGCCAGATGTTCGGCATCGCCGGCCTGGTCGTCGCCCCGATTCTCTGCGGCATCCTCCTCGGTTTCTTTAACGGTCTAGCCTACACGGTCCTGCGCATTCCGTCGCTGATCGTCACCGTAGGCCTGTCGCTCATCTATGAGAGCTTCAGCGTCTTTGCTGCCAACTGGGCAGGCACGCGTCTCGACGCCCAGTACAACATGTTCGGCGCCTATCCCTGGAACGTCATCCTGGCGCTCATTGCATTCTTCATCTGCGGCTTCATCCTCAAGTACACCAAGGTCGGCACCTACATCAACGCTATCGGCACCAACGAGCTCACCGCCAAGAACATGGGCGTGAACGTCGACAAGTACAAGTTCATCGCGTTCATCCTCTGCGCGGGCTTCGTGGGCATCATGGCCGTCCTCTACATCAGCTACGGCACCGCCCAGACGCCGATGACCGGCATGCTCTCCCAGTCGCTGAACTTCACCCCGCTCATGGGCGCGTTCTTTGGCCTTGCGTTCAAGAAGTACGGCCACCCCGTCGTCGCCATCGTCATCGGTGAGCTCATCATCTCGATGCTGTTCGCCGGCTTCGTCGCGCTCGGCATGCCCACCACCATCAACAACGTCGTCACGGGCGCCACGCTGCTCGCCGTCGTTACCCTGACCGTCAAGCGCGTCAAGGGCGCTGTCGTCAAGTAAAGGAGGGATACACCATGGCAGACAACAAGCTCCTGCTTCACGCAGAGAAGATCGACAAGAAGTTTGGACCCACGCACGCCGTCAAAGAGGTGTCCCTCGACTTCTACGCCGGCGAGATTCACGCCTTGATTGGCGAGAACGGCTCCGGCAAGTCCACGTTCACCAACATGCTGACGGGTATCCTGCCCATCGGTGGCGGCACCTTCACCCTCGACGGTGAGCAGATCGCCCCGAAGAACCAGGTCGACGGTAACCACCACGGAGTGGCCGTCATCGTGCAGGAGCTCGGTACCCTGAACGGCCTCACCGTCGCCGAGAACCTCTTCCTGGGCGACGAGGACCGCTTCATGAAGTACGGCATCAAGAACACCGCCGCGATGAACAAGAAGGCCCAGGAGCTGCTCGACGGCTTTGGCCTCTCGAAGATCCGCGCCACCGCTCCGATCGAGAACTACAACTTCGAGGAGCGCAAGATCATCGAGATTCTCAAGTCCACGTGGTTCGACCCCAAGATCCTGGTCGTCGACGAGACCACCACGGCCCTCTCCCAGGACGGCCGCGAGAAGCTCTTCGAGGTCATGCGCGACGTCCGCGCCAAGGGTCACTGCGTGATCTTCATCTCGCACGACATGGCCGAGGTCCTGCGCATGTCCGACCGCATCTCCATCCTGCGTGACGGTGACTACATCACCACCATCAACGCCGCGGACGTGGACGAGGACAAGCTGAAGACCCTCATGGTCGGCCGCGAGATGGGCGACAACTACTATCGCACCGACTATCCCAACTACGCCACCGAGCACCAGGGCGAGATCGCGATCATGATGAACAACGTCTCGGTTCCCGGCTCGCTCAATGACGTCTCGCTCCAGCTCCACAAGGGTGAGATTCTGGGCATCGGTGGTCTGTCCGAGTGCGGCATGCACGAGGTCGGCAAGGCCCTGTTCGGCGCCTCCTACGACCGTACGGGCACGGTCGAGCTGGGTGACGGCACTCCGATCAACTCTATCAACGAGGCTATCAACCACTCCATTGCCTACGCGTCCAAGGACCGCGACAACGAGAGCCTCCTCATCAACGACACCATCCAGGACAACATCACGCTGCCCTCGATGCGCGACATGGGGTTCGTCCTCAAGCAGAAGGATCTCAAGGCCTTCGCCAAGAAGTACGCGGACATCATGTCCACCAAGATGGTCGGCGTCGACCAGTACGTCTCCGCGCTCTCCGGCGGCAACAAGCAGAAGGTCGTTCTCGCCCGCTGGCTCGGCAAGCAGTCCAACATCCTGCTGCTCGACTCTCCGACGCGCGGCATCGACATCGGCGTCAAGGCCGACATCTACCAGCTTCTGGCTGAGATGCGCAACCAGGGCAAGGCGATTCTCATCATCTCCGAGGAGATCATGGAGCTCATCGGTATGTGCGACCGAATCCTGGTCATGAAGGACGGCAAGATCAACGGCCAGCTGTTCCGCAGCCCCGATCTTACCGAGCAGGACATCATCGCGAAGATGATTTAAGGAGGCGAAACAGATGGCTTCTACTAATACGAAGGCTGCGGCCGAGGTCCAGGAGAAGAAGTTCGACTGGCACCAGATCAAGAGCCTGTTGCCCATCATCAGCTTCGTTGCGATCGTGGCGATCTTCGCCATCCTGACACGTGGACAGCTGATCACCCCGCGTAACATCACGCTGATTATCTCGGGCGGCTTTACGCTTATGATCGCCACCGTCGGCGTCTACATGATCATGTCCATGGGCTGCCTGGACTTCTCCCAGGGCTCGATGATGGGTCTGTCCTGCGCCGTGGTCTGCTATCTCTCGCAGTTCAACCCGTTCGTCGCCATTCTGGGCGGCATGGCAACGGGTGCCCTCATCGGCCTCGTGAACGCCGTGTTCCACGTGAAGGGCCAGATTCAGTCGTTCGTGGTCACGATGTGCATGATGTTCCTGCTCCGCGGCATCATCGCCTACATCACCACCTCCAGCCCGGTCATGGCCTCCACCACGCTGACCTCGCTCGCCACTAACATGCCGCTGCTCGTCGGCATCGTCGTGGTCGTGCTTGTCATCGCGTATCTGGTGCTTCACTTCACCGCGCTCGGCTCCAACCTCAAGGCGATCGGTGCTTCCGAGAGCGGCGCCCGCTTCGCCGGCATCAACGTCCAGCGCACCAAGATCATCATCTACGTGGTCGCGGGCGCCATCACCGGCTTTGCCGCGCTGATTAACGCTATCCGCGTCGGCTCGGTCACCTCGTCCTCCGGCAACATGCTCGAGACCCAGATCCTCATCGCCCTGGTTCTCGGCGGCATGCCCATCAACGGCGGCGCGCGCTCCCGCTTCTCGAGCGTCGTGACCGGCGTCCTGTCCTATCTCGTGCTTCAGCGCGGCCTGGTCATGCTCGGCTTCACCACCGAGATCCAGCAGCTCATCCTCGGCGTCGTGTTCGTCATCATGGTGGCGGTCTTCTCCGAGCGCGCTGCGAACCAGGTCATCAAGTAGTCCCCGTTGCGGGGGCCGGTTTCGGCCCCCGCGCCCGTGGGTACCCTCAACAAGGGGCGGGTTGCCAACGGCGCCCCGCCGCTCTCTGAGAAGAGCCACAAGGTAAGGAGTGAGGAAATATGCTCGAGATCAAGAAGTACAAGTTCTATTTCTGCCCCTGCACCCAGGATCTCTACGGTGACGAGGTGCTCAAGCACGTCGCCGAGCACTCTGCCGAGGTCGTCGCGGCGCTCAACGCCTCCGACAAGGTCCCCTTCGAGGTCGTCCTCAAGCCCAACCTGCTGACCGCCGACGTGATCCAGGCCACCTTCAACGAGGCCAACATGGATCCCGAGTGTGCCGGCATCATCACCTGGGCGCACACCTTCTCCCCGTCCAAGAACTACATCGCCGGCCTGCGTGACCTCCGCAAGCCGCTGTGCCAGTTCGCGACGCAGTACAACGAGGAGATCCCGTACGACACCATCGACATGGACTTCATGAACGAGAACCAGGCTGCTCACGGCGAGCGCGAGTTCGGGCACATCTTCGCCCGCATGCGCTGGGAGCACAAGGTCGTCTTTGGTTACTGGAAGGACGAAGCCGTTCTCGCCGAACTGGGACAGTGGATGCGCGTCGCCGTGGGCATCAACGAGACCCGCAACATCCGTGTCTGCCGCTTCGCCGACACGATGCGCAACGTCGCGGTCACCGACGGCGACAAGATCGAGGCCCAGCAGGTCTTTGGCTGGACCGTCGACGCCTGGCCGGTCAACGAGCTCGTCCCCTACGTTGACGCTGTCACCCCGGACGAGGTCAAGGCCCTCACCGACGAGTACTACGACACCTACGAGCTCGTGCTCGACGGCCGCGACCCCGAGGAGTTCCGTCGTCATGTCGAGGTCCAGGCCGCCCAGGAGATTGGCATCGAGCGCTTCCTCGTGGAGCACAACTACAACGCCTTCTCTGACCACTTCGGCGACCTCGGCGGCCTCAAGCAGCTGCCGTCGCTGGCCATCCAGCGTCTCATGCAGAAGGGCTACGGCTTTGGCCCCGAGGGCGACTGGAAGACCCCGGCTATGGTGCGCCTGATGAAGGTCATGACCGCCGGCGATCCCAACGCCAAGGGCTCCGCGCTCATGGAGGACTACACCTACAACCTGGTCCCGGGCAAGGATGGCATCCTCGAGTCCCACATGTCCGAGGTCGACCCCTCCGTCGCCGAGGGCAAGATCGCCATTCGCGCCACGCCGCTCTCGATGGGCGACCGTGAGGATCCGGCCCGCCTGATCTTCACCGCCAAGACCGGCCCCGCCATCGCCACCTCCCTCATCGACCTGGGCAACCGCTTCCGCCTGATCATCCAGGACGTGGACTGCAAGAAGGTCGAGAAGCCGATGCCGATGCTGCCGACTGGCACCGTGTTCTGGACCCCGCGTCCCAACCTCAAGGTGGGCACCGAGGCCTGGATCTACGCGGGCGGCGCGCACCACACCGCGTTCTCCTACGACCTCACGGCGGACCAGATGATCGACTGGGCCGACGCGATGGGCATCGAGAGCGTGGTCATCGACGCCAACACCAACATCCGCGACTTCAAGCGCGACCTCAAGCTCGGCGAGGTCTACTACCGCTAGGAGCGGGCGCGGCGTGAGAGCGCGCACATGCGCGTGAGAACCTAAACCGGCCGCGTCCCGCTTGCGGGCGCGGCCACTCTTCTGCAGAGAGGCAGACGAACATGACCAAAGACCAGATCATCGCCGACATCGAGTCCGGCAACACCGCGTTGGGCATCGAGTACGGCTCCACGCGCATCAAGGCGGTGCTCGTGGGCTCCGACAACGAGCCGATCGCCATCGGCGCCTTCGACTGGGAGAACTCCCTGGTCGACGGCTACTGGACCTACAGCGACGAGGAGATCTTCGCGGGTCTCGCCGCGGCGTACGCCTCGATGAAGGCCGACGTCGCCGAGAAGTACGGCGTCACCCTCAAGCGCGTGGGCGCCCTCGGCATCTCCGCCATGATGCATGGCTACCTGCCCTTCGACGCCGACGGCAACCTGCTCGTCCCGTTCCGCACCTGGCGCAACACCACCACCACGCAGGCGGCCCACGAGCTCTCCGAGCTCTTTGCGTTCCACACGCCCGAGCGCTGGAGCGTCAGCCACATCTACCAGGCCGTCCTCAACGACGAGGAGCACGTCCCCAGCATCGACTTCTTCACCACGCTCGCCGGGTACGCGCACTGGCGCCTTACGGGGGAGAAGGTCCTCTCGATCGGCGACGCCTCGGGCATGTTCCCCATCGACTCCGAGACGCACGACTATGATGCGGCCATGATCGCCAAGTTCGACGAGCTCGTCGCTTCTAAGGGCGTGAGCTGGAAGGTCGAGGACCTGCTGCCCAAAGTCCTGGTCGCGGGCGAGTGCGCCGGTCACCTCACCGCCGAGGGCGCGGCGCTCCTCGACGCCGACGGCGACCTCGAGCCCGGTTGCCCGCTCTGCCCGCCCGAGGGCGACGCCGGCACCGGCATGATCGCCACCAACTCCGTGGCTCCGCGCACCGGCAACGTCTCCGCGGGCACCTCGGTCTTCTCGATGGTTGTTCTGGAGCATGCGCTCAAGGACGCCACCGTGCCCGAGATTGACCTCGTGACCACGCCGGTCGGCGACCCCGTTGCCATGGTGCACTGCAACAACTGCACCTCCGACATCAACGACTGGGTCGACCTGCTCTGCGACTTTGCGGAGCTCATGGGCCAGAAGCTCGACAAGGGCGAGGTCTACGTCAAGCTCTTCAACGCCGCCCTCACGGGCGACAAGGACGCGGGCGGCCTCGTCTCCATTCCGTTCATCTCCGGCGAGACCGTCATGGGCGTCCAGACCGGCTACCCGCTCGTGGTCCGCGGCCAGAACGCCAGCTTCACGATCGCAAACTTCATGCGCATGAACATCATGGCCGCCTTTGGTGCTCTTGCTGCGGGCAACGAGGCTCTGCGCGCGGAGGACGTGAAGATCGACAAGCTCTATGGTCACGGCGGCATCTTCAAGACCCCCAAGGTCGCCCAGAGCCTGCTCGCCGCTGCTCTTGAGGCACCGGTGACCGTCATGGCCACCGCCGGCGAGGGCGGCGCCTGGGGCCAGGCCGTCGCCGCCGCCTACATGGCGCGCCACGAGGAGGGCGAGTCGCTTGCCGACTACCTCACCAACAAGGTCTTTGCCGGCATGGAGGGCACCACGCTCGAGCCCGATGACGCCGACGTCGAGGGCTATCGTGCGTTCCTCGCTGCGTTCCGCAAGGCCAATGAGGCCGAGAAGGCTGCCGAGGCCGCCTTCACCAAGTAAGTCCTCCCCCCGGGGAGGTCGCCACCCTTTCCCGGCGGCCTCCCCGAGTCCGGTCACTCAGAAGAAAGGAGACCTCACATGATGCTCAAGGAGCTGCGCGAGAAGGTCTACGAGGCCAACATGGACCTCCCCAGGCACGGCCTGGTCGTCTTCACCTGGGGCAACGCCTCCGAGCTCGACCCGG
>DBQY01000015.1:0-27098 GCA_002305805.1 Atopobium sp. UBA1382 | reverse complement strand
CTCAACCCCTCCTCCGACACCCCCACCCACGCCGCCCTCTACCGCGCGTGGGGCGACAGGGTCCGCGGCGTCGTGCACACCCACTCCTCCTGGGCCGTCTCCTGGGCCCAGGCCGGCCGCGACGTGCCCGCCTACGGCACCACGCACGCCGACTACTTCTACGGCCCGGTTCCCTGCATGCGTGGCCTCACCGAGGCCGAGATCGGGGAGGCCTACGAGGTGAACACCGGAAAGGTGATCGTCGACGGATTCGCCGAGCGCGAGATTGACCCGGTTGCCGTCCCGGCCGTGCTCGTGCGCAACCACGGGCCCTTCTCCTGGGGCAGGGACGCAGCCCAGGCCGTCTACCACGCCGTCGTGCTCGAGGAGGTCTGCAAGATGGCCACGCGCACCGAGGCGCTGCGCCCGGGCGTCGAGCCCGCCCCGCAGTACCTGCAGGACAAGCACTACCTGCGCAAGCACGGCCCCAACGCCTACTACGGGCAGGGCGGCGCGCACTAGCGTGACCAGACGTGCCCGGGGTGCATCCCCGGGCACGAATCGCTGGGGAGGTGAGAGAGGTTGACCGACAAGGTGACGCTTCGCGACATCGCTCGGGAGGTCGGCCTCTCCACCACCTCCGTCTCGCTCGTCCTTAACGACCGTCCGTGCAAGATCTCTGCCGAGAGCCGTCGTCGCATCAAGGAGGCTGCGCGCAGGAAGGGCTACATTCCCAACCAGATTGCACGCAGCCTCGTGACGCGGCGCTCCCAGACCATCGGGCTTATCGTTCCCAACATCGAGAGCAGGTTCTTCTCGTCACTGGCGCGTCGTCTCGAGCTGGGATGTCGCAGGCGGGGATACCTCCTGCTGATCACCAACTCGGACGATTCGGCCGCCAACGACGCGGAGCTCGTTCAGACGCTGACCAACCGTGGCGTGGACGGGCTGTTCATCGTCTCCTCCACGGCCAACGAGGAGCCGGGGGCCCTCGCCGAGGTGCTCGGTTCGCTTCCCGTTCCGTTTGTGACCGTCGACCGGCGCGTGGAGGGCGTCTCGTGCGATCGCGTTGCGTTCAACAACGAGGCGGGCGGCTATCTTGCCTGCAGGTATCTGCTGGATGCGGGTCACGAGCGCATCGCGTGTCTCGTGAACGTCTCCTCCGGTACGGGGCGGGAGCGTTTGGAGGGATATGAGCGGGCGCTGCGCGAGCGCGGCGTCGAGCCCGACCCGTCCCTCGTCCTGCCGTGCGACTACTACATCTCGGACGCGTACGCGGTCGCGGGGAAGCTTTTTGCCACCGACGCGACGGCCGTCTTTGCTAGCAGCGACAACATCGCGCTCGGCCTGCTCAAGTGTCTGTACGAGCGTGGCCTGCGCGTGCCCCGTGACTACTCGATGGTGAGCTACGACAACTCGGCGGCGGACGTTCTCTTCGAGCCGGCGCTCACCTCGATCGAGCAGAACGTCGAAGAGCTCTCCTCCGCCGCCCTCGACGTGCTGTTCCGGCGAATCGAGGAAGGGGAGCGCGGGGAGCTGGGGGAGCCTGAGGAGCGCATCCTCATGCCTCGGCTCGTGATCAAGGACAGCGTGCTGGCAAGATAGTAGAAGGTGAAAAAAATCGTCAAGTAAAACGTTTTACCCAATATACTGAAACCAAAAGGAAATACTGCCGGTCCGGTTGGCGGGCCTGCAAGGGAGAAGGGATAACAGGCATGACTCAACCCGTTATTGGCACCCCGTGGAAGAAGCTCAACGGACCCGTCTCGGAGGACGAGCTCAAGGGCGTCGACCGCTACTGGCGTGCGGCGAACTACCTCTCCGTGGGTCAAATCTACCTGCGCTCCAACCCGCTCATGAAGGACGGCTTCTCCCGTGAGGACGTGAAGCACCGTCTCGTGGGTCACTGGGGCACCACCCCCGGCATCAACTTCCTCTTTGGTCACATCAACCGCCTCATCGCTGACCACCAGCAGAACGCGATCTTCCTGATGGGTCCCGGTCACGGCGGACCCGCCGGCACTGCGCAGTCCCTGCTCGACGGCACCTATCGCGAGGTCCGTCCCGACATCACCGATGACGAGGCCGGTCTCCAGAAGTTCTTCCGCCAGTTCTCCTACCCCGGCGGCATCCCCAGCCACTATGCCCCCGAGACCCCCGGCTCCATCCACGAGGGCGGCGAGCTCGGCTATACCCTCTCCCACGCCTATGGTGCGGTCCTCGATAACCCGAGCCTGCTCGCCGTGGCCGTCGTGGGCGACGGCGAGGCCGAGACCGGCCCGCTCGCCACGTCCTGGCAGACCAACAAGTTCATGGACCCGCTGACGGACGGCATCGTTCTCCCGATCCTGCACCTCAACGGCTACAAGATCGCCAACCCCACCATTCTCGCCCGCATCTCCGACGCCGAGCGTGACGAGTTCTTCCGCGGCATGGGCTATCACCCGTACAACTTCGTTGCCGGCTTCGACAACGAGGACCACGCCTCCATCCACCGTCGCTTCGCGGCGCTACTCGAGGCCGTCTTCGACGAGATCTGCGACATCAAGTCCCGCGTTGCCGCCGGTGAGGCCTCGCGTCCGTTCTACCCGATGATCGTCTTCCGCACCCCCAAGGGCTGGACGTGCCCCAAGGAGATCGACGGCAAGAAGACCGAGGGCTCTTGGCGTGCCCACCAGGTGCCGCTGGCGTCCGCCCGTGACACCGAGGCTCACTTCCAGGTCCTCAAGGGCTGGATGGAGTCCTACAAGCCCGAGGAGCTCTTCGACGAGAACGGCGCCATCCGTCCTGAGGTCAACGACTGGATGCCCAAGGGCGAGCTGCGCATCGGCGCCAACCCCAACGCCAACGGCGGCCTGATCCGCAACGAGCTCACCCTGCCCGACATCCGCAAGTACGAGGTGCCTGTCGCCGAGAAGGGCCATGGCTTCGGTGCCGTGGAGGCCACGCGCGTCCTCGGTGAGTACACCGCCGAGCTCATCAACAACAACCGCGACGCCTTCCGCATCTTCGGACCCGACGAGACCGCGTCCAACCGTCTCCAGCCGTCCTACCAGGTGACCGACAAGCAGTGGTTCGGCGAGGGCAACTACGACGACCCCGCCAACGACGAGCACCTCTCGCCCGTGGGCAACATCATCGAGCAGCTCTCCGAGCACCAGTGCGAGGGCCTGCTCGAGGGCTATATCCTCACCGGCCGCAACGGTCTGTGGAGCTCCTACGAGTCCTTCGTCCACATCGTTGACTCCATGGTCAACCAGCACTGCAAGTGGCTCGAGGCGACCGTCCGCCACATCGACTGGCGCAAGCCCATCTCCGGCCTCAACATGCTGCTTTCCAGCCACGTCTGGCGTCAGGACCACAACGGCTTCTCTCACCAGGACCCCGGCTTCGTTGACATTCTTCTCAACAAGAACTTCAACAACGACCACGTGGTGAACATCTACTACCCGGCCGACGCCAACCTGCTGCTGGCCGTTGCCGAGCGCGCCTACCAGTCCACCAACTGCGTGAATGCCATCTTCGCCGGTAAGCAGCCCGCCCCGTCGTGGGTGACGCTGGACGAGGCACGCGAGGAGCTCGAGGTCGGCGCCGCCGAGTGGAAGTGGGCTTCCAACACCGCTGACGGCGAGGAGCCGGACGTCGTGCTCGCCTGCTGCGGCGACGTTCCCACCGGCGAGGCCGTGGCCGCCCTCGACATGCTCGACAAGCTCGGCATCAAGGTCCGCCTGGTCAACGTCCTCGACCTTCTCAGCATCCAGAACGTCTCCGAGAACGACAAGGCCATGTCCGACGAGAAGTTCGTCGAGCTCTTCACGGCCGACAAGCCCGTTCTCTTTGCGTTCCACGCGTATCCCGGCACGATCCGTCGCCTCATCTGGGACCGCCCGAACCACGACAACTTCAACGTCCACGGCTACAAGGAGCAGGGCTCCACGACCACGCCGTTCGACATGGTTCGCGTGAACGACATGGACCGCTGGGCGCTCGCTGCCGACGCGCTCCGCATGATCGACGCCGACAAGTGGGCCGACCAGATCGCGGAGTGGGAGAAGTTCCGCGTCGACGCCTTCCAGTTCGCCGTCGACAACGGCTACGACCACCCGGCCTTCACCGACTGGAAGTGGCGCGACGCCTCCGACGCGGGCGAGGACATCTCCGCCACGCAGATGACCGCGGGCGACAACGAGTAAGTAGCGCTCGCGTCATACGCACCTGAGGGGCCGCCCGCCCCTCTCCCCGGCTCATTGCGCTGCGCGCAAAAAATGCCGGGTGAGAGGGGCGGGTGGCCCGTGTCGTATGGGCGAAGGGCGCGGGGATCTTAGGAGCTTCGTGATTGTCGCCCGGTCGTCTAAGAAAGCGCGGCCTTGTCCGGGACGCTTCTAATAATTGCCGCTCTTGTCGGCTGGTGCTCTAGAAAAACGCGGCCTTGTCCAGCCCGGGGGGTCTTCACGCCGGACAAGGGCCGGGATTCTTAGGGCGGCGCGCGCCAACGTCACGGATTCTTAGAACGGGTCGGGACAAGGGCGGCAATTCCCGGAGAGCGCGAGCCCCGCCTCGGGCGCTTCTAAAAAATGCCGGGCTTGTCATGAGCTCGTCTAAGAAAGCCCACCCTTGTCCGGCGAGAAGGGCCCCGGTCCGGACAACCTCCCTGATTCCCGGAGTTTTTCTCGCCAAGGACGCGGATTCATAGAGCGGCGCATAACAAGGTCCGGAATTCTTAGACCGGCGCCGGACAAGGTCCCGGATTCTTAGCGCGGGTGCCGACAAGGGCGGCGATTCTTAGGGCGCCGGGCGACAAGGGCCAGGATTTCCAGACGCGCGCTCCGTCCGCGGAACCGGCTGGCGAAAACACGACCTTGTCGGTAGCACAAAACGTTTTGTGGTGTTAAATGAGTGGTGTTTAGATGACGAGAAGGGCAGGGAGACCATGCGGAACGTGGGCGTTCGAGAAATCAGCAAGAAGACGGGCTTCTCGCCGGCCACGGTGTCCAATGCGCTCAACCATAAGCGCGGTGTGAACAAGGAGACGGCTGCCCTCATCATGCGTACCGCCCACGAGCTCGGCTATGACCGGCCCAGCCGTGTGACGCACGTCAACTTCGTCCTCGCACGCAAGACGGGTCAGGTGCTCGACGAGGGCACGTTCCACACCGGCGTCATCGAGGGCGTCGAGCGTGCGGCGAGCCTGCAGGACATGAGCACGGTCTTCACCACTCTCGAGCTGTCCGACCGCGGGACCGCCGCGAAGCAGGCGCACGAGATCATCCACGACAGCTCGAGCGCGGTCGTGCTCCTTGGCACCGAGATGGCCGAGGAGGACTACGAGCTGTTCCGAGGCTCGGAGGTCCCCCTGGTCGTGGTGGACGGATGGAGCGACCACCTTTTCCTCGAGAGCATCGTGACCTCCAACGAGAA
Source organism: Atopobium sp. UBA1382 (assembly GCA_002305805.1). Classification (GTDB taxonomy): domain Bacteria; phylum Actinomycetota; class Coriobacteriia; order Coriobacteriales; family Atopobiaceae; genus Thermophilibacter; species Thermophilibacter excrementavium. The sequence continues at coordinate 21,701 of DBQY01000015.1, read as the reverse complement.
CTCCGCCTTCCGCGGCGTGAGCTACCTCATCGACATGGGCCACCGCGAGATCGGCTACGTCGCCGGCTCGTATCGGATCAAGAACTTCCCGCTGCGCGAGCGCGGCTATCGCAGGGCGATGCGCGAGGCGAACCTGCCCATCAATCCGGCGTTCCGCGTTGAGGTGGGCACCACGGTCAACACGGCGTACGAGTCGATGAGGGCGTGGCTTGCCACCAACCCCACGCTTCCGACCGCGTTCTTCGTGGAGAACGACATCATGGCGCTGGGCTGCATGCGCGCGATGACCGAGCGGGGCATCAAGATCCCCGAGGACGTCTCCATGTTCGGCTTCGACGACCTCTCCTTTGCGAGCATCTCCAACCCGCCGTTGTCGACGGTGCGCGTTCCCAACCGGGAGATGGGCGAGCTTGCCGTCCGGACGCTCGTGGACCGCATGCGCGAGCCGAGGAGCTACACGAGCGTGGTGCACCTCTCGACGTTCTTCGTCGAGCGCCAGAGCGTGCTGTGCCTGCAGAACCACTGATCGGGACTATTCGTAGTAGGCGATGGCGCCCCCGCACATCGTCTCGTGCGCGGCGTCGAGCGCGCGGACGAGCGGCCTGAGTGCGTCGAGGTCGGAGCTGATGTCGGTCATGATGACCAGCACGTAGGCGCCCGTGTCTGAGAAGACCACGCCAGCGTCGTTGGTGGCCGGGATGTTGTTGTCGTCGAGCGGGAACCAGCCCGGCTTGCTCCAGACCTCGCACGTGTCGCGCAGCTCGGCCCCGATGGGCGAGCTGTTCGTACGGGCGAGGTAGCCCGCGAGCTCGGCGCTGCCCGCCTCGCCCGAGGTCCCGTATCGATAGATCTCCTCCCAGATGGAGGAGAGCTCGGCGGCTGTGGTGTCAGGGTAGGTGTAGGTTGCGGCAACGGTGGCCGTCTGAGGTGCGCCGTGACTCTTGAGCCAGGCGGACCAGGGAGAGAAGCCAAACGTCTCGGCGAGCTCGTTGTACGCCTCGTTCGAGGAGTTGACCAGGCAGTCCTCGACGGTCTCCGACTTTCCGCCCGCACCGTCGCGCGTCTCGAACAGGTAGATGCAGTAGGCGGCCTTGATGCTGCTGGCAGGGTACCTGAGGCGATCGGTGTCATACCAGATGCCGCGACGCGTGGAGAGGTCGGTGAGGGAGACGCTGACGGTGTTGCCGCCCGTCTCGATCGCGTCGATGCAGGCCTCGACGTCGGCAAGCTGCTGCGAGGAGAGGAAGGCGTCGGGAGCGGTGACGGTGAGCCCGCTCTCGGTCGCTGAGGTGAGGACCGGCGCCTCGGCCATCGTGACGGGCTCGCCGGCATCCTCCGGCTCCTCCTCGGGGGCCTCCTCAGGCTCCTCAATGACCTCAGGTGCTTCCTCGATGACCTCCTCGCGCTCCACGACCTGCTCCTCGGCCTTCTCTGGAGCCGGGTCGTCGCGGGGCGTCAGGAGCGCGATTGCCACGGCTCCGCCAAGGAGTGCGACGGCGACGGCGAGACAGATGATGACATGCTTCTTCATGAGGCCTCCCAACTGTCCCATTTTCGCATGAGCAGGCCGCGGCGGGGACGACAACTGTGTAGTTGCTGTGCCACCGTGAACAAGCGCATGTTTCTGCACAGGTTGTGCAATACTACACAAGCTGTGAAGAATCGTGGAAAGGCACCCATGCAGGAATGCGTGCTCAGCACCGATAGGCGCAGCGTCCGTACGCGTCAGGCCCTGCGCGATGCGCTCGCCCGAGAGATAGACGCGACGGGCGACCTCTCGCGCGTCACCGTGACCGCCGTGACGGAGCGCGCGGGAGTCACGCGCCGAACCTTCTACTCGCACTTTCGTGACATCCCCGACCTCGTGAACCAGATCGAGGAGGACACGCTGGCGGAGTTCCGCGCCCCGCTCGCCCGCCTCGCATCCTGTCACCTGGACGACCTTCGCGCCGCACTCGACCACGGACGCCCCGCGCCCGGCGCTGCCGAGCTGCTCCGTTGCGTGCGCGAGCGCGGGGACTACCTGCGGCCGCTTTTGGGCGAAGGGGGAGACCCGGCCTTCGCCGAGCGCATCAAGAAGGTCGTCTATGAGGTCGTGGGGCCGCGCGCCCTCGACGGGCTCAACCTGCGCGCCCTGGGACCCCTCTTTGATTACTACCTCACGTTTGCGATCTCTGCCGAGGTCGGCGTTCTCCTGCGCTGGCTCGACGGCGGGATGCGCGAGAGCGTGGGCGTCATGGCGCGCCTCATGACGGCGCTCATGTTCGTGCGCCCCGGTGACCTCTACGACAACCCAATCGACCTTGACCTGCCCAGCTTCGCCCTTGCCGCGATGTGCTCCGAGGAGGACAACTGATGACCAAGACCGCCGATTCCATCCGCGCCGAGAAGGCCGCGGCCCGCGCGCTCGAGCTCAAGGCGGACGGTGCCGAGCTCTCGCCGGCACGTGCCACCGACTTCTCCCATGCGCACCTGCGCCTGGGCATTGACGTGGGCTCCACCACCGTCAAGCTCGCCGTCATCGATGACAACGACAACCTCGTCTACGCCAACTACGAGCGCCACCACACGGACATCCGCGCCACGGCAAAGGAGCTCTTCGCCCGTGCGCGCAAGGTGATCGGCACGGCGCCGATGCGCGTCTCCATCACCGGCTCCGGCGGCATGCTGCTCGCCAACTGGCTGGGCCTGGAGTTCGTCCAGGAGGTCATCGCCTCCAAGCGTGCCGTGGAGACGCTCATCCCGCAGACGGACTGCGCGATCGAGCTCGGCGGCGAGGACGCCAAGATCATCTACTTTGACAATGGCATCGAGCAGCGCATGAACGGCACCTGTGCCGGCGGCACGGGCGCTTTCATCGACCAGATGGCGAGCCTGCTCCACACGGACGCCGCGGGCCTCAACGAGCTCGCCAAGGACGCCACGCAGATCCACCCCATCGCGTCCCGCTGCGGCGTCTTCGCCAAGTCCGACGTCCAGCCGCTGCTCAACGAGGGAGCCAAGCCGGCCGACATCGCCGCCTCCATCTTCCAGGCCGTGGCCAACCAGACGGTCTCCGGCCTCGCGTGCGGCCACCCCATCCGCGGCTACGTCGCGTTTCTCGGCGGCCCGCTCCAGTACCTCTCGGAGCTGCGCCACCGCTTCTATCTCACGCTCAACCTCGACGACGAGCACATCATCGTTCCCGAGAACGCGCACCTCTTTGTTGCCACGGGCGCGGCGCTCGCCGGCGAGTCCGAGAAGTACGTGACCTTCGATGAGGTCATCCAGCTTCTCGAGAACCTTCACGACGTCCAGGGCTCCGAGGTGGCGCGCCTCGAGCCGCTCTTTGAGTCCGAGAAGGACTATCAGGAGTTCAAGGAGCGCCACGACAAGCAGGTGGTCCCCAAGGGCGACCTGGCCACCTACCAGGGACGCGTCTTCATCGGCATCGACGCCGGCTCCACCACGATGAAGTGCGCCGTGGTCGGTGAGTCCAGCGAGCTCCTCTACACCTGGTACGGCAACAACAACGGCGACGTCCTCGGCACCGCCCGTCGCATCATGGACGGCATCTACGACCTGCTGCCCGAGGGCTGCACGATCGGCCACGTGACCACCACCGGCTACGGCGAGCAGATCCTCATCGAGGCCCTGCGCGCCGACTCCGGAGAGATCGAGACCGTCGCCCACCTGCGCGGCGCCAAGGCCTTTGTCCCGGACGTCCAATTCATCCTGGACATTGGCGGTCAGGATATGAAGTGCCTGCAGGTCAAGGACGGCGTCATCGAGCACATCATGCTCAACGAGGCGTGCTCCTCGGGGTGCGGCTCGTTCATCGAGAGCTTTGCCGTGTCCATGGACATGTCCGTCCAGGAGTTCGCTCAGGCGGCCGTCACCGCCAAGAGTCCCGTTGACCTCGGCTCCCGCTGCACGGTCTTCATGAACTCCCGCGTCAAGCAGGCGCAGAAGGAGGGCGCGACCATCGGTGACGTGGCGGCGGGCCTGTCCTACTCCGTCATCAAGAACGCCCTCTTCAAGGTCATCAAGCTGCGCGACTTCGACGAGATCGGCCAGTGGTGCGTGGTCCAGGGCGGCACCTTCATGTCCGACGCCACCCTGCGCGCCTTCGAGAAGCTGACCGGCCGCGACGTCATCCGACCGGACATCGCGGGCTGCATGGGCGCCTACGGCGCGGCCCTTCTCGCCCGCGATCGTGCCGGCGCCGCGGGCACCTCCACGATCCTCTCGCGCGAGAACATCGATAATCTGCAGGTCAAGCATACCAACGTCCACTGCGGTCGCTGCTCCAACAACTGTCTGCTTACGATCAACGACTTTGGCGGCGGCCGTCGCTTCATCACGGGCAACCGCTGCGAGAAGGGCGCCGGAGGCTCCAAGGCCAAGAAGAACGACGCGCCCAACCTCTTCGAGTTCAAGAACAAGCTGCTCTTCGACCGTCCCGTGCTCGACCCCGAGGACGCGCCGCGCGGCACCGTGGGCATCCCGCGCGCCCTCAACATGTACGAGAACTACCCGTTCTGGCACGCGTTCTTCACCAAGCTGGGCTTCTCGGTCATGCTCTCCGACCAGACCTCGGCCAAGACCTATGACGCGGGCATCGAGTCCATGCCGTCCGAGAGCGTGTGCTACCCGGCCAAGCTCTCCCATGGCCACATCATGAACCTCATCGATAAGGACCCGGACTTCATCTGGATGCCCTGCATTCGCTGGGAGCGCCAGGAGGACGAGGGTGCGACCAACCACTACAACTGCCCGATCGTCATGAGCTACCCGCAGGCGCTCGGCCTCAACGTGGACGAGCTCGGCGCAGGCTCCAAGATCGAGTTCCTGGCCCCCTTCATCCCGTACGACAAGAAGAAGGAGCTCAAGCGCCGTCTCTACGAGCTGGTCTCCGAGCAGCGCGAGAAAGACGCCGCGGAGGGCCGCGGTCGCGTGCGCGGTGGCCACATCACCCGCGCGGAGATCGACGAGGCCGTCAACGCCGCTTGGGACGCGGACCTCGCGTTCAAGGACGCCATGCATCGCGCCGGTGACGAGGCCCTGCGCTGGATCGAGGAGCACGACGCGCACGGCATCATGCTCGCCGGTCGCCCCTACCACAATGACCCGGAGATCAACCACGCCATCCCCGAGCTCGTGCACTCCTTCGGCTTTGCCGTGCTCACCGAGGACTCCGTCGCGCACAAGATGAGGCCCGAGCGCCCCATTCGCGTAATCGACCAGTGGATGTTCCACAGCCGCCTCTACCGCGCGGCGCGCTTCGTCGCCTCCCGCAACGACCTCGACCTCATCCAGCTCTTCTCGTTTGGCTGCGGTCTCGACGCCCTGACCACCGACCAGGTCCAGGAGATCCTGGAGGCATCCGGCAAGATCTACACCGTCCTCAAGATCGACCAGGTCTCCAACCTGGGTGCGGCGCGCATCCGCATCCGCTCCCTCATGGCCGCCCTTACCGAGCAGCGCGACGAGCTGCGCCGTGCCGCCAGCCGTGGCGAGGTCCGCGAGGTCGAGCCCGTGGGCGTCCAGAACGCCGACGGCTCGCTCGAGCGCGCGCGCAGGACGCAGGAGGGTCGTGTGCCGGTCTACCGCGAGGCTGCCAGCGCCGCCTTCGAGAAGGTCCGCTACACCGAGGACATGCAGAGGGCGGGCTACACGATCCTCGTGCCGCAGATGGCGCCGATCCACTTCGACCTGATCGAGGAGCTCTTCAAGAGCTCCGGCTACAACGTGGTTCTGCTTCCCTCCGTGGACCAGGGCGCCGTCGAGGCCGGCCTCAAGTACGTGAACAACGACATCTGCTACCCCTCGATCCTGGTCACGGGCCAGATCATGGAGGCGGTGCTCTCCGGCAAGTACGACCTGTCGCGCCTCGCCGTCATCATCACGCAGACCGGTGGCGGCTGCCGGGCCACCAACTACATCGCGCTCATCCGCAAGGCCCTCAAGGACTCCGGCCACCCGGAGATCCCGGTCATCAGCCTCACCGCCGCCTCCGGCCTGGACGAGAAGAACCCCGGTTTCAACGTTCTCAAGGACCCGGCGCTGCTCATCAAGGCCGTCTATGCGCTGCTCTACGGCGACCTCATCATGCAGCTGCTCTACCGCGTGCGCCCCTACGAGGCGGAGCCCGGTGCCGCCGACGCGCTCTACGACCGCATGATGGCCGACGCCAAGGGCGTGATCGTGGCGGGAGGACGCAAGCGCTTCTACGACCTCTGCCAGCGCACGGTCGATGCCTTCGAGGCGCTGCCGCTCGTGAACGACCGCTCCAAGCCGCGCGTGGGCGTGGTGGGCGAGATCCTGGTCAAGTTCCACCCCACGGCCAACAACCAGGTGGTCAAGGTTATCGAGCAGGAGGGCTGCGAGGCCAACGTGCCCGGTCTGGTGGACTTCTTCCTCTTCGGCATGACCAACGCGATCAACACCAACGCCGAGCTGGGAACCAAGGCCACGAGCCGCCTGTCGCACATGGCGGGCATCAAGCTCGTCGAGGGCTTCCGCGAGCCCATCAACAAGATGCTGGCCAAGACCACGCGCTTCCAGGCGTACCCGGACATCTTCGAGCTCGCCGCAAAGGCCGAGGAGGTCCTGTCCCTATGCAACACGATGGGCGAGGGCTGGCTGCTCACTGCCGAGATGTGCGACCTGATCGAGACCGGCACTCCCAACATCGTGTGCTGCTCGCCGTTCGCGTGCCTGCCCAACCACGTGGTGGGCAAGTCCGTGATCAAGCGCCTGCGCCAGATGCATCCCGAGAGCAACATCGTGGCCGTGGACTACGACCCCGGCGCCTCCGAGGTCAACCAGCTCAACCGCATCAAGCTCATGATCTCCGTTGCCAAGGAGAACTATCGCACCAATCGCGAGGGCGGCTTCCGTCTGGAGAACCCGGCCGACCCGGTGACCAACGACGCCGTGGCGCCCTACACGGGCAGCACGCGCTTCGACGACTCCGTGGCGACGGGCGGCGGCTCGGCCTGCGGCGTGCACGGTCACGGCGGCGGCATCGAGCTCACGCCCGAGCAGCTCGCCCAGATCGAGGAGGCCAAGCGAAGGACTGGCGTCAGCAAGTAGGGGAGGGGCATCGGCCCGTCCGGTCTCGCCCGCGTCCCGGCATCGCCCGGGACGCGGGCGTCGCTCGTTCGGGCCCCGGGCCGCGCGCCCGTCCCGGGCACGCGTGCGGGTTATGGACGCTTTCCGGCCCGAAACCGACTGCAACCCGCACCAACCCGAAACGCGTGCGGGACGCGGACGCCTTCCGGCCCGAAACCGTCCATAACCCGCACGCGCTATCATGGGAGCCTGGAAGGAGGGGGCGCTGTGGTCAGACTGGTCTTCATCGACATGGACGACACGTTCGTGGGCCCCGACAAGACCATCCCGCGAGACAACCTCCGCATCCTCGACGTCGCCGCCGAGCGCGGGGTCCAGTTCGTCCCCTGCACCGGCCGCAGCCTGCGGGGCGTCCCCCGCGAGCTCGTCGAGCACCCCTCCGTGCGCCACGCCGTCTGCGGCGGGGGAGCGCTCGTCTACGACGTTCGATCGGGCCGGGCCATACGCGAGGTGCCCATCAGCAAGTCCCTCGTCCGCGCGCTCTACGCAGACGTCCGCGGCCAGCGCGTCGCCTTCGACCTCTTCACCCCGGAGGGCGTCTTCGCCTCGCGCGAGAACCTGCCGCTCTACGACCTGGTCGAGATGACCGAGGCCACGCGCCGCATGGTGCTCTCACAGCGCACCTTCGTCGACTGCGGCACCGAGGAGCTCATCGAGCGCGTCCCCTCGATCTGTCGCGTCAACGTCCTTTTTGCGGACGAGCGCGGCCGCAGGGCGACGCGGGACGCGGTGGCCGTGCGTCCCGGCCTCTTCGGCGCCTCGTCGATACCGATGAACCTCGAGGTGACGAGCGCGGAGGCAACCAGGGGGACGGCGCTGCTGTGGCTCTGCGGGCGCCTCGGCGTCGACGTCGCAGACACCGTCGCCTTTGGCGACTCGGAAAACGACGTCTCCATGCTCGACGTCGCGGGCGACGCGGTCGCCATGGAAAACGCCTCCCCCGAGGTCAGGGAGCACGCCCGTCACGTGGCGCCGCGCTGCGAGCTTGCCGGGGTCGCGCGCTACCTCGAGCCGCTGCTCGCCTGAGCCCCGACGTCCCGGGCGCTAGAGCATCACCCAGGGCAGGCGCGACTCGGGCATGATGATGCCGAGAAGAACGATCAGCGTGACGGCGATGATCGCGCCGAGCACGAACTGCATGACGGTGTTGCCAGTGTTGCGGCCCGCCCTGCGCTTGAGGACGAAGGCGGTCTGGGAGCCGTCGGCCGCCTCGAGCGCGTCGCGAAACGCCTTGGCGCGCTGCGCGCGGGGGCTGCGCCGCTGCCAGACGAGGGCGAGCAGGCCAACGATGAGAATGGCCTCGGTGACGCGGACGGCTATCTCCAGGGCAGCCTGGTCGGTGTGGGAGAGGGCGATGAGCGCGAGCGCGCACGCCACGGTCACCGCCGAGATGATGCCCATGACGGCCGTCTCGTAGACGTCGGTCCCCTCGATGACCTTGACCATGAGCTCCTCGTCGCCCTCGATGAGGCGGGAGATCTTGACCTTGAGCGCCTTGGCGAGCGCGAGGAGCTGCTCCTGGGCGGGAAACTCCCTGCCGCCCTCCCATGCGGCGATGGTCTCCTGGCTCACGCCGGCCTTCTCGGCCAGCTTGGCCTGCGACCAGCCCCGTCCCTCGCGTAGCTTGGCGAGCGTTGAACCAAACTCCATGTCTCTCCAGTCGTCGGCGCCCCGTGTCGGCGCCATTCTTGCGCATAAATATGGAGAAAAAATGGAGAATTGTAAGCATTTCGCAATAAATATGCAGTAGTATTGAAATACTATTCAATACATATTGCGGACGAGTAACTAGCGGTTGAGACTGCGTCCCAGGGGAGCTCGTCTGACACGAAAGAGTGACAGACGGGTTTCAGCGCAATAAATACCTGAAAACTGGCCTAATTATAGGAGAAATGACCGCGTTGCGCATCAACTGAATCAACGAAAGAGGCTCCTGTCGCCCGCACTTCTCTCCTCGTCTGCGTATGCAAAAAATGTGTAGAACACCAGAATTTTGAAAGAAGAATATGCAGACATAGAATCAAGGCAACGCACCAGGACAGAGGAGGCAGACATGAGCGAGCTCGTTCTTCCCAAGGTGACCGTCATCCTTCGCGGCTACGAGACCAAGCAGGTCATGAGCGTCGTGGAGCAGCTGGTGGGCACCAAGGTCAACTCCATCGAGGTGGCCAGCAACTCCCCGCACGCGATGGAGTCCATCGCGCAGGCGCGCAGGGAGTTTGGCTCGGAGGTCCACGTGGGCGCCGGAACGGTCAAGAACGCCGAGCTCGCGCGCCAGGCGATCGACGCGGGCGCCGAGTTCATGCTCTCGCCGATCATGTTCACCCCCGAGATCTTTGGCCTCGCCCGCGAGGCGGGCGTCATCACCGTGCCGGCCGCCTTCAGCCCCACCGAGATCCAGCAGATGATCGACATGGGCGCCGACATCGTAAAGGTGTTTCCCGCGGGCCAGCTCGGCCCCGACTACATCAGGGCCGTGCAGGCGCCGCTCGGGAGGCTCCCGCTCATGGTCGTGGGCGGCGTGAACGTCGCCAACGTCCAGTCCTACTTCGACAAGGGCGCCACCTATGCCGGCATCGGATCGGGCGTCTTCGACCCGGTGGACATCGAGGCGTGCGACTCCGCCAAGCTCGCCGCCTCCGTGCGCAGGCTCGAGGAGAGCGTCGTCTGGTAGGCGTCCGCGCGCGGACGCAGGGAAAGCAAGAGAGAAGAAGGAGAGAAGAGCATGGCAGATCTGAGCTTTGACAGCTCGCTCGTCGTCCGCATCGACGAGGAGGGCCTTACCTGCGAGGACGTCGAGCGCCGCCTGGCGGCCGCCCTCGAGGAGCAGGGCTACGTGAAGGACACCTACGCCCAGGCCATCGTCGACCGCGAGGCGAACTTCCCCACCGCGCTCGACATGGGCGGCCTCAACGTGGCCATCCCGCACTGCGACGTCGTCAACGTGAACCGGGCGGCCATGTGCATGGGCGTCCTGGCGCATCCCGTCGACTGGCACAAGATGGACGAGCCCGACGAGACGTGCGGGGTCTCCGTGGTGTGCATGCTCGCCCTCACCGAGGCGCACGCCCACCTCGAGATGCTCCAGAAGGTGATCGCCTTCGTCCAGGACCAGGAGCTCGTCGGCAAGGTCATCGCTGCCGCAGACGCCGACGAGGTCTTCTCGCTCGCCGGCGCGCTGCTCGCCTAGCGCGCACCCACAGGGTCAGTTGCGCACCACAGGGGTGCGCTGAGATGCTCTCGCAAGGAGAAAGGAAGAGAAATGGCAAAGCGTGTTCTCGTGGCCTGCGGAAACGGGGTCGCAACCTCCACCGTCGTGGCGGCAAAGATCAAGGACTACTGCGCCGATCACGGCGTGGCCATCCAGGTCACCCAGTGCAAGATGCTCGAGCTGCACGACAAGGCCAACGACTACGACCTCGTGGTCACCTCCGGCAAGTTCAAGGACGCCGACGTCAAGACCCCGATCATCATGGCCATCGCCCTGCTCACCGGCATGAACGAGCAGGCCACGCTCGACAAGATCGTCGAGGCGCTCAAGGACTAGCCGGCGCCCCGCGCGCATCCGCCGACGCGCGGGCCTCGTCGGCCCGCGCGTCACCCGACCGTCCCAAACGTGAGAAAGGAAAGGCATGGACGCATTTCTCGAGACAGTCAGCACTGTCTTCCAGGCGCTCATCAACGCCGGCGCCTACGTCATGCTGCCGATCATCATCACGATCATCGGCCTTGTGTTCCGCATGAACATCGGCAAGGCGTTCAAGAGCGGCATCACCATCACCTGCGGCTTCGTGGGCATCAACCTGCTCGTGAACCTGCTCAAGTCCGCGGTCTCGCCGGCGGCGAGCGCGATGGTCGCCAACTTTGGCCTCAACCTCGATGTCACCGACGTGGGCTGGGGCGCCATCTCCTCGGTCACCTGGGCATCGCCGATCGTTGCCTTCCTGGTCTTTGAGATCCTCGGCATCAACATCCTCATGCTGGTCCTCAAGCTCACCAAGACCATGGACGTCGACATCTGGAACTACCACCACATGATGATCGCCGGCATCCTGGTGTTCTTCGTGACCAACAACATCGTCTGGGCCCTCGTCGCAACGGCCTTCACCGCCGTCATGACGCTCAAGTTCGCCGACTGGACCTCGCCTTTGATCGAGCACTTCTTCGGCATCCCCGACGTCACGCTCCCGACGATCTCCTACACCTCCTCGATCATCATCGCCGCGCCGCTCAACTGGGTGATCGACCGCATCCCCGGCCTCAACAAGGTCAACGTCTCCATCCGCAACGTCCAGAAGTACCTGGGCATCTTCGGTGACCCGATGATGCTCGGCCTGATCTTGGGCTGCGCCATGGGCGCCCTGGCCCTCATGCCGGTCGACCAGATCTTCCTCACCGGCGTCAACGTCGCCGCCGTCATGGTGCTCATGCCCAAGATGACCGCCATGTTCGTCGAGGGCCTCATGCCCATCTCCGACGGCGCCCAGAAGTTCACGACCAAGCACTTCGGCGGCCAGTCGCTCTCCATCGGCCTTGACGCCGCGGTTGTCGTGGGCAACCCCGAGGTCATCACCACGGCCCTCATCATGATCCCGGTCACGATCTTCCTCGCCTTCATCCTCCCGGGCAACCGCATGATGCCGCTCGCCGACCTCTCCGTTGTCACCTTCCGCGTGGCGCTGGTCGTGGCGCTGTGCCGCGGCAACGTCTTCCGCTCGATCCTCATCTCCATCCCGGTGATGGCCGCGATCCTGTACGCCGGCACCTTCGCCGCGCCCTACCTCACGGACCTGGCCACCTCCACCGGCCTGTCCTTCGACGGTCAGATCGCCTCCATGGCCGGCCCGTCGCTGACGCAGACTGCGATCGTCTTCTGGACCTGCATCTCCGAGAACGCAATCATCCTCGTTCCGGTTGCCGTCGTCATCTTCGTCGCCGTGTGGTTCCTCGTCGAGAAGAAGATCGGCATGGACAAGATCGAGGCCTACGCCGCCGAGTACGAGGAGATGGAGTAGTCACCCATCTCGTTTGAGGTGGCGGGTGCCGCCGGTCGGGTGGCGCCCGCCACGTACCCAGAGGGGGAAACCATGGAACGTGCAATCGACAAGCTGGAGCCCTTCCAGCGAGCTATCTCAAAGGCCCACCTGGCCGCAGCCGGCGTCGCCGTGGACTCGCTCGAGAACCCCGACAAGCCCCTCATCGCCATCGCCAACAGCTGGAACGAGGTCTGCCCGGGTCACGAGCCGCTCAGGAAGCTGGCCGAGGAGGTCAAGAAGGGCGTGCTCGAGGCCGGCGGCGAGCCGATCGAGTTCAACACCATCGGCATGTGCGACGGCATCGCCCAGGGCCACGCGGGCATGCGCTACTGCCTGCCCCACCGCGAGATCATCGCGGACTCCTGCGAGGCCATGATCGTGGGCGAGGGCTGCTTCGACGGCGTGGTCTACCTCGGCAGCTGCGACAAGATCATCCCCGCCATGCTCATGGCGGCCGCCCGCATCGACCTGCCGGCTGCGCTGGTGACCTGCGGGCCGTGCTACGACGAGATCAAGCCCTCCGAGTCCAAGGCCCTGCGCGCGCGCTTCCTGGCCGGCGAGGCCACCGAGCGCGACGTCATCGAGGGCACTCTGCGCTACTACACCGGTCCCGGCGTCTGCCCGTTCCTGGGCACCGCCAACACCATGGGGTGCCTCACCGAGGGCCTCGGCATGATGCTGCCCAACGGGGCGCTGTGGCCCTCGTCCACGAGCCAGCGGCGCTTCTCGGCCCGCCAGACCGGCGCCGCCGTGGTCGACCTCGTCCGCCGCGGCATCAAGCCGTCCGACATCATGACCCAGGCCGCGATCGACAACACGGTCAAGCTGCTCGCCTCCATCGGCGGCTCGCTCAACGCCCTCATCCACCTGCCGGCGCTCGCCGCCGAGCTGGGGCTCGAGTGCACCTGGACGCAGGTCGCCGAGATCACGTCCAAGACGCCGGTCATCTGCAACGTGGTGCCCAACGGGGACATCTCATGCGTGAACCTGTACAAGGCCGGTGGCATCCCCGCCGTCCTCGAGACCATCGCGGGCGACCTGGACACCTCGGTCATGACGGTCACGGGCAAGACGCTCGCGGAGAACCTCGAGACCTCGGTGCTGCGCTGCGACCGCTCGGTCATCCGCACCCAGGACGACCCCGCCTCCGTGGCCAACGGCATCCAGGTGCTCTACGGCAACCTTGCCCCCGAGGGCGCGCTCGTCAAGACCAGCGCCGTGCCCGCCGACCAGCACGTCTGGAGCGGCACCGCCATGGTCTTTGACTCCGAGGAGGAGGCCTTCGAGGCCTACAACGCCCACGCCATCAAGCCGGGCACGGGCGTGATCATTCGCTACGAGGGCCCCAAGGGCGGTCCCGGAATGAAGGAGCTCCACCGCGTCACCGAGATCATGAAGGGCATCCCCGACTCCGCCGTCATCACCGACGGGCGCTTCTCCGGCGCCTCGGGCGGCCTCTCGGTCGGCTACCTCTGCCCCGAGGCCTTTGACGGCGCGCCGATCGCCCTTGTCGAGAACGGCGACAAGATCAACATCGACCTCACCAGGAACCTCATCGAGGTTGAGGTCACAGACGAGGAGTTCGCCCGCCGCAAGCAGGGCTGGAAGCCCGTTGTCCACGAGAACGGCGGACACCTCCTGGCGCGCTACGCCCGGCAGGTGAGCTCGGCCAAGACGGGCGCGGTCATCGGGTAGCCCGACGCGCTCGGTCCTGCCGGGGCCGGGCGGCGCTCTGGGAGATGGCGTCGCCCGGCCCCGTGCCCCTCTTTGTGTGCGCTGTCGGGACTCCGCCGCGTCTTCGAGGCTCGTGGCGGCGGCCAAGGGGTAAAATACCCTCCGGACGGTGTGCATTATGGGAAAGGGACACGACGTGTCGAATTCGTTTGTTGTCGCGTCGTGTGCGGCGACGTTTGGCATCTTTGACACAAGCGCGGTCGAGCGACTCGAGGCGGCGGGGTGCACGGTGCGCGTCAACCCGTACGGCCGTCCGCTCTCCGGGGACGAGATCGTCGAGCACGCCCACGACTGCGACGCCATCGTGCTCGGCAACGATTACCTTGACGCCGCGACCATGGAGAAGCTCCCCGGCCTGCGCCTCATCGCGCGCCACGGGGCGGGCTTCGACGGCATCGACTTCGCCTGCGCCATGCGGCGCGGCATCACGATCACCAACACCCCCGGGGCCAACCGCGAGGAGACGGCCGACCTCACCTTTGCGCTCATCCTCGACCTGGCCCGCATGATCACCCAGACCGTGACGCAGCTCAAGTCCGGCGTGTGGAACAAGATCCCCGGGAGGAGCCTCTACGGCAAGACCATCGGGGTCATCGGCGTGGGCGCCATCGGCATGGCGGTCGCGGCGCGCGCGATGGGCTTTGGGATGGACATCCTGGGCTACGACATCGTCCAGCGCCCCGAGGCGTCCCACTACGGGTTGCTCTACACGGGCCTCGACGAGCTGCTCGAGAAGTCCGACGTCGTGACCATCCACGCGCCGCTCACCTCGGCGACGCGCAACCTGTTGGGTGCCCGCGAGTTTCGCCGCATGAAGGAGGGCGCGCTGCTCATCAACACGGCGCGCGCCGGAATCGTGCGTGAGTCCGCGCTCGAGCGCGCGCTGCTCTCGGGCAGTCTGGGGGGCTACGCCGTCGACGTCTACGAGCGCGAACCGCCGACGCTGCCCAAGTTCTACGAGCTGCCCAACGTCCTCACGACCCCGCACATCGGCTCGGCGACGCTCGAGGCAAACCGTCGCATGGGCGACGTGGTGGCAGACAACATCATTGCCTTCAAGGACGGAAAGGAGCCGCCCAACCGCGTGACGTTCGCGGACCGCATGCGCTTCTCGTGA
The DNA here is from genome assembly GCA_002305805.1 of Atopobium sp. UBA1382. GTDB lineage: Bacteria > Actinomycetota > Coriobacteriia > Coriobacteriales > Atopobiaceae > Thermophilibacter > Thermophilibacter excrementavium. Next base: position 6,698 of record DBQY01000015.1, on the reverse strand, counting down.
GCCGGGCGGGCTCGGGACCAAAGGAGACGCTGTGCTCAAGCTCGTGTTCGTGGACATGGACGGGACCTTCCTCGACTCCGCCAAGGCCATCACCCCCGAGAACGCCTCCGCGCTCGACGCCGCGGCGTCCGTCGGGGTCATGGTGGTTCCCTGCACCGGCCGCAACCTCGCGGGGCTGCCGCCCGAGCTGCTCGCCCATCCCAGCGTTCGCTACGCCGTCTGCGCCAACGGGGCCGTCGTGGCCGAGGTCGCCGGCGGGCGGACCCTGCGCGAGGTGACCATCGACAAGGACCTGGTGCTCGGCCTCTACCAAAGGCTCCGCGACCGACCCGTCACCTTCGACCTATTTGCCGACGGAACCGTCTACGCCGAGCGCGAGCGCTTCTCGCTGATCGAGCGGCTCGAGCTCAGCGAGGCCACCAAGGAGTTCGTCCGTAGCGTGCGCACCGTCTACGACGCGAGCCTGGAGGAGCAGCTCTCGCGCATCGGGGACGTGTGCCGGCTGAACGTCTTCTACCGTCGAGCCGAGGACCGCGACGCGGTCTGCGCGCTCGTCGACGCCGCGCCCTCCCTGAGGCGCGCCTCCTCGCTGCCCTGCAACATAGAGATCACCGACCGCTCCGCGCACAAGGGGGCGGGGCTGCTGTGGCTCTGCGAGCGTCTGGGGGTCGCACCGCGGGACTGCATCGCCTTCGGCGACGGCGACAACGACCTCACGATGCTGGCCGCGGCCGGTGACGGGGTCGCCATGGCCAACGCGGCGCCCGAGGTCAAGGCGGCCGCCGACCACCTGACCGCGTCCTGCGACGAGTCGGGCGTCGCGCGCTACCTCGAGCCGATCCTGGCGGAAATGGCGCAGGGCGGCTCCGCGCGCTCGGGCGGGCCTGCGAGCTCGGGCGGCTCCGCGCGCTAGCCGCTTTCGGCGAGGGCGGTGACGAGGCCCCTGACCTCGTCGGCCCCTGCGGGGGAGTCGGTCGCCACGAACACCGTGTCGCTTCCGGCGACCGTGCCGAGCACGTGGGCGAGGCGCGCCTCGTCGACGGCCCTCGCCACGCTCACCGCGGTGTCGGGCTGGGTGAGCACCACCACGAGGCTCTGGCCCGCCGCGCTTCTCGCCTCGATGACAAACTCCGAGAGCACGAGCTGCAGGTTGAGGTCCTCCTCGAGGACGTAGAGCCCTCCCGCGAGCTTTCTCAGGTGCATCTCTGAGACGTCGCGCGAGACCGTCGCCTGCGTGCAGGGAAAGCCCCGCTCGGCGAGCGCCTCCACGAGCTCGTTTTGCGTCCGTATGGACTGGCCGCGCACGATGGCGCGGATCGCCTCCTGCCTGCCGTTGCTGCGCTTCATGATCTCCTCCTCGGGGCTCGCTCGGACCGCCTTCGCTCCGCGCCGTCAGGCGCCGCGGGCCGCGAGCGCCCTCACATGTCGATGGGAAACTCGTCGCCGAGCGCGTTCACCACGTCGGAGCTGGTCTGGCGAAGCCACGCGATGGGGTCCGCCTCCTCGGCGAGGCCCGGGTGCTCGGCGGCGAGCTCGGGCGTGTAGTCCTTGAGGGCGTAGACCGCAAAGCTCGTCCCGTCGGTGTGCATCACAAGCGGGGTCCACCGGACGTTCTCGATGCTGACGTCGTCGCCGTCCTTCACAAAGTCGCAGCTCAGCATTCCCTCGAGCTCGTTTCTGATGCGCTTCACCTCATGGTTGCTCGTGAAGTTTCCGAGCGAGTAGGCAACGAGCGTCTTGTTTCCGCCCTCGCCCGTGAGCCACGTCATGGGCCCGATGACGTGCGGGTGCGAACCCAGCACCACGTCCACGCCCAGGTCGGCCAGGTACTGCGCGTACTCGGTCTGATACTCGTCCGCCTCCATGAGGTTCTCGGTGCCCCAGTGCATGGCCACGAGCACGACGTCGGCCATCTCCTGCGCGCGGGCCACGTCATCGGCGATGCGGTCCTTGTCGATGAAGTTCACGGCGTAGGAGGGCAGGTCCTCCTGGTCGTAGCCGTTGACGCCGTAGGTGTAGTCGAGAAGCGCGAACGTGATGCCGTTGCGCTCGATGGTCGCGATCTCGGCGGCCTCCGCATCGCTCGTGGCCGTGCCGGTGAAGACGACCGGCTGGGCGTTCCACACCTCGCGCGAGTGCTCGTTGGCACCGTAGTAGCCCCAGTCGTAGGAGTGGTTGGAGGCAGAGGCCACGAGGTCAAAGCCCGTGTCCACGATCGCGTCGGCCATCTGGTCGGTGGTGTTGAACGAGGGGTAGCCCTTGGGCCCGATGTCGTCCCCGCCCAGGTGCGTCTCCTGCTTCACGTAGGAGAGGTCGGCGGACTCGACGTACGACTTGACGGGCTCGTAGACGGGACGGTAGTCGTAGTCCCCGTCACCGACCTCGCCGGCCTGCGCGTCGGCGTAGTTCGCGATGCTGATCTCCGGCAGGTTGTCGCCCACGGCAACAAAGTGGACGGTCGTGGGACCCTCCTCCTCGACGGGAACCGGCTCGCTCGGCTGCGGCGCGAGGCAGCCGCGCAGCGCGAACACGCCCGCCCCGACCAGGGCAACGGCGGCAACCAGGGCAACGACGGGCAGGACCGAGAAGGACCTGCGACTGCGACGCGCCTTCGGCGCGGGACGGGGCGCGCCCGTGCGCGGTGCCCGCGCGGCGGTCCGCTCGGTCCGCTTCGCAGCGGGCTCGATGCGCGTGCCGCGGCGATGCGGCTGCTTGCTCCTCTTGCGCTGGCGATAGCTCTCGGACATCGCTTCTCCCTCCGACGTGCACCATTGTAGTCGCCCGGGGAGGGGCCGGCGCCCTCTCTCCGTACCAACGGCTGACACGGAGCGGCGCCGGCTGAGATAGACTATCAGGCGAGAAAACCGTCGAAGGAGGCACCGTGTCCGACGTTCTTGAGCGCTTCATGCGCTATGTGCAGGTTGATTCCCAGTCCGACCCTGACAACATGGACGTCACTCCGTCCACGCCGTGCCAGCACGAGATGGCGCGCTACCTGGGCGACGAGCTCCGCGAGATCGGCTGCGTGGACGTCGCCGTGGACGAGCACGCCTACGTCACGGGCACCCTGCCCGCCTCGGCCGGCGCCGAGAAGTGCCCGGCGCTGCTGCTCTGCGCCCACATCGACTCCTCGCCGGACGCCCCCGCTGCCGGCGTGCGCCCGCACGTGGTGCGCTACGAGGGCGGCCCGCTCGTGGCCGGCGTCGTTGACGGCGAGCCGGTCCAGACCACGCCGGACCAGGTCCCCGACCTCGCCCAGTTTGTGGGTCAGGACATCGTCTGCTCCGACGGCACCACGCTCCTCTCTGCGGACGACAAGGCCGGCGTGGCCGAGATCTGCGCGCTGCTCGCCCGCCTCGTTGCCAACCCTGAGCTGCCGCACCCCAAGATCGTGGCCGCCTTCGTTCCCGACGAGGAGATCGGCCACGGCGCGGAGCTGCTCGACCTCGAGGCCCTCGGCGCGCGCTGGGGCTACACCGTGGACGGCGAGGCCCTCGGCGAGTTCAACTACGAGTGCTTCTCGGCCTGCGAGGCCACGGTGCGCGTGCGCGGCGTGATGGTGCACCCGGGCAGCGCCAAGGACGTGATGGTCAACGCGATCACGGTGGCCTCCGAGTTCCAGCAGCTGGTCCCCGCCTTCGAGCGCCCCGAGCACACGGAGGGCCGCGAGGGCTTCTATCACCCCACCGACATCGAGGGCACCGCCTCCGACGTCACGCTCTCCTACATCCTGCGCGACTTCGATGCTGCGGACTTCGACGCCCGCAAGGAGACCTTCCGTCGCATCGCCGCCTTCCTCAACGACCGCTACGGCGAGGGAACGGTCGAGGTGTCCTTCCGCGAACAGTACCGCAACATGGCCGAGAAGTTCGGCGACGCAGAGAAGTGCCTCGTCGACTACGCCCTCGAGGCCAACCGAGAGGTGGGCATCGAGCCGGTGCTCGTGCCCGCGCGCGGCGGCACCGACGGTGCCCAGCTCACCTTCCGCGGGTTGCCCTGCCCCAACATCGCCACCGGCGGCTACAACGCTCATTCCGTGCGCGAGTTCGTGCCCGTGCGCAGCCTTGAGCTCACGGTCGACCTGCTGGAGCGCCTCGTGGCCAAGTTCGCCTCCGCGCCGGGCGGGGAGGCGTAGCGGTGGGGGAGCGGCTGCTCGTTGCGGTTGCGGCGATCATCCCCGTGGTCGCGCTCGCGTTCGAGCACGTGGGCAACGTCCGCATCTCCGAGCGTCATCACAGCCACCACGACACCTACGTCGTCCCGGTCGAGTTCACGCGCTCGCTCGTGCTCGCCATGACGTTCATGGCGGTGCTGGGCCTGCTCGTCGCCTGGCTCTGCGAGCGTGACGTGTTTCTTGCCGACGCGGTCGTGGTGCTGGGCTTCTTTGACGCGTTTCTCGTCACGTGCTTTGTGATGTGGAGCCTCATCTGCCGCTATCGCGTCTCGACGTTTGGCGACAGCATGGCTGTCACGCCGCTCGTGGGCCCCAGGGTATGGGTGCGCTACGACCAGATCGAGCGGCTCGAGTGGACGGGCATGCGCGTGGGGTCCGGCTTTCGCAACCTCGAGGTGTGGGTCGACGGTCGTCGTGCGGTGACGCTGCTCGGCATCGTCGACATCGAGCAGATCGTTATGAGCATCGACCGCTTTGACCTGTTGACCAAGACGGGTTAGGGAGCGCGCGTGATCAAACTCGTTCTCTCCGACATGGACAACACGCTCGTTCCCTTCGGCCAGCCGAGCGTCTCGCCGCGTACGATCGAGGCGATTCACGCGGTGCTCGACGCCGGCGTGCTCTTCGGGCCGGACACCGGGCGTGACTACGTTGAGCTCATGCGCTTCTTCCAGGGCGATGAGCGCGGGTTCATGACGGGCATCTTCTCCAACGGCAAGCGCGTGCGCGCCGACGGGCGCTACGTGCGCACCGTTCTTCTCGACCACGACGTGCTGGTGCGGCTCGACCGTCTGCTGCGGCCCGAGCACGGCATGTTCCTCGTGTGCTACCCGGAGCAGACCGACCTGAGCAACCCCGCCTACGGCGTGGGTGCCACGCGCGAGGAGCTCGCGGTCTTTGAGCGCAGGACCAAGTTCACCGGAACACCCGTCGCGGAGGTCCCCGAGGAGGACTTCATCGCCGCCACCATTGCCTGCCCCGGCGGGCCGGATCGCATGGAGCGCTGCCGCGCGATCGTCGCAGAGGGGGTTCCCGAGGTGAGGATCGTCTCGCCCATCCCCGAGTGGTTTGACGTGCTGCCGCAGGGCGTCTCCAAGGCCGACGGGCTGGAGGTGCTCCTCGAGACGCTGGGGATTGGCATCGACGAGGTCGCGGTCTTTGGTGACGCGGAGAACGACCTGGAGATCATGCGCAAGGTCCCGCATTCCGTGGCCGTTGCCAACGCGACCGACGAGGTGCTCAGCGCGGCCCGCCACCATGTGGGGGCGAGCGCGGACGAGGGCGTCGCCGATGCCCTTCTCGAGATTGCCCGGGCGACCCAGGCGGGCGAGCTGCCCGCCTTCCTGAGAGAGGAAGCCTCATGATCAAGCTCATCGCATCAGACATGGACGGTACCCTGCTCGACGAGCGCTCGCAGGTTCCCGCGGAGACCTTTGAGCTCATCCATCGCCTCGCGGACAAGGGCGTGCGCTTCGTGGCGAGCTCCGGGCGCCGCTACGACACGCTGCGCTGGTTCTTCGAGCCGGTGGCGGACGAGATGGACTACGTGGCGTCGCTCGGCACGCAGGTCTACGCCGACGGCCGCCTGCTCGACCGCGAGGTCTTCTCGACGCTCTCTGTGATGCGCCTCTTTGAGACCTGCCAGATGTTCGACTGCCTGCACCTGGCCCTCTATGACGCCGGTCACGCCTACCTGCTCAACGACCAGAGCGCCTACGTGCGTGAGCTCGACAAGGATCTCCCGGACGCGATCTGCGTCTTTGACCCGCCCTCGCCCGACGTGAGCATCGTCAAGGCGTCTATCTGCTGCGACCGCACCGACCAGCTGATGGACATGGCCTACGTGCTCGAGCGCGAGCTCTCCGAGTGGTTCACGTTCCTCCCGAGCGGCTCGCGTTGGATCGACGTGGTGCCGCGGCACGTGAACAAAGCCACCGGGCTGGAGCAGGTCATGCGCTACTGGGGCATCCAGCGCGACGAGGTTGTGGCCTTTGGCGACTCGATGAACGACTACGCGATGCTGCGCTACGTGGGGCACCCCTACGTGATGGCCAACGCGCGCTACGCCGTGAAGCAGGTCGCGCAGCGCGTGATCGGCTCCAACGCAGAGCACGCCGTCCAGATCGCGATGAGGGAGATCCTGGAGGGACTGTAGGGTCGCTTGCCGGGCTCTCTTCTAGGAATCTCCAGGGTTGTCGTAGGACGGTCCAAGAATCCGGGCTCTTGCCGGCACCCGCTCTAGAAAACGTGAGCCTTGCACCGCCTCGCGTCCCTCTCGCGTTGCAACATCCTCGATTCTTAGAAGTGCGCCGGACAAGCGCGAGCTTTCTTAGAGCATTGGGCGACAAGAACGGCGTTTCTTGGAGTTGTTCCGGACAAGGGTGGGCTTTCTTAGACAGTCGTACGACAAGCCCCGCAATAATTAGAAGCGCCCGGAGCGGGGCCCGTGCTCTCCGGGAATTGTCGCTCTTGTCTCACCCTGTTCCAAGAATCCGAGACGTTGGGGGGTGCGGACGAAAAGTTG
>DBQY01000011.1:81844-99093 GCA_002305805.1 Atopobium sp. UBA1382 | reverse complement strand
CATTCCCCGCGCCCTCCGCAGCCCCGCCGCCTACGTGCGGTAGTCACCGTTGATCGTGACGTAGTCGTGGGTGAGGTCGCAGGTCCAGACACGGGTCGACGCCTCGCCCATGCCCAGGTCGATGGTGATGGGGATCTCCGGCGCCTCGAAGCGGCGCAGCATGTCCTCCTCGTCCATGGGGACGGTGAGCCCCGCGCGGCAGACCGGAACGCCCAGAAAGTCAATGTCCACAGCGTACTGGTCAAAGGGCACGCTGCACTTGCCAGCGGCGGCCGCCACGCGGCCCCAGTTGGCGTCGTGGCCAAAGATCGCGGTCTTCACGAGCGGCGAGTTGGCGATTGCGCGAGCCACGGTATCCGCGTCGGCCTCGCTCGCGGCGCCCGTGACGGTCACGGTGACGAGCTTCGTGGAGCCCTCCCCGTCCGCGGCGATCTTGCGGGCCAGCTCCACGCATGCGGCGCGCACCGCCGCCGCCACTACCGGGAACGCGGGGTGCGAGAGGTCGATCTGCTCGCCACCCGCGGCACCGGTCGCGAGCAGGATGCAGGTGTCGTTGGTGGAGGTGTCCGAGTCAACGGTCACCTTGTTGAAGCTCTGTCCCACGGCGGCGCGCAGGGCCTCGCGCGCGGCATCGGCCGTGAGCGGGGCGTCCGTGGCGAGCACGGCGAGCATCGTAGCCATGTTGGGCTGGATCATGCCCGACCCCTTGACGAAGCCGCCCACGCGAACGGTCACGGAACCGCCGTCAACCTGCGGGACCTCGCCCGCGATAGAGACCTCCTTGGGCACGGTGTCCGTGGTCATGACGGCGCGGGCGGCGTCATGCGCGCCGACGGCGCTCGGCGAGAGCGCGGCGACGGCGGCAGGCACGCCCGTCTCGTAGGGCTCCCACGGCAGCGGCACGCCGATCACGCCCGTGGAGCACACGAGCACGTCCTCGGCGGCGCATCCCAGCTCGGCGGCCACGCGCTCGCAGGCGCGCTCGGCGCATGCCAGGCCCGGCTCGCCGGTGGCCGCGTTGGCGTTGCCGGAGTTGAGCACCACGGCGCGGGCGCGGCCGTCCGCCGCGTGGGCACGGCTCACCGTGACGGGTGCTGCGCAGAAGCGGTTGGTCGTGAACGTGGCCGCGGCGACGCAGGGCTCCTCGGCCACGACGAGCGCAAGGTCCAGGCGCTCGGGGTTTCTGCGGAAGCCGGCCGAGACGCCGGATGCGCTGATGCCGGCAGCGGCGCAGACGCCGCCCTCGCAAGGTACGAAGCCACAGGCCTCGGGCGTGTCAGGCGCCACGGGGACCGCGAGCGGTGAGAGGTCTGTCATGAGGTTCTTCTCCGTGTCAGGTTTTTCAGATGAGGGGCGCCGGGGCGAGAAGCCCCGTGGTCTCGGGGAGTCCCAGCACGACGTTGGCGCACTGGAGCGCCTGTGCGGCCGCACCCTTCCCGAGGTTGTCGATCGCACAGGAGGCGATGATCGTGCGTCGTCGTCGGTCGTCGAGCGCCACGCCCACCTGGGCGCGCGCGGTGGCGGCCACGGACGCGGTGGCGGGCATCTGTCCCGCGGGAAGCATCGTGACCAGAGGCTCGTTCGCGTAGGCGCGCTCGTAGGCGGCCCGCACGTCCTCGGCGCTCACGCCGGGCGCCGCCTCCAGATAGACCGTGGAGAGCAGCCCGCGCGTGAGCGGCGCCAGGTGCGGCGTGAAGACCACGGACATCTCGCGGCCCGCCACCTCGGAGAGCGTCTGCTCGATCTCCGGCGTGTGGCGGTGCTTGGCCACGCCGTACGCCTCGACGGACTCGTTGGCGTGGCAGAAGTGGGTGCGCGCGTTGCAGCCTCGGCCGGCGCCGGAGACGCCGGAGATGGCGTCCGCGATGACAAGGTCGCCGGTCGCGATGCCGGATGCCAGCGCCGGGGCAGCGGCGAGCGCCGTCGCCGTGGGGTAGCAGCCCGGCACGGCAACGAGCACGGCCTCCCCGGCGGCGGCGCGCTCGCCGAGGGCGGCCACACCGTCGCGGAAGAGCTCCGGCAGGCCATAGACGGTCTGGCCGAGCAGCTCGGGCGAGGTGTGCGGGGTGACGTACCAGGCCTCGTAGACGGCCGGGTCGTGGAGGCGGTAGTCGGCCGAGAGGTCGATCACGTGGACGCCGCGCGCGAGCAGCTCCGGCGTGAGCGCCAGGCTCGCGGTGTGCGGCACGGCGAGAAAGGCCACGTCAGCGGCAGCGGCGATGGCGTCCGGATCGGGCAGCGAGAGCACCACGTCGCAGCAGCCAGCCAGCGACGGGTACACGGCGTCCAGGCGCGTCCCGGCCTCCTTGCGGTCTGTTGCCATCGCAAGCTCGAGCGCGGGATGTCCGAGCACGAGTCGGCACACCTCAATCCCGGCGTATCCCGTGGCCCCTACCACACATGCCCGCACGCGCTCCATGCGACTGCCCCCTCAATCATGGTTGACACGCCGACAATGGCACGCGCTCCCCAACCCGTCAAGGAGCCGTCACCTGCTTGTCACATGCGGCCGCGGGCCCTAGCGCAGGACGACGCCGGCGCGAACGCGCTCGACGGGCTCGTCGCCGAGGAAGTGGCGCACGATCTCCAGGCCAAAGAGCATCGCCGTTCCCGCGCCCTGGCTGGTGATCAGGCTGCCGTCCACGACGACCGGCTCGTCGGCGAGAAGCTCGGCGCCGTGCTCGGCGAGCACGTGCTGGAAGCCGGGGTTGGAGGTGGCGCGACGCCCCTTGAGCAGACCGAGCTCGGCCAGGATCGACGGTGCTGCGCAGATCGCGGCGACCGGCCTACCCGCGGCGGCAAACGCGCAGACGGCCTCGCAGAGCGGCTCGCACGCGCGCAGGTTGGGCGTTCCGGGGATGCCTCCGGGCAGGACCAGCATGTCATAGTCGTCGAACGAGAAGCCCTCGTCGGCGATCGAGCGGTCGCAGACGATGGTCACCTCGTGCGAGGAGGTGACCGTCCGCTCCGGCGTGATGGCCACGGTGTCGCACGGCACGCCGGCACGGTAGAGCAGGTCCACCACCGTGAGACCCTCGATCTCCTCCAGGCCGGGTGCCACGAACACGGCCACGCGTGCGTCGCTTGCCTGCTTGAACATGATGCCTCCCTACGACAAGGGCCCCGCCAGCGTGCGCCGACGGGGCCCGGGGCTACGAGTACGAGATGCGCGGCTACTCCTCGTCGATGCCCGCGTTGATGGCGTCAGCGATGGCGGCCGGGTCGTCCGTGCCGTGGACGAGGTTCTTGAACTCGTCCTTCATCAGCAGCACGGCGGTCTTGGAGAGGAGCTTGATGTGGGTGGTGCCGGCCTCGCCGCCGGGGACGAGCAGGGCGATCGCGACGTCGACGGGCTTCTCGTCAAAGCTCGGCCACTCGAGGGCGTGGTCGTTCTTGACGACGATGACGGCGGCGTCCTTGATGTCGTCGGACTTGGCGTGCGGCACGGCAAAGCCGTCGGTCATGCCGGTCTCGCCCATGGCCTCGCGCGCCATGAAGGCGTCGTAGACGGCGTCGGCGTTGTCGGTGATGCCAAACTCGGCGGCCTTGTCGGAGACAAAGCGCAGCAGCGCCTCACGGGACTCGAGGTTCTGGTTGACGAAGACGCTCTTCTCGCTGACGAACTGGCTCACAATGCTCTCCTTTGCATCGAAATGGCAGGCCGAGTGCCCTGACTCTCAGCTCTCTATCATATCCCAGTCACGCGACGGGCGGGGCGAGAAGGACGCGCTGCCCTAGCGCGCCGCCGGTGGCTCCATCCCCAGGTGGTCGAAGGCCGCGAGCGTTGCCTGGCGCCCCTGCGGCGTGCGCACGATGAGGCCGCGCTGCAGCAGGTACGGCTCGTAGACATCCTCCAGCGTGGAGGGGTCCTCGGAGACGGCGCTCGCCACGGTGGTGAGGCCCACCGGACGGCCGCGGAAGGTCCCGCAGAGCGCCGTGAGGATGCGCACGTCCATAGTGTCAAGCCCCAGGGCGTCGATCTCGAAGAACTCGAGCGCCTCGGCGGCCACGTCACCGGTGATGGTACCCTCTCGCTTGACCTGCGCGTAGTCGCGCACGCGCTTGAGCAGGCGGTTGGCGAGGCGCGGCGTGCCGCGCGAGCGCGAGGCGATCTCGGCTGCCCCCTGCTCGTCGATGCCCACGCCGAGGATGCGCGCCGAGCGGTCCACGATGACGGCGAGCTCGGCGGTCGTGTAGTAGTCCAAGCGGTACGAGATGCCAAAGCGGTCGCGCAGGGGACCGGTGAGAAGACCGGTGCGCGTGGTGGCGCCCACGAGCGTGAAGTGCGGAACGTCGATGCGAATCGAGCGCGCGGCCGGACCCTTGCCGATGACGATGTCCAGGAAGAAGTCCTCCATCGCCGGGTAGAGGACCTCCTCGATCTGATGGTTGAGACGATGGATCTCGTCCACGAAGAGGACGTCGCCCTCCTCGAGGTTGGTCAGGATGGCCGCGAGGTCTCCGGCGCGCTCGATCGCGGGGCCGGAGGTGGTGTGCATCTTGGCACCCATCTCGTTGGCCACGATGCCCGCGAGCGTGGTCTTGCCGAGTCCCGGGGGACCCGAGAAGATCACGTGGTCGAGGGACTCGCCGCGGTCGCGCGCGGCCTGGATGAGCACGCGCAGGTTCTCGCGGACGCGCTCCTGGCCGATGTACTCGTCGAGCGTGCGCGGGCGCAGCGTGCGGTCCTGGTCCAGATCGTCGACCGTGAGCTCGCCGGTGACGTCGCGCGGCCCCGCCGTGCGGGCGACGGGCGCGGGCGTGGCGAAGAGGTCCTTCTCGCTTGCCTCCCACATCATCTACCACTCCCCAGGCGCCGCAGCGCGTAGGCGAGCACCTGCTCGATCGTGGAGGCCCCTGCCTCGGCATGCCCCTCGAGCGCGAGCTCGGCCTCCTGCGACGTGAAGCCCATCGAGAGAAGGGCCTCGGTGGCCTCGGCCTTCACGCCGGCGGACGGCGCCGCGGCAAGCGGCAGCGCGGCGTCCGGCTCGGAGAGCCCCACCAGGCCCCGCAGCTCTGCGTTCTTGGAGAAGACGTCGGAGAGCTCCACGAGCAGGCGGCTCGCCTTCTTGCGGCCGACGCCCGGCACCTGTGCCATGCGGGCGGCGTCCTGGGCAATGACCACCTGGGCGAGCGTGGCCGGCGAGAACGTGGAGAGCACCGAGAGGGCGAGCTTGGGCCCCACCCCGGAGATGGCGCGGAGCTGGTCGAAGAGGGCCCGCTCCTCGCGGGTGGCAAAGCCGTAGAGCTCCATGGCGTCCTCGCGAACGATCATGCGCGCGAGGACGGTGACGCCGGCCTCCCCCACATGCGGAAGCGCGGCCGCGGTCGTCGAGGAGACGCCGAGCTCGTAGCCCACCCCGCCCACGTCCATCACGACGCGGGACGGCGTCACCTCCACGAGCGTTCCGGTCAGCTGGACTATCACGTGAGGGCACTCCTTTTCTCGGTGAGGCGTCTCGTCCGGGAGACGTTGGCGTGACAGACCGCGGCCGCCAGCGCGTCCGCGGCGTGGTCGGGGCGCGGCTCGTGGTCGAGCGCGAGGACGCTCCGCACCATGTACGCCACCTGGTGCTTGTCCGCGGCACCGCTACCCACGACCGCCTGCTTGATCTGCATGGGCGTGTACTCGCCCACCGTGAGCCCGGCCGCGGAGCACGCCACGATGGCGGCGCCGCGCGCCTGAGCGGTGGCAATGGCGGACTTGGTGTTCTCGCCAAAGTAGATGCTCTCGATGGCGAGCTCGGTGGGGCCGTACTTCTCGATGACCTCGGTCAGGGTGCGGCAGATCCGGCCGAGCCGCATATCGATCGGCTCGCCTGCGACCGTGGTCACGCAGCCGTAGGCCCGCGCGCGACACGCCGTCCCGCGCGTCTCCACGATGCCCCAGCCCGTGTGGGCCAGCCCCGGGTCTATGCCGAGAATGACCATGTGCCCCCTTCTAGAACGAATGTTCGTCCTATGCTAGCACATCCGGGCCGCGACGTCAGTTCTCGGAGAAGGGCCCGTTCCACAGGCCTGACGCAGGCGGGACCTCGCCGTCGTGGCGCCCCCCGGACTCGCCCCGCTGCTGCGAGCCGCCCATGGCGGAGAAGGCGCCCCCCAGGGAGAAGTCTCGCAGGTAACCCATCAGGTCGCGAATCTCTCCCTCTCCCGGCTCGCCGTGCCGTCGCGCCGGGTCGGACTCTGCCTCGCCCGGATTGGACCCGGCCTCTCCCTGCGCGCCCTGGCCCATGAGCTCCTCCAGGCGCGCTCCCAGGCGCTCCCGCTCGTCGCGCGGGCGGTCACGCCAGGCGAGCCCCAGTGGGGAGCGCGCCTCCTCGAGCGTCCGGGACGAGACGATCGGTGCGAGCGGGCGCGGGGGACGGGCTGTCTCGAGGTCGCGCAGACGACCCACGATCGCGACGACAGCCTCGGCGTGGCCGCGCTCCGAGACGATGTCCGAGACGGGGAGCTCCCACTCGAGATAGCTCGAGAGCACGAGGTCGACAAAGTCGATCAGTGCCTCCGGCGACGCAAGGTCGGGCACGTCGGAGCCCAGCTCCGGCACGTCATAGCGTGCGAGGGACCCCTGGGGGATGACCGGTGAGATGGCGTTGCGCGTCCGCGCGAGCGCGAGCAGGTCGGAGCGGTAGACGTCGGCGAACGGCTCGATGCGCGCCGCGCTCACGCGCGCGACACCGGCCTCAAGAGCACGGCCGGTCTTGTCGCGCTCCCCCAGCGCCACGCGACCCGTGCGGCGCGCGAGCGCCGCGAGGCGGGCCTCGAGCAGGTCGCGCGCAGCGGCCGTATCGGCGTCGCCCACGTCAACGACCTCGACGTCCTTCTCGCCAAGGCGCAGCGCACGCACGAGGGAGGACGCATCCGCGCCCGCATCCCCGGCGGCGATCACCGCGCTCACGTTGGTGGGGCCGAGCGCGTCGACGGCGAGCACGGCGAGCAGCGCCGAGGCGAGAGTACCCGTGACGGCAACGCAGGCGCCGCTTCCACCCGTCGCCTCGACGAGCGACGCAAGTCCCGTCGACAGCGCGCCCCAGGTCATGAGCGGTGCATCGTAGACCTCGGGCGTCACTGGATCGGGCAGCGGCCCCTCCGCGGACGGGTCGATGTCACAGACGAGCAGGTCCTCCTCGAACGAGGGCGCCTGGGCGGCGAGCTCCCCCCAGGGGGCGAGCACGAAGCTCGACCCGCAGAAGACCTGCGCGTCGTAGCAGCCCAGCGAACCCACGCCCACGATCCACGCGCCCGTTGCCTCGGCGTCCGCGGGGAAGCGCCCTTCGGTGAGCGAGGTGCCCAGCGCGCTCGAAGGATCGTCGACGGCGAAGCCATAGCCGGAGAGAAACACGATCACGTCCACGTCATAGTCGTAGTCGTCGTAGACGTCGAGGTCGTCATAGGTGAACGCGACGCCCAGGCGCGCTCCGTGGAACGGCACCTCGGGGAGCGCCTGGTCAACGGGTCCGTCACCCATGTGGGCGGCCATCGCCTCCATGCGCGCCGTGAGCCGCACGGGCCGAATCTCCCCGGCGTCGATGAGCAGCGCCTCGGGGAGCGGCGCCTCGTCGGTGTCCACGAGCATCGGCAGCAGACACGGGCACGCGAGCTCGTCGACGAGCGTCAGCAGGCACTCCATCAGATCGAGCAGGAACCCCTCACGGTCCGCGCGCTGGACGGGTGCGACGCCGCACAGCGCGGCAGCGGGGAAGACGAGCAGCTCGACGCCCGCGTCCGCAGCACGCCGAGAGTAGTCGACCATCCTCCGCGCCGTCTCCTCGAAGTCGCCGGCGCGCGTGGCCATCTGTGCAATCGCGATTCTCATGTGCTCCCCTCTCGTCCCTCTCGCCCCTATTGTGGCACAGCCGCATGCCGCGCACGAAAGGGGCCCCGTCACCGGGGCCCCGCCGAGTCCGATGTTCGCCGAGCCTAGACGTCGGCCTTCCAGAGACCGTGCAGGTTGCAATAGGCATAGACCGTGCCGCCCTCGGAGCAGCAGGCGCCAAACTTGGTCGTGGGCTCGTCGCCGGGCGCCAGGTGCTTGAGGCAGAGCTTGCCATCCGTCACGAGTGCGATCCACTCGATGTAGTGCTCCGGGAGCATGGGGTGGGCCACCTCGCCCACGGAGACCACGATGTGGTTGCCGTCACGCGTGACGACGGGCACGTGCTTCTCGGTGGCGGCGTCGGTGGAGCCGGCAACGAGCAGCTCCATCGGCTCGCCGCAGCAGCTCGGCGTGACGCCGCCGTCCTTCACGACGGCCACGATGTTGCCGCAATGGTTGCAGCGATAGAACTTGACCTCGGCCATGGCAGGTCCTCTCTCACGGATTCGGGTGCCCTCTGCGCCCGTTGCCCCTCTCGTACCCGTCTGGGCGCGTCCCTATGCCGAGAAGCGCGGAGACATGCGCCTCGCTCCGCCCCTCCCGCAAACTGTCGCTTTTGGCGCCTCGCTGGCTCGAAAAAGCGTCCGCGAGGGGTAAAAACCGACAGTCTGTGGAGGCACGGCATGACGCGGGCGAGAAGAACCTCCGCTCGCGGCCCCTACGCCACGAGCACCTTGCCCTGGCGTCCCACGAGGTCGGTCATCTCGGCGAGAAGGACCATGTTGCGCGCGTCGATCCGACAGGGCAGCTCCATGCGCATGACGTCGCCGGACGTGGCCTCCACGCGCAGCTCCACTCGGTCGAGGCCGGGATAGCGGCCCAGCACCTCGCCGAGGCTGTCCATGTAGGGACGCGTGAGCAGCGCGGCGGGGATGTTGACCTCGAGGACCTTGGGGCGATTGGACTTCTCGTCCAGCACGAGCGGCTCCACGGCCATGCAGATGATCTGGTTGCCGCGGTCGGAGCGCTCGAGCTTGCCCTCCACCTTCACGAAGACGTCGCCCGCGCTCTCGCCGGTCTCCTCGTCAACCTCGCCGGCGAGCGTGGCGGCGCACTTCTTGTAGAGCTTGGGGAAGACGACGAGGGTGACCTCGCCCTCCATGTCCTCGAGCGTGACAATGGCCATGGAGTCACCGTTCTTGGTGGTCTTCTTCTGCATGCCGGAGACCATGCCCGCCAGGCGGATGACCTTGCCCTCGGGCACCTTGAAGCGCTCGTGCACGGCACCCGTTGGGTCGGCGTACTCCTCGGCGACCTCGATGTCGGCGATCGTGTAGTCGCGGTTCTTGGCGAGCGCGTACTCGTAGGGGCGCAACGGGTGGTCGGAGACGTAGAGGCCGAGGACCTCGTGCTCCTTGGCGAGCTTGACCGAACGGTCCCACTCCACGCCGTCGGGCTCGGGGACCTGCTCCTCGAAGCCGGAGCCCTCTACGTCACCGAAGAGGTCGAAGAGCGAGATCTGCCCGCTCGCGCGCACCTTCTGACGGCGCGTGGCGGCGTCGATGATGTTCTCGGGGTTGGTCTTGTCGACGAGGCGCATGAGCTGCATGCGCGTGTAGCCCGTCGAGTCGAAGGCGCCCGAGCAGATGAGCGCCTCGACCACGCGGCGGTTGGCCTGGCTCGTATCCATGCGGTCGACGAAGTCATGGAGGCTCTTGAAGGGGCCGCCCTTCTCGCGCTCCTCCATGATGGCCTCGCCCACACCCTCGCCCACGCCGCGGATGCCGGCAAAGCCAAAGCGCACGCCCTCCGCGGTAGCGGTGAAGTCGCGGCCGGACTCGTTGATGTCGGGCGGCAGGATGGCCACGCCCTCGTGGCGATAGGCAGTGACGTAGTGGACGATCTTGTCGGTCTTGCCCATGTAGGACGTGAGGACCGAGGCCATGTACTCCTTGGGATAGTGGGCCTTGAGCCAGGCCGTCTGCATGACCAGGATGGCGTAGCCCGCGGAGTGGGACTTGTTGAAGGCGTAGGACGCGAACTCCAGGACGTCGTCCCAGATCTTCTGGGCGGTCTCCTTGGTGTAGTCGTTCTGGACGGCGCCGTTCATCCAGTGGTCGTAGGTGGTCTCGTCCTTACCGTCGTCCCAGTGGAAGACCGTGGAAGTGAGGAGCTTGATCTTCTTCTTGGCCACGGGCTTGCGGATGCGGGAGTCGGACTCGCCGGCCGAGAAGCCCGACATCTTCATCGAGATCTTCATGACCTGCTCCTGGTAGACCATGGTGCCGTAGGTCTCGCCCAGGATGTCGTCGAGGCGCGGGTCGTAGGAGACGGCCTCCTCGCGGCCGTTCATGCGGTTGATGTAGCTCGTGACCATGCCGGCGCCGAGCGGGCCCGGGCGGTACAGGGCGATAAGAGCCACGACCTGCTTGTACTCGGTGGGGCGCATGTTCTTGATCGTGGACGTCATGCCCGCGGACTCGATCTGGAAGACGCCGGCCGTGCGGCCCTCGCGCATGAGCTTGTAGATCTCCGGGTCGTCGAAGGGGATCTCGTCGACGTTGATGTCCACGCCATGGTTGGCCTTGATGTTGGCAAGCGCCTTGGAGATGACCGTAAGGGTGCGCAGACCCAGGAAGTCCATCTTGAGCAGGCCCATGTCCGCCACGGAGTGACCCTCGTACTGGGTGATCTCAACGCCGCCCTTGGTGTCCACCTTGGTGGGCACGTGGTCGTTCACCGGCGTGGGCGTGATCAGGACCGCGCAGGCGTGGACGCCCTCGCCGCGGTGCAGGCCCTCGATCGAGAGCGCGGCGTCGATGATGCGGCGCATGTCCGCGTCGTCGTTGTAGGCCGCCTCGAAGTCCGGCGAGTACTGGTCGGGGTGCTTCTCGCTCTTGTGCAGGGCCGCACCCAGCGTGAGCTTGGGGTCGTTGGTGAGCATCTTGGAGAGCTTCTGGCCCTGCCAGACGGGAAAGCCCAGTACGCGCGCGGCGTCGTTGATGGCCTGCTTGGCCTTGATCGTGGAGTAGGTGATGACGTGGCAGACGCGCTCGGGACCATAGAGCTGACGGACGTGCTCCACGACCTCGAGGCGACGCTCATCGTCGAAGTCCATGTCGATATCGGGCATCTCGGAGCGCTGCGGGGAAAGGAAGCGCTCGAACATGAGGCCGTTGTCGAGCGGATCGAAGGTGGTGATGTCCATCGCGTAGGCCACGATGGCGCCGGCGGCAGATCCTCGGCCCGGGCCGACGCCGATGCCGTTCCTCTTGGCCCAGCGCACGTACTCCTGGACGATCAGGAAATAGTCCGCGAAGCCCTTCTCGCAGATGACCTTGTACTCGTACTCGAAGCGCCCCTTGACGTTCTCGCCGCCGATGGTGAGCGTGCGCCAGTCCTCGCCGTAGCGCTTGGCCAGACCCGTCTCGCACTCCTTGCGGAAGCGCTCCTCCGAGGTCTCGCCGGGCTCGAGGTCCGGGAACTTGGGCAGGTACATGTGCGACCAGTCGAGCTCGTAGTTGCACTTGGCCGCGACCTCGAGCGTGTTGTCGATGACCTCGGGGCACCACGAGAAGAGCTCGCGCATCTCCTCCTCGCTCTTGATGTAGAACTCGGTGCCGGTCATGCGCTTGCGGTTCTCGTCATCCAGGCGCGAGGCGGTGCCGATGCAGGAGAGCACGTCCTGCGTGGGCGCCTCGTCACGCGTGAGGTAGTGGTTGTCGTTGGTGGCGATGACCTTGATGCCGAGCTCGCGTCCGAGCCTCACGATCTGCTCGGAGAGCGTGCGGTCGGTGAAGCCGCCCCAGTTGGGGTCCGCCAGGCCGTGGTCCTGGACCTCGAGGTAGAAGTCCTCGCCGAAGATCTCCTGGTAGGTGAGCGCCCAGCGACGCGCCTCGTCCGGACGGCCGTCGAAGTACATACGCGGAATGATGCCCGAGACGCACGCCGAGGTGCAGATGATGCCCTCGTGGTAGCGACGCAGCATGTCGAGGGTGGTGCGCGGGTAGTAGTAGAACATGTCGCCGGAGGCCGCCTCGCTCATCATCTTCATGAGGTTGACGTAGCCGGTCTCGTTCTTGGCGAGCAGGATCAGGTGGTAGCGGTGCTGCCGGGTGCCCTTCTCGATGCAGTCATCCGTGATGAAGTAGGCCTCACAGCCAAAGATCGGCTTGATGAGCAGGCTCGGGCGGTTGGCGCGCACGGCGTCCAGATCGTGGGTCTCCTCCCAGACCTTGACGTCGGAGGCCCACTGCGCATGGATGCGGTCGTGCGGCGCGGCGTCTGCGGCGTCCGGTTCCGGCTCCTCGAGATCCCAGCCCTTCTGGAAGCACTCCACGTCATGGCGCCACTGGCCCATGTCCTTCTGGGCGTCGTTGTACTTGCGGCACTCCATGTCGAAGTCCGGGATGCCGAACATGTAGCCGTGGTCGGTGAGCGCCAGGGCGGGCATGCCCAGGTCAACGGCACGCTTGACCATGTCAGAGATGCGCGTGGCGGCGTCGAGGATCGAGAAGTCCGAGTGGTTGTGCAGGTGGACGAATGCCATGGGGCAGGCTCCCGTAAGTCAGGTGAGAGATTCGCGTCAGGTTGTCGCAATCTAGGATAGCCGATGGACCGGACGACATCGCGCCACGCGGTGGGACCCCCAAGCTGCAGCTGATTGCGTTTGCGCAGGTGAGAGGACCGGAAAATCTCCAGATTGCGACCTGTCGTCAGGCGTCGAAGGAGTAGCGAGCAACGAGTGGCTCGCCCGGTGCGGACGGGTCGTCGCGCTCCACGCAGACGAAGGCGCAGTCCACGTGCTTGAGGCCTTCAGCGAGCAGGACGCCCGCGTAGAACTCCGCCTGCATCGCGTGGCGCTCGTGCACCTCCTCGGGCGCGAGGCTGCGGTCGCCGGTCTTATAGTCGACGACGAGCGCGCGCCGTTCTTGCGCGTCGGTGCAGAGCAGGTCGATCGCACCCTCGAGGTAGTCGCCGTGGGGCGAGTCCACGCGGCGGAAGAACGGGACCTCGGCGCGGACGAGCGGCCAGGCGAGCGCCTCCGCGCGGACCCGGGAGCCCTCCCAGCGCGCGAGCGCCTCGCGCAGGCGCCCCTCGGCGCGCGGCGAGAGGTTCCAGCGTCGCGTCTGGGCCGCGACGCGCGCGTCATCGACGCCACGGCCCGACTCCACCATGGACTGCGCGAGCTCATGGAAGGCGGACCCCAGGTTGGTCGCCCGGTCGGCGTCCTCGACGTCCGCCGCCCCGGACGCCTCCGCGGCGCGGGACTCGCGCGTGGGGACGGACGGCGGCGCGAGCGTCGCGTGCACGCTCGAGTAGCTGAACACGCCCGTACGGGCGCGCCAGGAACCCGTAGCGGGTACGGCCGGCGCGGCCATCTCGTAGAACGCGAAGGGAGCCGGCGTCTGCCCCGCGTCCGGGGCGCCCTCGCCCGGGGTCCCCAGGCGTACGACCTCAACGGGGTCCGACGGAAGTGCATCGTCGAAGCCGGGAAGCGTGCTGGCGGAGTCGGCATGGGCGACCTTCTCCGAGCCCCTACCCCCGGTCGTCACCACGACGCAGCGAACGGTCGCGGCCTCGGATCCCCCGTAGTCGACCCGCGACTCCCCCGCCTCCGGGGCGGCAGGCTCGCCGAGAAGTGCCTCGAGCGTCCCGGCGGCGAGCGCTGACGAGGGCACGCCCTCCTTGTTGCCCGCGGCAGAGACGGCCAGGACAAGTGCCTCGCGGGCGCGCGTCAGGGCGACGTAGAGCAGACGGGCGCGCTCGCGGGCGTCCGCGGCCGCGTCGTCGGCGCGCAGCGCCGCGTAGCGCGCGGCGAGCGGGAGGCGCTCCGAGCGGTCGAGGCCCGCCTCCAGCTCCTCGGGGTCGAGCTCGGCGAGAAGTCCCGAGAGCTTGCGGTCCTCGTCGCGAGGGCGCAGCACGAAGGCACGGGAGCCATCCCGAAGGGGGCCGAGCGCGAGCGACGCATCGGACTGCGGGCGCGACCAGCACTCGGCCACCGCGCAGACGCCGAACTCGAGACCCTTGGAGGCGTGGATCGTCATCACGCGCACGGTACCGTCGCCCGTCGCGCCGTCGCCTCCCGCAAGGGACGCCGGGGGGACCTTTGCGACCTGGAGCCATGCGTCGAACTCCGTCGCCGCTCGGGCAGCGCCGAGCCCGAGGCTCTCCGTGAGGTCGCGCACGTAGCGCACCGCGGCGAGCACGTTGGCGGCACGCGCACGCCCCTCGGCACCGTCCGCCTCCAGCCGCGCGAGCCACCCGGAGTCGCGCACCACGTCCGCGCATACGTCGGCGACGCCGCGCCAGCGCACCTGGTCGAGGGCACGCGAGAGCACCTCGTGGGCACGGGCGAGCCGCATCGACGGCTTGTGGGCGTGGTAGAGCTCCATCGTCTGGAGTCCGCGGTCAATCCCGCGCTTGGTGGGAGCGTCGAGCTTATCCTGCGCGCGAGATCCGAGCTCGCAGAAGTCGTTGGCATCCAGACCGAACATCTCGCTCGCCAAAAGCGGGAAGAGGCCCGACTGCGTGTCCGCCGGATTTGCCAGGGTGTGCAGGAGCGCACACACGACCCTCACCTCGTCCGTGGAGGTGAAGGTGGAGCCACCCGTGACCACGCACTCCATGCCACGGGCACGAATGGCGTCGATGTAGAGGGCGGCGTTGGTCGTCACACCGAGCAGCAGCGCCATGTTGCCGGCGCGCTCCCCCGCGCTGCGATAGCGGGCGAGGGCATCGGCGACCTGAGCCGCCATTGTCGCGACCTGGTGCCTGGTCGGGCGCCCCGCGGCACCGTTCCCCGCACACACCTCGATGTCGACGCGCGGCAGGGTGCGAGCGAGGTAGCCGTCCTTGCGCGTGGGGCACGAGTCAAGATGCATGAAGCCCTCGAGCACGCCCGGAGCACTCCCCGAACCGCCCGTGCACACTCGCTCCACGCATGCGAGCACATCGGCATGGCTGCGGTAGTTCGTGTCCAGGCGCACGGTGCCGCCCTCGGCGACCTTCTCGCCGTGCCGGCGGAACACGCCCACATCGGCGCCGCGGAACCGGTAGATCGACTGCTGGGCGTCACCGACCGTGCACAGGTGCGCCCCGTCCTCCCCGGCGAGGAGCCCGATGAGCTCGAGCTGCATCTCGTCGGTGTCCTGGAACTCGTCCACCATCACGAGGCGAAAGCGACCCTCGTAGTCGCGGCGCACGTCAGGATTGTCGCGCACCGCGCGGAGCGCCTCGCGCACGAGGTCATCGTTGTCCAGGCAGCGGTTCTCGTCCTTGATCTCGCGGTAGCGGCGCTCCACGCGTCGGGCGAGCTCGAGCAGCGCCTCCGCATGGGGGGCGCAGGAGCAGAAGCGGGCCTCGGCGAGCACGAGCGCGCGCGCCGACTTGGCAGCCTTGACCTCGGCCTTGATCGCGCCGCTCGCTGCGGGCAGGGACAGGTCGGCGAGAAGCGCGCAGATGGCCTCGGGCGTGCGCTCCCGGCGCGCTCGGCGCTCGAAGTCCCGCAGCGCCTCGAGCGCCGGCACGACCCTGCTCCGCGCGGCAGGTGTGAGGCGGCAGGCGCCAAGCTCCTCCATGCGGGCCATGAAGGAGGCCAGCGCCTCCTGCAGGGCATCGGGGTTCGCAGGCTGGGGCGCAAGCGCGTCGACACCCGCCGGGCACGAGGCGCCCACGCCCACGAGCGTCTCCACGAGGCCCATCGTTCCCGTGTAGCCGTTTCTCGTCCGCGTTCCCAGGGCGTACTCGGCAAGCAGCGGAGCGAAGGCCTCGTCGGAGCGGGCGGCACGCATGACCTCGTCCATGGCCTGGTCGAAGAGTGCCGCTTGCGCAGAGTCGGACACCACCGCAAACGAGGGGTCGAGTCGCAGGTCGAGCGCGTGCCGGTGCAGGATGCGCGAGCACATGCCGTGAATCGTGGAGATCCAGGCGTCGTCCACCGCGAGCGCCTGCTCGGTGAGACCCACCGAGCGCAGCGTCCTTCTCGCCCGCTCCTTGATCTCGCGCGCGGCGGCCTCGGTGAAGGTGATGACGAGCACCTGGTCGAGGCTGTCGAGGAAGGGTCGCCCGTCGGCGCCCGATCCGGGCGAGAGCGCCCAGGCGATGCGCTGGGTGAGCGTGAACGTCTTGCCCGAGCCGGCACCGGCCTCCACGAAGAGGGGCGCGTCGAGCGTCGTGGCGATGGCACGCTGACGGTCGTTCAGGCGCGAGAGGTCGAGCGGCGCGCTCATTTCCGCAGCCTCCTCTCGCAGTTGAGCACCGGGCAGAACTGGCACGCCTCGGCGTCCAGTGGGTTGGCCTCGATGTCACCGGCGAGCAGGCGCTCCATCGCCCGCGCGATGGCCTCCTCGCTGGCGTCGAGCAGGGCCTCCATGCCGCTCGCGTCCGTGCGGCCAAAGGCCTCCCCGCGCGGCACGCTCACGGACGGGAGACGCTTGGACGAGACGCCGCGCTCGCCAAAGACGAGGTCGACGATGTTCTCGTCCGCGGCGCCCGCGAGGGCATGGGACCCCTTTGTGCAGAGGTAGAGGGCGGCGCGGACCGTAAGGTCGGGGAAGGCGCGGCGGACGACCTGCGCGTACACGAGCGACTGCACGCGACGGGGCAGCGAGAAGGACCCCTGCTCGCGACCGGCGGAGAAGGCGTCGTACTCCCGGGCAAAGCCGAGGTCCGACTTGTGCTTGTAGTCGATGACGGCGACCTGGCCGTGGGCGTCGACGTCGATGCGGTCGACCGTTCCCGTGAGCAGGACACCCGCGTACTCCACCTTCGGCGCTCCCCCACGACCGAACCCCCACTCGAAGAGCCGCGGCTCGAAGCCCTCGAGCGCGCCGGCCTCGAAGTCGAGCAGCGAGCCCAGGTCCCGACGGAGGCCGAGGAGCTGCCCGTGCTCACGCGCGAGGTGCGGCACCAGCGCCTGCGGCAGGGGCCGGCGTCCGCCGACGAGCTGGTACTGATGGCTCAGGTGCGCGTCGAACTCCTCGTCGAGCGCCGCGCGCGCCTCCTCGAGAGTCGGGGCGTCCCCCACAAGCGGACGAGAGCCCGGAAGCCGTACGCACGGGTCCGCCTGGGCGCGCCCCAGCAGCCGCTCCACCTCCTCGCGATAGTCCTCCCGCTGCATCGCGCCCTCGTGCGCGGCGCGCAGGTCGGCGAGGACATGGCCGCCCTCGAGGCGCTCCTGCGCGCGGGCGACGAACTCGCGGCGGCTCACCTCAAGGACGCGGTGCGCGAAGGTGCCCATCTCCGCGCCCGTGAAGCCTGCGTCCGCGTCGCGCAGGCGTAGGCGACGCAGGCTGAACCACTTGTACGGGCACTCCAGGTAGCTCTCTATCTGAGAGGCGGAGAGGAGGGGCCGGGCGTCCTCGGAGGTCATGCCCTCGGGAGGGGGTGAGACGAGCTCGCGCCGCCTCGCGTCGATGTGCCCGGCGGG
>DBQY01000011.1:0-81820 GCA_002305805.1 Atopobium sp. UBA1382 | reverse complement strand
CGCCGGCGAGCTCCGCGGCGTCCGCCTCAGCGCGTACGCCATAGCATGCCATGACCTCGGAGAGCATGACAGAGGGGTAGCACTCCTTGCCATCCGCTCCGAAGAGCGTGCGCTCCAGCGCCAGCACACGGCGCGGCACGCGGGCGAGCGAGCCGAACCGGACGCGCTCGAGCTCCATCGCACTCGGCGGCTCCTCGACGCCCCACGCTCGCAGGATGTGCGACCGGACGTCGTCGCTCTCCGAGACGGCCGCCTCGACGGAAGTCTGCCCAAGCACGACGAGGGCGTCCGTGGAGGCGGGGGCAAGGCGGCTTGCCGAGGAGGCATCGAGAATGCGGACCTCGGAACGAGCGTCCTCGACCACGCGCTCGGGGCGCAGCACGGTCGAGGTGCGACCGAGCGCGACCTCGGCGAGCGAGACGAGCTCGGCCAGCGAGACCGACGCGTCCTGGGAGGGGTCTGCGGTCACACCGAGCTCCTTGAGGGTCCGGGCAACGTCAAGCACCGCCCCGAGCGCCGCCGTGGCCTCCGGGGCGCCGGGGGCAGACGCAGCATCCCCCTCGACGTAGGGCATCAAGAGCTTGGACGCCGCCGACCCGAGCCGCCCGCGTCGCAGCTCGCGCGTTGCCGCCGCGACCTCAGGGGAGACCACGCGCGGGGATTCCAGCTGCTCCAGTACGACGGAGGGCGTGAGCAGTCGGTTGGCGCGCCACTCGGCGTCGAGACGCCGGGCGCGTCCGACGTCCATGTGGGAGATCTCGGAGAGCAGGAAGTCGGAGAGGTCCCTCGGGGGCCACCACGACATGTCCGCGAGCGCCACGCGCACGGTGCCCGCACGGGGGGCGTCCGGGACCGGGACGGCCGCCGGCCAGCTCCGTTCGAGCTCCGTGAGATGGGCGACCGCGCGCACGTACCCCAGGAAGGCCCGACCGGGCTCCAGCTCCGCCAGGGGACGGGAGAGCTGCGCCCACGAGGAGATACCGCGCGCCGCAAGCCGGGGTCCCAGCTCGCGCCAGGCGCGCGCCGAATCGGGCGCCGCCACGACGATGTCCTCGCAGCCCTCGTCCGCAAGGGCAGCCAGCTCACGGCAGACGAGCTCCGGCTCGGCCGACGGCCCCGCAGGAAGGATGACCCGCACCGCGCCGGTGGGCGCGACCGGGCGCACCGGTGGCATGAAGAGCGTGGCGAGAAGGTCCTCGAGCTCCGCGGCGCGCACGCCATCCCGCGCGACGGGACAGCACTCAACGACCGCGACGTCGAACGCCTCCGCGAGCCCCTCGGCGAGCGCTCGCTCGACGCGCCGCAGCCACGGGAACCCAACGAGGGTGACCGGCGGCACCGCGGCACCCTCTGCCGCCAGGACGCGCGGCAGCTCGTCCATGACCTCGCAGCCCTCGACGAGTCCGTGCGCCCGGAGCTCGTCAGCGAGCGCGGGCAGAAGCCCCACCAGCGAGCGCTCCGCCTCGCTCGAGTCCTCGGGCACCACCTGCGACCCCGCGAGCCACGGAAGCCCGGCGTGGGAGAGGTCGGCAAGGA
Organism: Atopobium sp. UBA1382; assembly: GCA_002305805.1. Taxonomy (GTDB): domain Bacteria; phylum Actinomycetota; class Coriobacteriia; order Coriobacteriales; family Atopobiaceae; genus Thermophilibacter; species Thermophilibacter excrementavium. Next base: position 80,284 of record DBQY01000011.1, on the reverse strand, counting down.
GCGCGGAGACGCCCGGCGCGTCGACGAGCGGGAAGGCCGGGCGCCAGCAGGCCCGGGTGAGCACGCGGGCGGCGAGCAGGTCGCGCGAGGCGCCGTCCGCCACGCGACGACCGTCCCCCCAGACCCCCCAGCGCTCCTCGGACCAGGCGGAGGGCGTGCTCACGGTGACACCGAGCGAGAGGTCCTTCTCGGCAAGGGCGCGCTGAACCTGCAGCGCCTGCGCGAAGCTCGGGACGAGGACGACGGCCCGCCCGCACGACGCGAGCGCCGCGCGCACGCGCGCCTCCAGCTCAGGGGAGACGAGCTGCTCGTTCGATGCTGTGAGGATGCTCAGCGGCATGACACCTCCGTGCCGAGGTTCTTCTCGACTCATCCTACCCTACCGCGAGCACCGGACAAAAACGCCGCACGCCCCTCGGGCTAGGCCCGGCCACCGTCGAGACGCGAGAGCACCAGGCGATAGCCGCCAGCAGTCCCGTTCAGGCACTTTGAGACGCGGCTCACCGTGGTTGAGGAGGCGCCCGTGGAATGGGACACGTCGACGTAGGAGGCTCCCGCGGCGAGCATGGTCGCCACCTCGAGGCGCTGCGAGAGATCCTCGATCTCGCGCGGAGTGCACAGGTCCGAGAGCAGCGCCGAGGCCTCGTCCACGGACTCAAGAGAGCAGAGCGCCTCGAGCAGGCGCCTGCGCTCCGTCTCGCCGACCCCTCCGAACTCAGCCATGGGCCTCCCTCCCCTCGTCCTTCTCGGCAAAACACTTTAGCGCATTAAAGCGGACTCGCGCCAGAGGTCACGCTAGAATTGTCCGCGTCAGTGCGCAGCGGCAGAACGGAGGGTCGATGAGGAGCTACCTGGAGGATGACCTCACAGGCGTTCGCCTGGTGGCGAGCGACATGGACTTCACGCTGCTCGCCGACGACAAGTCCATGCCCGAGGGCATGCCCGGCCGCATCCGCGCGCTCGAGGAGGTCGACGTGGTCTTCTCCGCCGCGAGCGGGCGGCCGCTCTACACGCTGCAGGACATGTTCCCAGAGTCGCGCGACCGCATGGCGTTCATCACCGACAACGGTGCCGGCGTGGTCTGCCGGGGCGATGTGGTCTTCAAGAGCGTCATCGGCGAGGCGACCCTCGCGGAGCTCGTCGCCTTCACGCTCGAGCGCGCACCGGAGGCGGTGCCGGTGGTCTGCGGGCTCGAGCGCGCCGTCGTACCCGCGTGGGGGCGCGCCTACGACGACGCGCTGCGCGTCTACTACCACGAGATCCTCTACGTCGACGACATCGGGTCCGCCCGTGAGGAGGCAAACAAGTTCACGGTCTACTTTCCCGAGAACAACTCCGCGGACGCCTACGAGGAGCGCTTCGCGCCGGCCTTCGGCGGGCGTCTGTCGGTGACGTGCGCGGGCGTCGACTGGCTCGACGTCATGAACCGAGGCGTCGACAAGGGCACGGGCATCGCGCGGCTCTGCGAGCACCTGGGCATCTCGCCCGCAGACGTCATCGCACTCGGCGACACGGACAACGACGCCGAGATGCTCTCGTACGTGGGGCACGGCTACCTCATGGCCAACGCCGAGGAGCGCATGGAGCGCTTCGCGGACTTCCGCGCCCCGTCCAACAACGAGCGCGGCGTGGCACAGGTGATCGACGCCGTGCTGGCCGCGCGTCGCGCGCCGGCCAGATAGGAGGCTGTCATGGGGTTTGTCGGCAAGTGGCTCGTCACGGCCGTCGCGTGCGCGGTCGCCATCTGGCTCGTCCCGGGCATCGACGCCGTGGGCGGCACCTGGGCAGGACCGATCATGTGCGCCTTCGTGCTCGCGCTGCTCAACGCAACGATCAAGCCCGTGATGCAGCTGCTGGCGTTGCCGCTCACGCTGGTCACGCTCGGCATCTTCTACGTGGTAGTGAACGCGATGCTTCTCGAGCTCGCGAGCTACCTCTCGCGCAATATCTTCCATGCCGGCATCGCGATCGGGTCCTTTGGCTCCGCGCTGCTCGGTGCCGTCATCATCTCGCTCGTGAGCATGCTCGTCGGCGGCGCCGTGAGCGACGAGTAGCGGGAGGGCGCCCTTCTCGCCCGCGTTCCCGGAATCGCCAGGGTTGTCCTTCCGGCGTCTAGGTTTTCTCGCCCTCGCCCCTCACGCTTCTAGGTTTCCGCGGCCTTGTCCGGACCGGTGTCCCCTCATCTATGCAAACCCACACTTTTGTGAGAAACCCCGGGACAAGGTCGGCGTTTCCTAGAACGGGTGCCGACAAAGGCGACGTTTCTTAGACCGTCCGGCGACAAGGACGCCCATTTCAAGAAGTAGCCCGAGACAACGGAGGCCCGGCACCTCGCAAAGCAAACTTCCTGAGCGCAGAGCGCGAAGCAGTTTGCGTGCGAGGTGCCGGGCCCCCTTACGTTGGCAAGGACGCTACGCCATCACCTTGCGGAAGAGCTCCACGACGGCGGCGTGGTCGGCCTCGCGCGGGTTGCCCGGGAAGCAGGCGTCGGCGATGGCGTCGTCGGCCAGCTGGTCGAGGTCGGCCTCAACCAGGCCGTCGCACGTCGGCTTGATGTTGACGTCGGCAGAGAGCTGGCGCACGGCGGCAATCGCGGCGTCGGCGGCCTCGTCGTCGCTCATGCCGGTGGTGTCCACGCCCATGGCCACGGCGACCTCAGCGAGACGCTTGGTCACGACGGGCTTGTTGTACTCCATGGCAACCGGCAGCAGCATCGCGCAGGCCACGCCGTGCGGGGTGTCATAGTGCGCGGAGAGCGTGTGCGCCATGGCGTGGTCGATGCCCAGGCCCACGTTGGAGAAGCCCATGCCGGCAATGTACTGGGCGAGCGCCATGCCCTCGCGGCCGGAGCCCGGCTGGCCGCTCTTGGCCTCGGCCACAGCGTCGCGCAGGTGCTGGGAGATGAGCTGGATGGCCTTGTAGTGGAACATGTCGGAGAGCTCCCAGGCGCCCTGGGTGGTGTAGCCCTCGATGGCGTGGGTGAGCGCGTCCATGCCGGTGGCGGCAGTGAGGCCAGCGGGCATGGAGGCCATCATGTCGGGATCGACGACCGCCACGTCGGGGATGTCGTTGACGTCAACGCACACGAACTTGCGGACCTTCTCGGGGTCGGTGATCACGTAGTTGATCGTGACCTCGGCCGCGGTGCCGGCGGTCGTGGGCACGGCGATGGTGAAGACGGCGTGCTTCTTGGTGGGGGCAACGCCCTCGAGGGAGACGACGTCGGCGAACTCGGGGTTGGCCACGATGATGCCGATGCCCTTGGCGGTGTCCATCGAGGAGCCGCCGCCGATGGTGACGATGCAGTCAGCGCCGGAGGTCTTGTACGCCTCGACGCCGTCCTGGACGTTCTTGATCGTGGGGTTGGGCTTGATCTCGGAGTAGAGCTCCCAGGCGATGCCCGCCTCGTCGAGCAGGTCGGTCACCTTGGCCACGACGCCAAACTTCACGAGGTCGGGGTCGGAGCAGACGAAGGCCTTCTTGTAGCCGCGGCGCTCGAGCTCGCCGGGAATCTCCTTGATCGCGCCTGATCCGTGATAGGAGATGTTGTTCAGGACGAAGCGGTTGACTGCCATGTGTTCCCCCTTGGGTTGCTACGTGCCGGAATGCCGGCGGTCCGCTGCGTAGTATTCCCTTTGGCAGCTGTTGACAGGCTAACTTCTCCGCGAACGGCACGTCTCGTCGGTGAACACGCCGGCGTCGCACCCTTTCGCAAACTGTCGGAAACTGCTGCCTGCGGGCCGTCTGGAAGGCTCGCGGGCAGCAGAAAGCGACAGTTTGCGAAACGGGGCGAGAAGAACCTCGGCTCGCGGCGGCTACAGGGAGCGCAGGGCGTCGACCAGAGCGGTCTTGTCGGCGGTCTTCTCGTCCTTCATCTTGATCACACGGGCGGGGCAGCCAGCCACCACGGCACCTGCCGGCACGTCCTCCACGCAGACGGCCCCTGCCGCGACGACGGCGCCCTTGCCCACGTGCACGCCCTCGATGACCACGGCGTTGGCACCGATCATGACGTCGTCCTCGATAATGACGGGCGTGGCGCTGGCGGGCTCCACCACGCCGGCGAGCACGGCGCCCGCGCCCACGTGGCAGTGCGCGCCCACGATGGCACGCCCGCCGAGCACGGCGCCCATGTCGATCATGGTACCCTCGCCCACCACGGCGCCGATGTTAATGACGGCGCCCATCATGATGACGGCGTTGTCGCCGATTTCCACGCGATCTCGGATGATCGCGCCCGGCTCGATGCGCGCGTTCACGCCGCGCAGGTCCAAAAGCGGCACCGCGGAGTTGCGACGGTCGCACTCGATGTCCGCGTACTCAATCGAGTCCGCGTTGGCGAGAAGGACGGGCTCGATGGCGTCCCACTCGCCAAGGACGACCTTGCCGTCGCGTCCGCCGTAGACATGGGCGTCCGGCCAGTCCACCCTCATGCCGCACTTCTCGCGCACGTACACCTTGACCGGCGTCTTCTTTGGCGCGTTGGCAATGAAGTCGATGATCTCCTGAGCGTCCACGTGCTGCCCCTCCCGGTCGTGCGTTCTAGTCAAACATCAGAGTATCAAAGTCGTAGAAGCCAGGCTCGCGCGTAAGCAGGCGCGCGGCGGCGGCCACGGCACCGGTGACGAAGATCTGCCTGCTCGTGGCGCGATGCGTGAGGCAGACCTCCTCGTCGGTGCCGAAGAAGTGGACCTCGTGCGTGCCCGCAACGGTGCCGCCTCGGACGGCGTGCATGCCGATCTCGCCGGGCACGCGGGCGCCCACGATGCCCTCGCGCCCGCCCACAACGGGCCGCTCCCCCGTCGGGTCGACGGCGACGAGAAGGGCCTTGGCCGTGCCGCTCGGCGCGTCGACCTTCTGGTTGTGATGCGTCTCCACGATCTCCACGTCCCAGCCGTCGAGCGTGCGGGCCACCATCGCCGTGGCACGGCGCAGGGCGGCAACGCCGAGGGAGTAGTTGGACGCCCAGATCACACGGTTCTTCTCGCCCAGAGCGCGAAGCTCTCCTAGCTGGTCTTCCGAGAGACCCGTGGTGCCTGAGACCACCGCGGCACCCGTGCGGCGCGCGTAGGCCAGCGTGTGCGGCAGCGAGGCGGGCGCGGAGAAGTCCACGGCGACGTCCACCGCCGGCGCCGACCCGTCCAGCTCGTCGATGTTGTCCACGTCATAGGAGCCCACCACGTCAAAGCCGCGGGCGAGAAGCTCCTCGCACACGAGGCGCCCCATGCGGCCGCTGCCGCCGACGACGATCGCGCTAGCCAAGGAGACCGACCCCCTTCATCGCGGTGACGAGGCGCTCGCGGCCGGCATCGGAGATCGTCCAGAGCGGCTGGCGGTAGTGCTCGCCGATCATGCCCATCTCAGCCAGGGCGCACTTGACCGGAATCGGGTTGACCTCGCAGAAGAGGGCGTGGATGAGCTCGAGGCTCTCCAGCTGCGTGCGGCGCGCGGCCTCGATGTTGCCGGCAAGGAAGTCCGCGCACATCTGGTGCACCGTGGCGGGTGCGACGTCTGCCCACACGGAGATGACGCCCTTGGCGCCGAGGCTCATGAGCGGCACGACGATGTCGTCGTTGCCGGAGAACATGCGGAAGTCGTCGGAGAGGTACTGGGCGGCCATGGTTGCGTAGCTGATGGATCCCGAGGCCTCCTTGAGGCCCCACGCGTTGGGGTGCCGCGCCAGGCGAGCGAGGTTCTTCTCGCTGATGGAGCAGCCGGTGCGGCCGGGGATGTTGTAGAGGATGCAGGGGACGTCGACCTTGTCCATGACCGCGGTGAAGTGGCGGTAGATGCCCTCCTCGTTGGACTTGTTGTAGTACGGCGTGATGAGCAGCAGGCCGTCCACGCCGAGCTTGACGAGGCCGGCGGCCTTGCGCTCGGACTCGAAGGTGGCGTTTGAGCCGGCGCCGCCGATCACGGGGACGCGGCCGGCCACGCGCTCGACAACGCAGCGCGCGACCTCGAAGTCCTCGTCGTCGGTCATCGTGGAGGACTCGCCGGTGGTGCCGAGCACGAGGATGCCGTCCGTGCCGTTCTCCAGGTGGAAGTCCACGAGCCGCTCGAGCGCGGGATAGTCGACGGAGCCGTCCTCGGCGAACGGGGTCACCAGCGCAACAATCGATCCGGTCAGGTTGGTCATGTCCATGGTTGCCTCTCTTCTCTCGTTATGCGAGCGGACCTCACACGTCCAGCGTTGCCAGGTAGTCGGCGGGGGTCTCGGCGCGGCGGATGAGCTCGACCGAACCGTCGCAGCGCAGCAGCAGCTCCGCGGAGCGCAGCGCGCCGTTGTAGTTGTAGCCCATAGAGTGCCCGTGGGCGCCCGTATCGTGAATGAACAGCAGGTCGCCTACGTGGCACTCGGGCATGAGACGGTCGCGGGCGAACTGGTCGTTGTTCTCGCAGAGCCGTCCGACCACGTTGTAGCGGTGCGTGCACGGCGCGTCCTCGGCGCCCATCACGGAGACGTGGTGATAGGCGTCGTAGATGGCGGGGCGCATGAGGTTTGCCGCGCAGGCGTCCACGCCCAGGTAGTCATGGTAGGTGACCTTCTCGTGGATGACGCGGGTCACGAGCGCGCCCGCCGGCGCGAGCATCCAGCGGCCCAGCTCCGAGAAGATCGCCACGTCGCCCATACCTGCGGGCACGAGCACACCCTCGTACGCCTTGCGCACACCCTCGCCAATGACGGCCAGGTCACAGGGGGTGTCGTCCGGGTGGTAGGCCACGCCAATACCACCGGAGAGGTCGATGAAGCCAATGTGCACGCCCAGGCGCGCGGAGACGTCCGCCGCCATCTCAAAGAGCTGACGCGCGAGGCGCGGGTAGTAGTCGTTCACCTGCGTGTTGCTGGCGAGAAACGCGTGGATGCCAAACTCCTCCACGCCCAGGGCGGCAAGCTCGCGGAATGCCTGCTCGAGCTGCGCCGGCGTCATGCCGAACTTGGAGTCCTCCGGGGAGCCGATGATGCCGTTCTCGCTCTCGAAGGCGCCGCCCGGGTTCACGCGACAGCACACCGTGCGCGGGACGCGGCCACCGAGGGCGCGCTGGAGGCAGGCCACCATGTCGTAGGCGTCGAGGTTGATGATTGCGCCGCGCTCGTCCGCCGAGCGGAAGTCCTCGTCGGGTGTGTCGTTGGAGGAGAGCATGATGTCGCGGCCGGTCACACCCGCGCGGTCGGCGAGCAGGAGCTCCACGCCCGTGGCGCAGTCGCAGCCGCAGCCGCACTCCGCGAGGATTCGCAGGATGGCGGGGTTGGGCGTGGCCTTGACGGCAAAGTACTCCTTGAAGCCGGGATTCCACGCAAAGGCGGCGTTGAGCTCCGCCGCGCGGCGGCGAATCTCCGCCTCGTCATAGAGGTGGAACGGGGTTGGGTACTCGGCCGCTATGGCCTCGAGCTGCTCTTTGGTGGCAAACGGACGCTTCTGCATGACACCCCTCGATCGCCGTGCAGGTGCGCGGCCCCAGGGCGGACGTGCGTCCGGACAAGGATAGCGCCCCTGCGAGTTCTTCTCGCAGACAGTCCCGGGGGTCTTTCCCCGCGGGCCCACCGCCGCGCCGCGCCCGACGCGCCAGTTCGGCGGACCTCGCCTCCCCGGGGATCTGTGCCTGCCGGCTCCCCCACGGATCTTCGTGCCCGCTCCTCTATCGATGTGGGTAGCCTAACACCGCCCTGCTCCGCCCACAAGCCGGAAAACAAACCTGAAACATCACGGAATGCGGTAGGCTCTGAAACGGACCAGTGGGGGCAGGGGGAAACAATGGACGAGAAGATCGGGCGCATCGCCGAGGCCTATGCGGAGGAGTGCTACGAGGAGGAGCTCGAGCTCCTGCGCGCGCTCGCGCAGATTCCCGCCCCTTCCGGCCACGAGGAGCAGCGCGCGGACTTCATCCGCGACTGGCTGCTCGCCCAGGGTGCGCCCGTAGGCTCCGTGCGCGTCGACGACGCCAAGAACGTCATCCTCAGCTTGCCCGGCCCCGCCGACGGCGACGACGGCATCGCGGTCTTTGCCGCCCACACCGACGTGGTCTTCCCCGACACCGAGCCGCTTCCGCTCGCCGAGAGCAAGACGCGCCTTCTGGCCCCGGGCGTCGGGGACGACACGGCCAACCTTGTGGGGCTCCTTCTTGCGGCACGCTACCTGCTGCGCCACAGCGTACCGCTCGACCGGCGTCTGCTCGTGGTGGCCAACTCCTGCGAGGAGGGCCTCGGCAACCTTGCCGGCACGCGCGAGCTCTTCCGCCACTACAACGGGCACGTACGCGAGTTCACGAGCTTCGACCTCTACCTCGGCATGCACGTGGTCTCAGCCGTTGGCAGCCACCGCTGGCGCGTGAAGTGCCACACCGAGGGTGGCCACTCCTGGGAGAACTTCGGACGCGACAACGCGATCGAGGCGCTCTGTAGTTTCATCGAGGACCTCTATGCGCTCGAGCTGCCCACACGCGCCAAGACCACCATCAACGTGGGGCGATTCGTGGGCGGCACCACGGTGAACTCAATCGCCGAGGACGCGAGCGTGCTCGTGGAGTACCGCTCGGCCTCCGAGGAATGCCTTGAGGAGATGTACGGCAAGTTCGTGGTGCTCGTTGAGGAGCACCTCAAGATCGGCACCCGCATCGACGTCCAGCTCATCGGACGACGCCCCGCCTCCGGCGAGCACGTCCCCGAGGGACAGGCGGAGCTCGTCGCCCGCACGGACGAGGTGCTACGCGAGCTCGGCGGCGTGGAGCAGATCCATCACCAGGAGTCCTCGACCGACGCCAACATCCCGCTCTCGCTGGGCATCCCCGCGCACACCGTGGGCACCGTCGAGGGCGACCTGCTGCACACGCGTGAGGAGTGGATCGAGAAGGCCAGTCTACGTCGCGGCCTCGCCGTCATTCTCGCCCTCATGCTGGACCATGCCACGAAACTCGACTCATAGTCGCGCACGCCCAGCCGATAAAGAAAAAGGAGCCCGCAGGCTCCTCCTCCCTTTTGGGATGTGATGACGCTTACGCCGCCACATACTTGACGAGCAGCGGCAAGTCCGCGTGGTTCTGCTCGTGGGAGGAGAACCACTTGTCAACGTCCTTGAACAGAAGTCGCTTGCTATCAGCATTGAAGCTGCGCTCGTGACCGTCCATGATGGCGCGATACTCGCCGCTCATGAACCAGCCGTTGTGGCACGCGTCGAGCACCTTGCGCTCACGCTTGCTCATGTCCTTGATCTTGGTCATGCCTTCCCTCCTTTCGAGTTTGACACGCTCGTTATACCCATTTCGACCGTTCATAGAAAGAGGGTTGACAAAACTATGATTCTCCCTACGCAAATGCTTCATAAATGAACTCACCTGCGTTTCTAGCCTTGCGGAATATCGTTAGGAAATGGTTTGCGTCGCGTCAGAAAACCATGCTTCTCGCTGCTGCGAGATACAATTTGAGTATTTCGCAGCCACATGGGGAGGCGCCTCTTGAATCTCAAGCAGCTCGAGTACTTCGTCGCCATCGCCGAGGAGGGCCAGATCACGGCTGCCGCCCGACGCCTGCACATCTCCCAGCCGCCGCTCTCCTACGAGCTCGCTCAGCTGGAGCGCGAGCTGGACACGCAGCTCGTGCGCCGCGGCCCACGCGGCGTCGCGCTCACCGAGGCGGGGCGGCTCCTGCACGAGCGCGCCATGCGAATCCTCTCCATGGCCACGGCCACCGCACGCGAGGTCTCGAGCGTCGGCAAGGGCCTCACCGGCGCCCTCTGTCTCGCGGTCTGCGACTCCGCCACGGGCCTCGCGCCGGGGGCGCGACTCGCCGAGCTCGCCTCGCTCGCCCCCGGCGTCTCCCTCGAGCTGCGCGAGGGAAGCGTCCCTGAGGTACTCGAGCTTGTGACCAGCGGCATCGCAGAGATCGGCGTCGTGCGCACGCCCTTTTCCACCCAGGGTCTGCGCACCCGCTATGCCCCGGCCGAGCCGCTCGTGGCCGTGATGCCGCCCGCGCTCGAGCGCGGCGACGAGCTCACGGTCCTTCTCGCCCAGCTCGAGGACGTGCCGATCGTCTGCGACTCCCGCACGGCAGCCTCACTGGACCGTAACCCCTTCTGCGTCACCGAGGACGCCCGCAGCGTCTGCTCCTGTGCGGCAGCCGGCCTGGGCGTGGGCCTCGTGCCGCGCTCCCTGCTCACCGTCTGCGACACCGGCCCCTGCTACATAAAGACGCTCGCCGAGAAGAGCCTCGAATCGCGCGCCGCCGTCATCTGGAAGGCCGACCGCGCCCTCTCCCCGCTCGCCGAGCGCGCCGTCGCTCTTCTCGGCGAGCTCTCCTGATCGGCGCCCAGCAACAGAAAACGCCCCCGGCGGGAAAGGTCCGGGAGCGCAGGAGGAAGGGCTACTGCTGGACGGGGTCGTCGGACGGCTCGGGGGCGGGCTCCGAGTCGACTGAGCCCTCCTCCATGCCCTCGCGAACGTTCTTGACCGTCTTTCCAAGGGCCGAACCCAGCTTGGGCAGGTTCTTCGGTCCAAAGATCACCAGGACGACAAGCAGGATGACGGCAAGCTCCATCGGGCCCATGCCAAAGACCATGTGATACCTCCTCTGACGCGGTTCTCCTTGTCCATCGTAGGGCGCCAGAGTCCAACGGTAAAATACATATGAGAAGGGGCTGCCATACATTGATTGTATGGCAGCCCCTCAGTCGAGAAGAACGCCGCGTCGTGACCCCTACTCGATCTCGCTCTGCTCGAAGACGTGGAAGCCGGCCTTCTCGATGGCCCAGCTCGCTTCCGCGGCGCTCGCCGGGTCGGCGATCTTGAGCGCCAGCACCGCGAGGTCGTCCGTAGTGGAGAAGCAGTAGAAGTACTCGATGTCCACGTCGAGGTCGTCGAGCTTCTCGAGCAGGTCCGCGGCGCCGCCCGGGTGGTGCGGGACGGCGATGGCCATGACCTTGGTCTTGATAGCGCGATAGCCGCCGGCGTCGAGCGCGGCGATCGCGGCGTCGGTGTCGCTGCAGATGATGCGCACGATGCCGTACTCGGTGGTGTCAGCCACGGAGAGCGCCGCCATGTTGATGTTGGCGTCGCCGAGGGTTCGGCACAGAGACGCGATGCGGCCGCGCTTGTTCTCGAGGAAAACCGTAATCTGATCAATCATTACTTGATCCCCTTTCGCAGGTCGACGATGCGCTTGGCCTTGCCCTCGCTGCGCGCGATGGTCTTGGGCTCAACGAGCTTGACCTTGACGCCCACGGACAGCGCCGTCTTGAGGCGCGCAGAGATCTCCTTCTGCAGGCGCTCGACCGCGGCGACGGAGTCGAAGGCAAAGTCGGGGTTGACCTCGGCCTTGAGCGTGACCATGTCGAGCGAGCGGTGGTCGGTGTCGACCTCGATCTGGTACCAGGAGGAGACCTGGTCGAAGGTCTTCATGACGTCCTCGATCTGGCTCGGGAAGACATTGACGCCGCGGATGATGAGCATGTCGTCGGTGCGGCCGTGAATGCGGTCGATGCGTCGGTGCGTGCAGCCGCAGGCGCACTCGCCCGGCAGGATGCGCGTGATGTCGCGCGTGCGGTAGCGCACGACCGGCGACGCCTCGCGGTCGATTGTGGTGAGCACGAGCTCGCCCCACTCGCCGTCGGGCAGGACCTCGCCGGTGTTGGGGTCGATGATCTCCGCGTAGAAGTGGTCCTCGGCCAGGTGCAGGCCGTTCTGCTCCCAGCACTCGATGGCCACGCCCGGGCCCATGGTCTCGGTGAGGCCGTAGACGTCGAGCACGTGGTAGTTGAGCTTGCGCTCCAGGTCGCGGCGGAAGTTGTCGCTGAAGGGCTCGGCGCCGTGGATGCCCGCGCGCAGGTGGAAGTCGCGCGCCGGGTCGATGCCCATCTCGAGGGCGGTGTCGGCGATGTGCATGGCGTAGCTCGGCGTGCAGCAGATAATCGTGGATCCCATCTCCTTGAGCACGCGGATCTGGCGCTCGGTGTTGCCCGCGGACATGGGAATCGTGGTGGCGCCGGAGTAGAGGCCACCGTAGTGCGCGCCCAGGCCGCCGGTGAACAGGCCGTAGCCGTAGCAGACGTGGACGACATCGTCCTTGCCGCCATTTGCGTACTCGATGCCGCGCGCGAAGCACTCGCCCCAGATGTCGAGGTCGTGCTGGGTGTAGCCGCCCACCGTCGCCACGCCCGTGGTGCCGGAGGACATGTGGATCTCCTTCACCTCGGAGAGCGGCGTGGCAAACATGCCGTAGGGGTAGTTGTCACGCAGGTCCTGCTTGGTGACGAACGGTGCTTTCTGCAGGTCGTCGAGGCTCTTGACGGCATACGGGTCAAAGCCGGCGTCATCGAAGCTCTTCTTGTAGAACGGCACGTTCTCGTAGCACGCGATCACGGTCTTCTTGATGCCCTCGAGCTGGATCTCTTCGATCTGCTCGTGGGGCGTGTGGAGAATCTCCTGCATCTGCCCTACCCTTTCCGGAACCCAAGACCACAGATAGGGAGATTCTATGGCGAGAAGGACGCGTGCGCGCGGGCGCGTTCGCAAACGGAAACGCAGGGTCAGCTAGCGCGCCGCCTCCAGGCGCGCGAGGACGGTCTTGGTCGCGGCGATCGCTGCGGCCACGTTGTCCTCGGCGTCGGAGATCTTCTTCTGCACGTAGAGGTCCACAAACGGGTTGTCGACGAGGACGTCGAGCGCCGAGGCCACGCCGCCCACGTCCACGCGCAGCTCCTCGATCCCGCGCACGTCACGCACCTCGCGCGTGAACGCGTAGAGGTCGGCACGGGCACGCTCGAGCGCCTCGCGGGCGTCCCCGAGCCGCGCGTGCTTGACCAGGCTCACGAGCGCGCCTCCGAGCACCAGGTCGGCAAGCCCCCAGTTGCTCGCGCTGTCGAGCGCGTCGGCGGCCTCCTCCAGGCTCGCCAGCGCGCGGCGCCCCGCCGCCACGGCCTCGCGCACCTCGCGTCTCTCTCCCGGCGTCATGCGTCCCTCCTGTTCATCGCCCCTCCCTAGGCCACGGGAGCGAGGAGATACCCGTTTTGCTCAACGTGCTCAACAACACGATACACAACTGGCCTCCAGTCTCACTCGAGAGAACGGCATGGCGCGAGACGCTATCGACCACCGAGACCTGGGGCTCAGCGGGACACGTGATGCTTGCTATCTGAATAGCTCGTCGTGACTTCCGGTCCGCTCGAAGAAGGCAACCTTGTCGTTCGAGGACCAGATGACGAGCCAGTCGCCCGCGTTGGCGACATGGCACTCCTTCCGACCCGACCAGCTCCCCGACAACGCGTGCATGTTGTGGCGTCGCCGAAGCGTCTCGAGGGAATCGGGGCTGTTCTCCACAACCAAATCGATGACCTTCTCCAGCTCCGAGAGGTCCCATCCGCGCTTTCGCGCCTTTTTCTTAATATCGCGGCTAAAGGCCGCTGAGAAGTCCGCCGTGAGGCGGGCCATCACGACATCGCCGCCTCAAGCAGGTCGCGTCCGCTAGCGAAGCGCCCGGGCTTGCCAGACGCAAGGAACTCGTTTCCCTCGGAAATGGCAGAGAGGCTCTCGTCGTTGGGCTCCTCGGGAGCAAACGTGAGGGGAATGCGCCGCGTGTTGACCATCTGCTTATAGAACGCCCGAGTCACGGAGGAGAGGTCCAGACCATAGTAGTCGGCCACCTTCGCCGCCTCGCGCTTCAGGTCCTCGTCCATGCGAATGGTGAGCGTCGAAGTGGACATATCATCCTCCAAATGTGCTACGTATGATTACTAACGTACATACATACGTACCCAGATATACTAACACCATTCTGATGATTCCGGGCGGGCCTCGCGCGGGTCCACGCGTCCTTCTCGACCATGGTAGCAGGGCGGCGACGCCCGCCGTGCCCCGTGTCAGGGAAACGTAAACCCTGGGAACGATACCGCTCGCGGAGAAGCGCGCGCACTCGGCCGAATCAGGCGCATACTTTTCCTATCTGTGGTCCTGAGGCACGTTACGAGGGAAGGAAAGCCCATGCTTCGAGTTGGTCTTCTCACGAGCGGCGGCGACTGCCAGGCGCTCAACGCGACGATGCGCGGCATCGTCAAGACGCTCTACCGTCAGTCCGACGAGCCCGTCGAGGTCTACGGCTTCGAGGACGGCTATCAGGGCCTCATCTACGAGCACTACCGCATGATGGACAACCGCGACTTCTCCGGCCTGCTCACGCGCGGCGGCACCGTTCTCGGCACGAGCCGCACCCCGTTCAAGCTGCTCGACACCCCCGAGGCCGACGGCATCAACAAGGTCGAGGCGATGAAGCACACCTATCGCAAGCTCAAGCTCGACTGCCTGTTCATGCTCGGCGGCAACGGCTCCACCAAGACCGCCAACCGCCTCTCCGAGGAGGGCCTGAACGTCATCGCCCTGCCCAAGACGATCGACAACGACACCTGGGGCACCGACATGACCTTTGGCTTCACCAGCTCCGTCGAGGTGGCCACCCGCTGCATCGACGAGATCCACACCACCGCGAGCTCCCACGGCCGCGTCTTCGTGATCGAGATCATGGGCCACAAGGTCGGCTGGATCCCGCTGTACGCGGGCGTGGCCGGCGGCGCCGACGTCATCCTCATCCCCGAGATCCCCTACGACATGGACAACGTCGTGCGCGTGATCGAGGACCGCGACAAGGCCGGCTCGCGCTTCACGATCGTGGTCGTGGCCGAGGGCGCCATCTCCAAGGAGGAGGCCGCCCTCTCCAAGAAGGAGTACAAGAAGCTCGTGGCCTCGCGCACCACGCCGTCGGTGGCCTACGACATCGCGGCAGAGATCGACAAGCGCACCGGCCGCGAGATCCGCATAGCCGTGCCCGGCCACACCCAGCGCGGCGGCCAGCCCGACGCCCAGGACCGCATCTTCGCAACGCAGTGCGGCGTCGAGGCCGCGCTCGGCTGCCTCGAGGGCAAGTTTGGCTTCATGGTCGCGCAGCGCAAGGGCAAGATGGTCCGCGTGCCGCTCGAGGAGGTCGCCGGCAAGCTCAAGTACGTCGACCCCGAGGGCGACCTCGTCCGCGAGGCCAAGGCGCTCGGCATCAGCTTCGGCGACGAGTAGGCTGTGCCTCTCGCACAAACGAGCGCCTGCGTGCGGGGTCTCTTTTGAGACCCCGCACCTTTTTTGCGCACCTCTACGAGACGTACGCTCTTCTCGACAGAACCAGCGAGAAGGGGCAGCGTCATGTGCGAGTGGAACCGCAACGTCATCATCCAGGACCTCGTCCTGGCCATCGTCATCAACACGAGCGCGACGATCATCGACGGGGCGCCGTTCGACCACACGTGGTACACCTTCACCTGCGTGGCGCTGGCCACCAACATCATCGGCCAGCTCGTCCTGCCCACCGGCGCCGTCGCCCGCGCGCTCACCGGCTGGGCCGGCGACGCCTCATGGCGCGTCTACGCACAGATCTTCATCGAAAACCTCATCTTCGTGACGATCATCTCGCTCACCGAAGCCTTCGTGCACACGGGCGGCGCCGGCCTCGTCGCGGCGTGGCTCAACTCCTACGTCTGGCTCGTGATCATCGGCTACGCGACGTCGGTCGTCCTCTTCCACGCGCTCAAGCCGCGCGAGTAATCATCTCTCCCAACATGAGGGCAAAAGGGGCGCGGGCGAGAAAAACCTCGTCCGCGCCCCTCGCCTGTTGGGCCCAAAGCCCGGAAAACTAGTCGTCGAAGCCGGTGAAGACGGGCACGCCCGTGTAGGTGCGCGGCTCCTCCTGGCCGCAGAGCACGCGCCGGGCACCGGCCGCCATGGCCTCGAGCTCGAACTCACCCGGATAGGCCGTGACCGGGGCGATCCACTCGCAGCGCCTGCGGATGTCGGCGACCAGGCCGTCGTTATGGACCATGCCGCCACCGAGCAGGATGCCGTCGACCTTGCCCTCCAGAACGCAGGCCATCTCGCCAATGGTCTTGCAGATCTGGTAGATCATCGCGTCCCACGCGCGCTTGCAGGCGGCATCCCCCGCCGCCGCGCGCGTGCTCACTTCGAGCGCGTCCGAGGTGCCGAGAAGGTCGACGAAGCCGCCGGTCTTCATGCACAGGGCGCGCGCGTCGCCGGTGGTGTGGCTCTCCAGGTAGCGCAGCAGCTCCACCACGGGCACCGCGCCGCAGCGCGTGGGCGCCATCGGGCCGTCGCCGCCGACGATGTCGTTGCCGTCGACCATCTGGCCGTGGTCGTGGGCCGAGACGGAGATGCCCCCGCCGATGTGGCACACGACGAAGCGGCAGTCCTCGTAGCGCCGCCCGAGCGACGCCGCATGGCGGATGGCCGTCTCCTTGAGGTTGAGTGCGTGCAGGTGCACGCGACGGTACACGCCCCTCACGCCGGTCATGCGCGCGAGGTCGCAGAGCTCGTCGGTGTCGGGCGGGTTGACCACGAAGGCGGGCTTGCCGCCGGCCGCCTGGGCAAACTCGCTCGCGAGCTGCGGGCCGAGCTGCGCGGGGTGCTGGATGCCGTTGGCGCCGTCGTGGGAGTGGCGCAGCATGACCTCGTTCACCGCGTAAGTGCCGCCCGGCGTGGGCAGAAGCCCGCCGCCGCGCCCGACGAAGGCGTCGACGCTCGCTAGGTCGACGCCATGGGCGTCGAGCATCTCGAGGATGGTGTCGCGGCGGTAGGGCATCTGCTCGGAGATGCCGCCGAACTGCGCGAGCCTCTCGGCGGAGTGCGCGACGTTCTCGGAGAAGACCTCCGTCTCCCCGTCGAACAGGCCCACCTTGGTGGAGGTGGAGCCGGGGTTGATCACGAGCACGCGATAGTTCTTCTCGGCCATGCTAGCCCTCCAGCGCCTGGGCGCGCACGCAGCTCATCACGACGTTGCCCACGATCTCGGAGACGGGGGCGGAGCGGCTGCAGTCGCACACGATCTTCTTGAAGCCCTGCAGCATCGGGCCGTAGGCGTCGGCGCCGGTGAGGTTTTGGATGATCTTTACGCCGATGTTGCCGACGTCGATGTCGGGCCAGATGAGCAGGTTGGCGCGGCCGGCGACCTCGGATTCGCGGGCCACCTTCTTGGCGGCCACCTTGGGGTTGATCGCGGCGTCGAACTGGAACTCGCCGTCGATCTTGAGGTCGGGGCGACGCTCGTTGGCGATGTCGCGCGCCGCGCGCACCTTGTCCACGAGCTCGTTGTCCATCGAGCCGTCCGTGGAGTGGCTGAGCAGCGCGCAGCGCACGTCCCAGCCGGTCAGCGCCGCCACGGTCTCGCTCGAGGCGATGGCGATCGAGGCGAGCTCCTCGGGCGTGGGGTTCACGCACACGGCCGAGTCGCCGAAGCCGATGAGACCGCCCTCGCCGCCGTCCCAGCCCGGCACGTCGGTGATGCCGCAGGAGCTAATCGTGTCCACGCCGTCGGCCAGGCCCACGATGGTCTGGGCGGCGAGGATGATGTCGCCCGTGGCGCTCGCGATGCCGGCGAACATGACGTCAACGTCGCCGAGCACCTGCATGATCAGGGCGCGCTCCAGCGGGCGCGTCATGCGGCGCGCGACGCCCTTGGCCTTGTACTTGCAGTCGGGGCACGCGAGATAGCGCTCGGCGCAGGCGGCGTTGCCCGCCTCGTCGGTGACGTCGACGACCTCGACGCCGTCGAGGCTGACGCCGCGCTCCTCGGCGAGGCGCGCGAGCTCGGCGCCGTCGCCCACGAGCACGCACTTGGCGAGGCCGGCCTCGGTGAGCTCGGCCACGGCGCGCATCATGGTGTCGTTGTCGCCCTCGGGGAAGGCGACGCGCATCGGGCGCGCGGCGGCGCGCTCGCGCAGGGTCTCCATCAGGCCCACGGCTTACTCCATCTCTTCCTCGACGCGCTCCACGAGCTCGCCGATGGTCTTCATGGTCATGACCTCGCGGATGGGCACCTCGGCGTCGAGCTCGTTCTCGATCATGGAGGTGAGAGCAATCATCTTCATCGAGCCCTTGCCGAGCTCGGCGAAGGTGGTCTCGGCGGTGACCTCGCCGTCGTACTTGTAGGCGGACTTGGCGAACTCGCAGACCTGCTCGAGGACTTCCTGGCTCATGATGTTTCCTTTCTGTCGGTGGTGATGAGAGGGGACGGTCCCTTTCGTCGTTAGTCGAGCTCGAAGCAGAGCTCCTTGTAACCGGGGCGGTCGATGATCTTGGGGTGGACGCCGACCTTCTCGCCGGCGATGAGGCGGGCGCGGATGTCGGCGGCCTTCTTCTTGGTGATGCCGAAGATCACGTAGGTGTAGGCCGGGCCCTCGTCGAGCTCGACGGCGCCGTAGGCGTACTTGCCGACCTCGCGCAGGTAGGGCTTGTCGTTTTGCGACCCGGGAAGCGTGAAGTCGATGAGGCGGCCGTGGCCGGAGACCTCGCACCACTCGGTCGCGTGATAGCCGCAGGCGTTGCAGGCCAGGTGGGGCGGGAACTCGATCGCGCCGCACTCGAGGCAGCGACGGCCGTAGAGCTTGCCCTCCTCGAGGCCCTGGTAGAACTTCTTGACGACGGGCTCCATCTGATCAAGCTGCATGGGGTATGCCTCCTTTGTCCTCTCGGCTCTTCTACTCGACGGTGCGCAGAATCTGGCAGCGGACGTTCTGGGAGCCGCCGAAGCCGCGCAGGAACGTGGTGCGGGGCACCTTGGCCATCTGCGTCGCGCCGGCCTCGCCGCGCATCTGCTTGACGGCCTCGTAGATGTCGGCGATGCCGGAGGCGCCGTGCGCGTGGCCGAAGTTGCAGCGGCCTCCGTGCGGGTTGATGGGCTTGTCGCCGTCAAAGGCGGTGCGTCCCTCGATGGCGTACTTCCAGGCCTCTCCGCGCGGGATGTAGCCGCACTCCTCGGCGGAGCAGATCTCGGACGCGAGGAAGAAGTCGTTGCACATGAACAGGTCGACCTCGTCCGGAGAGACGCCGGTGAGCTCGTAGACCTGCTTGGCCGCGATCTCGGTCGCCCAGTGCTCGTTGTGCACGAGGCCCGCCTCCACGGCGGCCGCCCCGGTGCCCAGGACCTCGATCGGGGCGTGCGGCACGCCCATGGCCTTGGCCTTCTCCGTGGGCATGACTACGATGGCGGCGGCGCCGTCGCACTTCTTCTCGAAGCCGGTCACGCGCAGGTACTGGGTGACCTTGGGGTTGTACATGCTCTTGAGGTACTCGTCGGCCGTCTCGAAGCCCATCTCGGCGGCGTCCTGTTCGACGGTGGTCTCGTAGTAGGCCAGCGGGTTGGCCACCGCGCCACGGCGCAGGCTCTTGGTGAGGCCGTTGAGCGCGTCGTCGATCTTGTCGGCGTCGAGGTCGTAGATCATCGAGTACTCGTTGATCCAGTTGTCGAAGGAGACGCCGAAGGCGCCGTCGAGCGGACGGCCGTAAGCGCGGTCGTAGATCTTGTCGAGCGAGGGGATCATGACCTCGAGCGGGAAGTCCTGGCGCACGTGGGAGGGCATGTGCTCGACGGGCAGCGTCGAGGCGAGGTCCACCGCGCCGGAGAGCACCACGTCGTAGGTTCCGGAGGCGACGGCCATCACGGCCTGCTCGAGCGCCACGTAGCCGGTGCAGCAGGCCTCGGAGTGGTGCACCGAGCCCTTGGAGCGCATGCCAAACCAGTCGGCCACCTGCATGTTGGGGGTGATGCAGTCGTTGATCAGATAGGGGTTGGCGGCGCCGTGATAGAAGAAGTCGACGTCGCGCGGCTCGAGGCCCGCGTCGGCGATCGCCTCGAGCGCGGCGTAGCCAAACGCCTCGCCCTCGCCGATCCCCTGGGTCTCGGGGTGGTCCTCGAAGTCCTTGAACGGGGTGCAGCCCACGCCCACGATCGAGACGCTGCGCATGTTCCTGCCAAGCTTGACCATAGCATCACATCCTTTTCCGAAGCATTGCGTACCTTCCATGTCTCGCATGCTATGCCGCATGCCAAATGCCGAGAAGAACCTCTGGGCTCAGGGCGTTCCGCCCTGTGGGACAACTTTGCGTACGGTGTTTCTTTTCGCTGGTGAAAGGTATTGTTCGAGAGGGAGCGGGTCTGCCGCTCGGCGGTCGGAACCTACCGCTGGCGGCGCCGCTCGCCCTTCTCGTCCCGCACGTCCCGCCCGTCCTTCTCGCCCCGCGCGCCCCTTCCGCGGAACGGCGACGCGGGCACGTGACGCGCGTTGGTCTCGTCGAGGAAAAACGGCGCGTAGAAGAGGCGGTTGAGCACGCCGGCGACGACCTCCGGGGAGACCTCCGGGCGCTCCTCGAGCCAGTACTGGATCACGTTGTGGTGGCCGGCGAGAACGAAGGCGAGGTAGAAATCGCGGTAGGTGTCGGAGCCCTCCACGTCGGAGAGGCGCTCGCGGAAGTGGTCGTGCATGAGGATCGTGGCCTTGTGCACGAACTGCGGGTCGCCGTGCGGGCCGTTGAGCGCCACGATCTTGTCGCGCCGCTCAGCGAGGACCTCCATGCGCCGGATCATCGTGGGCGTGGGGTCGAGCTCGGACTGGCCGAAGCGGGCCTTGAGGGCGTAGCTGTTGATGGAGTGCATGTTGGCCAGCACGTCGGTCTCGAAGGCCTTGACCACGTCGTCGACCGAGCCAAAGCGCCGGTAGAAGGTCGAGCGGGAGATGCCGGCGAGGCGCACGACGTCCGACACGCGGATGTCGGGGATGTCGGTCGTCTCCATGAGCGTAAAGACCGCGTCCTCGATGCGCGCGTCGACGGGGTCCATCCTGTCGCTGCCTCCCCAGACCGTCATGGTCGCCCTCCCTTTCATTTCCATTATCATGTGTCGCAGAAATCCGTCAGCAGCGCACCGCCGAAAGGAGCCGTGAATGGAGCAGGGCGACCCTTCCACGCAGGCGAGAAGAGACCGCATCCTCGCGGCGCTCCTCTCCGACCGGGGCATCAGTCACCTCGTCGACGAGGCGGCCGACGCCCTCGGCAACCCCATCGTGGTCGTGGACCCGAGCTACCACTACGTCGCGAGCGGCGGCGTGTCCCCGGCGGCCGATGACGACTCCGCCTACGCGCGCGTGATGCGCGAGGAGATGGCCTTCGGCGACATCCTCGAGGACGGCGTGGCCTTCATCGAGGACGACGGCATCAACGAGCGGCTCGCCCGCGCCTGCGGGCCCGTGGTGCGCGACAACGCCAACCTCGCCCTCACCACGATGACGCAAAACGTCATGGTGCACGGCATCTGCCTGGCGCGCGTCATGATGATGGCCCACGAGAGGCCCTTCGCCGAGGGTGACGTCGAGGACTTCTCGCTTTTGTGCAACGTCGTCGGGCAGGAGCTGCAGAAGGGGGAGGTCTTCACCGTGGGCAGCGCCCAGATGGAGTCCTACTTCCTGCGCCGCCTGCTCGAGGACGAGCAGCCCACGCCCCAGGCCACCGCGCGCCGCCTGGCGCTTCTGGGCCTCGAGCCGCTGCCCACGCTCTTCGTCGTGGTGGTCCGCGACGCGTCCGGCGGCGCCCTCGGCGCTCGGGACGAGGAGAGCCTGCGCGGTCAGCTCCAGCCGATGCTGGTCAAGAGCCTCACGACCTCCTACGGCGGCGACCTCGTGATCGTGGCGAGCCGTGCGGAGGGGCCGATGCTCTCCGCCTACGACCGGCGCCTGCTCGCGCGCGTCGCCAAGGACAACGATGTGCTCGTGGGCGTGAGCAACGCCTTCGACGACATCTGCGACGTGCGCCGTCACCTCGCCCAGGCGCGCTCCGCGATCCACTTTGGCTCCTCCTACACCAAGGTGCTCGACGACACCCACGTCTACAACTACTGCGACTACACCTACATGGAGCTGCTCGACTTAGCCAACGACCGGGTGAACCTGTTCAACTACGTCCATCCCTCGATCTGGGCGCTCTACGACCACGACCAGCGCCACGGCAGCGAGCTGGTGGAGACGCTTTACGCCTACATGCAAAACGGCTGCAGCACCGCGCGCACCGCGCTTCTGCTGTGCCTGCACAAGAACACGCTGCTCTACCGCCTGGGCCGCATTAAGGAGATCTGCGAGAACGACCTCACGTCCGGCGAGGACCTGTTCTTGTTCCACCTCTCCATCCGCGCCCTGATCTACCTGGGCCTGCTCGAGACGCGCACCAAGCCGCGCACGAGCGACGACCTCCGCGCGCACCACAAGTGAGGGCGCGAGGAGGTCGCCCTTCTCGGCCGGATCGTCCGGAACCCGCACGTTTCGAGGAAGCGCGCGGATTCCGGACGCTTTTGTCGAGAAGAACGACCGGAACTCGCACCTCTTCCGGAGACGTGCGGACTCCGGACGCTTTCGCGGTCCAAACCGTCCGGAATCCGCACGCGGGCCAGAGGGGACGACTCCCCCTCTGGCCCGTCTGACTAGCGCTCGATCTTGAGCGTCGGGAACTCCATCTTGGCGTACTTCTCCATCAGCGGCTTGACCTCGTCGAGGTGCGCGAAGAACTCGTCGCGCGTCTTGTTGATCTCGTTGAGGTGCTCGGCGCGTGCCTTGTCGTCGTTGCGGTCGCGGATGAGGCCGTTCTCGGCGATCTTGAGGTAGGGACGACCGGTCTCCTCGTTGACGGCGAGGTCGCCGCCGGCGCCGCACACCGCGCACTCCCACGGGAACTCGATGCCGTCCCAGTGCTTGTCGCCGGGGTAGACGAGCGAGCTGTGGCAGTTGGGGCACACGCCGTCATCGGGGTCGCCGAGCCAGGTGCGCTCCTCGACCGGCGTCTGGATGGCCTTGACGATGTTCTCGCCCATCTTGCGGGCGCGGGCGAGCTGGCCGCCCCACTCGACGTCGTCGCCCCAGACGAAGGCATTGCCCGGGCGGCCGTCGCGCTGCGCCATGTAGCGGTCGACGACCTGCAGCGACATCGTGAACATGGTGGCCTGCAGGCTCTCGAGGGCGAGGCTCTGCCAGTCGTGCATGGAGCCGCCCACCGCGATCAGGCCGGCCACGGTGTGCGGGTTCTCCTTCACCGCGCCGATGGCGAGAAGGAACGACAGCTCGTAGGCAAGGAAGCGCTGCGCGAAGCGCGTGTAGACCGAGCTCGGGGTGAGGTCGTAGGTCGGGACGGCGAAGATCACGCCGTGGCAGGTGCGCAGCTCGCTCACGATGGCGTCGACGTCGTCCTTGTTCTTGAGGACGCAGCCGTGATACTCCTTCTGGAGGCCCGCGCCGACCTTGCCCATCTGCATCGTGCAGCCCTCGCAGCCGGTGCACGGCAAGATGTTGTAGTCAAAGAGGTTGATCAGCTCGACCTCGCCGCCGGCCTCCTGGACCGCGCAGAGCGCCTCCTTGGCGAGCGCCTCGCCGTTGCCTCCGTGCCTGCCGGCGCAGATTGCCATGACCTTGAAAGACATGTCCGCTCCTCTCCTCGAGCGTCGGGCGCGGACCCCCGTCCGCGCATTCTGAGGGAATGCTACGGCGGCGCGCGCGGGCGTTCACCGTCTGGGCGAACGACGCTTTTGGTCGTGGCGGGCGCGGCTTCGTGCGCGCGGACAAAGGCGTGACCCCCTCGGGCTCCGGCATGGCAAACAGAGCGCGAGAGGGTCATGTTGCGAGTAGTATCGCACGGCGCCCGACGCGGCGGCATGTTCGCGGGACCAGAGCCTGGCGGGCGGGAGGGGCCGCCTTTGTGCGCACGGGACAAATCCGCGGCGGCGCGCCCTTCTCGGCCGACGAAAAGGGCCGCCTCGGGGGAGGCGGCCCAGGGACGTCACCTGCACGTTGGGGACAGTCCCCAACGTGCTGCTAGCGCTTGCGGATGGGGATCGGGCGCGGCGGGGTGCGCGGCTTGTCGGCGCCGGCCATGATGATGGCCTCCTCGTCGCAGACGCTCACGCACTTGCCGCACTGCGTGCACGCCTTCTGGTCGATAACGTGGATGAAGCGCGGCTTGCCGAGGATGGCCTCGTCCTCGCAGGCGTCGACGCACTCGCCGCAGCCCACGCACTTGGTGGGCAGGATGTGGTAGGTCATGTACGCCTTGCACTCCCCCGCCGGGCAGACCTTCTTGGTGAAGTGCTGCTCGATCTCGTCGCCAAAGGCGTCGAGCGCGGAGAGCACGGTGCGCGCCATCACGCGGCCCATCTCGCAGAGGCTCTGCGTCTCCATGACGGGGCAGAGGTCGCGCAGCAGCGCCACGTCGGAGGCCTTGCCCTTCTTGCGGCAGATGTCGCTCACGATCTGCGCGATCTGGTGCCCGCCCTCGTGGCCGAAGACGCACCGGCCGCAGGTCTCGTGCCGGTAGAGCTGGCACACCTGGTCGAGCGCGCTCGCCATGCACGACTCCTGGCCGTACACGCGCACGTAGTCGCTGCCGAGCTCGACGGCGGCGTCGGCGTTCGAGGCCGAGAAGAACGCGCCGGTGGGATAGCCCACGTAGACCGCCTTGGCGTCGCTCACGCCGGAGGCCGCGACGAGCGCGCCCACGGTCGTGGACGCGGGGAGCTCGACGGGGGCCTGCACGCCCTCGAACCAGGTCCAGCGGGAACCCTCGGCGCCGAGGAGCTCGGAGCCGGCAACGAGGCGCAGCTCAGGGGTGGTGCCGGTGACCTCGGAGGGCAGAGGCTTCTCGCCTGCCAGCACGCAGGCGCACGCGGTGTCGTTGGCGTAGACAAAGCCGAGGGACGCGTCGGCCTCGACCACGCGCGCGGCGTCGCCGAGAAGCTCGCGCAGGCGCGCGGCGAGCTCGGGCTCCGAGGACGGCACGAGCACCGCCACCTCTCCCCCGAGGCCGGCGATCCTCTCTGCCGCGCCCTCGACGTCGGCCTTCAGGAGGTGAAGGGAGACGGGCACCGCCGCGTAGGTCGGCATGAAGCTCACAATAGTCGTCATTTCTCGCTCCCTTCCTAGTACTCGTTCCACAGGCGCGGGGTGGTGAGGGTCAGGCGCAGATCGCACTGCAGGCAGCGCGACGCCTCGCAGCGGGCCTCGTCCTCGGTGAACGGGCACTCGAAGACGTCGAAGGTGTGCGCGCGCTCCTCGGCCGGCGCGATCTTGGGCTCGACGCGGCCGCCGTAGAAGCCCTCGGGGACCTTGCCCACGCGCTGCTGCGGCACGTCGGCGTCGAGCAGCTCGGCCGTGATGTCGCCGTCGCCGCCGAGGTGGCGGTCGATCGAGCTCGCGGCCTCGCGGCCCTGCTCGATGGCGGCGATGACGGACTTGGTGCCCGTGACGCAGTCGCCGGCGGCCCAGACGCCCTCGGCGCTCGTGGCGAGCTCGGCGTCGGCCGCGATGTAGGGGCCGTGCGTGAGCTCGAGGCCCATCGCGTCGGTGCCCTCAGGCTTCTGGCCCACGGCAAAGATCACGTGGTCGGCGGGGATCGTGAGCTCGCCGCCCTCGACGAGCTCGGTCACCGCGCGGTGGTTCTCGTCAAAGTAGAAGCGCTCGATCTTGTGAATCGTGACGGAGCCAACGCGGCCGGAGCCGGGCTCGGACTCGTTGATGGAGGTGAAGGCGTAGGCGTCGTGGAGCTCCACGCCCTCCTCGGCGGCCTCCTCGCGCTCCTCGGGCGTGGAGGTCATCTTATCGATGGACTCGAGGCAGGCCACGTCGACCTTCTCGGCACCCAGGCGCACGGCCGTGCGAGCGCAGTCGTAGGCCACGTTGCCGCCGCCGAGCACCACCACGCGGCCGGTCACGTCCATCGGCTCGCCGGTGCGGGCCGCCTTGAGGAAGTCGGTGTTGACGTAGACGCCCTCGAGGTCGGAGCCCTCCATCGGAAGGCGGGTGCCCACGTGGGTGCCCACGGCCACGAGCACGGCGTCATAGCCCTCGCCGAGAAGCGCCCTGGGATCGGCCACGCGCTCGCCGCAGCGGATGTCGATGCGCGGCTCGGCGTCGGTGCCCTGGGAGATCTCGCGGATGATGTCGACCTCGTGGTCGACGGTGGCGTCGGGCAGGCGGTAGGCCGGGATGCCGTAGCGCAGCTGCCCGCCGACCTTCTCGTTGGCCTCGAAGACCGTCACCAGGTGGCCCTTCTCGGCGAGGAACAGAGCCGCCGTGAGGCCCGCGGGGCCGGCGCCCACGACGGCCACGCGCTTACCCGTGAGCGGCTCGTGGCGCACGCGGCTCTTCCACTCGCCGGTGTCGCGCACCGCTGCCGCGCGCTTGAGGCGGCAGACCGAGAGCGGCGCGGTCAGGTCGTTGCGCTTGCACTCGCTCTCGCAGTTGTGGTTGCAGATGGTGCCGAGGGTCTCGGGGAACGGGACCTTCTCGCGCACGACGGCCGTCGCGGCCTCCCACTCGCCGTCGCGGACGTGGCGCAGGTAGCGCGGGATGTCGATGTGCGCCGGGCAGCCAAAGCGGCAGGGCACGACGTCCTCCTCGCGGGAGCGGTCCTCGTGCACGCGGGAGAGCACGTCGATGATCGAGCCCGTGGGGCAGACCTCGATGCACGCGCCGCAGAAGCGGCAGCCCGCCTCCTCGAGCGAGACCGAGCCGTCGGTGCCGATGCGGATGCCCTCCTCGGTGTGCTGGTAGTCCAGGACGCCAACCCCGCGCAGCTCGCGGCAGGCGCGCACGCAGCGGCCGCAGCGGATGCAGCGCGTGAACATGTGGGTGATGAGCGGGTTGGACTCGTCGGTGGCGACGGGGCGGCTCTTCACGCGCCAGCGCGTGGGCGAGACGCCCAGGTACTGGTACATCGACTGCAGCTCGCACTTGCCGTACTTGGGGCAGCCGGTGCAGTCGGTAGGGTGCGTGGCGAGGATGAGCTCCATCGCCATGCGGCGCACGCGGTCGGCGCGCTCGCCGTTGACGTTGACCTGCATGCCCTCGCGCACCTCGGTCTTGCAGGCGCACACGGGCTCCTCCGCGCCGTCGACCTCGACCATGCACAGGCGGCAGCCGCCCACGGCCTCGAGGTCGGGGTGCTTGCAGAGGTGCGGGATGAAGATGCCGGCTTCGAGCGCCGCGTCGAGGACCGACTGGCCCTCGCGCGCCTCGACCTGCTGGCCGTTGATCGTGAGCTTCACATGACCCCCTCTGTCAGATCGTGCCGCGCCGAGAAGGACGCGGGCTCGCGGCTCCCCCCTTCGAAAGTCCGCAAGCCCGCGTCCCTCTCGCCTCTCCGCGGCTTGGGCGCGGGGCCCCGCGGGGCCCCGCGCGTCACGGAACTAGTACTCGAAGAGCTTGGCGGCGGCGTTCTCGCCGGCGATGCGCCCGGAGTTGAGGCAGAAGCCCATGGTGTTGCCCGGGATGCAGTAGTTGTAGGAGTCGCCGTAGATGGTGCAGGCGTCGGTGCCCACGCAGTAGAGGCCGGGAATGACCTTGTAGTCGTCGGTCATGACCTCCATGTTGTGGTTGATGAGCACGCCGCCCAGGGTGCCGTAGGCGCCGATGTACTGCTTGCAGCAGTAGAACGGGCCCTTCTCGAGCGGCTGCATGAACTCGCGCTCCTTCTCGAAGATCTCGTCCCAGCCGCTCTCGCACATCTCGTTGTACTCCTCGACGTTGGCGATGAGGCCGTCGACGTCGATGCCGGCCTTCTCGGCGAGCTCCTCGAGGGTGTCGGCCTGGCAGATGGGCTCGTAGCCGTCGGCGAGGTCGCGCTCCCACTGCTCGTCGAAGCCCTCGTAGAGGTCGTGCGGGTGGACGTGGGAGACGATGTCCGGGCCGTCCTTCTTCCAGTGCTTGAGCATCTTGGAGTCAAAGATCGCGTAGGCGACCTTGCCGGGCAGGTGGTTGATCGCGTTGCCCACGAAGGTGGTGTTGAAGATCTCGTCCTCGGGCATGAAGCGCTCGCCCATGCGGTTGCACCAGTAGCAGGGCTGGCGGAAGGCGCCCTCGACGTAGAAGTGGTTCATGTTGTCGGGGATCTGGTACATCATCTCCATGGTGACCGGGGTGTGGCCGGCGCCCACGGAGTGGCACATGTTGATGCCGTCGCCGTCCATGCCGGGGATGGCGAAGGAGAACAGGTTCTTGCCCCACTCGAAGCCCATGGTGTCCTTGATCATCTGGGCGTTGTGGCCAAAGCCGCCGGTGGCGACGATAACCGAGGAGCAGGAGATCTCGTACTCCTCGCCGTTCTTGTTCTTGGCGGTGACGCCCACGACGGCGCCCTCGTCGTTGGTGATGAGGCCGGTGCCGGGGCACTCGAGCATGAACTCGACGCCGAGCTCCTGGGCGTGCTCGGTCATGCGCTTGGTCATCGTGGTCGCGGCGCGCGGGCCGGGCTCGGAGCCGTCCTCGGGCTGGACGACATGCCAGGTGTACTCGCCGTCGGCGTAGGCGCGGGTGCGCTCGCGGGCGCGGAACGCCGGGCGGACGCTGTTGAACTCGACGCCCATGTCCATGAGCCACTGGATGGTGTCGCCGCTCTTGAAGTAGTAGTCGCGCACGAGGCGGGCGTCGACCTGGTAGTGGGTGTAGAACATGTGACGGCGGAAGAGCTCGCCGGGGGTGACCTCGATCATCGAGGCCTTCTGGAGGGGCGAGCCGGCCGCGGCCGGGCCCATGCCCATGTTGGCGGCGCCGCCGGTGTTGGACGCCTTCTCGAGGGTGATGACCCTCGCGCCGCTCTCGGCGGCCGCCACGGACGCGGCGAGGCCGGAGAGGCCGGCCGCGATGACGACGACGTCGGTCTCAAGCTGCTTCATGCGAATCCTCCTCTATCTGCTGCCATGTGTGCCTCTCGGCACCTTCTTGCACGCGTACACCATCGCGCACGGGCGTCTCGCCAACAATGTGCGCGCAACACATATCGGGCCAAAATGTCCCGCGTGGTTTGTGCGCTCGACCCATGCGCTTTTCGACGGTCTCGGGCCTGGCGCCCGGGAGCCCCGCACGGGACGAGAAGACCCGGCCACGTGGTCGCGGCCGGGTCCTAAAGGCAGTTCTTCTGGCCTGCCGACGCGCTAGGCGCGCGGGGGCATCGTGGGCTGGATGAGGTCGCGATAGTAGGCGACGCGGTCCTTGTAGGCCTGGGTCTTCTTCATCTCCGCGAGCTTGCCCTCGTTCTCGGCGATGTCCTTGCCGTGGATCTCCTTGCCGGACTGGATGTCGTGGGCCTTGTGCAGGTCCTCGTCGGCGTAGGTGACCTTCACGACGCCGTCCTCGACCGAGACGGTGCCCTCGAGGCCGCAGACGCAGCAGATGGCGCGGTTCTCGCCGGGGACGAGGTAGAAGTCGTTGCAGTTGCAGTGCGGGCAGATGCCGGGCTTGCCCTGGTAGGTGGCGTGTTCGATGTCCTTGGCGGCGTTGGCCAGGTTGACGCCGATCTGGTGGGCACGCTCGATCAGGGAGTCGTCCATGAGGGCGGTCTTGGACCAGGCGACCCACTCGTTGTCAATGACCTTCCAGCTGGGGGTCATGGCCTGGAGCTGGTGCTCGGACTGGACGTGGGTGCCCCAGTCGGAGCCGCCGATGCCGATGTAGGAGACGACCTTGGGGCTCATGATCGCGGGGTTGGGCACCTCGACGCCCTTGGCGGCGGCGCCGCCCTGGGCAAGGCGGCCCTGGGCGATCTGGGTGCCGATGAAGTTGTTGCCGGTGTCCATGCGGGGCCCGAAGCGGTCCATGATGGTGTGGAAGAGGCCCGACGCGCCGGTCTCGAAGATCGGGTCGACCATGATGACGCCGTCGGCGTTGAACATCTCGAAGGCGAGCCAGTCAAAGTCGTCCTTGTGGACGCACATGTTCTTGGTGCCGCTCATGAGCATCTTGACGCAGGTGATGCAGCCGGTGCAGTGCTTGATGTCAAGGTCCATCGCGCGGATGAACTCGATCTCGCAGCCCTCCTCCTGGCAGGCCTTGAGCGCCTCCTTGCAGATGCAGTCGTTGTTGCCGTTCTTGGTGCCAAACGAAACGCCCACGATCTTGGTCATGGCGACCCCTTTCCTCTCCGGCTTGGGTTCCGTTGGGAAAAGCGTATGGGCAAACCCGTTAGGCTGACGTATGATAAACGCCCAGGCGAGAAGAACGTGTCTGTGCGATTGCACATTGGACGGCTGACGCCACCGTCAACCGACGCCACCGTCAGCCCCGTGCGGCATCCGGACGTTCTTCTCGGCCAACTTGACAATATAACCTGACGCGATTGTCAAGTTGACAATATAACCTGACGCCACTGTCAACCGGCGCACGCTACCGGCGCGAGGCCTCGAGGACCTGCGCGGTGAAGGAGAGCGCCAGGCGGTCCTCGCCGTCCTTGAGGTCGACGAAGAAGAGCTCCTTGACCTTGTTCATGCGGTAGAAGTAGGTGTTGCGGTGGACCGAGAGCGCGGCGGCCGCCTCGGCGGGGCTGCCGGGGTGGCGCACGGACATGATGGCGGTCTCGAGATAGGCCGTGCCGTGCTCCCGGTCGTAGGCGTTCATCGCCACCACGCGCTTGTCAAGCATCATGTCGACGCGCTCCCGCGTGCCCGCGACGGCAGCCAGCACGCCAAAGCGGTTCTCCCAGAAGTAGCAGACGCGGCCGCGGGCGCGCGGGTCGGGCACGCGCATGAGCAGCCGGCACTGCTCGAGGCGGGCGCCGGCGCGGTCGACCTCGTCAAAGGGCTCGCTCACGAAGGCGCGCAGGTCGTTGTTCTCGAGCATCGAGGCCAGGGCGGAGTTGGCGGAGAGGCGCCGGACGCAGCGCGCGTAGTCGTCGTAGCCAACGGCCTCGCTCCTGCCCACCGGCACCAGCGCGCACAGGACGCCGTCCTCGATGCACCACAGGCAGCCGCGCACCGCGCGGCCCACCATCGAGCCCACGCGGGCGAGGTAGTCGCGGTCGGCGTCGCGCTGGCCGGAGAACGTGAGCATCGCGTAGGACCCGTCCCGCGGGAGGTGCGTGACCCCAAGCTGGGCGCGCATGGTCTCCTCGTTGACGAAGCCGCCGGTCACGAGGTCGTGCAGGACCGAGGAGCCAAACCCCACGCGCTCGCCGGCGAGGCCGAGGCGGTCGATGAGGATGCCCGCGAGCTGGGAGGCGTAGTCGATGAGCTCGAGGTCGATGCCGGATATCGGGCGGTCCTTCTCCATCACGTCGAAGCGACCCATCTCGAGATGATGGAAGTAGACCATCGAGGTGACCCAGCTTCGGGCGTAGCGCGCGCTGAAGGCGAGGATGGAGTGATGCGAGCGCCGCACGCCCTCGATGATGCCGTCGGCCTCCATGTCGGCGTTGACCATCTCGGAGATGTAGCCCTGCGCGAGGACCTCCTGCACGTCGAGGGCGTCGACCGGGAACTCGCCGGCAGTGGCGAGCACGCGCTGGTCGGAGTTGAGGACGATCACGGGATTGCCGAGCACCTCCGAGGAGCGGCGCGCGAACTGCGCCACGTCGTAGGAGCCGAGAAACGCGTTGAACACCCGCTCGCGCAGCAGCTCCAGCACCGCGATGCGGGAGGGCAGGTCGAGAAACTGGGCCCGCAGGTCCTCGTAGCAGCTCGGGTGGGAGATGAGCACGACATTGCCCGCGGGCGAGGCGTCGGCGGGGATCTTGGGCCCCGCGTGGACGAGCAGAAGCTCGCGCTCGCCCGCGCTGACCCTCCCGTCCGCCCAGTCCTCGAGGCGGCACAGGCGCACGAACAGCATGTCCCCCGGGGTCGTCGAGCCGTACTCGGGGGTGAGCAGGACGTTGGCGTCCAAAAGCTCCGGTCGCGCCGGCCAGAGCGCCCCGCACGCCAGCTCGTTGACGACCGTTCTCAGCTTCATGGCTCCCCCTCCGGACCCGACGGCGGGACGGCCCGCCCGCTCTTCTCGCCCCCATGATAGCAGCGCGTTGTGCTGTTGACCAAGGGCCCTGAGCTGGGCGATGGGCAGCGGTACCGCGCGGGCCCGCCACGGGGCCCCAAAGTTTGTAACCCAGTCCAATGAAGTTCTTGGCCCAAACGCCCACACTCTGGGGCAGGGAAAGCGCCCGCCGGGCACGCCCGGGGGCTCGTCAGAGAGGAGCGCCGCATGGCCGAGAAGAGAGAGGGCATCGTCAAGAAGATGACCTTCGGCGGGGAGGAGTTCGAGGTCCCCTTTGCCAAGGGCAACCCCGGCAAGTCCCGCGAGGAGCTCGAGGAGATCAAGCGCCGCCTGGCCGAGGACCCCGACGCCGGCGACGGCGAGATGGTCGCCACGATGGGATTTTGCGCCCCCTACCAGCCGCACACCTACATGACCGAGATCCCCGGCGTCATGTGCGAGCGCGACCAGGCCTGCGTCCTGCGCGACGGCACCACCATCTACGCGGACATCTACCGTCCCGCCAACACCACCGAGAAGGTGCCGGTCATCTGCGTCTTTGCCCCGTTTGGCAAGAACCCCTCCGAGGGCATGGACTCCTGGCAGCTCATGGGCGTGCCGCCCAAGACGGTCTCCCAGTACGCCAAGTTCGAGGCGCCCGACCCCGGCTACTGGTGCCACTACGGCTACGCCGTGGCCAACGTGGACCCGCGCGGCGTGGGCAACTCCGAGGGCGACGTCTACCTCTGGGGCAGCCAGGACGCCCAGGACGGCTATGACTTCATCGAGTGGGTCACCGCTCAGGAGTGGTGCAACGGAAAGGCCACGATGATCGGCAACTCCGGCGTGTGCATGGCCCACTGGCGCATCGCCGCCACCCGTCCGCCCCACCTCGCGTGCCTGGCGGCCTGGGAGGGCCAGGGCGACCTCTACCGCGAGAGCTACTACTGCGGCGGCATCCCCAACCCCGACTACGAGACCCACATCATCCAGGCGCTCGCGGTCAACAACTACATCGAGGACACGCCGGCGATGGTCGCCCAGTACCCGCTCATGAACGCGTACTACAAGGACAAGATCGTCGACTGGAACAAGATCCGCATCCCCACGTACGTGACGGCCGGCTGGGTCCACCACCACCTGCGCGGCGCCTTCGAGGGCTTCCGCCGCATCCGCTCGCCCAAGAAGTGGATGCGCGCGCACCGCGACTTCGAGTGGCCCGACAGCTACAAGCCCGAGAATCTCGAGGACCTGCGCCGCTTCTTCGACCGCTACTGCAAGGACATCCACAACGGCTGGGAGATGACGCCGCGCGTGCGCATCGACGTCATGGACGGCTATGACTTTGACTACGCCGACCGCCGCCCGGAGGAGTCCTTCCCGCTCAAGCGCACCGAGTACAAGAAGCTCTACCTCAACGCCGCCGACGGCTCCGCGAGCTTTGAGAACCCCGGGCAGGAGGCCGAGGTCGTCTACGACCCCAAGACCGAGACCACGACGTTCACCTATCAGTTCACCGAGGACACCGAGATCACGGGCTTCATGAAGCTGCACCTGAACGTCGAGTGCCGCGGCTACGACAACATGGACCTGTTCCCCTGGGTCATCAAGCTCGACAAGGACGGCAACTACGTGCCGATCCGCGTCATGGGCGCGCCCTTCCGCGGCGCATGGGGGTTCCTGCGCTGCAGCCACCGCGAGCTCGACCCCAAGTACGCGAGCGACTTCCAGCCGGTGCACGCTCACACCAAGGAGGAGCGCATGCAGCCCGGCGAGATCGTGCCGGTGGACGTGGAGATGTACCCGCACTCCCGCTTCTGGCACAAGGGCGAGAAGATCCAGGTGGTCATCGCCGGCCGCTTCATCAAGACCGAGTGGTTCCACGACAACGACATGAACCACAAGACCGACAACGGCGACGGCATGCACGTCATCCACACCGGCGGCGAGCACGACTCCTACCTGCAGATCCCCGTGGTGCCGCCCAAGTACCAGGTCGGCGACTACGTCTACCGCGGCTAACGCGAGGAAAAGGGGCGCTCCCCTCTCCACATACGGCAAACGCGGAAGAGGGGCGGTCCCTCTTCCACAAGCGAAAGGAAGCAAGATGAACGAGTTCCAGGAAGAGGTCGTGGACATCCTCAAGAACAAGGCGGCCGAGATCTTTGGCGTGGACGCCTCCACCCTGTCCGCCGAGACGCGCTTCGTCGACGACCTGCACTGCAAGTCCGTCAACATCGTGCAGTTTGCGTCCGCGCTCGAGGACGAGTACGAGGTCGAGGTCCCCTACATGCAGCTCAACAAGTGCGCGACCTTCGCCGACGCCGCCAAGTTCGTGGATGACGCCCTGTCCATGTAGCACGAACGGCCCGGCAGCGCGGCCCCTCTCGGCCGCCGCCGGGCCCTTTTTCTATCGAAAGGACCTGACATGACGCTTATCGAGAAGCTCGTGGAGGACGCCAAGGCGGCGCCCGCGCGCCGCGTTGCCCTGCCCGAGTGCGAGGCAGCAAAGACCCTGCTCGCCGCCCGTCGCGTGCTCGACGAGGGCGTGGGGACGCCCGTGCTCGTGAGCCCGCGCGAGGTCATCGAGGCCACGGCCGCCGAGGCCGGAGTTGCGCTCGATGGCATGGAGATCGTCGACTCCTCCGACGAGGCGGCCGCCGACGCGCTGGCCGAGCGCTACATGGCCGGCGGCGCCCGCCTGCTCTCCGCCAAGGGCACCCGCCGCAAGATCAAGAGCCCGATGTGGTACGCGATGGTCATGGAGGAGCTCGGCGACGTGGACTGCACCTTCTGCGGCCACACCAACACCACCGGCGACGTCCTCATGGCCGCCCAGACCATCATCGGCCTCAAGGAGGGCGTGGACGTCCCGTCGATCTTCGCACTCGTGGAGACCGAGGGCTTCGAGGGCCCGGAGGGCAACGTCGTCTGCTTCGCCGACTGCGGGCTCAACCCCGAGCCCACGGCCTCCGAGCTCGCCTCCATCGCCATCTCCGCGGCGGACAACGTGGCCGCCATCATGGGCTGGGAGCCGCGCGTGGGCTTCCTCTCGTACTCCACCTGCGGCTCGGGCGCCGGCAGCTCGGTTGACCGCGTGAACGAGGCGATCTCGCTCGTGCACGAGCGCAGGCCCGACATCGCCGCCGACGGCGAGTTCCAGCTCGACGCCGCCATCGACGAGGCCGTCGCCGCCAAGAAGGTGGGTCGCGACTCGGCCGTCGCGGGCCGCGCCAACGTGCTCATCTTCCCCGACCTCAACTCCGCCAACCTCGCGGTGAAGATCGTCCAGCGCTTCGCCCACGGCGCCGCCTACGGTCACACGCTCTCCGGCTTCAAGTGCCCCGTGGCCGACTCCTCCCGCGGAGCCACCGTCGACGAGATCGTCGGCGACATCGCGATGCTCGTCCTCGCCGCCCGCTAGCGCCGACGCCGGGCGAGAGGGACGCGTCCGTTCTTCTCGCCCGCATTTTGTTGTGTCCGCACAAAGACAGGGGCCGCCGCGCCGCGCACAATCGCCGTACGGCGCGCCCGCAGAAAGGAACCGCATGGGCCACAAGATCCTCACGCTCTCCCCCGGCTCCACCTCCACGAAGGTGGCCGTCTTCGACGGGACCGAGGCGCTCTTCCGTCTCAACGTCACCCACCCCGCCGAGGAGATCGCGGCCTTCGACAACGCCGCCGACCAGTTCGAGTACCGCCGCCAGACCATCCTCGACGCCCTCGCCGAGCAGGGCATCGCCCTCGAGGACATCGACGCCTTCTCCGGCTACTGCGGCGCGATGGGCCCCACCGTCGGCGGCATCTTCGCCATCGACGACACGGTCTGCGACCACGTCATGAACGCCGGCGTCAACCACCCCGCCATCCTCGGCGCGCCGCTGCTGCACGCCTTCGCGCAGGCGACCGGCAAGCCCGCCTACGCCGTCAACCAGCCCGACACCGACGAGCTCGTCGACGTGGCGCGCATCACCGGATTTCCCGGCGTCTACCGCAAGAGCCACGTGCACTGCCTCAACCAGAAGGAGTGCGCGATCCGCTGCGCCGCCGAGCTCGGCCTCACCTACGAGGGCGGCTCCTTCATCGTGGCGCACGTGGGAGGCGGCCTCTCCGTCGCCTGCCACGACCACGGCCGCATGGTCGACACCAACGACGTCCTCGAGGGCTCCGGCCCCTTCGCGCCCAACCGCTCCGGCGACGCGCCGCTCAAGCCCGTGGTGAAGCTCGCCTACTCCGGCGCGACCAAGAAGGAGCTCGACGGCGTCATCGGCAAGACCGGCGGCCTGCTCGGGCTGCTCGGCACCGACGACGCGCGCCAGATCACGGCGCGCATCGAGGCCGGCGACGCCTGGGCGGAGGTCGTCTACGACGCGATGGCCTACCAGGTCGCCAAGGCGATCGGCGCCTTCGCCGCGGTCCTCGCCGGCAAGGTCGACGGCATCGTGCTCACCGGCGGCGTCTCCCACGACCCGCGCTTCGTGTCCTACGTGACCGAGCGCGTGGGCTGGATCGCCCCGGTCAAGGTCTACGCCGGCGACTTCGAGATGGACGCGCTCGCCGCGGGCGCCATCCGCGCGCTCGAGGGCACCGAGCCCGTCATGACCTACACCGGCGAGCCCAGCTGGAAGGGCTTCACGATGGACGGCGCCATCGCCGACGTCGAGGGCTAGGACAAGAGATAGGAGACGCAAGACCAATGACCGAGAAGAACGTCGAGACTGGCGCGAGGGCGGGCGGGTTCCACTACGCCTACGCCATCGTCGCGTCCTGCATAGCGATAACGTTTCTCCCCTGCGCGCTCGTGCTGTCGTGCGCCGGCATCTTCTTCACGCCGGTCTCGCAGTACTTTGGGGTGGCGACCGCGGAGTTCACGCTGTACTTCTCGGTGCTCAACATCGCCCAGATGCTCACCCTGCCCGTGGCCGGCAAGCTCCTCTCGCGCCTCGACGCGCGGGCGGTGCTCTCCGCGGCCGTGGTGCTGTGCGCCCTCGGCCTCGCGGGCATGAGCCAGTGCCAGGCCATGTGGCAGTTCTACGTCTGCGGCGCGGTCCTGGGCGTAGGCGTGTGCCCGCTGATCTACCTCTCCGTGCCCACGCTCGTGAACGCCTGGTGCGTCAAGCGCGTCGGCTTCTTCGTGGGCCTGTGCATGGCGTTCACCGGCATCGGCGGAGTGGTCTTCAACCCCGTGGGCACGGCGCTGATCAACTCCGGCGCCGAGGGCTGGCGCACCGCCTACCTGGTCTTCGCCGCGATCGTGGCGGTGGGCACGCTGCCGTTCACGCTGCTCGTGGTGCGCAGCCGGCCCGAGGACAAGGGCCTTGCCCCCTACGGCGCCGGCGAGGCGGCCGCGGGCGACGGCGCGAAGGCCGAGCTCTCCGGCGTACCCGCGGAGCGCGCCATGCGCATGCCGGCGTTCTTTGCCCTCGCTGCCTTCTGCGGCGTGATCACGCTCAACCAGACCATCTACCAGTTCCTTGCCGGCTACGCCCAGTCCTTCGCCGACACCATGCCCCCCATCGCCGCCGCCTCCGGCATCGTGGCGAGCGCCGCGATGGGCGGCCAGGCCGTGGGCAAGGTCGTGCTCGGCGCCGTGAACGACCGCTCCGTGCACGCCGGCGTGGTGCTGGGCATCGGGGCGGGCGTTGCCGGCGTCACGCTCATGTGGCTCTTCCCGGGCGCGCTCGCGCTGCTGCTCGTGGGCTCCTTCCTCTTTGGCGTGGTCTACGCGATGACCACCGTGCAGACGCCGCTGCTCGTGCGCACCGTCTTCGGCAGCGCCGACTACACCAACATCTACTCGCGCGTCTCGATGGTGGGTTCGCTCATGAGCGCCGTCGCCGCCGTGCTCTGGGGCCTGGTCGTGGACTCCGCGGGCGGCTACCCGCTGATGTTTGTCCTCGGCTACGGCTGCATGGCCGTGTGCCTCGTGCTCGCGCTCTTCTCGCTCAAGGCGAGGCCGCACGTGGCGTAACCGCCGAGCAGCTCGCACGTCCTCTCCCGCCCCGGGCGCCCCCTCACGCCCGGGGCGCTCTTGTGCCGCGCCTGCGCGGCGCCGGCAGCCCGCGCGTGATCACCGCACGGAAGTCCGGGCTGTCGACGTCGGCGGTGGGACACGGGCACAGGTGACAGGTGCCCTCCCACTCCGCGACGTCGGCGTGGTGCCAGGCGATGCCGCGGTCCCGCTCGGCAAAGTCGGCGGCGGCGCGCCAGCTCGGCAGGTCCGCCTTGGTGAAGGCGTGGCGGTGGTGCCCCGTGAAGAAGCGCTCGAAGGGCAGGCCCTCCATCTTGTCGAGGGTCGCGCGCCACGCGGAGATGGGCAGAGACTCCTCGAAGCACAGGCACATGATCGGCGTCACGGCGTCTCCGGAGAGCAGCACCCCGAGCTCCGGGCAGAGGTATCCCATCGAGCCCGTGGTGTGCCCCGGAAGCGCCACGCAGCGCAGGGTGAGCCCGCCCAGGTCGAGCTCGTCGCCCTCCGCCACGTGCGTCACGCGCGGTCGGGCGCGCTCGGAGATCGCCCACGGGGCGTCGGCCAGGCGCGGGTCGGCGGCGACGCCGGCGGCGCGGTGCTCCGCGGCGAAGCGCTCCGTCTCGTCCCAGTGGCCGTCCTCCTCCGCCGGCATCATGACCTCGTCGAAGCGATACGCGCCGCCCACGTGGTCGGGATGGCGATGGGTGAGCAGGACGCGAGGCGTCCGGCCTCCCGCGAGCCCCTCGGCGACGGAGCGCACGTCGCCGAGGCCGAGCATGGTGTCGACGAGCGCCGCCTCCCGCTCCCCCACCACGAGGTGCGCGAGAAAGCCCATCGGGTCGGCGAGGCGCCAGAGCCCGGGCTCGACCAGCTCTGAGGTGATGAGTTCGTCCACGGCTTCTCCCTTCGGACGGCGGGCAAAGGTCGAGGCGCCTTTGGCCCATGAGAAAAGACCCGCCGGCGCGGGGCGCGGGCGGGCCGTTGCGTTCGGCGCGGGGCAAGAAGGGCTTAGTGCATGTCGGGCGCGGGGTCGTTCATGAGGTTGCGGGCGATCTTCTCGGCCGGCTGGGCCCACAGCAGGGAGACGACGTAGCCCACGATCCAGCACTGGAAGAAGCTGCCGAGCAGCGCCATCGGGAACATCGAGATGGGCATGCCCTGCATGACGTTGGCGTTGACGAAGGTGAGGATGACGGCGTTCACCACGACGTAGACGGTGTTCACGACGATGTTGAGCACCAGGCCAAACTTGATGCCGTCGGTGGGCTTGAGGCCGAAGGCGCCGGCAAAGGCAAAGCCCCACTTCTCGGCCGGGATGAACCAGCCGATGAAGAAGGAGATGACGTAGGCCATGACGATGTTGATGGCGGCGGTGGACAGGAAGGCCGGCATGAAGGCCTCCTCGGGGACGCCGGCGGAGCTGATGCCGATGTAGCTCGCGACGAGCGAGATGCACACGGCGATGGGGATGTTGGTCAGAAGGACCTTCACAAGCTTGGTCGAGTTTTTCATGGGCATGGCAGTCACCTCTCCGTTGATAGCCGCCCGACGCGGCATGCGCGTCGGAGCCCGGACCCCGTGCCCGGGCCTGTAACCCTTCGTGAAGACAGTATGGAAAGGGCGAGACGGCCGCCCAATGGATGCAAAACACAAAAGGCGGCGGGACAGCGGCCGTTCGTTGTGCCGATGCACAGGGACGGCGGGGGCGCTACTGCGCGAGGACGACGGCCGTCGCCACGCCGCGCTCGTTGGTGATGGAGACGAGCAGCTCAGAGACGCCTGCCTCGGCGAGCACCGGCGCGAGCGGCCCGTCGAGCGTGACGTGCGGGCAGCCGCTCTCGTCCTCGAGGGTCTCCACGCGGCGAAAGTCGAAGCCCTCCGCGGTGTGGCGCGCGAGGGCCTTGAAGACGGCCTCCTTGACGGCGAACTTGCCTGCCAGGCAGGCGGCGGCGTCGTGGCGCGAGAAGGCCTGGGCGCGCTCGGCCTCGGTGAAGGTGCGCCGCGCGAAGGCGCCGCGCTCGTCGGCGACGAGCCGCGCCATCTCCTCGATGTCGACCGAGTCTATGCCGATTCCCCTGACCATGCTGGGCCTCCCCGACGCTCGCTTCACCCGAGCATGTTGCGGGCGGAGAACTCGGCCTGCACGGTGGCGAGCATGAGCTCCACGTCGTCGAGGCCGAGGTGTCGCTCGGACTCGCCGGGCTTGAGCGTGCCGCGGCGCAGCGCCCAGCTCTCGAGCGAGGCGGGGCGCATCTCGTGCGGCAGCGTGCGCGTCTCGGGGTCCACTCGACGGCAGATGTCGCGCGTGTCGATGGGCACCACGCGCCCCGCCTTGCGGGCCTCGGCGTAGCCGTCGATGTGCAGCGTGAACCAGGAGTCCTCGAAGGCGGCGTTGTGCGCCATGAACGGGTAGGCGGTGAGCGCGGCGAGAAGCGCGGCCTGGACCTGCTTGTCCTCGCGGAAGGGGGTCCTGCCGTCGAGGTCGGACCATGAGATCTTGTGGATGTCCGCCAGCGGCACGCCCTTCTCGGCGTACATCTGCGGCAGGCCGAAGTAGCCGGCGAAGGGGTCGTGCGGCTTTGCCTTGGGCCCGATGGTCATGAACTCCAGGCCCACGTTGATGATGTAGCCGCGCGACGGGTCGCGGTCGGTAGTCTCGATGTCAATGCCCACGACCATGCCCGAGACCGGCGCGTCCACCCACGCCACGTTGAGGTCGCGCGCGTCCGGGCCGGCGAGCGCCGCCACCTGGGCGTCGGTGCGGTGCTGGAGCACGGCGACGGCATGGATGAGCTCGTCGTTCGTGAGGCCGCGCGAGAGGCACGTGGGATTGACGTCGCGCAGGCGCTCGATGCCGTAGCGGTCGCAGACGTCGCGGTTGCGGTCGGCGAGCTCGCGGACGAGGCCAAAGTCGCAGGGCTCCCTGCCGGGGGCGGCGTCGCGCCAGGCGGCCATCAGCGTGACGAGCGCGTCCTCGTTGCGCGTGCGCTCGGCGGCGAGCGACGCGTCGTCCACGAGGAATCCCGGGAACGTCATGGCGCTCGCGCACTCTATGGCCTGGCTCAGATCCACGTTGCTCACTCCCGTCAACGGAAAAAGGCGCCGAGAAGAACCCGGCGCCTTCCTAGGCTAGCAGAACGCCCGGTCGCCCCGAGCCTACTCCGCGTAAAACACGCGACCGTCGTTTCTCGGCTTGGCCTCGGGGGTCTCCCCGGGGTAGCCCAGGATGCAGTGGCCGATGCCCTCGTAGTCGCCCTCGACGCCCAGCTCGGCGAGGATGGCCCTGCCCTCGGGCGTGTCAAACTCCTCGCGGGCGCGGTGGATCCAGCAGCTGCCCAGGCCGAGCGAATGCGCGGCGAGCATGAGGTTGCCCATCACGAGGCTGCCGTCGTAGACGCGGTTGGGCTGGTCGCGCGGGGCGAGCACGACCAGGACGACCGGGGCGCCGTAGAACGGGTCGGTGCCGGGACGGCCCATGATGTCCGCGTTCATGGCGGAGAGGCGGTCGCGCAGCTCGCGGTCGGTCACCGCCACGATGATGGGACCCTGGCGATTCATGCCGCTCGCGGCCCAGAGCCCCGCCTCGATCACCTGGTCGATCTTCTCGCGCTCCGGAAGCTCTTCGGTGTAGGCGCGCACGCTGCGGCGCTCCTCGATCGCTCGGATGACCTCGTTCATGGGCGTCTCCCCTCTCGTTGGCCTCTAGGACCGTTATACCCCGAGGGGGCGCCCAGGCGCCGCGTCGTCTGGGCGCGCGGACGCGAGAATCCGGGTGCGTACCCCGCTCCGTGAGAGTCGGGCGGTTTACATAAATCATGGCTGCCCCCTCGCAGACTTTGGCCCACCGTAACCTAACGGAGAGGTTGCGCCCACCACCTATCGCGCAACGTGCGGCTGCGTTCGGGTTGCGTCGCTACGACACCAGCCCCATCTGCGAGAGGGCGCGCCGGAAGCCCAGTAAGTCGACGCTACCGGGACCACGCAGAAACGAGAGGTAGATGGGTACCGGCAGGGCGTCGGCGGCGCGCAGCGGGCGAAGGACGAAGCCCTCCGGCACGCCAGTGATGTTGCCCGCCGCAATGAACGAGTATCCGCACCGGCTCGCGTAGAGGTCACCGACGTCATCCAGGGAGGCAACCTCGACGAGCTCCGAGCGCAGGCCGCGCTGTCGGTACGCGTCCACCACCGCCCGGCTGAAGTGCTCGAATCCCACGGGATAGAGCACGGGATACGCACCGATCTCGTCGAGGGTGAGCTCCCCTCTGTCCGCCAGCGGGTGGCCGTCGGGGAGAACGACGCCGGAGGAGACCGTCCCGAGGGCGACGGAGGCAACGTCCTCCGAGGAGAGCGCCTCGAGGGTGATGAGCGCCTCCGAGCGGCCTGAGCTCAGCGCGTCGGTCGCCTCGGAGCAGCGCAGCATCTCCACCTCCGCGCGGCGCCCGAGCACCTTGCCCATCACCGTCGAGATCAGGCGGACGAGCCGGTCGACGCCGTCGTAGACGGGGCAGCAGAATCCCACGCGGAGCGGGTCGTCCTGGGCCACCCGGGCAACCGGCGAGCTCGCATAGCGCTCGAGCGCGCTCCATTCGTCGAGCACGCGGCGCGCGCGTGCCGCGAACGCGCGACCGAGCGGCGTGGGGGTGACGCCTGCGCTGCGACGTTCGAAGAGGGGCTCGCCGAGGGCCGCCTCGAGCTCCGCCATGGCCTTGGAGACGGCTTGGACGGAGACGCCCTCGCGTGCCGCGGCGGCGGAGAAGCTGCCCAGATCCACGATGGCACAGACGTATCTGACCTGCTTGATGTTCATGGACCCCTTTCTCGCTTCGCATCTTCGCGGCCTTTAGAT
This sequence comes from Atopobium sp. UBA1382, assembly GCA_002305805.1. Taxonomy (GTDB): domain Bacteria; phylum Actinomycetota; class Coriobacteriia; order Coriobacteriales; family Atopobiaceae; genus Thermophilibacter; species Thermophilibacter excrementavium. The sequence goes on along the minus strand of DBQY01000011.1, from coordinate 37,893 downwards.
ACTTGCACATGCGCGCACGCGCCCACGGGACGGCAGGCCCAACTAAACGTCTGGTTGAGCAACGGAACAAACGTGCCCGAGCCCCATCCGCCACGCCGGCGCGCTCGGCGAGCAGAACGCACGCTCACGGGGTTTCTCGCCCCCACGAACCCGCGACCAACTAGAATGGCGCCTTGATATGAGAACGTTTCCATGCGAAAGGGCAACGACGATGGCCAAGAAGAGCGCCAGGGGCGCGAAGACGGAGAAGAACGCGACGCAGGGCCCCGCCCGTCGGCAGCCCCTCGCCCGCGCGGCGGCCAACAAGGCGCGCGCGGACGCCGAGTTCCTGCGCCGCCTACGGCGCCACCACGACGAGCTGCGCTGGCTCTACATGGAGCTCTACGACAACGGCGCGATGTTCGCCGAGCTCTGCGACCGGATGAGGGCCTTCTACGACGAGCGTCCGGAATCCCTCAAGGCCCTCGACGCCCGCCGCGAGGGGCACGCCTGGTACCGGGACCGTGAGCTTCTGGGCATGCAGATGTACATCGACAACTTCGCCGGCAACATCCGCGGCGTAGAGGACCGCCTGGACTACCTCACGAACTCCGGCGTGAACTACCTCCACCTCATGCCCTTCCTGGACACGCCCGCCGACAGGAGCCGCTCCGACGGCGGCTATGCGGTCTCGGACTTCCGCCGCGTCAAGCCGGACCTCGGCACGATGGACGACCTCGCTCGCCTTGCCGACAAGTGCCATGAGCACGACATCTCCCTCTGCATGGACTTTGTCATGAACCACACCTCGGAGGATCACGAGTGGGCGCGCCGGGCCAGCGCCGGCGAGGGCGAGTACATGAGCCGCTACTTCTTCACGGGCGATCAGGCCGTGATCGACCGGTACACCCGCGACGTGCCCCAGGTCTTCCCCACCACCGCGCCCGGGCACTTCACCTACCTGCCCGAGCTCGGCCAGTCCGTGATGACGCAGTTCTACCCCTACCAGTGGGACCTCAACTATCGCAACCCGCGCGTCTTCAACGAGATGATGTACAACTTCCTCTACCTCGCCAACCAGGGCATGGACATCATTCGCATCGACGCCGTTCCCTACATCTGGAAGCAGCTCGGCACCAGCTGCCGCAACCTCCCGCAGGTCCACACCATCGTGCGCATGATGCGCATGATCTCCGAGATCGTCTGCCCGGGCATCGTGCTGCTCGGCGAGGTCGTCATGGCGCCGGTCGAGGTCGTGCCCTACTTCGGCACGGTCGAGAAGCCCGAGTGCCACATGCTCTACAACGTCACCACCATGGCAACCACCTGGAACACCGTGGCCTGCCGCGACACGCGTCTCCTGCGCCGCCAGCTCGAGGCAGTCTGCGGCCTGCCGCACGGCTATACATTCCTCAACTACCTGCGGTGCCACGACGACATCGGCTGGGGCCTCGACTACGCCACGCTCTCCGACTGGGGCATGGAGGAGGTCCCGCACAAGCGCTACCTCAACGATTACTTCCAGGGCCACACCGAGGGAAGCGTCTCGCGCGGCGAGCTCTATAACGCGGACCCGGTGACCGGCGACGCCCGCTTCTGCGCGACCACGGCATCCATGTGCGGGATCGAGGCGGCCGGCTTCGAGGGCGACGCCGAGGCCATGGAGGTGGCCATACGAAAGGACGTCATGCTCCACGCCTACTTGCTCACGCAGTCCGGCGTGCCGATCATCTACAGCGGGGACGAGGTCGGCCAGGTAAACGACTACTCCTACAAGGACGACCCCGAGAAGGCCGAGGACTCGCGCTACGTCCATCGCGGGCGCTTCGACTGGACGCTCGTGGACCGCATCGAGGAGCCCGGCAGCGTCCAGCAGCGCATCTACGACGCGATTCAGAGGCTCGAGGAGATTCGTCGCAGCGAGGCGGTGTTCGACGCGGACGCCGAGATGTCGGTCGTGGGATACAGCGACCCCGCGGTCCTCTGGGTCAGGCGGACCGCGGGCGAGAGGACCCTGCACGCGGTCTTCAACTTCAGCGACGAGCGTCGCACGCTCTGGATGCCGGAGCACGACGGGTACTACGACCTCGTGTCCGGTGAGCGCGACGAGTTCGAGACCTTCGAGCTCGCTGCCTGGGACTTCAGGTGGTGGATCCGCTAGGCCTGCGCAAGACCGCGCAGGAAGCGGGCCGCGGAGAGGGCCGCGACGCTCGTCGAGCCGTCGGACGCGCGCTCGGCGGCGTCGGCGGCGTCGTCAAAGACCTCCAGATCGTCCTCACTCCCGTCCGCCGCGCGGCACGCCGCTGCGACGACGTCGAGCGCCGCGGCGTCCCCGAGTCCCATCCCGAGCGACCGGGAGACCTCGTCGCGGCCGAGGGCGAGCATCGCCCTGAACTGCCCCAGGTCCATCTCGTCATCGCCCGGCGCGCCCTCGGCCAGGCCCTCCAGCCAGGCGTCCCAGAACTCGACGGTGCCGCCCGAGACGTCGAGCCTCGAGACGGCGCGCGCCGCGTCGTCGAAGAGGTCCAGGATGTCGCCCGTCGACGCGGCGATCGAGCTGCTGATGGCAGAGACGACCTCCACCATGATGTGCCCGCCCGCAACGTCGATCTGCGCCAGCTCGTCCTCCGAGGTGATGACCTCCATGCAGGCGTGCAGCAACCGCACGGCCAGCCCGTCGCGCTCGATCATGGCCCTCCCCCTCAGCTCGACATGCTCGCTGTCATTCTACGGAGCGGGCACCCGGGGAACCCGCCGCCTGGGCTGTGTGGGAGCTACGCCTCGGCCAGCGGCTTGCGCCCGCCGCGCGTTGGCCGCTGCCCTGATTCTGTTGCGCGGGCACGCTCACTGCCGTCATCGGCGCAGCACATGCGCTACACTCGAAGGTGCTGAGGAGGTTAACGTTAACATGGACATCAACCAGATTGCGCAGATGGCAGGCGTCTCGCGGGCGACGGTCTCGCGCTACCTGAACGACGGCTACGTCTCCCAGGAGAAGCGGACGGCCATCCGACGCGTCATCGAGCGCACCGGCTACGTCCCCTCCCGTCAGGCCAAGACCCTGCGAACCGGCAAGACCAACGTCGTGGGCGTCATCATCCCCAAGATCAACTCCGCCTCGGTCAGCCGGATGGTCGCCGGCATCACGCTCGTCCTGAACGAGGCCGGCTACCAGGTTCTTCTCGCCAACACGGACAACGATGCCGCGAGCGAGGTGGAGTTCCTCCACCTCTTTGCCGAGAAGAGCCAGGTCGACGGCGTCATCCTCATCGCCACCGTCATCACCCCCGAGCACCGCGAGGCAATCTCCGCCCTGCCCGTCCCCATCGTTGTGCTCGACCAGGACGTCGATCTCTGCTCCTGCGTCTACCAGAACGACTACGAGGGCATGCGCGAGGTGGCCTCGCTCGCGCTGCGCGACGCACGCCATCCCGCCTACATCGGCGTCTTCGAGGAGGATGTCGCCGTGGGCCAGATGCGCCGCAGGGGATTTCTCGCCGCATGCGCCGAGGCCGGGGTCGAGGTACCCGACCGCGCCCTGCGCATCGCGGACTTCACCGTTGACTCCGGCTACGAGCAGGCCGAGGCGCTGCTCGAGGCCTACCCCGAGCTCGACGCCATCGTCTGTGCCACCGACTCGATCGCCTACGGCGCCCTCACCTGCCTGCGCGAGTACGGACGCACCGTGCCCGACGAGGTGGAGGTGACGGGCATGGACGACTCGGAGATCTCGCAGATCGTCACGCCCACGCTGACCACGGTCCACCTTCACTACAAGACCTCCGGCGCAGAGACGGCACGGATGCTCGTGGGCTTCATGACCGGCGAGGGGAGCGTGCCCCGCAAGGTCAAGATGAGCTACGAGGTTGTGGCGAGAAACTCCACGCGCTAGGCGGCGCGTCCCCGACGTCGCCCACGGCAGCCCACTCACCGCGGTTTGGGTTCGTTCTTACGCCCCCTGCTCGGCAATCATTTTTTATTGACCGCTCCACCAGCTGCTTCTTCATCAGGGGGCACTGAAGCGTCCCAACGATGAACCCAAACCTCTGGGATAGGAATCTGCATGGAGACTTTTTCACCGTTTACCGACAAGAACACGCCGCTCGCAGACCGTAGCGGTCATGCTCTTTTTCTCGACGTATTGTGAGAACGATTTCATATGAGAACGATTTTATATGATAGGGTCAGGCAGAGAGAGGGAGAGGAACATGGCACTCGACTACAGACAGGCCGCCCAAGAGATCCTGGACGCCATCGGCGGGCCCGGCAACGTGGTCTCGGCGGCGCACTGCGCCACGCGTCTGCGCCTCGTGCTCGCGGACGACGCGAGGGTGGACCAGGCGGCCGTGGACAACGCGACCGGCGCCAAGGGCAACTTCAAGGCGTCCGGCCAGCTGCAGGTCATCTACGGCACGGGCACGGTGAACAAGGTCTACGACGAGTTCATCGCCCTCGGCCACATCACCGCAGCCACCAAGGCTGAGGTCAAGGAGGCTGCGGCCCAGCAGCAGACCAACCCCTTCATGCGTGCGATCAAGCTCCTGGGCGACGTGTTCGTGCCCATCATCCCAGCCATCGTGGCCTCGGGCCTGCTCCTGGGCATCATGAGCGCGCTCTCCTTCATGGATGCCAACGGCTTCATCACTCTGGCCACGGACAACGCCTGGTACCAGATTCTCAACCTCGTCTCCAACACCGCGTTCACGTTCCTGCAGATTCTCATCGGCTTCTCCGCGGCCAAGGCCTTCGGCGCCAATCCCTACCTCGGCGCCGTCATCGGCATGCTGCTCATCAACCCGGGTCTGCAGAACGCCAACACCGTGGCCACCGAGGGCGTGCAGCAGACCTACGCCGTGATACCCGGCCTCTACTCCATCGAATGGACCGGCTACCAGGGTCACGTCATCCCCATCGTCATCGCCGCGGGCATCCTCGCCTTCGTCGAGAAGCGCCTGCACAAGGTGGTCCCCGAGGCTTTCGACCTCTTCGTGACGCCGCTCGTCTCGGTGGCAGTGACCGCCTACGTGACCATGCTCGCCGTCGGCCCGGTCTTCGTCTGGGCCGAGAACGCCATCCTCGGCGGCATCCAGTTCCTGCTCACGCTGCCGCTCGGCCTGGGCTCGCTCATCATGGGCGCACTCTACGCCCCCACCGTGGTCACCGGCATCCACCAGATGTACACCACGATCGACCTCGGCCAGATCGCCACGTACGGCGTGACCTACTGGCTGCCGCTCGCCTCCGCCGCCAACATCGGCCAGGCTGGCGCCGCGCTCGCCGTGGCCCTCAAGACCAAGGACGTCAAGGTCCGATCGCTCGCCCTGCCCTCCTCGCTCTCCGCGTTCATGGGCATCACCGAGCCCGCCATCTTCGGCGTGAACCTCCGCTTCTTCAAGCCCTTCGTCGCCGGATGCATCGGCGGCGGCCTGGGCGCCATGTTCGCCTCGGTCGTGGGGCTCGCCGCCGCGGGAACCGGCGTGACCGGCATCTTTGGCATCCTGCTCTGCCTCAACCAGCCGGTCCAGTACGTCATCATGTTCGCCATCGCCGGCCTCGTGGCCTTCGCCATCTCCTATGCGCTCTATCGCGACCCCGAGCAGGCTGCCGCGCAGCCCGTGGTCGAGGCGTCCGTATCCGCCCCCGCCACTGACGAGGCCGACGCGGCGGCCCTCTCCGCCTCGGCCGCCGACGCCGCCGTCGCCGCGGTGACCGCTGCGGCGCCCGCCCCTCGCGCCGAGGCACTTCTCGCCCCGATGGCCGGCACCTCCATCAAGATGACCGAGGTTCCCGATCCCGTCTTCGCAAGCGAGGCCATGGGCACCGGCGCCGCCATCCGTCCCACCGAGGGCAGGCTCTACGCACCCGCCGCGGGCACCATCACCGTGCTCGCCGAGACGGGTCACGCCCTCGGCATGACCACCGACGCGGGCGCGGAGATCCTGATGCACATCGGGATCGACACCGTGACGCTCAACGGCGCCCCGTTCACCGCGCACGTCAGGATTGGCGAGCATGTGGGCGCCGGGCAGCTCCTCATGGACGTCGACGTGGACGCCATCCGCGCGGCCGGCCTCGACCCCGTGACCCCGCTCATCGTCACCAACTCCGACGCCTATGCTGGGGTGACCGCGCACACGGGCACCGAGGTTCATCCCGGTGAGGTGCTCGTCGAGCTGGCGTAGCACCGTCGACCGTTCCCCGTCCCCTCCTTCTCGGGGCGGCCCCTGCCGGAGGGGCCGCCCCCTCACACGCAAAGGAGACTCATGTCACACGACCCCTGGCGCATGGGCTTCCACCTCATGCCCCCCACCGGCTGGCTCAACGACCCCAACGGCCTCTGCCAGCTGGGCGGTACCTATCACGTGTTCCACCAGTACAGCCCCGACTGGCCCGCGGCGGGAGCGCCGCGCGGCTGGGGGCATTTTGCGAGCAATGACCTCGTGCGCTGGCACGTTGTCGGAGAGGGCTTCGCCATCGCGCCGGACACGCCCGACGAGGCGTCGGGCGCCTATTCGGGCTGTGCCGTGCCGATCGAGGCCGGCGTGCGCTTCTATTACACCGGCAACGTCAAGGAGCCCGGCGACTTCGACTACGTGCGAGAGGGGAGGCGCTCCGTGCAGATCCTCGTGGAGAGCCCGGACTGCCATCGCATGGGCGAGAAGCGCGTGCTGCTGAGAAATGCCGACTACCCGGCGCTCTGCACCCGCCACGTGCGCGACCCCAAGGTATGGCGCGCGGGCGGCGCATGGTGGATGATTCTCGGCGCCCGCGACCTCGACGACCGCGGCCTCGTGCTCAGGCTGCGCTCCGACGACGGGCTGGCCTGGGAGAATGCGGGAACCGTGCGCACCGCCGAGCCCTTCGGCTTCATGTGGGAGTGTCCGGACCGCATCGCGATCGACGCTCGGGAGTGGCTCTCGCTCTGCCCGCAGGGCATGGCGAGGCTGCCCTGGGCAAACGGCATGCGCGACCAGTCTGGCTACCTACCGCTGCCCAAGGGCGAGGCCCTCGGGCGCACAGGCGACCTCGTGCTCGACGCCGGGCTCTTCCGTCGCTGGGACCACGGCTTTGACTTCTACGCGCCCCAGAGCTTCGTCGACGAGTCCGGTCGGACGATCATGATCGGCTGGATGGGCATGCCGGAGGCGCCGTGGGAGAGCGCGCCGGACGGCCTCTCCTGGTGCCACTGTCTCACGGTGCCGCGCGAGGTCGCGGCCGACGCGGACGGCGGTCTGCTCCAGCGGCCCGTGCCCGAGCTCGAGCGGCTGCGCGGCGCGCGGCACGAGCTCGCGGGCGGCACCGAACTGTTCCTCCCGGAGCACCGCGCGGACGTGGCGGCCCGCAGGGTCGCGGCGCCGCTCGAGCTGACGCTGGACGACGCGCTCGCCGTCTCCTGGGACGGGACGGAGCTTGCCCTGCGCTTTTCGGACGACACCGTGGGCTGTGGTCGCACTGAGCGGCTTGCCGCCTGTGACGACCTTCACGACCTGCGAGTCCTTGTGGACAGTTCGGCCGTCGAGGTATTTGCGAACGACGGCGCGATCGCGCTTTCCACGCGCTGGTTCCCCCGCTCGGACGCGCTCTCGCTCGCGCTCGCGGGCGCCGCGGCGTCCGTCTGGGAGATGGGCGACGGCATGGCGGGCACGTACGAGTGACCACACGAGCCGCTTGCCGAGATGAGCGGGCCGAGCGCGGCCGACGGACGATAATGGACATGGAATCGATTCCGCAACCGAAAGGACCCCACATGTTCTCCGTCTCCGCACTGGGTGAGCTCCTAATCGACTTCACCGACGCCGGCACCTCCGCAGACGGGCAGCTCCTCTTTGAGCGCAACGCCGGCGGCGCCCCCGCCAACGTCCTCGTGGCGCTGGAGAGGCTCGGCCACCAGACGGCGTTTCTTGGCAAGGTCGGACAGGACATGCACGGCGAGTTCCTGCGCGCCACGCTGGAGCGGGAGGGCGTCGACGCTTCGGGTCTGATCAGCGACCCGGACGCGTTCACGACGCTCGCCTTTGTGGCGCTCTCGCCTGACGGCGAGCGCGAGTTCTCCTTCGCGCGCAAGCCCGGCGCCGACACGCGCATCACCGAGGACGAGCTCGCGCGCGACGTGATCGCCTCCTCTCGCGTCTTCCACGTGGGCTCGCTCTCGCTCACCGACGAGCCCGCGCGCTCCGCCACGCTCGCCGCGCTCGCCTGCGCGCACGAGGCCGGCTGCGCCCTCTCCTACGATCCCAACTACCGCGCGAACCTCTGGCCGTCCGTCGGGGCAGCCGTGGAGCAGATGCGTGCCGTAGTGCCACAGATGGACCTCATGAAGCTCTCCGATGAGGAGTGCGAACTGCTCACGGACGAGAAGGACCCGGAGGCAGCGGCGGCCGCGCTCCTGTCGCAGGGTCCCAAGGTCGTGGCCGTCACGCTCGGCGGCTCGGGCGCCTACGTGCGCACCGCCGACGGCGGGGCCACGGTGCCGGGCTTCCCCGCGGACGCCGTCGACGCCACGGGTGCGGGCGATTCCTTCTGGGGCGGATTCCTCGCGGGCTTCTGCGAGAGCGGCAAGGCTCCCGGCGACGTCACGGTCGAGGACGCCGCGGGGTTCGCGCGCCTGGGAAACGCCGTGGCGTCCCTGTGCGTCCGCAAGCGCGGCGCCATCCCCGCGATGCCGGAGCGCTCCGAGGTGGAGGCTCTGCTGGGCGCGTAGGACTACGCGCACAGCGAGGCAAGTAGCGCCTCGCGCCATCGCTCGGTCAGCCGCTCCACGGACCAGGCGGCGTTCGCGGGGCTCGTCGAGGGAAGTGCCACGGCGGGAAGTCCCGTCACCGGCTCGAGCCAGCGCCGATACAGCCGTGACGCCACGCCGCCGTTGCAGAGCACGGTGCGGACGGCCGCCACCGTCGTTATGCGTGCCACGTCTGCGGGCACCACGTTGCGGATGGAGGCGTCCGAGGAGCCGCGCACGTCGCAGCTCTCGATCACGTCCCAGAGCGCGATGCCGTGCCGCAGCAGCAGCGCCCGCTTGGCGGCGACGTCGTCCGTCGCGGGCTCGCGCTCCCCCAGCACGTCCGCCATCACGCGCCAGAAGCGATTGCGCGGGTTGCCGTAGTAGAAGCGATTCTCGCGCGAGAGCACGGAAGGGAACGAGCCCAGCACGAGCACCCGGCTGCGCTCGTCGAAGACCGGCTCGAAGCCGTGGGATATGTGCTGGTAGTCAGCCATGGGGTCATCGTAGCGCGCCCACCGGCCAAACGCTACCGCCCACCGAGAGCGCCGTACGCGCTCGGCGAGTTCAGCGCACCGGTTGACGTGGGCGAACGTAAGGTTTATGAAATTGGCAGCCACCTCGACGCCCGAGAGGAAGCCATGCTCGAGATTCCGTGCGACATCACCGACCCCCTGGGTCTGCACGTCCAGCTCGCCGTCCTGCTCGCCAGCGAGGCGCAGCGGTGGCGCAGCGGCGTGACGCTCGAGCATGCGGGCCGCTCCGTCGGCGTCTCGCAGCCCATGGAGCTCATGATGCTCGGGATCCGCTGCGGGGAGCACATCGTCGTGCGCGTCAGCGGCCCCGACGAGGCAACCGCCGCGGAGGCCATCCGCAAGATCATGGCGACCTTCTAGTCCTAGACGGCTACTCCCGCACCATACCCTCGAAGCGCCTGTAGAGCAGTCCGCCCGCTGCCGCCAGTGCGACGGCGACTGCGACGGCACCCGTCGCCATGCCATAGTTTCCGGCGCCGAAGGCGGACGCCGCGACCGTCGACGTGGCGATCGAAGGAATGCGACCGAGCGTGGTGATGGCGAGCACGGGCCAGAAGCGCGCACCCGTCAGCCCGGCGAAGTACGTGAGAAAGTCCTTGGGCGTACCGGGGATGAGAAACACGACGAGCATCACGAGCTCGAGCCGCCGCACGTTACGAATCCAGCCAAAGCGCTCGAGATGGCCGCGGTCGAAGAAGTGCCCGACGAGCGACCAGCCCCAGCGACGCCCAGCAGCGCGAGCGCCACGAGCAGCGCCGCGACAACGGCCATGCGACGACGACGCAGGGCCGAGCGCCCGTCCTTCTCCTCCGACTCTCCCCCTTCGCGAGCCACGTCAGCTCCGCAGCTCCGAGAGCGCCACGCGCACGGCCTCGTCCTCGTCGTCGGTCACGACCATGAGGTCGGGGTCAAGCGGCGAGATGTTGCCCTCCCCCAGCACCGTGCCCTCGAGCCAGCCCATGAGTCCGCGCCAGTACTCGGTGCCAAAGAGGATCACCGGCGTGCGCGCCACCTTGTGCGTCTGTACGAGCGTGAGCAGCTCGAAGGCCTCGTCGAGGGTGCCAAACCCGCCCGGGAAGATGATCGCTCCGCGCGAATACTTCACGAACATCGTCTTGCGCACGAAGAAGTATCTGAACGTCATGCCCAGGTTCACCCACTTGTTGATGCCCTGCTCGTGTGGGAGCTCGATGCCGAGGCCGACGGACTTGCCGCCCGCGCGCGCGGCGCCGCAGTTTGCGGCCTCCATGATGCCGGGGCCGCCGCCCGTGATCACGGCGACGCCCGCCTCGGCCAGCTTGCGCCCCACGTGGCGCGCGGCGCGATACATGGGGTCTGTGCGCGGCGTGCGAGCGGACCCAAAGACGGTCACCGCCGGACCAAGCTCGGCGAGCGCGCCGAAGCCATCCACGAACTCCGCCTGGATGCGCAGGACGCGCCACGGGTCCATGTGCAGCCAGTCGGTGTCGACCTCCGGCTCCAGCAGGTTGGTCGTGGTGGTCTTCTCGGGGATCATGGGCCCGCGCAGGATCACGGGGCCGCGATGATAGGTGGTGCCGAGGACGTCGTCCTTCTCATCTGCCATGTCGTCTCCTTCTTTCCGGAGCATAACGCTACGTCGCAAAGGTCAGCGACGGGTAAGCGGACCATGGGGTTTGTGTACCCGTTTTTTGAGCTCTTGTCGGGGGCGCGACTCGATACCACGATTGGGCTGGTTTTGCGCCCTGCGCTTCCGCGCGAGACGTCCTCGAAGTATCTCACGTGGTTTTGGGCGAAGGGTTTGTATCTCGTCGCCCAGCCGCCCGCTATTTTGCGATTTTGCCGGCAGTACGCCGAAACATCCCTGCCTTTGCATAAGGTCTAGAACTTGTTCATCGATCCTTCGCCCAAAGCCTCAAAGGCGGGCGAGAAGGACGTCCCGTCGAGACGCTAGCCCATGCCGAGCGCCATGCCCGCGAGACGCACCACGAGTGCCACGACCCATGCCACGCCGCACTGCATGGCGATGACGGCCCACATCATGCGGGTGCCGAGCTCGCCCTTGACGGCGGAGACCGCGGCCACGCACGGCGTGTAGAGCAGCGTGAACGTGAGGAACGCGAAGGCGGCGAGCGGCGAGAAGAGCCCCGGCAGCCCCGCCGTGCTCCCTCCCATGAGGACGGTCAGCGTGGCCACGACGTTCTCCTTGGCGCCGAAGCCGGCTGCCAGAGCCGCCGCCGCGCGCCAGTCGCCAAAGCCGAGCGGCGCGAAGAGCGGGGCCATCAGGGCGCCGAGCGCCGCGAGCATGCTCCGGGACTGGTCCGAGACCACGTTGAGCCGCACGTCGAAGGTCTGCAGGAACCAGATCACCACGCTCGCCACGAAGATGATCGTGAATGCCTTGGTGGCAAAGCCCTTGGCCTTGTCCCAGGCCAGGCGCGCCACGGTGCGCGGCGCGGGCATGCGGTAGTTGGGAAGCTCCATCACGAAGGGCACCGGGTCGCCCTTGAATGCCGTCCCCTTGAGCACGAGCGCAACGAGGACGCCCACCACGATGCCCATGAGATACAGGGCGATCATCACGAGCGGCGCGCACTCCGGGAAGAACGCGGCGGAGAAGAGCGCGTACACCGGCACCTTGGCCGAGCAGCTCATGAACGGCGTGAGCATGACCGTCATCTTACGGTCGTGCTCGGAGGGCAGGGTGCGCGTGGCCATGATGGCGGGCACGCTGCAGCCAAAGCCGATGAGCATCGGCACGAAGCTGCGCCCGGAGAGCCCCAGGCGCCGCAGCAGCTTGTCCATCACGAAGGCCACGCGCGCCATGTAGCCGGAGTCCTCGAGGATCGAGAGCAGGATGAAGAGCACCACGATGATCGGGAGGAACGAGAGCACGCTGCCCACGCCGGCGAAGACGCCGTCTATCACGAGGGAATGCACCACGGGGTTGAGCCCGAAGGCCGTGAGCGCGGCGTCGACCCGTGCCGTCACGAGATCGATGCCCAGGGCGAGAAGGTCGGAGAGCCGCTGGCCCACCACGTCAAAGGTGAGCCAGAAGACGAGCGCCATGATGCCCACGAAGACGGGGATGGCAGTGTACTTGCCCGTGAGAATGCGGTCGGCCGCCACCGAGCGCGCGTGCTCGCGGCTCTCGTGCGGCTTGACCACGCACTCGGCGCAGACGCCCTCGATGAACGAGAAGCGCATGTCCGCGAGGGCCGCCATGCGGTCGCGTCCGGACTCGTCCTCCATCTGCGTGATGATGTGCTCCACGGCGTCGAGCTCGTTCTGGTCCAGGCCCAGCGCGCCCATCACGAGGGAGTCCCCCTCGATGAGCTTGGTTGCCGCAAAGCGCACCGGGAGGTTGGCCGCGGCGGCATGGTCCTCGATGATGTGGCAGATGCCGTGGATGCAGCGGTGCAGGGCGCCGTGGTCCGGGCCGTCCGCCGCGCAGAAGTCCACGCGGCCGGGATGCTCGCGGAAGCGCGCCACGTGCAGCACGTGCTCCACGAGCTCCGAGATGCCCTCCTCGCGCGCGGCGGAGATGGGCACCACCGGGATGCCGAGGGCCGCCTCCAGACGGTTCACGCTCACGGTGCCACCGTTGGCCGTGAGCTCGTCCATCATGTTGAGCGCAAGCACCATCGGTCGGTCCAGCTCCATGAGCTGCAGCGTGAGGTAGAGGTTGCGCTCGATGTTGGTGGCGTCCACGATGTCGATGATCGCGTCCGGGTCGTCCTCCAGGATGAAGCGGCGGCTCACCACCTCCTCGCTCGTGTACGGGCTGAGCGAGTAGATGCCCGGCAGGTCCGTGACCGTGGCCTCGGGATGGCCCTTGATCTGGCCGTCCTTGCGGTCCACGGTCACACCCGGGAAGTTACCCACGTGCTGGTTCGCGCCCGTGAGCGCGTTGAAGAGCGTGGTCTTGCCACAGTTCTGATTGCCGGCGAGCGCGAGCTTGAGCGGTCGCCCCTCCGGGATTGCCGTGCCGGCCGCGCGCGGCACGTACTTCTCGCCAATGGCGGGGTGGTCCGCCGCCTCGAGGCGCTCGCGGCCACGCGGGGCGTCATGCATGTCATGCACCTGCGTGAGCGTGATGTGCGCGGCATCGTCCCGGCGCAGGGTGAGCTCGTAGCCGCGCAGACGGATCTCCAGCGGGTCGCCCATGGGGGCGCGCTTCATCAGCGTGACCTCCACACCGGGCGTGAGACCCATGTCCAGGATGTGCTGGCGCAGCGACGGCTCGTCGCAGTCCACCGATGCCACGATGGCGTCCTTGCCAATCTCCAGCTCATCCAGGTTCATGCGGGCCTCTCCTCACGTCGTCCGGTCGACATTGTAGCGTGAGAGCGGCCCCTCGTCCCTTCGACCTACGCTTTTGCGAGGAAGGCCACACCCAGCGCGCCAGGCCCGCAGTGGGAGGTGATGACGTTGCCGGTCTCGTACCACTCCACGTGCTCAAAGCCCAGGGCGCGCGCATGCTCGGTCGCAGCGGAGCGCACCTGCTCCGGAAGACCGGGGGACTTCACGAGAACCATACGGGCTGGATCGAACTCCTCGCGCAGCGCAAGGTAGTCGATGAGCGCGATGGCAGCCGAGGCCATGGAGCCGCGCAGCTTCTTCGTGGCCACAAGCTTGCCCTCCACGAGCTCCACCACCGGCTTGATCTTGAGCAGTGTCGCACCGAGGAAGGCAACGTTGGAGAGACGGCCTCCGGCACGCAGATAGCCCAGGTCACCGGGAAGGAACGCCATGCGGGTGCGCGCAGCGACGTCCAGGGCGTGCTCGCGCGCCTCCCCGAGCGTCGCCTCGGGGTGCTCGCGCAGCCATGCCACGAGCTCGCGCACGACGAGCCCCTGACCAATCGTGACGTGTCGGGTATCCAGCGTCGCCACGTAGTCGCGCCCCTCGGCGGCCGCCTCCGCGGACGCGAGGGAGCAGGTCGTGACCGCCGAGTAGGCCACGTGCAGAATCTGGGCCTCGGGGTCCCCCTCATGGATGCGGTCAAAGACGACCTGGAAGTCATGCGGGGAGCAGCCACTCGTCTTGGGCAGAACGCCAAGCTGCCGGCACCGCTCGAGCATCTCTGCGGAGGAGAGCTCACCGTCATCGATGGTCTTGTCGCCTATGGTCACGTGCATGGGGACGAGCGTCACACCCAGCTCGGCCGCCTCCGCGGCGGGAATGTCGCATCCGGTCTCGGCGGTGATCACGATCTTTGGCATGGTCCCTCCCGGGTCGCAGTCATATGCACATTGTAGCTGCATCACGCCCGCCGTACCCCCGGGGCTTTCCGCAGATATGACACAACTCGGCCCTGAAAATGTGAGATGCTAGAGGACCAGAGCAACGGACAAAGGAGAGGGAGGAGGGCCATGTATCTCGAGCACGTCAACTCGCCCGAGGACGTCCGTGCCCTCCCCGCCTCCGCGCTCCCGACCCTCGCGGACGAGGTGCGCGCGGCAATCATCGAGCGCACCTCGGCGATCGGCGGGCACACTGGCTCCAACCTCGCCACGGTCGAGCTGACCATCGCCCTGCACCGCGTCTTCGAGACCCCGCACGACAAAATCGTCTTCGACGTCTCTCATCAGTCCTATGCGCACAAGATGCTCACCGGCCGCGCGGCGGCGTTTCTCGACCCCGCTCGCTACGCGGAGGCCTCGGGCTTCTCCAACCCCGGGGAGTCCGAGCATGACCTCTTCTCGATGGGCCACACCTCGACCTCGATCAGCCTCGCCTGCGGCCTCGCCTCTGCACGCGACCTCGCGGGTGAGACGTACGACGTGGTGGCCGTCATCGGCGACGGGTCCCTCTCCGGCGGCCTTGCCTTCGAGGGCTTGGACAACGCCGTCGAGCTCGGCAGCGGCCTGATCATTGTGGTCAACGACAACGAGTGGTCGATCGCGCCCAACCGCGGCGGCATCTATCGCTCGCTCGCCGACCTGCGTGCCACCCAGGGGGCCTCTGAGCACAACGTGTTCCGCGCGCTCGGACTCGACTACCGCTACCTCGAGGACGGCCATGACGTCGCCGCGCTGGAGGTTGCCCTCTCCGAACTGCGCGGCACGGACCATCCCGTGGTCCTCCACGTCCACACCGAGAAGGGCCATGGCTACGCGCCGGCCGCGGCAAACCCGGAGGGATGGCACCACGCCGTGCCCTTTGACGTTGCCACGGGGGCAGTGCGCCCCGGCGCCGCCGCGCACCCCGCCGACGAGAACTACGCCAACGTTACCGGCGCCCTGCTGGCGGACTGGATGCAGACCGACCCGCGCGTCGTCGCGGTGAACGCCGCCACGCCCTACATCATGGGCTTCTCGCCCGAGCTCCGAGAGCGCGCGGGCCGGCGCTTCGTCGACGTGGGCATCGCCGAGGAGCACGCCGTGAGCTACGTGACCGGACTCGCCCGCGCAGGCGCGCGGCCCGTCCTCGGCATCTACGCGACCTTCCTGCAGCGGGCCTACGATCAGCTCTGGCACGACCTCTGCCTGAACGGAGTCCCGGCGACCATCCTCGTCTTTGGCGCGTCCGCCTTTGGCACCACTGACGTCACCCACCTGGGGTTCTTCGACATCCCGATGCTGGGTTCCATGCCGGGGCTCACCTACCTCGCTCCCACCTGCATCGAGGAGTACCTCGACATGCTCTCCTGGTCGATCGAGCACGAGGGCGGTCCGGTGGCCATCCGCGTACCCGTCGCGGGGGGCGTGACGTCCCGCCCGGAATTCGCGCGATCGGACGACTATACCCATGGCTGGGAGGTGCTCCGCAAGGGTTCCCAGATCGCCCTGCTCGCCCTCGGCGACTTCCTCCCGCTGGGCGAGAAGATCGCGGACGCCCTGGCGGTAAACGACGTGAGCGCGACGCTCGTGAACCCCCGCCTTGCCACGACGCCGGACAAGGACCTGCTCGGACGTCTTGCCGCTGACCACCGCGTGATCGTGACCCTCGAGGACGGCATCCTGGACGGCGGCTTTGGCGAGCGCTGCGCCCGGGCCCTCGCCGCAGGCGACGTGCGCACCCTCTGCTACGGACTGCCGCGCGCCTTCGTCGACCGCTACGACCCCGCCGAGCTTCTCGCCCGCTGCGGCATCACGGTCGAGGGCGTCGCCGGGGACGCGCTCGGGGCGCTCGGCGCATAGGCGCCCGCGCACCCTCCCCTACATCATGCTCGTGAGCTTGTCCGCCACCGTGAGCGTGCCAGCGAGCGAGATGTTGTTCACGAAGACGACGTTCTGAATCCCGTGCTCGCGAACGAACTCGGGGATGTTCTCGTTCGAGTAGCGGAAGTCGATCACCCAAACGTCCTCGAAGTTGTCCACGAGCAGCGGCGTGAACGCGCACCCGTAGGAATCCTTGATCACCAGGACCGAGCTGCCGTCGACCTTCTCGGGGTTGTGGATGTGCTCGAGCGGCTCGTCGCCGGCGATGAAGGTGTTGTACAGCGACGCCTGGTTCCAGCCCGTGACGTCCGTGATGACGTTGGCCTGCACCTCGGTGCCGTTCTTGTCCCAGCAGGTCATGTCGTTCGTGCCGTTGGGGACGCGCGCCTCGACGTAGTCGGGGTTGGCTGCCATGGCGGCATCGCGGATCTGCGAGTAGTACGTCCCGAGGAACCCGTCAAAGCGCATGGTCTCCTGGTCTGCCAGGTCGATGGGCTCGATGCCCATCTCCTCGCACAGCGCCTCGTAGACGTAGTAGGCACCGAGCTGCGTCCAGTGGTGGTCGGTGCGGAAGTAGACGTACTCGTCCATGTGATCGCGGATGGCCGTCCAGGAGTCGACCGTCCCCACCGCGGGCTCGTAGAGGCTGTTGAAGTAGGCGATCGCCTGCTCCTGGTCGGTACCGCCCAGCTTGGCGAGGGTCTCGTCGTCGAGCACCGCCGAGTTGTTGGGGGCGAGCACCGAGTACACCTTGGCCTCACCGGCGAGCGCCTGCGCGCAGGCGTTGATCGCGCCCGTGTAGCCCTGCACCGCCTCCTGGCTGAAGTAGTAGATGCTGTAGGCGGCCCCGTCGTGCACGTAAAGGCCGTTCATGATCTGGTTCTGGATGTCGGCCGCCATGGCGTCCTCGGTGGGGACCTCGACCTCCTCGCGCTCCTCGGGCTCGGCCGGCTCGGTAGGCTCCTGCACGTCCTGCTCGCCCTCGGGCGGCAACTCGTCGGCGACCACGTTGCCTCCGATCATCTTGGTACCCGTGTCGATACCGTAGCGCGCCTCGAGCCACTGGTCCGCCGCCACGAGCGGCTCGCGCAGCGGGTAGGTGTCCGCGTACCACAGCGAGAGATCGCTCGTGAACGACCCGTCGAGAAAGCCCTCGAGCGAGAAGGACGGGAACTTTGTGAGCTCGCGCATCTCCACGCCGGAGGTGGAGGGACGGGCGAAGAACGCAAGGCCCACGACGAACCCAACGGCAAGAATTGCATTGACGGTGTCGACGGAGGCCTGCCGCCAGCGCGCAAGGGACCTCGTGCGCGGCGAGCGCTGCGGGCGCCCCTGCGACCGACCGGTCGTCCTTCTCGGCTCTCTCTCGGACATGCGCAACGCTCCCCTAGAACTGGAAGTAGATGAACGGGTTGTAGCTCGCCCCGGTCAGGGCGATGACGGAGACCACGAGCAGCGCGATCGGCACCAAAAACTCGGTAACGCCGAAGATCTTGAGCGCCACCGCCGAGCTGCGGGAGAGCTCGTGGAGGGCGTCACGCACCTGACGGCCGAAATTGGTGCAGGCGATGACGCAAAAGACGAGCAGGAAGACGTTCTGGAGGAAGAGCGTCTGGACCTCCATGCTCATGAGGCCACCCGAGGAGAAGCCGAGCATGCCCACGAGCACGGAGCCGAGCTCGGAGAAGTTCTCGAACTTGAAGAGGACCCAGCCGAAGTAGACCACCACGAGCGCGTAGACGTGCGCGAGGGCGCGCGGCAGACGGTCGCGGATGACAAAGCGCTCGAGGAGCAGAAACACGAAGAAGTAGAGGCCCCAGAGAATGTAGTTCCAGCTCGCTCCGTGCCAGAGGCCCGTGAGGAACCAGACCACGAACATGTTGCGCACCCACGTGAGCGTGGAGCAGCGGCTGCCGCCAAGCGGGATGTAGACGTAGTCGCGGAAGAACGTCGAGAGCGAGATGTGCCAGCGGCGCCAGAAGTCCTTCACCGAGACGCACTGGTACGGGTAGTCGAAGTTCTCGAGGAAGCGGAAGCCGACCATGCGACCCATGCCGATGGCCATGTCCGAGTAGGCGGAGAAATCGAAGTAGATCTGAAGCATGTAGAAGAGCATGCCGAGCCACAGGCCTGCCGTGACCTGGGAGTAGATGCCGTCGGTGCCCACGGGCAGCAGCGTGTCCGCGACGCTCGCGCACGCGTTGGCGAGCACCGCCTTCTTGGCGAGGCCGATGCAGAAGCGCCGCGTGCCCTCGTAGACGTCCATCTGACGCACGCTGCGGTGGTCGATCTCGTTGGCCACGGTCTCGTAGCGCACGATCGGTCCCGCGATGCACTGGAAGAAGAGTGACGAGTAGAGCAGCAGCTTCCAGTACGTGGGCTGGTAGGCGACCTTCTCGGTGTAGACGTCCACCGTGTAGGAGATGAGCTGGAACGTGTAGAACGAGATGCCGATCGGCAGCACGATGTTCGGGATCGCCTCGGGAACGCCAAAGAGCCCCTGCAGCGTGCCCGCGATCCACATGGCGTACTTGAAGTAGGCCAGAAGGCCGAGCATGATCACGAGGTCGGCGGCGAGCCAGGCGCGCCGCGCGCCGCGCGACTCCGAACGCCCGATGCGCAGCGCGGTGAACCAGCTCACAAAGGTCTCGCCCACGAGCAGAACGAGGAACTCGGGGCCGCCCCACGCGTAGAACACGAGGGACACCACGAGCAGGACCATGTTCTTGTGGCGATCATCCACCAGCCGGTAGACGGTGAGGTAGATGACGAAAAAGACGAAGACGAAGATCAGACTCGAAAAGACCATATGTGGAGGCTCCCCCGTTGTGCGTTTGTCCTACTCTACCGCATCCGGCTCCACTGCCCCCTCGCCGTTCGCCACTTCGTCACGCGCGGCTCGGGCTTCGTTGAACTTCTCGCGCATTGTCGGGTTCTTCCAGGTGAGCTTGCGGATGGTCAGCTCGTCGGCCTTCTTGTTGGCAAGGCGCAGCTGGTTCTCCGAGGAGGTGAGGTTCTCCTTGACCTTCTGGAGATGCGCGATGGTCTTGTCGATCTCGTCGATGGCTGTCTGGAACTTGCGGCTCGCCGTCTCGTAGTTCTTGCCGAACTTCTCCTTGAAGTCCTCGAGCGCGTCCTCGAAGTGCGTGATGTCGAGGTTCTGCTGGCGCACCTCGACAAGCTCGCGCCGGTACGAGTGACCGTTCTCCGCCGCGTTCCTGAGCAGCGTGATCATGGGGATGAAGAACTGCGGGCGGATGACGTACATCTTCTCGTACTCGTAGGAGACGTCCACGATGCCCGCGTTGTAGAGCTCGCTCTCCGGCTCCAGGAGCGAGACGAGCACGGCGTACTCGCAGCCCTTGTTGCGGCGGTCCTGGTCGAGCTTCTTGAAGAAGTCCGCGTTCTTGTGGCGGCTGGATGCGGCGGAGGCGTCATCCTCGTTCTTCATCTCGAACATGATCGAGACGACCTCGACGCCGTCCTCGTCGACCTCGCGGAAGACGTAGTCACCCTTCGAGCCGCCCACGACGTCGTTGTCCTTGTGGAACTCAGCGTTCCTGAACGCCGTGGCGCGCCAGCGGTTGAACTCCATCTCGCAGTGCTGCTCGAGCGTCTCGCCGATGAGCTTGGTGGAGAGTCGGGCGCGCTGGTTGCGCAGACGCTCGATCTCATCCTCGCGGTCACGGATGGTCTGGTCCTTGAACTGGGCCTGCTCGGCCATCTGCCGGCGAAGCGTCGCTTCCGTCTGCTGGCGCTCGAGCTGGGCGGCACGTAGGCTCCCCTCCAGCTCCACGATGCGGCGGTCCTGCTCGCCGGTAGCCTGCGCGACTGCGAGGGTCTTCTCGGTATCGAAGGCGGACTCGCGTGCCTCGAGCTGCGCCCGGAGCTCCGCGATCTGGCGCTCTCGCTCGGAGAGCTGCTCAGCAAGGCTCTTCTCGGCGTGTGCACGCTCAAGGGCAAGGGCGTCCGTGCTCTCCTTGACGCGGGCCTTGAGCTGCGCGATCTCCGTGTCCTTCTGCGCGGACTCCATCAGCGACTCCTGGCGTACGCGCGCCACGGCCGCCTCGACGGCGCTTTCGCGCTCGCGCTCGGCGCTCCGCTCGCGAGCGTCGAGCTCGCGCCGGAACTCGGCGTCGCGAACCTGCCGCACGATTTGTGCGTACTCCGTTTCGTCGACCTGGAACACCTCGCCGCAGTGCGGGCACCTGATCTCTGCCATGGGACCCTCCGTCCTTCTCGTCTGTGACCAGCTTACCCGTCCGGCCGGACAGAAATGACGAGAACGCAGCGTCCCCCTCGCCCGTCGTCCCCCCTCTTCGTAGACTGTCGCTTTTTGCCGCTCGCGGGATCCGTTTGGGCCTTGCGGCAGGTAAAAAGCGACAGTCTGCGGAAGGGGACGGCGAAGGGCCGAGAAGGGCGTGCGACAAAGAAGGGCCCCGCGACGTGTGCCGCGGGGCCCCGAGTCGTCGTTCTTGTCGGCTGCTTGCTACCGGCCGAACGGGCTGTACTGCTGCTCCTGCTGGTACTGCTCGAAGAGGCGCATCAGGTCCTCGACGCTGATCTCCTGACCGTTGATGTTCACGGTCTCATCCTGCTCCTGCTGCTGCTCCTCTTGGAGGGCCTCGTCGGAGCCGAGCGTGACCTCGAAGGACATCTCCTGGTCGCCGCGCATAACGGTCACCTCGACGGTGTCGCCGATATCATGCGAGCGCACGGCGAGAATGGCGCCGTCGGCCGAGCTGATGGCCTCGCCACCGATGCTGGTGATGACGTCGCCGACCTGGATGCCTGCCTCGGCGGCCGGGCCGCCCTCGGTGACCTCCACGACATAGGCGCCCTCGTCCACGGAAAGGCCGTTGCGCAGCGCGTTCTGCGGGGTCACGGTCTGCATGGAGAGGCCAATGTAGGCGTGGGTGACGGTCTCGCCGGCGATGATCTTGTCGGCGACCTCCATGGCGTAGTTGCCCGGGATGGCATAGCCGATGCCCGCGAAGCTCTCAGTGTCGGACGAGAAGAGCGTGCAGATGCCCACGAGCTTGCCCTCAGCGTCAACGAGCGCGCCACCGGAGTTGCCGGGGTTGATCGTGGCGTCGGTCTGGATGAGGTTGGTGTAGAGGGTGTTGCCGGTCGAGTTCTCGAGCAGGGTGGAGCGGGAGAGCGCGGAGACGATGCCCTGGGAGACGGAGTTCTCCAGGCCGAAGGGGCTGCCCACGCTCATGACCCAGTCGCCGACCTGCAGCGCGTCGGAGTCACCGTGCTCCATCGGCGTCACCTCGTCGCCGCCAAAGTCAGCGTGGATCACGGCCACGTCGCTCGACGGGTCGGTGCCCACGAGCGTGGCATCGTAGCTCTTGCCGTTGTAGGTGACCGAGATGCTCTCGGCGTTCTCGATCACGTGGTTGTTGGTGATAATGTTGCCCTCGGTGTCGTAGATGACGCCCGAGCCCATGCCCTCGCCGTCGGGGAACGTACAGTAGATCGTGGCGACGGACGGCAGCGCCTTGGCGGCGACCGCGTTGGCGACGGTGGTGTCCTCGTCGGCAGGGTCGATGGTGATCTGCTGCGTGGCGTCACCGCCCACGACGTGCGTGCTCGAAGGTCCGATGATGCCCGCAAGGTAGAGGGCACCCGTGAGGGCGCCGGCGCCCAGCACACCGCCGAGCAGGCCCACGAGCAGGGTCTTCAGGGTGCGATGGGGCTTCTTCTCCCGCTTGGGCCTCTCGGGCGAGAAGTTCGGAGGGGTCTGCGGGGCATCTCCGCCCATGTGCCCCGGCGTGGGCGGAGTCGGGCGCTGCTCCGTTGGCTGGTTCGGTCCCTGCGACGCAGGGGCACCGTAGGGATAGTCGCTCATTCGAACCTTCTTTCCTCGTGACACCGCGGTGCGGTGGGTTTTCCTACCGTGGACGAATGTACCCAAACCGACCGGGCACATGCGGGGTGCACGTCTTTGACACCCGCCCGACACGTTGCTTTCCGCTTCCTGAAAACGCTCGTCGCCGTACCGCGCGCCCGAAAGTGCGGCCTATGGCAAACACGCGCCATAGGCCGGAATCTCGATCATGCCTTGGGCGATCGTCGAGAAGAGCGGTCTTCTCGCTAGATGCGGAAGAGGTAGCCCACGCCACGAATGGTGACGATGTGGCTTGCGACCTGCGGGCCCACCTTGGAGCGCACGCGGCGGATGTGGACGTCGACGGTGCGCGTGCCGCCGCAGTACTCGAAGCCCCAGACGCGGTGCAGCAGCGTCTCACGCGAGTAGGCACGCGAGGGATGCGTAGCGAGGAAGGACAGCAGCGAGTACTCCATGAGCGTGAGGTCGACGGGGCGCTCGTCGATGTAGACCTGGTAGGTGGCCAGGTTAATCGTCATGTTGTCAATCGTGACGATGTCAGCCGGCGCGCTCTCCTCCCCCGGCCACAGCAGCAGCGTGCAGCGCAGCTCGAACTCGGCCGCGCCCGCAGTGGAGAGGATGAAGTCGTTGGTGCCCTGCGTGGGCATGTGCAGAGTGGCCAGCTTGTCGGGGTCCTGAACGAGCAGGCGCGGCGTGAAGCCGTTCTCCGCGACGAAGGAGTCCACGGCGTTGAGCAGGTCCTGGCTCATGCCCTCGCCGTCGAGGATGACGAGATCGAACTCGTGACCGGAGGAGACAGCCTGCGGGAAGGTCTCCTCGTTCGCCAAGGCGATGGAGACGTCGATCGCGTGCGAGAGCTCGCGCATGCGGTCGTGCAGGCGTGTGGTGGCGGATATGAGCAGGATGTTCTTATGGTGCATCCTGAGGCCCCTCCCAAAGCATCAGCATGAATGTGAGCATGTTACCACATCGTTCCCGACCGCCACACGCGAGCAGGTCGTCCGATGTTCCTCCGAGAAGTGCGCTTCGCGGAACTTCTCTCCGGAACATCGGACGACCCGTTGGCTGCCCGGGCGTTCCGGAAGGAAGTTCCGCGTAGCGCACTTCCTGGAGGAACGCCCGGGCAGCCCAGCAAGTTGGTCAGTCGATGCTGCCGAGGAACTCGGCGGTGCGGGGGCTCTTGGGGTTGGTGAAGAGCTGATCGGGGGCGCCCTCCTCGACCACGTAGCCACCCTCCATGAAGATCACGCGATCGGCCACGTCGCGGGCAAAGCCCATCTCGTGCGTGACCACGACCATCGTCATGCCCTGCTCGGCGAGCTCGCGCATGACGTCGAGGACGCCGCGCACCAGCTCCGGATCGAGCGCGCTCGTGGCCTCGTCGAAGAGCATGACGTGCGGCTCCATGGCAAGGGCGCGCGCGATGGCCATGCGCTGCTGCTGGCCGCCGGAGAGCTCGTCGGGATAGTAGTCGGCGCGCTCGGCGAGGCCGACGCGGGCGAGCTGCTCGCGGGCGACCTTCTCGGCCTCCGCGGCGGAGCGGCCCAGCACCTTCTGCTGGGCGAGCATCACGTTGTGCAGGGCGTCCAGGTGCGGGAACAGGTTGAACTGCTGGAACACCATGCCCATGCGCTTGCGGACGTCGTTGACGTCGGTCTTGGGATCGGTGATGTCCTGGCCCTCGAAGAAGATCTTGCCGCTCGTGGGCTCCTCGAGGCGGTTCAGGCACCGCAGCATCGTGGACTTGCCCGAGCCCGAGGGGCCAAGCACGACCACGACCTCGCCGCGGTGGATGTCGATGTCGATGCCCCGCAGGACCACGGTCTGTCCAAAGCTCTTGTGCAGGTCGACGATGCGCAGGATGGGCTCGTCGGTAGACATTCCCTTCTCAGCCTCAGTCATGACGGCGTCACTCATTGGTGGCTCCCTTCTCGGCGGCGAGCTCGGGCGCATCGGCGTGCTTGCGGCTACGGTGCCCACGGACGCGGTCCTCCAGGTGACGCGTCACCTTGGAGAGCGGCAGCGTGATCACCAGGTAGAACAGGGCCGCCACGATGTAGGGCGTGATCGAGCCGGTGGACGCCACGATGGTGCGGGCGTACATGACGAGCTCCATGATGCCCACGGCGGCGAGCAGCGACGTGTCCTTGTACAGCACGATGAACTCGCTCGTGAGGTTGGGGATCACGATGCGGAACATCTGCGGGAGGATGACGTAGAACATGGTCTGCGCGCCGTTCATGCCGAGCGAGCGCGCGGCCTCGGTCTGGCCCTTGCTGATGGAGAGGATGCCCGCACGGAAGATCTCGCACATGTAGGCACCCGAGTTCATGCACATGACCGCAACGCCCAGCACGAAGTTGGGAATCTGGATGCCGGCAAGCGGCAGGCCGAAAAAGGCCACGTAAATCTGCAGGAAGAGCGGCGTGCCGCGCACGATGTTCACGTAGGTGGTGGCGATGCCGCGCAGCAGGCGCAGCTTGGAGATGCGCATGAGCGCGAGCAGCAGGCCCATCGGGATGGCCAGCGGGAAGGCCACCGCCACGATGGAGATGGACATGAAGAAGCCGGTGAGAACCACCGGGAAGCTCGTCACGAGCAGCGTCGGGTCAAGGAACAGGTGTAGGAAGCGGTTGTCGTTCCACGCCTGGACCCAGGGCTGCTCCTCGAGCCACTGGGAGAGGGACTCGGTGGCGGAGATGCCCTCGACCGGGATGGACGGGATGCCCTCGATGGTAGCCTCGGTGCCGTCGGCCAGCTCGTAGGTGGCCTCGACCTGCATCTCCCCGCCCTCCGTGGGGAAGAACACGTCGTAGACCAGGATGTTGAGGTGGCCCTCCTGCGTGATGGGCTCGACAAAGTCGAGGATGAGATTCTGACCGTCGATCTTCTCGCTGTAGTCGACCTCGTTTCTCGTCATGAGGTCGTCGCCCGTGAGCAGCGTGACCGCCAGGTCGTCGGTGCCGAAGGTGGTTCCCTCGGGCAGGCGCAGAGTGAGGCTCGAGACGCCCTCGCCCTCGGCGACGCTGGCCTCGAAGGTGATGCGCGACTCCGTGGCGCCCATGATGATCGTGGGGTCATCCTCCGAGTTGGGGCGGCCGGTGCACTTCACGGCCTCCATGGCGTCGGCGCGCTCGGCGGGCAGCGCCAAGGCGCCAACAAGCGCGACCGCAGCGATCAAGATGCCGAGAAGAACCGTCGCCCCGCGACGGCGATCGGCTGTGCAAGACGAAAGATTGTTCACGTAACGTCCTCGCTTCGTATGCGCTGACGGCCCCTCCTCGCAGAAGCGGGAAGGGGCCGCGGCGATCATGTCTCGTAATGCAGGTTGTGGCCTAGCCCATGTTCGCGGCGATGAGCTCGTCGATCGTGCCGTCCTCCTGGAGGGTGGCGAGGGCGTCGTTGATAGCCGTGAGCAGGGCCTCGTTATCCTTGTTGACGCAGATGGCGTACTCCTCGCCGGTGGCGGAGGTGAGCACGACGTGCTGGTCGGTGTAGGCACCCGCGAGCATCTGCTCGACCACGGCGAGGTTGCCGCAGACGGCGTTGGCCTGGCCAGCGGAAACAGCGGCGAAGGCGTCGGTGAACTGCGGGAACGCGAGCTGCTCGGCGTTCTGGAAGTTCTCGGCGGCGAAGTCGGCACCGGTGGAGCCGCTCTGGACGGCGATGGTCATCTCGGCGGTGTTGAGGACCTCGGCGGCGTTCTCCTCGGTAATGTCGGTGTTGGAGGAGAGGGTGGCCACGGCCTGGTTGTCGATGTAATAGGGCGTAGTGAAGTTGACCTCGTCCTCACGGTCGGGAGTGATGGAGATGCCCGAGAGGCCCGCGTCGGCCTGACCGCCGGCGACGATGGCCGGAACGATGCCGTCGAAGTCGATGTTGGTGTAGACGCACTCGAGGCCGAGCTGCTCGGCGATGGCGCGACCAAGGTCCATGTCCAGACCCACGTACTCGCCGTCCACGAGGTTCTCGAAGGGCGGGTAGTCGGGCGAGACGGCAAAGGTGATGGAACCCTCGGTCACGAGGCCGAGGCCGCCGTCGGCGGAGTCGTCCTCAGCGGCGTCGTCAGCCGCGTCGTCGGCAGGCTGCTCGGCCTGCTCGCCACCGGCGTTGCAGCCAGCGAGCGCGGTGGTGCCCGCAAGCGCTCCCGCGACGGTCAGAAAGTTCCTTCTGGTCATGCTCTTCATGTCTGGGTTCCTTCCCCCAATGCTTTGGCGCGTGGTCACGCCCTTTCCCGACGGAGGCACGGGTCTTCCCGTGTCAGGGCTCACGCCCCGCCCGCCGCCAAGTGTAGAGTGTGCGCCTGAGTTGCGCGCACGTCGCACGATATCGAACTTCCTTAACAAAATGGACATGCCGTCAGCGCCGTTCTTCTCGCCCGGCGAGAAGAACGACGGGGCTGATCTAGAAACCGTCGGCCTTGTCATGGATGCTTCTAGGAAGCGACGGGGTTGTCATGCAGCTGGCGGGAGATTAAGGGCCTCATCACGCACTTGTCGCCCAAAAGCGAGGTATTCCTGGCTTTTGGGCGACAAGGGTCGTAATTCTTAGAGTTAAGGACGACAAGGACGGCTTTTTCTAGACGCCCTCAGGACAAGGGCGGCTTTTCCTGGAAGAGACCTACACGCCGCCGTAGTAGTGCTCGCGCTCCCAGTCGGTCACGGACGTGCAGAACTCCTCCCACTCACGGCGCTTCTCGCGCACGAAGTAGGTGAAGATGTGGTCGCCGAGGACCTCGCGCATGAGGTCGGACTCCTCGAAGCGGTCGATGGCCTCGCCGAGGGTGCGCGGCAGGCGACGGATGCCCTTGGCCTCGAGCTCGCGGTCGGGCGCGGCGAAGGTGTCGCACGTGGACTCCTCCGGCATCGGCAGCCCCTCCTCGATGCCCTTGAGGCCGGCAGCGATGGTCACGGCGAGCGCCAGGTAGGGGTTGGCCGTGGGGTCGGGGCTGCGCAGCTCGATGCGCGTGGCGATGTGCTTGCCCGGCTTGTGGGTGGGGATGCGCACGAGCGCGGAGCGGTTCTTGCGACCCCAGGTGGCGTGCGTGGGGACCTCGCCGGTGGAGACGAAGCGCTTGTAGGAGTTGACCGTGGGGTTGGTGACCAGCGTGAACTCCGGGGCGTACTTGAGGATGCCCGCGATGTAGTGCTGCGCGAGCTCGGAGAGGTGCGCGGGGTGGAGCTCCTTGGGACCCCAGAAGAGGTTCTCGCCGTCGTGGTCGAGCAGCGACTGGTAGAGATACATGGCCGAGCCCGGCGCGCTCGCGATGGGCTTGGGCATGAACGAGGCGAACATGCCCTGGCCGGCGGCCTCCTGCTTGATGACCAGGCGAGCGGTCATGATGTTGTCCGCGCAGCTCACGGCCTCGGTGAAGCGCAGCTCGACGCCGTTTTGGGACGGGCCGGCGGCGTGGTAGGAGTACTGCACCGGAATGGACATCTTCTCCAGGGTGAGCGTGGTCTGGCGGCGCAGGTCGTTGGCGCGGTCCATCGGCGTGAGGTCAAAGTAGCCGGCGGTGTCCAGCGGCACGGGGTCGAGGTCGTTGTCGAAGTAGAAGTACTCGATCTTGGGGCCAACGTTGGGAACAAGGCCCTGCTCGTCGGCACGGGCGAAGACCTTGCGCAGGCAACGGCGCGGGTCACCGTCAAAGGGCTCGCGCGACGGGGTGTAGACGTCGCAGAAGACGCGCGCCACACCGGACTCCTTGGGACGCCACGGCAAAAGGGCGAAGGTCGCGGGGTCCGGGAAGGCGAGCATGTCCGACTCCTCGAGCGAGGCAAAGCCGTCGACGGCGGACCCATCGAAGCCGATGCCCTCCTCGAAGGCCTCCTCGAGCTCCTCCGGCGAGATGGCAAAGCACTTGAGGTTGCCCAGAACGTCCGTAAACCAGAGCTGCACGAAGCGGATATCGCGCTTCTCGACGGTACGCAGGACGAAGTCGATGTCTTTCTCGCTGCTCATGCGGATTCCTCTCGAACGCCAGCGAAGGTCATAATCCGGAAGAGGTTCTCACAAGAGTGTTTCGCCGCTGTTACCGGCTGGGCGTCACCTGTCGAGGTTCTTCTCGACGTCTTTGAGCATCCGCTGGGCGGCGGGGCACGGACCTCCCGTAGCATGGGCGGCACAGCCGTCCTTGCTGCCGCAACCCGAGCAGCCGTCGGCACCGGAGCGCCTGATCGAGCGCACGGCCAGAGCGAGCAGCACGGCGACCGTCGCTATGACGAGAAGATCTACTGGGCCCATGTTCTCACCCCACTGAGGGAAATCTTCTGTGTTAACCAAGGTCAACTATACCCGTTGCAGCTACTATATACGTAATGCGGCGACCGCCGCACAAACTTCGCATCGAGAAGGGACGTGTCTCCAATGAACGACGATCAGACCATGCAGCTCGTCATCGTCCGCCACGGCGAGTCCGAGTGGAACAAGCTCAACCTCTTCACTGGCTGGACCGACGTCGACCTCACCGACACCGGTCGCGAGGAGGCCCACGCGGGCGGCAAGGCCCTCAAGGAGGCCGGCTACGACTTCGACGTCTGCTACACCTCGCTGCTCAAGCGCGCCATCCACACGCTCAACTGCGTGCTCGACGAGCTCGACCGCAACTGGCTGCCCGTCCACAAGGCCTGGCAGCTCAACGAGCGCCACTACGGCGCCCTCCAGGGCCTGAACAAGGCCGACGCCGCCGCCGAGCACGGTGAGGACCAGGTCAAGATCTGGCGTCGCTCCTTCGACGTCCAGCCGCCCGCCCTCGAGCCCGGCGACGAGCGCGACCCGCACGTCCAGGAGATGTTCCGCAACGTGCCCAAGGAGGACCTCCCCTACACCGAGTGCCTCAAGGACACCATCGCCCGCGCCTGGCCGTACTTTGAGCAGGAGATCAAGCCGCAGATGGAGGCCGGCAAGCGCGTGCTAATCGCCGCCCACGGCAACTCGCTGCGCGCCCTCGTCATGCAGTTCGAGAAGCTGACCCCCGAGGAGATCCTTGAGGTCAACATCCCGACCGGCGTGCCGTGCGCCTACACCTTCGACAAGGACTGGAACGTCGTCGACAAGCACTACATCGGCGACCCCGCCACCATCGAGGCCAAGATCAACGCCGTCGCCAACCAGGGCAAGGTCAAGAAGTAAGACTCGCCAACGGTAACGACGGGCCCGCCCCACTTGCACGCAGGAGTGCGCTTCGCGGAACTCCTGCTTGGCAAGTGGGGCGGGCCTTTTCGTGCCAGCACCTTCCACAGAGGCGTCAAAAAAAAGGCGCCGCCTGCCGTAGAGGGGGTGGGCAGGCGGCGCATGGGTTCGCCGTTGGCGACGGGGAGAGGGACCGTCGTCTCGGGCAGGGTTAAACGTGCGTTACCGAGGCTTCGAGTCGCTGTTCTTCTCGGCACAGTTGTTAGTATAGGGTAACTTACAGGTAATCCCACTAAGGTGGTGGGATTCGCAAGTTCTCCATAAGTCAACTAAGGTTTACTATTTAGCCCAGGGCAACGTCGAGAACCATCATCACGACAAAGCCCGCGATGAAGCCGAGCGTCCCCACATTGGAGTGCTCGCCGAGGTGCGCCTCGGGGATGATCTCCTCCACCACCACATAGATCATCGCCCCGGCAGCAAAGGCGAGCAGCCACGGCATGTACGGCGCGATCCAGCCACTCGCGAGCACCACGAGCACGCCGAAGATCGGCTCCACGATGCCGGAGAGGCTACCCATGGCAAAGGCACGCCGGCGGCTCATGCCCTCGCGCGCGAGCGGTAGCGCGACCGCCGCGCCCTCCGGGAAGTTCTGCAGGCCGATGCCCAGGGCAAGCGCCACTGCCATGCCGAGATAGGCCTCCCCCGCCGCCCCGGCGGTCTGCGCGGCCATGGCAAAGAGCAGGCCGACGGACATGCCCTCGGGGATGTTGTGCAGCGTCACCGCCGAGACGAGCAGCGTCGTGCGCTTCCAGTCGGAGGGGACGCCCTCGGGCTCCTCTGCATCTGCGTGAAGGTGCGGCAGAAACGTGTCGAGCGCCATGAGAAAGGCCACGCCCAGGAGAAAACCGCCCGCCGCAGGGAGCCAGCCGGGGATGCCGAGCCCCTCCGCCTGCTCGATCGCCGGATTGAGCAGCGACCACACGCTCGCCGCCACCATCACGCCCGCGGCGAAGCCGAGAAAGATATGGTGCATGAGCTTGCGCTCGGAGCGGAAGAAGAACACGACCGCCGAGCCCGCCGTGGTCATGAGCCACGTAAAGCCGCAGCCGACCGCCGCCCATACGAGCGCCTGTGGGATGTTCTCGATCATCGGGAGACCACCGTTTCATTGTCTGGGTACGTTTTGGGAGACACCTCAAGTACTACTGTCACCCTAGCATTTTTCTACCTGCAGGTCTTAAGGCAGTTTGCGCAGCGATACCCGAGACCCCTTTGCAAAGGCACCCAGACAATGCGTCGGGAATCCCGGCGTCATCCCCGCGGCCCCCGCCGCGCCAGAGGGCAGGATTCGCGGAATGGTACCATCAGCTCGTATCACGTTACGAAAGGAGCCCTGCCATGAACGAGAACGACAGCGACATCTCTCTCGCCATGCGCGTCGACGACATCTCCCTCATCGAGTGTGTCTTTCATGCCGCGCCCGTGTCCGGGCGCTCGGGAGAGAGCCGTCTTGCCATCACCAACCCCGAGAAGCACTTCAGCCTCGACGTCAAGAACCGTCAGAACGTCCTGAGGGCGATGGTGGCCGTGCAGTTTGGCATCGCGGACCCCTCCGCCCCCGCGGGCGAGAAGGGCGAGATTCCCGAGTTCCTCCACTTTGGGATGCTCGTCGGCGTAGTCGTGACCTCGCCGCTCATGGGCGAGGCCGCCATTGCGGCGCGTCACATGGCGGGCAGCGAGGACTCCGCTGCCGCCCAGCGCGACAAGAAGATGGAGCACGCCATGCGGCTCGAGGCCATCAAGACGGCCTATGCGTTTGCCACGAGCAAGCTCGCTGAGATGTCGGCGATGTCGCCGATGGGTGTCATGGTCCTCCCCCTCATCGACGCCGACCAGATCCTCATCGACATCGAGAAGGCCGATAAGGCGTAGGCCGACCCCCCCATCCAGACGTCAAAGGGGCCGGCGCGCAGTCCAAGCTGCGCGCCGGCCCCGCTTTTTACGTCAGACTCCCTACGCCAGCTGCGCGAGAACCTTGTCGTCGGCCTTCTCGGTCTTGGGCATGGGGCGAGCGATCTGGAAGATCATACCGGCAAGCAGCACGAACGCCACCACGGTCCACGCACCGAAGTTCCCCAGAACGAAGAGCTCCCAGAGCTGGTTGATGATGAGGCCCACGCACCAGGCAAAGACGCACTGGTAGCCGATCGCGAACCAGAACCACTTGGGCGAGTCCATCTGCCTGCGGATGGTGCCGATGGCGGCGAAGCACGGAGCGTCGAGCATGTTGAACGCCACGAACGCGCACATAGCACCTGCGTGCATGACGCCCGCACCGTCGGTGAACATGGCCGCGAAGGCCTGCCACATGACCGGGTCGCCCTCGGTGGCCTCGCCCAGGCCAAAGATCGTGGCAAAGGTGGAGACCAGGTTCTCCTTGGCGATGAGGGCGTTGATGGAAGCGGCGGTCGCCTGCCAGGTGTCGGCACCGAGCGGCGCGAAGATCCACGCGATGGCGCCAGCCACGATGGCGAGCAGCGAGTAGTCGGCGCTGTACTCGGGCGCGCCCGGCAGCGAGGCGAGGAAGCCAAAGGAGCCGTCGCCGCCCTCCCACGAGGCAAAGCCAAAGCTGGAGAGGAACCACACGACAACGCACGCGGCAAAGATGATCGTCGCGGCCTTCTTGAGGTATGCGGAGATGCGCTCCCACACGTGCAGCCACCAGCTCTTAAGCGCGGGCAGGTGGTAGTCGGGCAGCTCCATCACAAAGGGCGCGGGCTCGCCGGCGAACATGCTCGTCTTCTTGAGCATGAGCGCGGAGACCACGATGGCGGCAAGGCCGAGGAAGTAGAACATCGGGGCAACCCACCAGGCGTCCGCGCCGCCCACGAGCACGCCCATCACCAGCGCGATGATCGGGGTCTTGGCGCCGCACGGAATCATGGTGGTGAGCATGGCCGTCATGCGGCGGTCCTTCTCGTTCTCGATGGTCTTGGTAGCCATGACGCCGGGAACGCCGCAGCCGGACGAGATGAGGAACGGGATGAAGCTCTTGCCCGAGAGGCCAAAGCGGCGGAACAGGCGGTCCATGACAAAGGCCACACGGCTCATGTAGCCGCAGTCCTCGAGGAACGCGAGCATCATGAACAGCACGAGCATCTGCGGGACGAAGCCCAGGACCGAGCCCACGCCGCCCACGATGCCGTCGAGCACGAGCGAGCTCACCATGTCAGAGGCGCCCGCCGCGGCGAGCCACCCCTCGACCACCGCGGGGATGGACGGGATCGCCACGCCAAAGAGCTCCCAGCCCTCGCCGAAGACCTGGTCGTTGGCCCAGACGGTGCCCCAGTCGCCCACCGTGGAGACCGCGATGTAGTACACGATGAACATGACCGCCACAAAGATCGGCAGGCCGAGCACGCGGCTGGTCACGACCTTGTCGATCCTCTCGGACATGCTGAGCTTCTTGGGCGCCTTGCGCACGCACGCGTCCATGACGGAGGCGATCCAGTCGTAGCGGTCGGAGGTGATGATGGACTCGGCGTCGTCGTCGCGGGACGTCTCCACGGCCTTG
Source organism: Atopobium sp. UBA1382 (assembly GCA_002305805.1). GTDB lineage: Bacteria > Actinomycetota > Coriobacteriia > Coriobacteriales > Atopobiaceae > Thermophilibacter > Thermophilibacter excrementavium. The sequence goes on along the minus strand of DBQY01000011.1, from coordinate 4,952 downwards.
ATGATCTTCTCCGCCTGGTTGAGCTGGGCGGAAGAGAGGTGCAGGGCTTTCACGGCCTCGGCGTCGCGCTCGAAGACCTTGACGGAGTACCAGCGCACGAGGTTGGCGTCGCAGCTGCCGGAGATGAGCTGCGCGATCCTGCCGAGCGCGTCCTCGACCTCGGGCGAGAAGCACCGGGCGCCTGCCGGCACCTCGCCCGCCTGTCCGGCGGCCACCGCCTTTTTCACCAGTGCATCGAGGTTGGTATTGCGCAGTGCGGAGACCTCCACCACCGGCACACCCAGGCGCTCGGAGAGCGCGGCAGTGTCAATGACGTCGCCGCGGTCCTTAAGCAGGTCACACATGTTGAGGCCCACGACCACGGGACGCCCGGCCTCGATGAGCTGCGTCGTGAGGTAGAGGTTGCGCTCGAGGTTGGTCACGTCCACGAGGTTGATCACGGCGTCGGGACGCTCGCCCACGATGTAGTCACGCGAGACGACCTCCTCGGGCGTGTACGGGGAGAGCGAGTAGATGCCGGGCAGGTCGACGAAGGTCACGTCGCGATTGGCGCGCCAGGTCGCCTGCTTCTTCTCCACGGTGACGCCGGGCCAGTTTCCCACGTACCCGTTTGAGCCCGTGAGCTCGTTGAACAGCGTGGTCTTGCCGCAGTTTGGGTTGCCTGCGAGACCGATGGTGATTGCTGCCATGTCCCTGCCTTTCTCAAGTTAGCCAATTGCTACTTGTGTGGTACCATTTGTTAGATATGGTTAACTCACGCGCCGAGAAAAACGGCCGCTCCCGGCCGTACCCACAGCGCGAGGTTCTTCTCGCGTGCGCTACTCGTCCCGTGTCACGTTGACGACCTCGATGCTCGCCGCTTCGTCCTTGCGGATCGAGAGCTCATAGCCGCGTACCGTGAGCTCGACGGGATCGCCAAGCGGCGCGACCTTGCGCACGAAGACCTGCGTGCCCTTGGTGAGTCCCATGTCCATGATGCGACGCTTGAGGGCGCCGGTGCCCGTGAGGGCGGCCACGGTGCAGCTCCCCCCCACCTTCACGTCCCTGAGTGTTGCCATCTGACTTCCTTCCTCTCTGCGGGACCGCCGCCCGCCTATGATTCAAAAGGGGACAGACCCCTTTTGAATCACTTATATCGACACCGTGATGTGGCTCGCCATCGACCGGTTGAGCGCTAGGCGCGCGCCCTTCACGGTCACGATGACGTCGCCCGCCGCGCGCGAGACGACCTTGACCTCGGCGCCGTCGACAAAACCAAGCTCGGCGAGGTGCTGGCGCAGGTCTGCGTCTCCGCGCACGCGCGCGACTCGCACGACCTCGTCCGCACCCGCCATGGCCAGCGGAAGCTGCGCTGCCGCCATGTGTTGCCTCCTCGAAGTTACCCAGCTCGAACTTATCACAAGTAATATACGTCTAACTCATAGCGNNTCGCACGTTCGGCACGAAGCAATGGCAAACGGGGAACAAGTACAGCAACCGCATGACAGGAGGCGCTCATGAACGCGAGCATTCGGGACTTCACGGTGACGGGCGAGAAGGACTTCAAGCTGGAACACTTCCCCACCTCGCTCGAAGTCCCCTCCGAGGAGCGCCCCGCCTGGGAGGAACGGCTCGAACGCAACAAGACGCGCATCGAGGAGCTCCAGGACCGACTCTACGCCGAAGCGCGCGAGAGCGTCATCGTGATCCTGCAGGCGATGGATGCCGCGGGCAAGGACTCGACAATCCGCCACGTCCTAGGAGGGATCAACCCCACGGGCATCGACGTGCGCAGCTTCAAGCAGCCTACCCCAATCGACCGCGAGCATGGCTTTCTCTGGCGCAGCTTCTCCGCGCTGCCCGCCCGCGGCAAGATCGCCGTCTTCAACCGCTCCTACTATGAGGAGTGCCTCGTCGTGCGCGTCCATGGGCTCTGGCGTGGCTACCAGCTGCCGGACCGCTGCCTGGACATGGACGAGAAGCACTACTTCAAGGAGCGCTTCGAGGACATCCGGGGCTTCGAGCGCTACCTCTGGCGCACCGGGAACCGCATCGTGAAGGTCTTCCTCAACGTGAGCGCCGAAAAGCAGCGCGAGCGCTTCCTCGAGCGCATCGACGACGCGTCCAAGAACTGGAAGTTCTCCGAGAGCGACCTTCGGGAGCGCATGGAGTGGGACGAGTACCAGGAGGCTTACGAGGAGATGGTCGCCGAGACCGCGACCGAGCGCGCGCCGTGGCTCGTCATCCCCGCTGACCAGAAGTGGGTGGCCCGCACGCTCTTCTCGGAGGCGCTGCTCGAGGTCCTCGAGGACGTCGACCCGCGCTACCCGGAGCTGCCGGCCGGCCAGCGCGCGCATCTCGCCGCATGCCGCGCGGCGCTCACCGACGGCCCGGCGGCAAACGTCGACTAGGGGCCTAGCGGGCTGCCGCCGCGGCGACCACGGCGTCGTAGACTTCGGCGCGCGGCAGCGAGAAGGACTTAGCGAGCCGCTTGGCCAGCGCGCTCTTGGGCTCGCCGGCGGCGAGGCCGGCGGCGATCTCCTCCTCGAACGTGAGCGCGGGCCCCGCGACGGCCGCGCGGCGCGCGTCCAGCTCGGACGCGTTCGGCGCCGCTATCACGACCACGCACTCGCCGCGAATCTCCCCACGCGCGGCGACCTGTTCCGCAAGCGTCCTCGCCTCCCCGCGAACGACCTCCTCGTGCAGCTTGGTCAGCTCGCGCACGAGCGCCACGCGGCGGCCCGGCATGACCTCCGCCACGTTGGCGAGCGTCTCGGCGACGCGACGCGGCGACTCGTAGACCACGAGCGTTCCCGGTACCGCGGCAAGCTCCGCGAGCCTCTCGAGCTGCGCCCCGCGCCGCCGGGGCAGGAAGCCCTCGAAGAAGAAGTGCTCGCTCGCAAGTCCCGACGCCACGAGGGCACAGGTCACCGCGCTCGGCCCCGGAATCACCTCGACGCGCATCCCCGCATCGAGCGCAGCGTCCACGAGTCGCTGCCCAGGGTCGCTCACGCCCGGCATGCCCGCGTCGGAGACGAAGGCCACACGCTCGCCGGCCGTGAGGCGCGCGAGCACCCTCTCGACCTTCTCGCCCATGACGTTCTCGTCGCAGCGCTCCAGGCGCACGTGCAGTCCAAAGGCGCTCATGAGGCGACCCGTCACGCGGGTGTCCTCGCAGAGCACCACGTCCGCCGCACCGAGCGTCTCCAGCACGCGCGGGGACGCGTCTCGGAGGTTCCCGATCGGCGTCCCCACCACGGAAAGGATTCCCTCGCGTCCCTCCGGCATCAGACGATCATCCCTCGCTCGAAGGTGGCGAGCGCCACGCGCGCGTCCCAGGCGGCGAGCTTGCCCGACGTCTTCCATGTGTTGAAGAACCACGCGGGGCACTTCTCGTAGATGCGCAGCTGCTCTGAGGTGTAGACCCGCTCGAGGGCGATGCGGCCCTCGGGGGTCATCTGGGAGTCCGCTACGGGCAGAGAGGAGGACCACTTGCCCACCATGACGGGCATGTCGGCGCGGCAAGCCTCGCGCAGGCGCCGCTCCAGCGCGCCCACCAGGCGGCGCACGCCCGCGGGCCCCGACACGTCGACGCGCGCCGAGGGCCGGTCGAGGGAGCAGTCGAGCCAGACGTTGCGATAGTGGCGCTGCGCCATGAAGCGGCCCCATCCCCGGGAGACGCCTCCATCCGGCATGATGACGACCACATCTTCGCCTGCAGCGCTGCGCACCAGCTCATAGGCCTCGCGATAGTAGTTGCGCAGACGGTGCACCGGAACCCCGTCGGAGAGGATGAGGCCCTGGCGGGTCTGCACGACGGGGGCGTCGGCGAGCTCCAGGCCAAAGAACCCCACGCGATGGGCGTAGCGCTTGGCGAGGGCAAAGACGACGTCGAGGACCTCCTCGCGCGTGACGTGGCAGTCCGCGTTGTCGGGAGAGAGGCCGTTGTCCGCATGGGGGGCGCCCATGTTGATCGCAAGGGCAAAGACGACGTTGAGGCCGATCTCCTCCGCCCACTCCAGCGCCTGGTCAACGTACTCGATGCAGCCCACGTAGGGTCCCGGCTCGGGTCCCTGGTCTCCGTAGACGTACCAGGGGACGGGCATGCGCACGGCATTGAAGCCGCGCGCGGCGATGCGGGCGAAGTCGTCGCGCGTGATGAAGGTCGCTCGATGGTTGCGCACGTAATCCGCGTAGCGGCGCGACCCGAGGGCGGACGCGAGCGACTCCTCGTCAAGGGCGCCGGCCTCGGCAAAGAGCTCGGGCGTCACCCAGGATTCGAGCGTCAGCCAGCCCGTCAGGTTAACCCCGTGCAGGGCGTTGCTTGCCATGACGCACCTCCGATCGCTCGCGACTTAAGGCAAGTATAGCCACGCGTGAGGACGTTATTCCCCTCGGCATGAATCTCTTTTCGTGAGCGTGGCCGAGGCTGTGCGAGAAACGCAATCATCGGCCAAAACCGGTGCGTACGGGCATGAGTGACGCGCCGGAGAGCGCAGCCGCCTACTCCGCCAGATACATCGCGCAGTTGAGCGGGGTCTCGTAGACGTCCACCTGGGCGCAGGGCAGGCCGCGATCACGCAGGCGTCCGCAGAGGTAGCGGGCCAGGTTCTCGGCCGTGGTGCGGAACGGCAGCACGGTGAGCGAGAAGCCCTCCTCCTCGAGCGCCGCCACGGTGGCCGGCGCGAGCGTGCCCTCCTCCACGAGGAACGTGTGGTCGAGCGCGTCGCACTCCTCGCGGACCGCACGCTTGAACGCGCCAAAGTCCATGACCATGTCGCGCTCCGTGCCCGCCTCACCGAGCGCGTCCGTGCGGAGATAGCACACCACGCGCCAGCGGTGCCCGTGCAGGTTCTCGCACTTGCCGTGGTAGTCGGCGAGGAAGTGCGCGGAGTCGAAGTGCCACTCGGTCTTGAGTCCGTACATGGGAGCCCCCGTTACTCGCTGGCAGGTGCGCCGCCCTCGGCGGAGCC
>DBQY01000009.1:185783-292947 GCA_002305805.1 Atopobium sp. UBA1382 | reverse complement strand
CGCCGGCGGCGGTCAGGCCGCCCCACACCAGGTCGACGACCCTCCTCGTGATTTCCTCGCCATAGTGCCTGTGCCCCATTGAACCACGCCCCTCTCGTCGTGGTGCAATGACCGCTGGAATCCGCCGAAGGACCCTCTGGACTTTACGGGCGGCGCCTTCACCATCGAGCACATCATGCCGCGGAACGCGCTCGCCAGCGCGGAGTGGCGCGAGGCGCTCGGCCCCGACTGCGAGCGCATCCACGAGGAGCTTGTGAACACGCTCGGCAACCTCACGCTCACCGCCTACAACCCGGAGCTCTCGGACGCGTCCTTCACCGATAAGAAGGCGCACCTCAAGGGCGGCTACGAGAAGGACTACCTGGTGATATCCAAGGAGCTGCACAGTGCGGGAACGTGGGATGAGGCGGCCATTCGCGAGCGAGCCGAGCGCCTGGCGGCCCGAGCGCTGGAGGTCTGGCCGCGTCCCGAGCTGAGCGCGGAGGTTGTGGCGTCGTACAAGCCCGCTAAGAAGGTTGCCTCTGCCGTGAAGCCCATGACCTTCAGGGCGGTCTGCTCCGCTGCGCCAATTGCTCCGGGAACCGCCCCGTACGCCAATGATGCCGGGCGCGCCGTTGCTGCTGTGGTCACTGACGAGTACGGGATTCGTCTCTCCAACGGGGAGGTCCTCGAGAGCCCGTCGCGTGCCGCGACGCGGGTGAAGGAGCTCGTGACCGGGAAGTACGTTGCCGTCAACGGGTGGAGATACTGGCGCGTGGGGGAGAGCGGTCAGTCTCTCTATGACGTGCGGGCAAAGTGCCTTACTGAGGTGACGAACCCCGACCTCAAGTCGCTCTTCTGGGATGGCTTCTACGACTATTGCGCCGAGCGGCAGGACTTTGTTTCTGCGTATGCCGACCCGTCGGGTAGGGCGGAGAACAACGGGTGGTATGCGACGTTCGGGCTGGGTGTGCGAGGCGTTCATGCGACGGCGTACTTCGCGCGGCGCGATGGCTGGGTTGGTGTGAATCTGTGGTTCAAGGAGGCTTCGCTGTACGAGGGGCTTGCCGTGCGCAGCGTGGAGGTCGAGGAACTGCTGGCCGACCTTGGCGGAAAGATTTCCTGGCGCGAGCCGAGCGAGAAGACTCGCGAGCTGCAGGTACGACTGGACGCGGACGTGAGCCCCGAGCACTGGGGCGAGCTGTATAGCTGGCTCGTGATGGGGCTGCTTCGGATGCGTTCGGTGGCTGGGATGCTGAACACATATAATTGAAGAGTGACTACTGGCTCAGGATCCAGGGGGCGATGCACGATGGCGAGCGTTGACACTGCGGCGCAGCTTCGGGAGTCCGACTTTGACGAGCCTGCGATTCTCATCAAGATCACCAACGTTGATTCGTCAGTGCTGCGTTCTCGGTATGGGCTTTACGAGCGAGTCCGTAGGGAGTGGGCCGTAAGTCTCGACCGCGTGCGCAACATTCGGCTTGCTCTTGGCGTCCATGACGGTAAAGTCGTTGAGGTCTACCGCGTCTCGGGCTGGTTTCATACTGGCGAGCTCATGAGGCGTGACGGGGACATTCCTCCTGCGGAAGGCCGCGTTGAGTTCGTTGGCAACCTTGCCAGCGAAGAGCGGCGCGAACGCTACAAGGACCGTCTCGTCACGGACTTGTTCCACGGGCAGAATCCGATCAGGTACGTTGGCGGGGCGTAGGGACTAAGTCGGCTATCTTAATCAATCCTGCGAGGATCGATGTGAATAAGGTAAACGTGTGGTAGGGGTACCCTGCTCACATACTTCCATTTTTTAATTTATGCGGCCTCGTCGTATAGTTGGGCTAGGTGCTCGTAAATCTTCTCTCGTTCAGAGTCAAAGGCCGGACGGTCAATTTCTGACTCCTGTATGAGATGCAATCCTTGGGAGTCGTGTTCTTCTCGCGTAAGAATGGCGAGCACCCCGTCATTCTTTTGACCAACGTGATGGAGTTCGTAAGGGTGCCCGTTGGCATCGACTGGTGCTCTGCCGTGCTCCATCCTGTAGAGATTCGTGTAGCCATCGGCGTCTGTCCTAGCCAGGTCCAGATCTCGTGCAAGTATGGTGCGCTTTCCATAAGGAGTTGCTACGGTGCACGGCTTAAGTCCAGCCTCCTTATATACGAGATACTCATCCATGTTGCGCATGCCCTGTATGACCTCGAGTGGGTATCTTGATTCCTTTTGGATAGTTGCGGCCTGGCTCATGGTGAGACCATTAGCTGAGGCGGACTTGAGCCAGGTAAACTCTGATAGTGCTCCCGTTGCTCCTCCGACAATCGCGCCCATCTTGTATCCCTCGCTTGTAGAGAGTGCAGCGGACTTGATCGCCTCGTTTGGGTCTCCGGTTTCAAGTTCAGTCATAATCCCTGCGATTGCTCCGGACACAGGGGCCTCGATTGCCGCTCCAACCACTGCTCCTTTTGTTGCAAAGGTGAAGACGGCGGTTATTGCCTGAGGCGCTCCAACAACAGGTGCAGCAAAAGAAATGGTCGCAAGGATTACTATTACTCCCGTGCCGGTAGCAACATTGGAGGCGATCTGATCCCAGGTATCGTCGTAGCTTTCGAACTCTTTGACGACGGTTTTTCCATCTGCAGCCGTAAACACATAAGGGGTGCTTCCGAAATGGGCAATGACGTCATCGAGTGTGTAGCCAAAGAAAACGTTCTCTTTTGAATTAAAGCTCAGCTCATCAAGATATTCCTGAGAGACGTAGGCGACTTGAACCTCTTCGACCAGGTACTCGTTCGAATCGAGTTCCGCGACGAGCGAATCGTAGACCCCTTCTTCAAGAGAATCGACAAGCTCGGGATCGCTCAACGAAGCGTATTCCTCTGGATATTCGTATGAGCGGGGACTTACGACATTGCTACCGATGGTGATTCCACCAGTGCATCCCGTCAGAGAAAGGCAGGCAATGAGCAGTGCTGCAACAAGCCTCTTCATCGCGGGACCTCGTCATTCTCATTCTTTGTCAAGGAGTCACCGGTTTCGGGTGAGGGGAGTGCAGTTGTCTTGCGAGACGTCTTGTGACGGACAAACAGCGTAGCAATGACGATTGCAACCAATAGGCAGGGAACGGCGATGTACCAAGACGAGTCCACATACGAGGCATCATGCTCGGAATTATCTTCGCTGGTCTCCGATTGATCCGAGCTTGTTCCAGGTGAGACAAGTCTCCCATCCTCTGTGATGACTTCCCCCGCCGCGACCCTTTGGTTGATTTCTGGAATCGAGAGTCCAGTGACTGCGTAGGTTTTTAGAACCGGATCGTCACCAACGTAGATGGTTTTGACAGTTGTTTGTCCTGTGTACTCATTGGATGCCGTGATGGTGTACACGCCATCTTCGGTGTACATGTCTCCATCCCTTGCGGGTCCGTTGAATCTCACATCCTCGACAAGGCCGTCCGCTCCAGCCGCCATGACCTCTCTCTTGATGTAGACATCGAGGTAACGAGACCTTGCAAGATCGAGGTAGAACCCATTCGGCGCGTATGACTCGTTGGTTAACTCGGAGTGGGTTTGGGCATCGAATGGGAATACGATGCAGTTGCCGTTACGTACGGCGAATCGAAAACTGATTCTGTAGTTAGAATACCCTGGGGCAATTGAGATGGGACCCAGCTTCCTAGGATCATCTTTGATTTCGTAATTAAGGGATACCTCGTATTCTCCCTCCTCGAAGAGCTGGACCTCTGTGTCTGCACCCTGCTCTACGCCAACTAGGTAGTCGGTATAGATTTGGGGCTCCATCGTCTCATTCTGGTAGTTGGTTTGCCTGACAATGAGCGTCCCGTGTCCAAAGTTTGTCTTTGGAATGCCGAAGGAGGTATCTGAACCGTTCGCATCCTCATTGATGGAGAGCGAGGGGTTACCGTTAAGGGTATTGATATCTTGCTCGAGGCGAAATGAGAGGCGGATTTTATCGCCGGCAGTTTTGAGAAACACCGGGTAGCCCTCGGTGCTTTGCTCGACGCTCGTGTAGCCGCTGACGAAGAACTGCCCAAGCGACCAACCAAAGTGCGGGTCATCTTGACTGATTTCGTCGCTCTCGGAAAAACCGTTATCTAGGCCGGTATTGACGACGTCGCCGAGATAGTACATCGATGTCTCGGGATTCTCCTTGGCTTGGACAGCGAGTGGTGCCGCAAATAGGGCGATGGCAAGTGATGTTATGAGAAGGAGGATGCGTCGGGGCATACGGGACTCCTCGGTGTTTGGAGATGACTCAGACGATGCGCTGATGGCTTGTAGATATCATACAAGGGCGGGGCGTGCCGATGATGTCGCTCTGTGCGCTGCAACCGTTTAAGGAGTATCGCCTGCCATTCGCGCTGATGTCTGGCTGCGGCCGAAAATGATCCCGATGCGTCCCGATGTCTCTGCACCTATGTCTCTGCATAGTGCTTCGTGATTTCCCGTCGCGCGGCATTGAGAAAGGTCGACTTTTCGAACCCATCGATAGTCTCTGTTGATAGGCCTAGACGCTTCATGAGGATGAAGTACGCGAGGGTGATTTGTGCATAGTAATGGTCAATGCGGAGATGGGGGTTCTCGTCAGATTCAATTCCGTGCGCGCCGCTGATTCTCAGACTGTATTGCTCGTTTCTAAATATTGACCATCGGGGAAGGAGGCGCTGGCTCCAAGGTTTAGCCTCTTCGTATGCCTCCTTGAGCATTTGGTTGTAGGAGGGTTTGTCGAGTTGGCTGAGGAGGCCTTTGACTCGTTCGCGAATCTCTTCGTTGGCAGAAGTGACAATGAGTTCGATAAGCTCCCCAAGCGCTTCTTTGTCATAAAGCGGCGGTCGGTTGGCTCGTATTAGTGACTCGAACATGGTTGTTGCGGCCAAAAGCTCCAAATCAAGTGGTATGTTCCAAGAGCCGAGAAGCGAAGTGAGCATCTCTGCGGCGTGCTGTTCGTCTCCGCTTAAGGCGAACCAACTCTGAGACAGTCTTAGAAGGCCGTCTCTACCAAGCTGATGTAGCTGAATCGGTGGCTGTGGTGATAGTTCGGCAACACGACCGGTATTCGCAGAGCTTCGATATACGTGAATCCACCTGTCCTCACGTTTCTGCCTCACCTTTGCTGAAGTTACTTCGGGATAGGTTCCAAAACAGAAGGCAAATAGAGACTGGAGCTTCCACAGGTCTGTGCGCCAGATTTCATCAAGAGTCTTTCCATATGGATACTCGATGCAGACATGGCAGTAATATGCGATAGATATGCCAGAAGAGTTTGTTCGTGGCCTGTCGATACCTGTCCGGATTTCTATACAGGCCTTGGAAGAAATGAGAAGTGGAAACGACAGGTGGCCTTTGTCATAGTCGAATGTGCAGGTGCTGTCTTTACGTATTGGGCTGTAGCTGACTCCGAGCCAGTCACGCAGAAATTGGATATCGAACTGGGCTGACAGCATTGGGGCGGCAGGGTCGAACTCGCTTCTTGACTCGAGGACTGTTGGTGCTTCAAGCGTCTCATGCGTCGATCCGGGAAAGGATCCTCCCACCCCATTTGAAAGAACGTTGTAGAGGGCGAGCTTCGTCCCATCTTGAGTGATGCCAAATAAACAGTCATATCTCCTTGAGGAGATGCCCTCCACGTACCTGCCAGTTGTCATTAATACTCTTGTTTTGCTTATATCCCCAAAAGGTATCGCTAGAGTAGCTCCATTGGTTTTTGAAAAGCGACAGATGCCCTCTTCGCTGAATTTCCCCTCGTAAAGCTCTTCCCAGCTTGTGTCCCAGAGGGCAGTTTTCCAAGTCTTATCGTTCATGAGTCTCCAACCTTAGGAGGGCTGTTAGTAAATATCTACCCGCAGGATCACATCTAACTGCAATTGCGATGAGGAGTGTTTTCTAGCGCAGGCGTTAGCGATAATTATTGTCCGGTGCCTGGGTGACACTGAACTTGAGGAAGTCTCTCGGGAAGGTGGCGCCATGGCGGAAGCGATTATCAAGAACGACCCTGAGTACCTGGCTTGGGTGCAGGAGCTGAGTGAGCGGTATCGCCGCAGCCAGGTTAAGGCGGCGATTTCGGTAAATCGTGAAATGCTGCTGTTCTACTGGCGGCTGGGAAAAGACATTGCCGAGCTGCATGCTGAGAGTCGGTGGGGCTCAGGATTCTTCGGAGCGCTGAGCAGGGATCTTAAGAAGGTGATTCCGGACGCCAAGGGCTTCTCGCCGCGCAACCTTCGGTACATGAAGCACTTCTACGAGCTGCAGCATGAGGCGGCGAACAGCCTTTCGACTATACGTTTCCGCCCCAACAATCAACATCTCCCCGCTCATAATGAGATTGGGTACAGGCTTCGCTTTTCTTGGTCCGGGGTACTGCTGCCGACGTGTTTTGAGGTCGAATAGTTTCTAGCTTTGATTGGGAAACTTAACGCCCATCTCTGTGTTGATCTGAACGAGGACTTCCGTACTGATTCTCCCTTGGTAAGTCCGGATGAGCGAATTGAGAGTGTCGATCATTGCGTGTGTATCCTCTTCGGGGAGAACAACACATAGTTCATCAAACATATCCGCGAAGCGAGCTCCTTTTACTGTGGCGCAGTAGAGCCTCTCGTCATGAGCGCAGATATTTCTATATCCAACTAGAACATCGAACGCCCTCAGGAGGTCATGAGGGTCGAGCCGGATACCTCTTCCGGAGATTTCGCCGACGATTTTACAGGCTGCGTTCTGAATACTTCTCTTTTGGAGTTGGTAGAAGTGAGCGATATTGCCGAAGGTTAGGTCATTCTGAAGAACCCAGAGGGGAACCTTTCCATAGCTGTTGAGATAGTGCTTCACGAAGGGTCGCATCTTCTTCTTGTTGGTGAGCTTTCCGTTCAGGATCTTCATGAGGTTGGCCATGTTTGTTGCGTGCTCTTCAGCTTTGTTTCCTTGGTAGGACTTTGGCACCAACATATCCTTTGCCGAAGTGTAGTTTGAACGTTCGAGGTAAGCCTCCGCATCCCGATTCTTCTCGCAGAAGGCGTAGACGACTGCGTTCTTGAGCGCAGACTCCGCAGCGGTTAGGTAGGGGAACGTAGACTCTCTCAGATTCCGGTCAAACATAAATAGGTCATATATCTGCTGGAAGGTTGTGCCTTCGAGATAGACGTCGTCGGCGGAAGACTTCATTGCTTCTCTATCAAGGAATGGGGCTTTGTATCCATTGATGATGGCGTAGTAGCTCTCTCGCTTGATTGCTGCTGCCGTCTTGTTGTCTGTGACAATCCCACGGCTTTCCATGAGCTCAACGAGCTGGTCAATAGTCTTGAATTCTTTGGCCATGGTGACCCCCGTAAGTCAAAGGGCCGCTGCCGGACAAGCCTAGCAGCGACCCTTCTTTGTCACCGCCTCACGTAGAGTCCACGGCGACTGCATCACTATCCCCATAATACACGTGATGGTGCTAGGGTCAAGAACTCCATTCTTCTGCACATGTTGGTCGAATTCCAACATAATGGCGAGTGATTGTTGAAGTTGCTGTCTGAGTTTCCGCGTGTTGAGCGCTGTACTCTGCAAAACTATCCAGAAGGGACTTTCATTGATTTACTTTCCAGCTGGCTATTATATGAAGTACTACAATCATCTCATCCATGAGTTTCTCTGTGTCGAGATGTACTCTGATAGTCAGGATGAAACCGATGAGCTAATAGAGCTATTAATGCCTCCCTATCTGAGAAGAGAACAGTTTCTTAAGTGTAGACAAGTATTTCAAGAGCTGTATGAATGGACAGCCGACAGCTTCATGCACTCTCTTACGTCCTTTCATGAGCTTGCCCTCTATATGTTTGTTGAGTATATGAGCGATTTGCAAAACGACATCGAAGACTTCAATGCAATATTCTTTGACGAAGAGACGAAAGAGCTTCTTAAAGAGGCTTGTGAAAGAGAGCAAAAAGATTATCCAAATGAGCGAGTTGATGACGAGGCGTATTTTGACCTGTCGTGGGCAACAGATTGTTTGTTTGATGATTTAGACTTTTTGATGATTCCTGATTTACAGGCTCGACGCGCATTGGGAGACTCTTCTCTCGAGTATTACTATGGGATCAATATCGACTACTACTTTGAAATACTTCCACTTGATATTCAACGAAAGTATAAAACTAATCACATTACGCTTACAGGGGAATTATGCGATCTGATTGCCTATATTGAACGTCGCATTAAGTATGGCTCGCTGAACAAGTTGTTCTGGAATGAAGAAAAACCTATTACTGAGCCTCAAATTCAGCTTGTTCTCGAAAATGTGATTGATGCGTACTTTGAGGGCAAGCCCGTTGACATTACTCGTGAGGCACAGCTCTCTGATGGGAAAATCGACTTTAAGTTTTATAAAAACATGGAAGAGCGTGTACTTATTGAGATTAAACGAGCAAATAGCTCGTACCTAAAGAAAGGCTACGAAGAGCAGCTCCTTAGCTATCTTCAGTCTTCAAACTACACAAATGCATTTTATCTTATCGTGTGTTTTACCGACCATGATTTTGAGCGAGCTACATCCTTTATTCGTGAGAATGTCTATACAGATACTATTCAGCTATACATTAATATCTCTATTCTTGATGCTCGCAGAAGGCGACCGGCTTCAAAGCGTTAGTTTCAAACGCCTTCTTCAATAGAGATTTGCCCGTTTGGCCGGGGAATCATTGCTGCGCAGCAAGCATTACGAAAGAAGCATAACCTTCATTCAGCTTGGAGAAACCTTACGTACTCCATCTATTTCGACCTTTATGAGAATGTTGGAGACCTTATTATTAGAGAAAAGGCGTCAACGAAGGCAGGGACGGGGAGAACGAGCTGAGGGTGAGGTTCAACGGCATTCTCGATGCGCCCTATGATGCTTATCTTGATGGGCTTCAAGAGGATGTGTCCGACAGCTAGATGAGAAGGGAACCCACCATGCCAGCGCTTCGCGACTGCGTCTACGGCCAGGCGGTGGCTGACGCGCTGGGTGTTCCGTTCGAGTTACGCCCGCGGGGCTCGTTCCGCTGCGCGGACATGGTCGGACACGGCAGCCACAATAAGCTCGCCGGCACGTGGAGCGACGACACCTCCATGACGCCTGCAATCTGCGACAGCTATCGTGAGTTGGGTCGCATCGACGTCGACGACATCCGCGGGCGCTTCGTGCGGTGGAATCGCGCGGGTGCTTACACCATTGAAGGGCTCTTCGACATCGGTAACGTTGCGCAAACGGTGCTCGAGTGCGGGCGCGGACTCACGGGGGAGTGGGATGACGGCAACGGCTCGCTCATGCGTACGGTCCCGCTCGCGTTCACCGACGCCACCGACGATGAGGTGCGCGCCGTCTCCGCGATCACGCACGTGTCCGACCTCGGCGGAGGCGTGCGTCGTCATGATGCGCGTCGCACGGGACCTCCTGGCTTGCGCGGGCCCGGCAGATATGGTGGGTGACGTCGCCGGGCGTCCCGTGGACGAGATTCGCTCCGGCAGCTTCGCTCACCATACCTTCAACGCGGCGCTCTGGTGCCTCGCCAACACGTCGAGCTGCGCCGAGTGCGCGCTTGCCGCGGTGAACCTCGGGGAGGAAATGGACACCACAACCGCAGTTGCTGGCGCGCTCGCGGGCATCGTTGACAGTGTCGAAGGGATTCCGGCCGCGTAGCTCGACAGGCTGCGGGGCAAGGACGTCATTGAGACCTGCTTGTTCTGAGGCGTGTTCGTCTTGCTGATATTACGGGGGCGCGCGTGGATAGGGTGCATGTCCGGGCTTCTCGCTACATGCAACTGTGTCCCTCAAGCTAAGTTGTCTGGCGAGCGGCAGGGTGACGGCGCGAAGGCTCTGCGGCTACCGTTGCTCCGTTTTACTCACTTCGTTTTAGTCAAAAAAGTTGACTCAAAATAATTGAGTCAAAATAACTGAGTGAAGTGAGTCCTGTACGACAGCGTCGTCCTTCTCGCTGCGTATCTGTCCACCCGTCCTGCTACCATCGCCTCAAGGTCGAAGTAGGAGGCCACCATGCCGTTCTCCATCGTTCGCAACGACATCGCGCGCGTGCGCGCCGACGTGCTCGTCAACGCCGCCAACGAGCGACTCGCCGCCGGGGGCGGGGTCTGCGGGGCAATCTTTGCCGGTGCGGGCGCGAGCAAGATGACGGCCGCGTGTGCGCAGATCGGTCACTGTCCCACGGGCTCGGCGGTGACCACGCCGGGCTTTGACCTGCCGTGCCGCTGGGTGGTCCACGCGGTGGGCCCCATCTGGCGAGGCGGGACGCATGGGGAGAGGGAGCTCCTGCGGAGCTGCTACCGCAGCGTGTTCGCCGAGGTGACGCGCCTTGGTGCGACCTCGGTGGCGTTCCCACTCATATCTGCCGGCATCTTCGGCTACCCCGTGCGCGAGGCGCTCGACGTGGTCCGCGCCGAGGCGTCGGCGTTTCTCGACGACCACCCTGACGTGGAGGTGACGCTCGTCGTCTTTACGCGCGACGTGGTGGCGCAGGGAGTGGCGCTCCTGGGCGAGCTGCGCGAGTACGTGGACGATGCGTACGTGGACAACAGCCCGCACCTGTACGACCGCTTCGCCGAGCTCCGGGAGCTCTGCGTCCCCGAGGCGCGGCACTTCGCGGCGGAACCGCCCGTCGCACCCGCCCCAACCCCCGGTGGCCCGGCTGCGCCCGACGGGCTCGCCGAGCGCCTGGCGCACCTGGACGCGTCCTTCTCGGAGGCGCTGCTCGCGCTGATCGACGAGCGCGGCCTCACCGACGCTCAGGTCTATCGCCGGGCAAACCTCAGCCGCCAGCTCTTCTCCAAGATCCGCTCCAAGCCCGACTACCGGCCGAGCAAGCCGACGGCGGTGGCGCTGGCGCTCGCGCTCGGCCTCACGTTGTCGCAGACGCAGGAGCTTCTCGCCCACGCCGGGCTCACGCTCTCGCGCAGCAGCAAGTTCGACTTGATCGTCGAGTTCTACCTCGCGCGCGGCGTCCACGACGTCATGACCGTGAACGAGGCGCTCTTCGCCTTCGACCAGCCGCTGCTGGGCTCTCAGTAGGCGCGGGCGCCCAGCGACAGATGTCGCCCGGCGGTTTACCTCTGCGCCGGCCCCTCCGCGTAGCCTTGGTGTCGTCAGGTTGGCTGTGACAAGGGAGGCAGCAATGCGCACGGAGATCGTCTTCATCCTGGACGCGAGCGGTTCGATGGCGGGGCTCGAGGCAGACACGGTCGGCGGCTTCAACAGCCTCATCGAGAAGAACCGGGAGGAGCCGGGCGAGGCCGTGGTGTCCACGGTGCTCTTCTCCGACGGCACGCGCGTCCTGCACGACCGGCTCGACATCCGCGAGGTGCCCCGGCTCACGAGGCGCGACTACGAGTGCTGCGGGTGCACGGCGCTGCTC
Organism: Atopobium sp. UBA1382; assembly: GCA_002305805.1. Taxonomy (GTDB): domain Bacteria; phylum Actinomycetota; class Coriobacteriia; order Coriobacteriales; family Atopobiaceae; genus Thermophilibacter; species Thermophilibacter excrementavium. The sequence goes on along the minus strand of DBQY01000009.1, from coordinate 281,582 downwards.
GATGCCGTGGGCGGTGCCATCAGGCACGTTGACCTGGTCCAGGGCGTGCAGCCCAGGGGATACGAGGCGGACCGGGTGCTCTTCGTCATCACCACCGACGGCCAGGAGAACGCGAGCCGTCGCTACACGTATCCGCAGGTCAAGCGCGTGATCGAGGAGCACCGGCAGAGGGGCTGGGAGTTCCTGTTCATCGGGGCCAACATCGACGCCGCGGCGGAGGCGGCGAGCCTGGGCATCGCGCCCGAGCGCGCGGCCGACTACGTGGCGGACGGCCGCGGGACCGGGGTGCTCTACGATGCCATGGCGTGTGCGGTGGCCGAGGTGCGCGCGTGCCCGCCCAGCGCGGCGATGGGCGACGCATGGCGCGCGGGGCTCGACGCGGACGTCCGCGAGCGGAGGCGATAGGGCGGGGTGCTGCGCGTAGGAAAGCAAGCTGCCGCTATACTATATAATAAGCTACGATATACTAAGTTATAACTTAGTTAGGAGCAACTATGTTTGTCGGCAGGAAGCGAGAGTTGTCGGACCTTGAACGGGCCTACGAGTGCGGCGACTTCCAGATGGTTGCCGTGTATGGTCGTCGACGCGTCGGGAAGACGGCCCTTCTCCACAAGTTTGCCTCGGGCAAGCACGACGTGCACTATTTCACGGCCCTGCGGACGACCGCACGAGAGAATCTAGACGGACTGAGTGCGGCGTTGGCCCAGAGGATCACCTTCCCTGACGGCGGGCTGTATCCCGGCAAGACCGTTTTTCCGGGGAGCTATGTGCCGGAAGGCCACCCCGTGTACCGCTCCTTTGCCGAGGCGTTTGAGGCCCTGTTCACGATTGCGCGGGAAAAGCGAATCCTCTTTGTCATTGATGAGTATCCCTATCTTGCCGAGAGCTACCCGGGCGTCTCCTCCCTCCTTCAAAAGTTGATTGACGAGAACAAACAGTCGAGCAAGCTGTTCCTCGTGCTCTGCGGTTCCTCGATGAGCTTCATGGAGGAGCAGGTCCTTGGCGAGAAGAGCCCGCTGTACGGGCGCAGGACCATGCAGATAAGGCTCAATCCCTTTGACGTCTTCGACGCGGCGGAGCTGCTTGGCGAAACCGATCCCGAGACGGCCGTCGAACTGTATGCGCTCACGGGAGGCATCCCCCTTTACCTTGAGCAACTTGACGCCCGAAAGAGCGTGTCGTGGAACATAGCCAACAGACTTCTGGCACCGAGCGCGCTTCTGTCCAATGAGGTGGAGAGCTTTCTGCTCCAAGAGGTTCGCTCGCCTGCGAGCTACAACGCCGTCATCGAGGCCATAGCACTAGGTTGCGTGAGGCCCCAGGAAATCTCTGACAGAACGGGCATCAAGGCTCCGCTGGTTCAGCAGAACCTCTCGCGGCTGGAGCGTCTGGCAGTGGTGCTGAGAACGGTGCCCGTTGGTCGTCACAAGAAACATCAGGTTCGCTACGCGATCACGGACAACCTGTTCCGCTTCCACTATCGCTTTGGGGTCAGATACCTCACGGCGGCGGAGTCCGGGCTGTCTGGGGCGGTGGCGCAGAAGATCGTCTCCGATGATCTCTCAACCTATGTGGGGCCGGTCTTTGAGGAAGTGTGCCGGCAATGGCTGACAAGGCAGATGGCAACGGGCGAACTGAGCTTGATTCCCGCTGAGATAGGGTCCTGGTGGGGGACGAACCCCGTGACGCGCCAGGAGGAAGAGATTGACGTCGTGGTTCGGGGCGTTGATGGCGAGCTCGTGCTCGGCGAGTGCAAATGGAACGACGCGCTGGTTGACGCGTCCGTGGTGGGTACGCTGCGACGTCGGGCGGCGTTGTTTGCGGGAGGGGAGAATGCCCGGCTCTACGTATTCGCCAAGCATGGATTCGAGGAGGAGTGTCGGAAGCGGGCCGAGGACGTCCGTCTGGTGACGCTGGACGAGATGTTCGAGCGTTAGTTGATGACGCCGACCTCCTCAGCCCAGAGACGGCGAGAAGGACGTACGGTAGGTCGGAATCATGCCGCCCTTACGGGTACACTTCTCACGTCCGACTCGTCCGGCGGGAGGTGGCCATGGGCTGTCTGAGCGTGCTGTTCAACCTGATCTGGATTCTCACCGGCGACTGGCTGACGGCGCTCGGGTTTCTTGTCGTGGGCGTGCTCTGCTACGTCTCGATCATCGGGATCCCCATAGGGCGGCAGGCGTTCAAGATGGCGAGTCTGACCCTGGCGCCGTTTGGCAAGGAGATCGTCTACGGCGGCGGTGCCCCGTCGGTTGCCGCGAACGTGGTCTGGCTGCTGCTGGGCGGCTGGTGGTCGGCCCTGTGCTACATGGTAGAGGGCGCGCTCTACTGCGTGACCGTCGTCGGGATTCCGTTTGGCCTGCAGCTCTTCAAGATGGCCAAGCTCACCCTGTGGCCCTTCGGCGCCGAGGTGCGGTAGGGCTAGGAGAACCTGGCCACAAAGTCGGCCGGAGTCATGATGCTCGGGCGCTCTATCTTCGCATCGAGGAAGTCCTTGTCTCCGGTGACAAGGATGTCGGCTTTGCCTTCCATCGCAAGATAGAGGATGGGATAGTCCATGGGATCTCGGATTTCGAAGAGGCCCGGCGTGATGGCGTCCGCCTCGATGGTTTCGAAATTTGCGGAGTGCAGAAAGTCCTCAAATGTACGTTGACGAGATGGCCATTTGCGTTTGATGACTGTACGAGCCTCGTCGATGATATATGCGGATAGCAGCAATACATTGCCTTGGCTTAGCGCAATGCCTATCGACCTTGCCGGGTTTAGTGACTTGAACAGTCGGCAGATAACAAGATATTGGTATCAATCATTATCCGCATAATGCGCCTCTCGCTCTCTCTGCACGTATCTCCTTAACGAGACGCACAACATCTTCCTCGCAGGTGAGGCCTGCTTCCTCGGCGGCGCCCTCGAATGCTTTCTGCAGCGTGCGAAGTGCGTGCAGGTTGTTGTTGCGCAGCACGATGCTTCCGTCGTCCATCTGGACAAAGACAACCTTGTCGCCTTCGCCCACGCCCAGCGCGTTGCGCACACTTGCGGGGATGGTTACCTGACCCTTTGAAGTGATCTTTGCGACGTCAACTATGCTTGCCATTTTCTTCCTCCTACTAGTAAGGAATCCCTTACTAGTAGGATAGCAGAGACGAAGTGGAGGCCTTCGTGTTCCCGTCATGGTTGGGTTCCTTTCTCGATCCGGTGCGGGTGAACCTAACATGGGCGGCCTTTCACTTGTCTTCCCGATGGCTTCCACGAATCTGCGTCCGCTGCTAGGCGGGGCGAGAAGGACATCTGGTTGCAGCTTTTGTCGGTAGCCGGGCGGCATGGGCGTGCGGGCGGCGGCTGCCAAAGTAACCGCGGCTCGAGGGCGTCCTGTCGTGTCCTCGCAGCTCCCTCGGTCCCGCCCTCATGCGAAAAACAAGGAGGTTCGTCTCGTTCTCGGGCGCATTACGGCTCTTGACGTCTCCGTCGCGAACCTGCTGCTCATGTCCTTCTTCGAGGACTACGCAAATGGCAAAGGCTTCTTCACCTGTGAGGACCTCCTCTCAATGCTCAGGACAACGGAGAGCTATCTCTTCCGTCAGACCGTGTGCGACGTGGCAACGAACAGCCTGAACAAGTTCTTCTCGTCTGTGATTGCACGCCTCAATACGGTTCAGGAGGGGGGCGGTAACTACCGTGAGGCGTTCGAGGCTATTCTTCTGGAGGAGGGCACGGCCCGGCGCATGCCGACCGATGACGAGTTTGAGCGTGCCCTCAAGACGCGCGACTGCTACACGTTCCGTCGGAGCTTCTATCTGCTCTCGACGTTGGAGAACAGTCATCATCCCAAGAACCCGCTGGACTTCTCTGGTGGCGGCTACACTATCGAGCACATCATGCCTCGCAACGCGCTCAACCTTGACGATTGGCGCACCATGCTTGGTCCGGACTGCGAACGGGTGTACGACGAGCTGATAACACGCTCGGCAACTTGACGCTCACGGCGTACAACTCGGAGCTTTCCGACGCCTCCTTCGCGAAGAAGAAGGCGCGCCGTTGGCGGTTACGACAAGAGTTATCTGGTCATATCGAATGCGCTGCGCGATGCGGACGCGTGGGACGAGAAGGTCATCAAGGCTCGCGGTGCCGAGCTTGCACGCTATGCGCTTTCGGTGTGGCCGATGCCGAGCCTGTCTGCCGATAAGGTTGACTCATATCGTCCGGCGAAGAAGGTCTCGGTTGGTGGCCGTCCGATCACGTTCCGCATGGCGTGCTCCTCCGGGCGGGTCAAGCGCGGGGACAAGCTGGTTGCCTCCGTCGGTGGCGAGCAGGTGTTTGCTGAGGTGGCCGATTCGTACGCAATCCGCCTTTCCAGCGGCGACGAGGTGGAGAGCCCCTCGCGCGTTGCCGCTCGCGTCAACGAGCTTGCGACGGGCAAGTATCAAGCGATTAACGGGTGGACGTACTGCCGCGTGGGCGAGACGGGCCCGCTTCTCGTCGACGTGCGCGTGCAATACCTGATGGATGCCGAGTGTGTCGAGGGAATTGACCCCAAGATCTTTCGTACGGCGTTCTGGGACGGGTTCTTCAACTACTGCTCCGACCGTCCGGACTTTGTGGAAGCGTGCGGGGATCAGTCGAATCGGTATGAGAACTCCGGCCGGTACGTCTCCTTCGGCCTGGGCCTTCGAGGCGCCAACGCCCTTGCGTATTACATAAGCACTTTCGCCAGGCGCAGCTTCCTGGACTGGATAGCTCGAGGCTATGGAGCAGATGCTCTCGCTAGGGCGCTGTGTGCCTATCGAAAGAGAGACGAGTGGCTGAAACTGCACGGCTACTCATACGGTACTTACACTAAGATTGCGGACGAGCATTCCCAATCGTAGTAGGGGATTGGAGGCTACCCGTAAAGTCTGTTAACCTTTTTCGTCACTGAAAGGTGAGGTTTCTGCCTGGGTGTCGTCATGCGGTCGCGATGCGTACGGTAAAGCGAATAAAGGGTGTGGGGCAATGAACGAGTGGAAGCTCCGTGACGCGCTCTTGGAGAAGAGCGATTCTCTCAGCGACAAGGCAATTCGGACGCGCCTGAGCAGAGCCCGCAGGGTCGAGCGCATTTTGAGAGAAGACCTTGACGTGGTTGTGGCAGATAATGACCACGTCTATGCCGCGTTGCTTGCGCTCAGGTCGTGCCCGCAGGAGCATAACGGTGGACTTCAGAACGCCCTGCGCTGGTACTACCGCGCCGTCAATGGGAGAGACTTTCCAAAGCTGAGCGAGTATTGCCCCAAAGAGCAATTCTCGTATGAGGTTGCCGCAAACACAGGTGCGGGACTGCATATGCAGTCCCATTCAGAGGGCGCGGCCGCCCTCGCTTCCACAAATGAGCCCAGTGAGCCCATAGGCTCCCTTTGGCGCGAGTTCTGCTCTGTGAAGAACCGCATTTCATCCGCTCTTGGCAGGTCAAATAACGTTGTTGGGGAGCTTGCTGAGCGGATTGTTGCCGAGTATCACGGCAGGGCTCCTCTTGCCGTCTCACATCCTTCCGCCGACGTTGAGCTTGAGGATGGAACGCTCATTCAGGTGAAGGCTCGCATGCTAACGGACGTAAGGACGACGCCACTCTCCACCTTTCGATCCTGGAACTTTGACGTGCTCTCTGTCGTGCTCTTTGAGCCCGATGGCGGCATTGCCTTTGGTGGAGAAATTCCTTGCTCTGTAGCGCGGCGCTACGCAAGGGAGGTTTCGCATGTCAATGGCTGGCAGATCTCGACAACGCATGACTTTCTTTCCGATTCTTCCTTTACAGATTTGACGGAGGCTTATCGCCGTACGCTCGAGAACCTTTGATTGAGCCTTGCCTGGTCTAGGCGTACGGGAGCTTCTCGAAAGGCGGCGCAAGCGGACCACGTCGAAATGTTGTCCGGTCGCCCTTGTACGCTCCCCTCAAGTCGAGAGAGGGGAGCCAGCATGTACGAGACGTCACGTCAGCTGATGTCGTTCAACGTCGCGGGGTTCCAGTTCTGGGATGGTGCGCTGGTGCTCGGGGAGCTCAAGGCGGGCACGCTGCTCGAGCTTGTCCTGGAGCCGGACAACCCGCACGATCCCGAGGCAGTTGCGCTGCGCTACCATGGGACCAAGCTCGGCTACGTTCCGTCGGACGAGAACGCCGTGCTCTCGGTGATGTGTTTCTTCGGGCATGCCGCGGCGTTCGAGGCGCGCGTGCTGCAGGTGGACCCGGAGGCCGCGCCCTGGAAGCAGGTACGTGTCGGCGTCTTCGTAACGGATGCTCGCTGAGGCCCGGTCGGCGTACGGCTGGGAAGGCGAGAAGAACGGGAGGGGAACCATGGACACCGGCTTTCGCAGCGTGATCGGCTCCGACGGCGCGATGCGCCTCGAGCATCAGATCGGCACCATGCGCTTTGACCTCGCGACGGGGCGGATGACGCAGATGCTTCCCTCGCCCAGCAGCATGCAAAGCGTCATCCGCCCCGACGGCTCGTTCGGTCTGGAGCAGACTGTCGGTAACATGAGGTTCAACATCGACCAGGGAAGCTACGACCTGCTTCTTTAGGGCCGTCCCGGGGTTTCTGCCACTTCGGGCAAGTACGCAAGGAGGCGCCATGCCGCTCGTTCGCCTGTCGGAGCGCATATCCTATCTCCCGCACGTCGAGGAGCTTGACCGTCCCGTGCTGGCGCTCGTGCGTGGGGACCGCCTCGCGCTCGCCGTCGACGCGGGCTACTCGCCGCGCCACGTCGCGGACCTCTACCACGGGCTCGTCTCGGCGGGCCTCCCGCTGCCCAACCTCACCGCGCTCACGCACTGGCACTGGGACCACAGCTTTGGCATGAGCGCCGTCGCTGGCCTCACGGTCGCCCGGAAAGAGACGAACGATCACCTGCTCGAGGCGCGCGGGATCCTCTCGGACCCGGATGACCCGCGCCGCGCGGACATACGCTCGGCCCAGGGCTTTGCCGAGGAGTTCCCGCCCGGGGAGGACCCCATCGTCGTGACCGCCGACATAGAGTTTGAGGGCGAGCTCGCGATCGACCTCGGCGGCGTGACGGCCCGCCTGATCGCCACGGACGCGCCCCACACCAACGACTCGACGCTCGTCTACGTCCCCGAGGAGCGCACCCTCTTCGTGGGCGACTGCTTCTGCGAGGACTACGACTCCGGCGACGACCCGTCCGTCTGCCACCTCGACCCCGCGCGGCTGCGCGCACTTCTCGCCACGATTGAGGGGCTGGACCCGGTACCGGAGACCTTCGTCATCGGCCACTGCCCGCCGGAGGGTCCGGACGAGTTCGTCGGATACCTGCGCGAGCTGCTGCAGGCGGCCCCGGGGGAGGGAGGCGCCCATGCCAACGCTTCGTGACGCAATCTACGGTCTTGCCGTGGGCGACGCGCTCGGCGTGCCGTACGAGTTCCGTCCGCGGGGGAGCTTCGCCTGCACGGGAATGGTCGGCCACGGCACGCATGACCAACCGGCGGGCACCTGGTCGGACGACACGAGCATGACGCTCGCCACCTGCGACAGCATCCGCGCGTGCGGGCGCGTGGACACGGCGGACATGCTCGAGCGATTCCGCGCGTGGATCAACGACGGCGCCTACGCCATCGACGGCGTGGTCTTTGACTACGGCAGCACCACGGCCCGTGCGCTCGCCGCCGGTACGGGTTGCACGGGCGAGCGCGACAACGGCAACGGCTCTCTCATGCGCATCGCGCCGCTCGCCTTCACTGATGCGACGGATGACGAGGTCCGTGCGGTCTCGGCAATCACGCACGCGCGCCCCGTCTCCACCGAGGCCTGCGTGGACATGGTGCACGTGATGCGCGCGCTCGCTGCCGGCGCCTCGCCGGCGGAGGCGATCCCGGACTTTGACGTCCTTCTCGCCGCCAGCGAGAAGGACCTGGGCTCGGGAGGCTTCGTGCGGGACACGTACTGCGCCGCGCTCTGGTGCCTTGCGGTCTCGGAATCCTACGAGGAATGCGTGCTGCGAGCCGTCAACCTCGGGGACGACACGGACACCACCGCAGCCGTGGCCGGGGCGCTCGCGGGCATCGTGTACGGAGTGGACGCCATCCCGCCTGCCTGGATGGAGACCCTGCGCGGCAAGGACATCATCGAGGCGTGCCTCTTCTGATATGTAGGTTGCTGACATCTGCATCAGGGGTGTGATCGACGGGCTGATTGCCCCAAATAGAAAAACGAGAAATAATAAAAAACGAAAACGGATAAATGAGCGAAAACATGCGCACCGACTACGCCTACGACGTCCCGCGCTTCGAGTGCCTGCTGGCATGCATGCGAGGGGCGGGGTGCGACTTCGTGATGGCGAGCGGCAACCAGTAACGGCCGAGCCCGTCGACTTCCTGGCTGGGACGTGGTCGACGGCGGAAGCCCGCTTTAGGGGCTGCCGAATCGCCGTAAACACCGAGTAACATCCCCATATAACCCTGTCAAGCTCCATACGCTCGCCGAGTGACGTCGCGCCCCGTGCCGAACGACGTGCTGCCTCCGCGTTCTTCTCGCCTTCTGCCGGGTAGGGTAGGGGCAGCCTGAGCGTCACGTTCGGTGCGCGCCACATTCACAAGGAGGGCCCCATGTTTGACAGGTTGTTTTCGCCCATAACGATCAGGGGGCTCGAGCTGCCCAACCGCGTCGTCATGTCGGCGATGGGCACGCACGAGTCCGCGGCGAGCGAGGACGGCAAGTCGGTGACGCAGAAGCTCATCGACTTCCACGTGACGCGCGCCAAGGGAGGCTGCGGCCTCAATACCACAGAGGTCTGCTCCGTCGATGCGGCGAGCTCGCCCAGAGGCTTCCTCTCCATCGCGGAGGACAAGTTCGTCCCCGGCCTCACCGAGCTCTGTGACGCCGTGCACGAGGCGGGCGGTCACATTGCCGTGCAGCTCTGGCAGGGCGCGCTCGCCGTGGGCAGCGACCCCGCCGCTCAGATGCTCGTGCCCTCCGACATGCCCATGTCCCCCGAGTTCACGCTCCCGGGCATCACGGTAGAGCGCATCCACGAGGTCATCGACGCCTACGGCGCCGCCGCGGCGCGTGCCGTGGCCGCCGGATTCGACGCCGTCGAGTTTCACTGCGCACACACCTACCTGCCGCACTCGTTCCTCTCGGGAGGCATCAACCATCGTGGCGACGAGTGGGGCGGCAGCCTCGAGAACCGCATGCGCTTCCCGCTCGCGTGCATCGACGCCATTCGCGCCAACATTCCCGAGGGCATGCCGCTTCTCATGCGCATCGGCTGGCAGGATGACTACCTCGAGGGTGGCCTCACCCCCGAGGAGGTCATCGAGTTCTGCAGGCGTGCGGGCGAGCACGGGGTCGACGTCCTCAACGTCTCGCGCGGCAACATCCTCTCGCCCGCCCTCATCTACGAGACGCCCCCGGTGGACCTCCCCAACGGCTTCAACGTCGAGCCGGCGGCGCGCATTCGCCGCGAGACGGGCATGCTCACCATGCCCTGCGGGCGCATCAACCGCCCCGAGCTCGCCGAGCAGATCCTCGACGAGGACAAGGCCGACCTCGTGGTGATGGCGCGCGCCCAGCTTGCCGATGCCGACTTCTGCAACAAGGCCAGGGAGGGCAGGCTGGCGTCCATCAAGTACTGCGTGGGCTGCGACCAGGGCTGCTACGACTACTTCTATCGCGCGCTCTCCGACCCCGAGATCGAGCACATCACCTGCCTTCGCAACCCCGCGCTCTTCGAGGAGCGCGCCATGGCGCTCGAGCCCGTTGCCGAGCCCCGGCGCGTGCTCGTCGCGGGCGGCGGCATCGCCGGCATCGAGGCGGCGGAGGACCTGGTCAAGCGCGGGTGCACGCCCATTCTCTGCGAGGCGTCCGACCGCCTGGGCGGCCAGTTCGCGCTCGCCGGGGTGGCGCCGCGCAAGGGCGACTTCGCCTACGCGTGCGACATGGCCATCAAGAACCTGGAGGAACTCGGCGTCGACATCCGCCTCAACATGCCCGTCACGCCCGAGCTGATCGACAAGGTTGCGCCCGATGCCGTCATCGTGGCGACTGGCTCGGCGTCCATCGTGCCGGGTATCCCCGGTGCGGACGGCGACGGCGTCATCGATGCGCGCGACGTGCTCTCCGGCGCGGAGCTCCCCGAGGGCGACGTTGCCATCATCGGCGGCGGGCTCGTGGGCATCGAGGTCGCCGAGCACCTCGCCAGCCAGGGCCGCGCATCGACGGTGGTCGAGATGCGCGACGCGATTCTCGTTGAGATGGGGGAGATGCGCAAGACCGCCACGCAGATGTCGCTCGCGCAGGAGTCCATCACGGTCCTCACCAATGCCAGGTGCACCTCCATCGCGGATGGCTCGGTGACGGTGGAGGTGGACGGTGCCGAGAAGAACGTGCCGGCCGACGTGGTGGTCATGGCGGTGGGCTCCTGCCCGCGTCCGACCGACGACCTCAGGGCGGCGTGCGAGGGGCGGGGCATTCCGTGCGCCGTGGTGGGTGACGCCAGGGAGGCGCCGCGTCTGGCGCTCGATGCCATCCGCGAGGCGTATCAGGCGGTGCTCGACATGGCCTGACGGCCCCCGCTAGGTTCTTGTCACTGTTTGCCGGGTTGGGCGGGCACCACCCGAGCCTACCCCACGTAGAAGGGAACGATTGCCATGCTGCTCAAGGGAAAGACCGCCGTCATCACCGGAGGCTCGCGCGGGATCGGCCTCGCCATCGTCAAGCGCTTCCTTGAGGAGGGCGCCAACGTCGCGCTCTGCGGGAGCCGCGAGGAGACCGCGCGGCGCGCGCTCGACGGCATCCTGGCCGAAAGCCCTGACGCCCCCGTCATGGCTCTTTGGCCGAGCGTCTCCGACGAGGCCGAGCTCGAGGCCGCCTTCCGTCAGGTGGCGGAGCGCTTCGGCGGGCTCGATATCGTGTGCAACAACGCCGGTATCTCGCAGTCCACACCGCTCGACGACTACGCGCCCGAGGAGTTCGACAAGATCATCGACATCAACGTCAGGGGTGTGCTCAACGGCTGCCAGGCGGCAGCGCGTGTGCTCGGCGAGGGCGGCGTGATCATCAACACCAGCTCGATGGTCTCCAAGATGGGCCAGCCCTCCGGCGTTGCCTACCCCATGTCCAAGTTCGCGGTGAACGGCATTACGATCTCGCTCGCGCGCGAGCTGGGGCCGCGCGGCATCCGCGTGAACGCCGTTGCTCCGGGCGTCACGGCCACGGACATGGTGGCGAGCCTGCCCGAGGAGATGATCGCCCCCATTGCCGCCGGCATCCCGCTGCGTCGTGTGGGGCAGCCCGAGGACGTTGCCAACGCCTTCGTCTACCTGGCGAGCGACCTCGCGTCCTACGTGACGGGCGAGGTCCTGGCCGTCGACGGCGGCATGACGGTGTAGGTTCCGGCAGAGAGCTTGTGCGAGCCCGGGGGCTGAATTCAGCTCCCGGGCCTTTTTGTTGAGGCGGCAGGCCCCACCGCCGCGTTTGGAGGACTGCTCATCTCAAATTGAATAACGAGAATAAAAGACGAAAGATGACGATGCCGTTGTTCTGTGGTCGAAGTTATCCGGAGTTCCGAAGTGGCGACGCGCCAGCTGACGTTCATGCCGTCCCTCCGTTCAATCCTCCCGGCAGGACATCGCGACGAGTTCTGCCCGATTCCCCTGCTAGACTAGCCCCGACCGCGCGTTCTTCTCGCCCGCAGGGAGGTTCCTCTCGTCATGACGCCAGACATCAGGCTCGTTGCCGTCGACATCGACGGCACGTTCATGCGCTCCGACTACACCTACGACGTCCCGCGCTTCGAGCGCCTCCTGGCGCGCATGCAGGCTGCGGACTGCGCCTTCGTGGTGGCGAGCGGCAACCAGTACTGGCAGCTGCGCGACCACTTCCCCGGGCATGAGGACGAGCTGTGTTTCGTCGCCGAGAACGGTGCCTACGTCACGGACCGCGGGGAGCTCGTCTACGTGCGCTCGATGTCGGAGGAGACGGTCTCCGCGGTCGTGGACCTGTGCCGCGAATATGCCGACGAGGTCTGGAACGTGCTCTGCGGTATGGAGGGCGCCTACTGCGAGCGCGGCGCGGTGAGCGACGAGTTCTTCAACGAGATGAGGCGCTACTGCCACCGACTGAGCTGGGTGGACGACTTCAAGGCCACGGGCGACAAGATCCTCAAGTTTGCGGCGAACGTGCCTGACGAGCGGACGGACTTCTTCTACGACCTGTTCCGTCGCGAGCTCGACGGCCTGGTGGAGCCCACCACGAGCGGGCACGGCGCCATCGACCTCATCACGCCCGGCTGCCACAAGGCCTCTGGCCTCGAGCGCCTGGCCGAGCGCCGGGGGATCTCCCCGGAGCAGTGCGTGGCCTTCGGCGACGGCGGCAACGACGTGGAGATGCTGCGCTTCTGCGGCGTCGGCTACGCCATGGACAACGCCCCTGACGACGTGAAGGCCGCTGCCGACCGCGTGTGCCCCTCCAACGACGAGGACGGCGTGCTCGTGGCGCTGGACGAGCTGTTCGCGTAGGGCATGCGCCGAGCTATCGCTCCGCCGCCGCTCCCAGCGCTCGGTTGACGCGCTCCGCCACGCCCACGCTCAGCGCGACCTTTGCCGCGTCCGGCACCACGAACGGTGCCACCGCTACGGCCAGGGCCGCGGGCGCGTCGAGCGCGTAGACGTTCATGAGCTGGATCGTCCCCAGCGCGTAGCTCACCGCCAGCAGTGCGACTCCGCCCGCCGCGCCGCGCGCCCTTCTCGGCAGCGCGTTCGTGTGCGCGATGGCGCCCGCCACGGGCATACCCGCCGCGAAGCCCATGAGGTAGCCGCCCGTGGGTCCCAGTAGCACGCCGAGCCCGGCCTGAAAGCCGGAGAACACCGGCACGCCCACCGCGCCCAGCAGCAGGTAGACGACAACGGTAAACAGCGCGTCGTGCGTGCGCATGACCTGGGGAAGCAGCGCAAGCACAAAGGTCTGCAGGGTGAACGGCACCGGGCCCAGCGGCACGGTGACCCAGGCGCTCACGGCGAGCAGCGCTATGCAGACGCCGCAGCGGGCGACCTGGCGGTTGGACATGGCGGCTCCCTCGTGGACGGGCGCTCCTCTCGTGTGCCTACAGAACAAAAGCTTACCGCATGACCGAGCTCCCGCTCTTCTCATAAGATGGAAGGGCGGGGGCGATGCGTCAACGAGGCGGGGGAGGGCACATGGAGAACGACTTCGCGGGCTGGGTCGAGCGGGAGTTCCGTCACCCCGTGCCTGGCGAGTACCGGGACTTCCTCTTCCGGGACGCGGCAGCCGCGCACGCCGAGCCTGTCGTGCCCTCGCGGGCGCATCTTGTTACGGGTGACGGCGACGAGTACGAGGTCTCCGAGTGGTTTTCCGCCGAGCGCATACCCGACATCTATCGATGCTGTCGCGCGGAGGGGATGATAGCGGAGCATCTGCTGCCGATCTTCGACAGCTGCGGCTGCGTTGCGGCGCTCGACTGCGACGAGGGCTCGAGCACGTACGGCAGCGTTCTCTTGCAGGCTTCCGAGGGCTACTTTGACGACGCCCGTCAGGAGAACGTCTACGAGGAGCCGGTCCTTCTCGCACGGAGCTTCTCGGACGTGCTGGCCGCCCTGGGAGGGGCACAGCAAGGCGAGGTGCCCGACATCCCGCTCCTGGGTCCCGAACGGACGCTGGACCCGTCGGACCTGGCGCGCCTCGAGCGCGCGCTGAGCATTGCTCTGCCGGCGGACTATCGCGAGTTTCTGCTGGCACATAACGGTGGGACGCCGACGCGGTTTCTCTGCACCCCCACGTTCATGGAGGTCGACCCCGCCACAGGGGAGGGTCACCCTCAGTCGGTGCCCATCGACCGCTTCCTCTCGCTGGGGGAGATCGTCGAGCTGCTCGCGGACAACGAGGACGAGCCGGCGTTCGGACCGGGTTACGTGCCCGTCGCGTACGACCAGTGTGGCAACCTGATCCTGCTGGGCGTCTCCCGTGACTCGGACGCATCCTTCGGGGGCGTTCAGTTTGCCAACCACGAGACGCGCGGGGAGGACGGCCTCTTTGCCCTCTCGTCGCTCGCCCCGTCCTTCGGCGAGCTCGCGCGCTCCCTCGCCCCGTATGGCGAGGGCTCGTGAGGGGCCATGTCAGCCTCTGGTAGAAAGGGTGTCACCGTGACACTGCCGGGGGGCTTCTCCCGGCCCATGCTGGGCCGCGAGGACTTCTGGGCGTTCATCGAGGACAGCGTCGATCCGTCCATGATGGTCACCAAGGTCAACCGGTGGGGTGGCGCGCATGAGGGTCGCTGAGCTCACCGACGCCCGTCTCGTCGTCGAGCTGTCCGAGTGGGACCTCTGGGAGCTGGAGCGCTCGTTTGGCGTGTGCCTGCCGGACGGCACGTGGCTCATCCCCGGGCGCATGGCCGCATCCGACGGGTTCTGCGCGCGGGCGGACGAGATGCGGGTTAGGGGCGCGGACGGGGCCTTCACCGGCGACGGGCTCGATGACACCGAGCGGCTCGTCGTCGCCGAGGCGGTCTGCTCCCTGTGGCCGTGGGTCTGCGACAGCTGCGACGTCCGCTTCGTCGGCGAGGACGGGGAGCTGTGGTGCCGGGGCGACCACCACCTCAAGGTCGAGGTCCGCGCGCTGCGGTCGAGCGCGGTGCTCTGGACGCTCCTGGCGGCGCTGGTCGGAGCCGCCGAGTTGGCCCTCTCCCTCCTGATGGGCGCCCTCGAGGGGGTCTATGGCGTGATGCTCATCAACGTCCTTCTCGCCCCCTTCTCCCTGTCCTGCGCGGCGGTCGCCCTGCGCTCGTGGCGCTTTGGGGTGACGGCGGACCTGGGCGGGATGACGGTGCGGCCGACGCTCGGCCCCGAGCGCTCGATTGCCTTCTCCGAGGTCACGAGCGTCGAGCGCGTGGTCTCCTCGGACGGCTCGGGGGCGCTGCGCAGGCTCGTGGTCCGCACGGCGGACGCGCGCGTCTCCCTGTCTGCGTCGCTGGAGGGGATCGAGGCGCTGGACGCCCTCCTCGCCGAGCGAGTCCGCCCGTCGTAGTCGCCGAGAAGAACGAACGTCGCGTGTGGTGGTCGTGAAGTGGTTCTTCTCGGCTGACCGTTCGCAGGCGCAAACGTACCGCCCGCGGCATCCCTAAAATTCCCCTTGAAACACGCTTGAAAAGTGGGAATATATGGGCTAACAAACTTTTAGTTTGGTAAGCAAACAAAAAGTTGGTAAGCCCGAAGGAGCAAGGAGGAAGCGTTGAGCGAGAAGATCAAGTGGGTCGCCAACAAGATGCCTAAGAGCGACGACAAGCACCTTGGCATCATGTCCCTCGAGAACGTGGAGGCGGCGCGCAGCTTCCACCGGAGCTTCCCGCAGTACGACGTCACCCCGCTCGCCAAGCTGGACCAGCTGGCGGGCGAGCTCGGCCTCGCGAACCTGGCCGTGAAGGACGAGTCGTACCGCTTTGGCCTCAACGCCTTCAAGGTGCTCGGCGGCTCCTTCGCCATGGCCAACTACATCGCGGGCAAGATCGGCCGCCCGGTCTCCGAGATGACCTACGACTACCTCACGAGCGACGAGCTGGCGCGCGACTTCGGCCAGGCCACCTTCTTCACCGCCACGGACGGCAACCACGGCCGCGGCGTCGCTTGGGCCGCCAACAAGCTGGGCCAGAGGGCCGTCGTGCACATGCCCAAGGGCAGCGTGAAGAGCCGCTTCGACAACATCGCCGCCGAGGGCGCCGAGGTCACGATCGAGGACGTCAACTACGACGAGTGCGTCCGCATGGCCGCCGCCGAGGCCGAGGCCTGCGAGAACGGCGTCATCGTGCAGGACACCGCCTGGGACGGCTACGAGGAGATCCCGTCCTGGATCATGGAGGGCTACGGCACCATGGCCTCCGAGGCGGCCGAGCAGTACGCGGCGGCCGGCGTGGAGCGCCCGACGCACGTCTTCGTGCAGGCCGGCGTCGGCAGCCTGGCCGGCGGCGTGGTGGGCTACTTCACCAACCTCTTCCCCGACAACCCGCCCACCTTCGTGGTGATGGAGGCCGACACCGCGGCCTGCCTCTACAAGGGTGCGCTTGCCGGCGACGGCGACCCGCGCATCGTGGACGGCGACATGCCCACGATCATGGCGGGCCTGGCCTGCGGCGAGCCCAACACGCTGGGCTGGGACATCCTGCGCAACCACGTGTCCGTGTTCGTGAGCTGCCCCAACTGGGTGGCCGCCAAGGGCATGCGCGTGCTCGGCGCCCCCAGGAAGGGCGACCCGCGCGTCATCTCCGGCGAGTCCGGCGCCGTGGGCGCGGGCCTGATCGCGACCCTCATGGAGTCCGACGAGTACGCCGAGCTCCGCGAGGCCATCGGCCTGGACGAGACGAGCTCCGTGCTGCTCTTCTCGACCGAGGGCGACACGGACCCGGTGAACTACCGCAGGGTCGTGTGGGACGGCGCGTACCCCGCCGAGTAGGGAAGAGCGAGAAGAGCAGGTTCTTCTCGGCAGATGACTGGTAACGAGGGCGTCAGAAAGGACGTAAGCAAAATGGCCAAGGAACTGGATTTCGAGCAGATCAAGAGCGCCGCGGAGGGCTACGGCAAGGACATGACCGCCTTCCTGCGCGCCATGATCTCCCACCCCTCCGAGTCCTGCGAGGAGGGCGAGGTCGTGGCCTGCATCAAGGCCGAGATGGAGAAGCTCGGCTTCGATAAGGTCGAGGTCGACGGCCTGGGCAACGTGATCGGCTGGATGGGCGAGGGCGACAAGATCATCGCCATCGACTCCCACATCGACACCGTGGGCATCGGCAACCGCGACAACTGGGAGGCCGACCCCTACGAGGGCTACGAGACCGACGAGCTCATCTACGGCCGCGGCGGCTCCGACCAGGAGGGCGGCATGGCCTCCGCCACGTACGCCGCGAAGATGATGAAGGACCTCGGCCTCATCCCCGAGGGCTACAAGATCATGGTCGTCGGCTCGGTCCAGGAGGAGGACTGCGACGGCATGTGCTGGCAGTACATCGTCAACAAGTACTTCGACGGCCCGGAGGACGCGCGCGAGAAGATCGAGTTCGTCATCTCCACCGAGCCCACCGACGGCGGCATCTATCGCGGTCACCGCGGCCGCATGGAGATCCGCGTGGACGTCCACGGCGTCTCCTGCCACGGCTCCGCGCCCGACCGCGGCGACAACGCCATCTACAAGATGGCCGACATCATCGCCGACGTCCGCGCCCTCAACAACAACGGCTGCGACGAGTCCACCGACATCAAGGGCCTCGTCAAGATGCTCGACCCCAAGTACAACCCCGAGCACTTCGAGGACGCGCGCTTCCTGGGCCGCGGCACCTGCACCGTCTCCCAGATCTTCTACACCTCGCCGTCGCGCTGCGCCGTGGCCGACTCCTGCGCGATCTCCATCGACCGCCGCATGACCGCCGGCGAGACCTGGGACTCCTGCCTCCAGGAGATCCGCGACCTGCCCGCCGTCAAGAAGTACGGCGACGACGTCAAGGTCTCCATGTACATGTACGACCGCCCGAGCTGGAAGGGCACCGTCTACGAGACCGAGGCCTACTTCCCCACGTGGATCAACGCCGAGAGCGCCGCTCACGTCCAGGCCCTCGTCGACGCCCACCACGCCCTCTTCGGCGAGGAGCGCATCGGCTGCGAGCCGTCCATGGACAAGCGCGCCGGCCGCCCGCTGACCGACAAGTGGACCTTCTCCACCAACTGCGTCTCCATCCAGGGCCGCTACGGCATCCCGTGCGTGGGCTTCGGCCCCGGCGCCGAGAGCCAGGCGCACGCACCCAACGAGGTCACCTACAAGCAGGACCTCGTGACCTGCGCCGCGCTCTACACCGCCGCGCTCAACCTCTACGACCCGTCCAAGAAGACCGGCGACGTCACCGTCTTCCGCGCCGGCGCCACCGACAACGACATTAAGTAAGAGCCGCAGAACCACGTCCTTCTCGCCCGCCTCGGCGAGAAGGACGGAGCACGCCCGACTCCCACAAGAAAGGAACCAACCATGGCCAAGGACTTCTCCGCGCTTCTCGACGAGCTCAAGGGCTACGACTTCTCCGGCATGTACGACGCCGACTTCCTGCACACCTGGGACAAGACCACCGACGAGCTCCGCGCCCTCTACGCCGTTGCCGCCGCGCTGCGCAACCTCCGCGAGCGCAACATCTCCCCGCGCATCTTCGACTCCGGCCTCGCCGTCTCGCTTTTCCGTGACAACTCCACCCGCACGCGCTTCTCGTTCTCCAAGGCGACGAACCTCCTGGGCCTCCAGCTCCAGGACCTCGACGAGGGCAAGAGCCAGATCGCGCACGGCGAGACCGTCCGCGAGACCGCCACGATGATCTCCTTCATGGCCGACGTCATCGGCATCCGCGACGACATGTACATCGGCAAGGGAGACGCCTACATGGCCGAGGTCGCCGAGTCCGTCGACGAGGCCTACAAGGACGGCGTGCTCGATCACCGCCCGACCCTCATCTCCCTGCAGTCCGACTCCGACCACCCGACGCAGTCCTCCGCCGACATGCTCTACCTCATCGAGGAGTTTGGCGGCCTGGAGAACCTGCGCGGCAAGAAGGTCGCCGTGACCTGGGCCTACTCCCCGAGCTACGGCAAGCCGCTGTCCTGCCCGCAGTCGCTCATCTCGCTGCTGCCGCGCTTTGGCATGGACGTCACGCTGGCCCACCCCGAGGGCTACGACCTCATGGGCGACCGCGTGGAGGCCGCCAAGGCCTACGCCGCCGAGTCCGGATGCACGTTCCGCCAGGTGAACACCATGGCCGAGGCCTTCGAGGGCGCTGACATCGTCATCCCCAAGAGCTGGGCCCCCTACGCCGCCATGGAGAAGCGCACCAACCTCTACGCCGAGGGCGACGACGCCGGCATCAAGGCGCTGGAGAAGGAGCTGCTGGCCCAGAACGCCACGCACCAGGACTGGTGCTCCACGACCGACCTCATGGCGAAGACCGCCAACGGCCAGGACACCATCTACATGCACCCGCTGCCTGCCGACATCTCCGGCGTCTCCTGCGAGCACGGCGAGGTCATGGCCGACGTCTTCGACATGCACCGCGTGGGCATGTACAAGGAGGCCAGCTACAAGCCCTACGCCATCGCGGCGATGATCTTCCTGCAGAAGGTCAAGGATCCGGTTGCCACCCTCGCGGCGCTCGAGGAGCGCGGCCGCGACCGCTGGTACCAGGCGTAGGAACAATCGCTCGTCCGGGTGAGGGCCGCCCATAAGTCGTTCGCTCACTGCGCTTTGCGCAGAAGTCGCTCACTGACTTATGGGCGGCCCCGTCCTTACGTTGAGAGGGCATCAAATGTCTAAGAGAATAGTCATCGCCCTGGGCGGGAACGCGCTGGGCAACAACCTGCCCGAGCAGATGGAGGCGGTGCGCCACACGGCGCGCGCGATCGTGGACCTCATCGAGCAGGGAAACGAGGTCGTGGTGGCCCACGGCAACGGTCCGCAGGTGGGCATGATCCAGGAGGCCATGACCCAGCTCACGCGCTCGAACCCCGAGAAGTACATCCCGTGCCCGCTCTCGGTCTGCGTGGCCATGAGCCAGGGCTACATCGGCTACGACCTGCAGAACGCCCTGCGCGAGGAGATGCTCGACCGCGGGATCGAGATGGGGGCCGCCACGGTGCTCACGCAGGTGGAGGTCGACCCGGATGACCCGGCGTTCGCCAACCCCACCAAGCCGATCGGCGCCTTCATGACGCGCGAGGAGGCCGACCGCATGATCGCCGAGCGCGGCTACGACGTCATCGAGGACGCCGGCCGCGGGTACCGCCGCGTGGTGGCCTCGCCCAAGCCCGTGGGCATCGTCGAGCTGGACACCATCCGCTCGCTCGTGGAGACAAACCACGTTGTCGTGGCGTGCGGTGGCGGCGGCATCCCCGTGTTCAAGACCGAGGGCAATCACCTCAAGGGCGCGGCGGCGGTCATAGACAAGGACTTTGCGGCGGCGCGCCTGGCCGAGCAGCTGGACGCGGACTTCCTCGTCATCCTCACGGCCGTGGAGAAGGTCGCCGTGAACTATGGCAAGCCGGACCAGGAGTGGCTGGACGAGCTCACGCCCGAGACCGCGGCGCGCTACATCGCTGAGGGCCAGTTCGCGCCCGGCTCGATGCTTCCCAAGGTGGAGGCGGCGCTCGCCTTCGCTCAGTCCGGCGCGGGCCGCTCGTCGCTCATCACGCTCCTGGAGCGCGCGGCCGACGGCATCGCCGGCAAGACGGGTACCATCGTACGCGGGTAGGACGGCGAGAAGGACGGTGAGGCTCGCGGGATGAGACCCGACCTCAGGGCATATCTTCTGGGCGACGACGGGCGCCGGGTCTTCGGGCCCGGTCCCGTCGACCTGCTGGAGCGCGTGGGCGAGCTGGGCAGCCTCCGCGCCGCCGCTATCGAGATGGGCATGGCCTACACCAAGGCGACGCGCCTCGTGCATGACGCCGAGCGCGCCTTCGGCTTCGCGCTCACCGAGCGGACCGTGGGCGGCTCCGGGGGAGGGGGCTCGCAGCTCACCGCTGAGGCGCGCGAGCTGATCGGGCGCTACCGGGCGTTCGAGCGCACGAGCCGCGCCGCGCTCTCCACCGCCTACGAGACGTGCTTCTCGGGCTTTGGCGGCGTGGCGCGCCTGGGCTGCGTGGTCATGGCATCCGGCGAGGGCGCGCGCTTCGGCGGCGCGCCGGGCGAGAAGCTCGTGGCGCCGCTGGCCGGCGTGCCGGTGCTCGAGCGCACGCTCGCCGCGCTGCCGACGGACCTGCTGGACGTTGTGGTGGTGACGCGCTGGGATGCGGTCGAGGCGCTGTGCGAGCGGCTCGGCGTGCACTGCGTGCGCGCGGACGGCCCGCTCAAGAGCGACACGATGCGGGCGGGCCTGGAGGCACTGGGGCATCGTGCCGGCTGCCTCTTTGTGACCGGCGACCAGCCGCTCCTTAGCGAGAAGAGCGTGCGCTCGATGGTGGCCGCGCTCACGCACGAGCCCACGGCGATTGTGCGTCTGAGCTGGCACGGTCGCCCGGCGAATCCGGTGCTCTGGCCGAACGACACGCTGGGTGCGCTCGCCCGGCTGGACAATGACACCGGGGGGCGCGCACTTCTCGCCGGCCATGCCGAGCTCGCGGACCGAGTGCGCCTGGTGGAGGCGGCTGACGAGCGGGAGCTCGCCGACGTGGACACGCGGGAGGACCTGGCGCGCCTGGAGGAGTGGGTCAAAAGGGGACAGTCCCCTTTTGACCCATCGTGAGGAGGGGAAAGCCGATGAGGAGGATCCTGACAAACGGCACGCTGGTCACGCCGGAGGGCCTGCGCCGCGCCGACCTCGCGCTGGAGGGCGATAAGATCGCGGAGATCGCCGCGCACATCGAGCCCGGGCTCACCGACGTCGTCGAGGACGTCACGGGCTGCTGGGTGTTCCCCGGCTTCATCGACGCGCACACCCACCTGCAGTGCTGGACCGGCATGGACTGGACGGCCGACAGCTTTGAGACCGGCACGCGCGCCGCTGCCTGCGGCGGCACCACCTGCATCGTGGACTACGCCACGGCCGATCGCGGCGTGACGATGGACGGGGCGCTCGCCGAGTGGCACAAGCGTGCCGAGGGCGGCGCGGGATGTGCGGCCAACTACGGCTTCCACATGGCGATCGCCGAGTGGGGCGAGGACTCGCCCGAGCAGATGCGCCGCATGCGCGAGGCGGGCGTCTCGAGCTTCAAGACCTACCTCGCCTATGACCACCTGCGGCTCTCCGACGCGGAGACGCTGCGCTGCCTGGAGGTCGTGCGCGACCTGGACGCCGTGCTCTGCGTGCACTGCGAGAACGGCGACGTGGTGAATGAGCTGCAGCGCAAGGTGCTCGCCGAGGGCATCACGGGTCCGGAGGGGCACCCCCTGAGCCGTCCGGCCGAGGCCGAGGCCGACGCCGTGAGCCGCCTGCTCTATCTGGCACAGATCGCGGGCGCGCGCGTCAACGTGGTGCACCTGTCCACGGAGCTCGGGCTTCTCGCCGTGCGTGCCGCCCGCGAGCGAGGCCAGCGAGGGGTCTACGTGGAGACCTGCCCGCAGTACCTCACGCTCGACGACACGCGCTACCTGGAGTGCGGCGACAATGGCTTCGCGGGCGCCAAGTACGTGATGAGCCCGCCACTGCGCAAGCCGGCTGACGTGCGGGCGCTGCGCGGGGCGGTGCTTGCCGGCGAGGTGGACTCCATCGCGACGGACCACTGCTCGTTCAACCTGCACGGCCAGAAGGACCGCGGCCGCGGCGACTTCACCAAGATCCCCAACGGCGGCCCGGGCATCGAGCACCGCCCGGCTGTGACGGCCACGACCTTCGAGGGGCAGCTCGGGCCCGAGGAGCTCTGCCGCCTGCTGTCGGAGGGCCCGGCGCGCGTCTTCGGCCTGTGGCCGGAGCGCGGGCAGCTCGCCGTGGGCGCCGCGGCCGACGTCTGCGTGTGGGACCCGTCCGCGCGCTGGACGATCAGCGCGGCGACTCAGCACCAGGCCGTGGACTACACGCCGTGGGAGGGCTTCGAGGCGCACGGGCGGGCGCACCTCGTCTACGTGGGCGGCGAGCTCGTGGCCCGCGACGGCGAGCCCTGCGGCGCCACCCCCGGCCGCTACGTGGCAAGATAGTCAACAGTCAGTCGTAAAACGGGGGACGTCCCCCTCAAGCAGAAGGAGAAGAACATGGCAATCGAGGCAATCGTCACCGACAAGGCGCCCGCGGCGCTCGGCCCCTACTCCGCCGCCGTGGCCGCCCCGGCAACCAAGGCCATCCACGTGTCCGGCCAGCTGCCGATCGACCCGGCCACCGGCGAGTTCGCCGGCGAGGACATCCAGGCCCAGACCCGTCAGAGCCTGACCAACATCAAGAACATCCTCGAGGCCGCCGGCGCGAGCATGGCCGACGTCGCCGAGGTCACCGTCCTTCTCGACGACATCGCCGACTTCGCGGCAATGAACGAGGTCTACGGCGAGTTCTTCGCCGCGCCGTATCCCAGCCGCGCCGCCTTCGAGGTGGCCGCGCTGCCCAAGGCCGCCAAGGTCGAGATCAAGGCCGTGGCCTACCTGTAGGCAGAGCCTCACCGGGAAGAGACGCCCGCCGACTTCCACGCAGGACTGCGCTTCGCGGAAGATCCTGCTTAGGAAGTCGGCGGGCGTCCGCCGTTTTGGTCCTCAGGCGCCTGGAACACTTATCCGGGTGTGTACGAAGTTGAAGGGTGGATGTTCTTCTCGTCGAGTGCTCTACCTGCGGGTTTGTAATTGCTAGGTACTTTATCAATGGCTTAATCTTGTACACACCCGGAAGAGGGTAGCAAGACGCTGTCCACGAACGACGGGATGGCGAGAAGGACGGCGAGGTTGCGGGCCGCGTCGGGGGCGACGTCGGCCTGGTTGACGAGGGCGATGTCGGCGAGGGCCTCGGCGTTGGCGGCGCGGGCGACGAGCTCAGGCGTTGCGAGGTCGTCCGGCGCGCAGTCGGCGAGCTCGCAGAAGAGCTCCGGGCGGTGGACCTTCTCGCGCACGGGATGGCCGAGGCCGGAGGCGCCGAGCACGAGGATCGTGCGGCCCGAGCACGCGGGGATGACGGGCTCCCAGGGGGCGTGGGCCTTGAGGGGGAGGCGCCGGGCGCCGTCGGCCTCCACAAGGACGTAGTCCGCGAGGGACGCCAGCGCGTCGACGCCGAGCTCGGGGGTCACGAGCTTGCCGTTCTTCTCGGCCTGCGACCCCACGCAGACGACGCGCGACTTCGCGAGGGCGGCACGCACGTCGTTGACGTCGGCCGAGGCCACGAGCGGCACGTTCGGGAACGGCAGGATGTGCGTCGTGGTGGTGAGCACAACCGTGCCCGGCAGCTCGCGCGCGAGTGCCGCGAGGAGCGACGTCTTGCCGCCGCTGCCGATGACCGACGTCACGCCGGGCCTCACGCCCAGAGCTTCCGCAAAGCCCACCTGCCACCTCCTCGACGCATTGCTGCCGTCTGCCGCATTGTAGTTTTCAAAATACAACGCCCTATTACAATTTTTCTGGCTAGCAGACCGTTTTTCGGCAAACGAGCGAGGAGACGACATGGCAGACACGGTGCTCACGATTGACGCGCGGGGAGAGGCGTGCCCCATCCCCGTGGTGCGGACCCTGAAGGCGCTGGGTGCGCTGGCGGGCCCGGGCAGCGTGGAGACCCTCGTGGACAACGAAATCGCGGTGGCAAACCTCACGCGCATGGGCGAGGGCAAGGGCTGCGCTGTTGCGAGCGAGCGGCTGGGCGAGAAGGAGTGGCGCGTCACCGTGACCACGTCCGTGGCGCTGGGCGTAAGCGATGCGGAGGCCGAGTCAGCGACCTGCGAGGTGCCGGGCGTGCCGGCCGCGGTATCCGCGCCGCGCTGCGTGGTGGTGGCCATCACCTCCGAGTGCATGGGCACCGGCGACGACGTGCTGGGCAAAAAGCTCATGGGGAGCTTCGTCTACTCGCTCACCCAGCTCGACGAGCTGCCGGCGAGCGTGCTGCTCTACAACGGCGGGGCGCATCTCAGCTGCGAGGGGTCGCCGGCGCTCGAGGACCTGCGCGGCCTCGCGGCGGCGGGCGTAGAGGTCCTCACCTGCGGCACCTGCCTCGACCACTACGGCATCGCGGACACGCTTGCCGTGGGCGAGGTCACCAACATGTACGTGATCGCGCAGCGCCTCACGGGCGCGAGCCTCGTGGTGAGGCCGTAGGGCGTGGGCGGCGCCCGGCGCGTGCGGGTCCCGTCGCTCGTGGTGACGTTTCCCACCACGGCGGCGGCGATGTCGTGCGAGGAGAGCTGCGCGCGTCGCGGCCTGGGCGGGCGGATGATTCCGGTGCCCGGCGAGGTCGCGGCCGGCTGCGGCCTGGCGTGGAAGACGGCTCCCGAGGACCGTGCGGAGCTGGAGGGCGCGCTCGCGGTCGACGGCGTGCCCGTCGAGGGCTGGGCCGTGATCGAGCTACTCGAGTTTCGATGAGTCAAAAGGGGACAGTCCCCTTTTGACTCATTTTGGCGAGAGGGACGTGGGGCAGATGATCTACCTGGACAACGCGGCGACGACGATGCACAAGCCGAGGGAGGTCGTTGACGCCGTGTGCGAGGCGATGGGGTCGCTCGGCAACGCGGGGCGCGGTGCATCTGCCGGCGCGCTCGACGCGGGGCGCGTGGTGCTGCGCTGCCGCGAGGCGATGGCGCGTCTGCTCGGATGCCCCCGGGCGGATCACGTGTGCTTCCTCGCCAACTCCACGGCCGCCCTCAACGCCGCGCTGTCCGGCCTGGTCGAGCCGGGCGATCGCGTGGTCACGACGGTACTGGAGCACAATTCCGTGCTGCGCCCGCTCGCGCGCCTAGCGGACGAGCGGGGCGTCGAGGTGGCGTATGCCGGCTGCGATGCGCACGGGTTTCTCGACATGGACGAGCTCGAGCGGCTGGTCTGTCCGGGCACGCGCCTCGTGGCGGTGACGCACGGCTCCAACGTGACGGGCAACCTCGTGGACGTGGCCCGCGTGGCGCGGATCGCGCACGCTGCGGGTGCGCTCTGCCTGGTGGACGCGTCGCAGACGGCGGGCGCGGTGCCGCTGGACATGGCGGGCACGGGCATCGACGTGGTGTGCTTCACCGGGCACAAGGGTCTCATGGGCCCGCAGGGCACGGGCGGCATGGCGGTGGCCGAGGGCGTCGACGTGCAGCCGTGGGCCGAGGGTGGCTCCGGCGTGCACTCCTTCGAGCGCCGGCACCCGCTGGATTGGCCCACGCGGCTGGAGGCGGGGACGCTCAACGCCCACGGCCTGGCGGGCCTTGCGGCAGGTATTGCGTTTATCGAGAAGAACGGCGGGCCCGCGGCGGTGGGCGCGCGTGAGCACGTGCTGGCGCGGCGGCTGTGGGAGGGCGTGCACGACGTGCCGGGCGTGACGGTCTACGGCGGCTGGTCCGTGGCGCCCGAGCGTTGCGGTGGCATCGTGGCGCTCAACGTGGACGGACTGGACTCGGCGGAGGTGGCCGACGCGCTGTCCTCCGGCTGGGG
Organism: Atopobium sp. UBA1382; assembly: GCA_002305805.1. GTDB lineage: Bacteria > Actinomycetota > Coriobacteriia > Coriobacteriales > Atopobiaceae > Thermophilibacter > Thermophilibacter excrementavium. The sequence goes on along the minus strand of DBQY01000009.1, from coordinate 255,546 downwards.
GATCGCGTGCCGCGCCGGCGCCCACTGCGCGCCGCTCATGCATCGCGCGCTGGGGACCGAGCGGCAGGGCATTGTGCGCCTGAGCTGCGGCTGGTTCAACACGGAGGACGAAATCGACACCACCGTAGCCGCCGTGCGGGCGATTGCCGAGGGATGATCCGGCGGGAGATGACGGTTGTGTACACCCTGTTGGAAACCCCCAAGTATTGGCAAGGCGACTACCTGCGCCTCTGCAGGGGTTTGTACTGAGGGGGAGAAAAGGGGGTGTACACAACCGTCTGAGCGTGCACATCGGCCGTTCGCGACGTTGGGCGATGGGACAAACTATTTGTGAGCTAGACTAACTGGATGGAATGTGAGTGGTCGCGCAGGGCGTTATGTATTTAAAAATACAACGCTGACGAGGAGGTTAGCGAGACATGCTGGTCGTGATTCGCGGGGCGGGGGACATCGCGTCGGGCATCGCGCTGCGGCTGTACCGCGCGGGCATGCAGGTCGTGATGTGCGACCTCGCGGTTCCCACGTCCATCCGGCGCACCGTGTGCTTCTCGGAGGCGATTCGCCTGGGCGAGACGAGCGTGGAGGGCGTTCGCGGCGTGCTGTGCGCGGACGTCGCGGCGGCGCGCGTGGAAGCGACGGCGGGAAACGTCGCCGTGCTCGTGGACCCCGAGGCCGCCTGCGTGCGCGGGCTCGCGCCCGACGCACTGGTGGACGCCATTCTCGCCAAGCGCAACCTCGGCACCACGCGCGACATGGCGCCCGTCGTGATCGGCGTGGGTCCCGGCTTCACCGCGCGCGAGGACTGCGACGCCGCCGTGGAGACGATGCGCGGCCACTACCTGGGGCGCGTCTACTACGAGGGCTCGCCGATCCCCAACACGGCGGTGCCCGGGCTCATCGGCGGCTACGCGGGCGAGCGCGTGATGCGCGCGCCGGCGGACGGCGTCTTCGAGCCATGCATGGAGATCGGAGCGCAGGTGGCAGCTGGCGACGTCTGCGCCACGGTTGCCGGCGAGCCCATGCGTGCGACGATCGACGGCGTGGTGCGCGGTCTGCTGCAAGCCGGTGTCCCTGTGCGCAAGGGCATGAAGTGCGGCGACGTGGACCCGCGCTGCCATCCGGAGTACATCGAGAGCGCCTCAGACAAGGCGCTTGCCGTGGGCGGCGGCGTGCTCGAGGCGATTCTCGCGCTTTCGGGCGAGAAGAACGCGCGTGCCGTCAACGGATCCCTCTCCGACGAGGGCTTCGTCTCCGCGCTCGTGGCGGAGCTTGAGGCCGGGCGACGCGTGGGGCTGGCGAGCCTGCTCGCCACGAGCGGCTCGATGCCGCGCCATGAGGGTGCACGCCTGGCGGTCCTCGCAAACGACCAGCTCATTGGGACCGTCGGAGGCGGCGCCATCGAGCAGCTGGCCATCGAGCGTGCCCGCGCGGCGCGCTCCGGCGGCGAGCCGAGCCTGGAGTGGTACCACACGGGCGACGCCATGGCCTGCGGCGGCGACGCGCTGCTCGCCGTGCGCTCGCTCACGACCGACGACCTGCCCGTCCTTCTCGCCGTGCGCGACGCGCTCCTGCGCGACGAGCCCGTCTGCGTGACGGAGCGCTGGGAGGATCTCGCCGCGCCAACGATCGAGGTCGGCCCGGCCGTGCGACTGAACGTCCCGACCTGGGATGACGCGCGCGCCACCTATCGCGAGCCTATCGTCGCGCCGAGCCGGCTGCACATCTTTGGCTCTGGGCACGTGGGCGCCGCGCTCGTGGGCCTGGCCGCCGCGGCAGGCTTCGAGGCCCACGTCTACGACGACCGACCGGAGCTCGCGACGCGCGAGCGCCTGCCGCAGGCAGCCAGTGTGACCTGCGGCGCGTTTGACGATCTTGCCGCCAACGCCGTCATCGGACCGCGCGACTCCGTCGTTGTGCTCACGCATGGGCACGCCTACGACGAGACGGTCCTTCTCGCCGTGCTGACCCGTGACGTTCAGCCCGCCTACGTGGGGTGCATCGGTAGCGCCCGCAAGGCCGCCCTCGCGCGCGAGCACCTCACAGCCGCCGGCGTGCCGGCCAAGCGCGTCGACGCCGTGGCCATGCCGATCGGCCTTGCCATCGGCGCCGTCACGCCCGCCGAGATCGCCCTTGCCATCGTGGCGCAGCTCGTCCGCCGTCGCGCCGAGCGCCGCGGCGAGGGACCGGGGAAGGGCGAGCGAGCATGACGGCCCTCGTCCGCAGACACCCTGGCCGGCTCATCGCCCTTCTCGGCGCGTTGCTCGTGGCCGTCGTGCTCGTCTCGCTGGCGCTCGGCCGCTATCCCATCGGCCCGGTCGACGCGCTCGAGCTGCTGCTCTCCCGCGTGGTGCCCGGCCTCGGCGACTTCTCCGCGCAGCAGGAGACGCTCTTCTTCAACGTGCGCCTGCCGCGCATCCTGCTGGTGATCCTCGTTGGCGCGAGCCTCTCGGCCGCCGGTGCCGCCTTCCAGGGCATCTTCCAGAACCCGCTCGTCTCGCCGGACTTCCTCGGCGCGTCGCAGGGAGCGGCCTTCGGCGCGTGCTGGGCCATCCTCGCGGGCGGCACCTCGCTCGTGATCTCTGGATCCGCCTTCGCCGTCTCGCTCGCCGCGGTGGGAATCGTGCTGCTGGTGAGCAGCCGGGCGCGTGGCAATCGGATACTCGTGACCGTGCTCGCCGGCATCATGGTGAAGTCGCTCTTCGAGGCCGGCGTCTCCTACACCAAGCTCGTGGCCGACCCGTCCAACCAGCTGCAAGCGATCACGTTCTGGCTGCTCGGCTCGTTCAACGGCGCCAAGGTGGCTGACCTCGCGCTGGCGGCCGCGCCCATCGCCGTTGGCCTTACCGGCCTCATGGCCATGCGCTGGCGCCTCAACGTCCTCACGATGTCCGACGACGAGGCGCTCTCCATGGGCGTGAACGCCCCGCGCGTGCGCGCCGTGGCCGTGCTCTTCTCGGCCCTCGTGACCGCGGCGAGCGTGGCGGTCTCCGGGCTCATCGGCTGGGTGGGGCTGGTGGTGCCGCACCTTACGCGCGGCCTCGTGGGCAGCGACTACCGGCACCTCCTACCGGCCAGCATGCTCGCTGGGGCGACGTTTCTGTTGGTGGTCGACGACATCGCGCGCCTTGCGCTCACGGCGGAGATTCCCATCGGCATCCTCACGTCGGTGGTGGGCGCGCCGTTCTTCCTGTGGCTCATCGTGAAGAGGGGGCGCGGCTGACATGAGCTTTGAGATCTCCGGCCTCAGCTTCTCCTACGGCGACCATGCGGTGCTCGAGGGCGTGGACCTCTCCGTCGCGGACGGCGAGCTCGCGTGCGTGCTCGGGCCCAACGGCGTGGGCAAGACCACGCTCTTCCGCTGCATCCTGGGCCTCGAGCGGCCGCGCGCGGGGACCATCCTCGTGAACGGCCGCCCGCTCGGCGAGCTCACGATAGCCGAGCGCGCCCGCGAGATGGCCTTCGTCCCGCAGAGCCACGCGCAGGTCTTTGACTACGAGGTGCTCGACGTGGTGCTCATGAGCGCGGCGTCGCGCCTGGGGCCGCTGCGCGCGCCCGCGGCGGCGGACCGTGCGCGCGCCGAGGAGGCGCTCGAGCGCGTGGGCGTGGTGCACCTCGCGCACCGGAGCTTCATGCAGGTCTCGGGCGGCGAGCGGCAGCTCGTCCTTATCGCCCGAGCCATCGCGCAGGACGCGCGCTCGATCGTGATGGACGAGCCCACGAGCGCGCTCGACTTTGGCAACACGGCGCGCGTGATGGCGGTGGTGCGGCGGCTCGCGAGCGAGGGGCTCTCGGTGATCGCGTCCACGCACGCGCCCGACCTGGCCTACCTCTACGCGGACACGGTGCTCGCCCTCGACGGTGGGCGCGTCCGCGCGTGCGGCAGTCCGGCGGACGTAATCACCGGGCCGCTCCTGAGCGAGCTCTACGGCCTGCCCGTCGAGGTCAGCTCACTCCATAACGACCGGGCGCGCGCCTGCGTGCCTCTGGATATGACGAGATAGAAGGGCAGTGAGATGAGGAGAAGAACGTTCCTGTCGGCGGTCGCGGCGCTTGCGGTGGCGGTGTCGCTCGGGGCGTGCGGGGGCGCGCCGGCGGCGCAGCGGTCCGATGACCAGCAGCCCGCGGCGGAGCAGGCCACGCGCGTGGTCACGGACTCGCTCGGGCGCGAGGTGGAGATCCCGGCAGAGGTCGAGCGCATTGCGGCGTCCGGCCCCGTGGCCCAGCAGGTGCTGCTCACGGTGGCGCCCGAGAAGATGGTCGGCCTCTCCGGCGAGCTCACGGACGAGCAGCTCGCCTACCTCGGCGAGGACCTCGCCGACCTGCCCGTCTTCGGCCAGATCTACGGCGGCAAGGGCGACTTCAACAAGGAGGCCGTCGCCGCGGCGGACCCGCAGCTGATCGTCGACGTCGGCGAGGCCAAGGACTCGCTCGTCGAGGAGCTGGACACGCTGCAGGAGCAGATTGGCATCCCGTGCGTGCACATCGACTCGACCGACCTCCACAGCTACGCCGACCTCTACGACCAGCTCGCGGAGATTCTTGACTCCGAGAAGGCCGCCGAGCTCGCGGACTACTGCCGCGACGCGGTGGCCGAGGTCGAGTCCGTCGTGGCCGAGGTTCCCGAGGCCGAGCGCCCGCGCGCGGCGTACCTGCTCGGCGACACCGGCACCAACGCGATGGCGCGCGGCGGCTTCCAGTCCGGCATCATCGACATGTGCTCCGAGAACGTCGTCGTGGTGGACGACCCGTCGTCCAGCGGCAAGGGCAACGAGATCGGCCTCGAGCAGATCGCGCTCTGGGACCCCGAGCTCATCGTCTTCGTGGGCGACTCGATCTTTGACACCGTGGGCGACGAGCCGGCCTGGGCCGAGCTCAGCGCCATCAAGTCCGGCAACTACTTCCGTGCGCCGAGCGTGCCGTACAACTGGATCTCCATGCCGGCGTCGGTCAACCAGATCATCGGCCTACAGTGGTACGCGCGCCTGTGCTACCCGGAGCGCTTCGACGACGACCTGCGCGACGTGGTGGGGGAGTACTACCGGCTCTTCTACGGCCATGACCTCACGGACGAGGAGTACGACGCGCTGATGCGCGGCGCCGTGCGGGGGTAGATTTCATTGTCTGGGTACTATTTCTTGAGCACTCAAAGTAGTCAGGGTGGCAGACAATGAGTTTGCGCAGCTCAGACTGCTGTCGCTTCAAAGCGATGCTTGAGGGTGGGGCGAAAAAGTACCCAGACAATGAGCCGGGGCGCCTTGGCGTTCGTTTGTCGACCGCTTTCCTGCGGTTTTGCGGGGCTCTCGCACGGTCGCGAAAAGGTTGGGTACTTTTTGCGCATGTCCAGAGTACAAGAGCGCACGTCCTTGACGTTTTAGCAGCTCATACGTTTGTTACATTTGTCGGCTACTTTGGGGGTGAGCAAAAAAGTACCCAACCTTTTCGGGAGGCGTCAGAGAAGGGCCTCATGCAGCCAGCGGACGCCCGACTCGTCGGGGGAGAGGAGCTCGACGGAGCGCCAGCTTTGGGCAAAGCGCGTGCGAGCGTCCTCGGCGAGCGTCGCGCGCACGACCACGAGGGCATGCGGCCAGGCGGGCGTGGGCCCGGCGTCCAGCAGCTCGAGCGCCGCGGTGAGCCCCTCGCCGCGGCGCAGCTCAAGCGGGCCGATCTCGTCGATCACGAGAAGGCCGGGCCGCATGTCGCCCGAGGTCGCTGCGAGCTCGGTGAGGTGCGCGTTCACGCGCGCAAGCGCGTTCGCGTCAAAGTCCCAGCCCAGGCCGGTCGAGCACCCCTCTTCGGCAGGCGTGGCGAGAAGGACGCGCTCGTGCGAGGGCAAGAGCACGTTCTCAATCCCGACCTTCTTGCCGTCGCGCCACACGCCCGGCGCAAGCACGCCGCGCACGGGCACGCCAGCCGCCTCGAGCTCGCGCACACCCGCCTCGAGCCACGTGGTCTTGCCCGACCGAATGTCTCCGGTGAGAATGAACAGCATGCCGCCTCCCGACAACCCAACCTGGAGGAAATAATGACAGAAGCATGGTCGCTCTACGACCGAATGATCGCCCAGGTTCCCGACGACGTGCTCGTGCGGCAGGTGGTCATGGGCGCGCACCACTGTCTCGTCGAGGCGGAGTGCGGGACGGGCGTGGCGGCGCTTCACCGCGGCGGTGCGCGCCTGCGCATGGGGCGCGACTGGGCGGGCAGGCCGCTGCGCGAGCTTGCTGCCTGCGCAAAGTCGTGGGACTTCGAGGTGGCGTCGGTGGGCGTCGCGGCGCTCAACGCCTGGCACAACCAGCGCGAGCGCCTGGGCGAGCTGGGCCTGATCGCGGACGCGTCGAGCACGGACCCGTTCGTGTTTCTCGCTTCGGTAGCCGCGAGCATGGCGGCCGAGAAGGACGACGGCTCGCGACCCCGTGCGGTGGTGGTCGGTCACTTCCCGCACCTCGCGGCAATCGCGGAGCACGCGGACGTCGCCGTGCTCGAGCGCGCCGCCCGCGCGGACATGGATCTGCCGGACACCGCCTGCGAGTACCTGCTGCCGGATGCGGACCTCGTCGTCATGACGGGCATGACGCTTGCCAACAAGACCATGCCGCGTCTGCTGGAGCTCTCGTGCAACGCGCTCACCTGCGTGGTGGGCCCCTCGGCCACGATCTGCGCGCCGGTGCTGGAGGCGGGTGCGGACCTCGTCGCCGGCAGCGTGGTCGCTGACGTCGCGCTCGCCCGCGAGGTCGTGACCTGCGGCGCCCCGCTCCACGGCTCCGGCGCGCTCGAGCACGTGCTCGTCGCCACGCCCCGCGGCCGTGCGGCGCTCGCGCGCTGACGCCACGGCCTAGCTCATGCTGTTGACCATATCGTCAGTCTGTTTGATCAGCAGGTCGACAGGGGAGAGGTCCTGCCTCATAGTTGAGGCGTCTATGTAGCGCCGCCGCGCGCAGAAGCTCGCTGCCATGGACGTGCCGCGCGCGTCCGGATCGCCCTCCCCCTTCACGTAAACGAGCTGATCGGCCAGGTCGCCTGCCAGGTCTCGGCGACCCATGGCGAGAAGGACCGCAAGCAGGTCGGCAACTCGCTCGTCAGCGAGCTCCCGTACCAAGGACGCGTCGCCGTTGCGCGCCGTCGCGGCCCAGCTGACGTTCGCTGACGCATGGGCGAGCACCTGGCAGCCCGCCGGCGTGAGCCTCAGCCCCAGGTCAACGAAGGCCACACGAAAGATCATGACCGCAACGATCAGCGCAACCGACACGCCTGCGATTGCGGGGCTTGGGTCGGTGAGCGCGGCGGCCGGCCCGAACACGCACCAGAGGCAGGCGAGTATGCTGACGAGAGGGTTGAATACAAGGTAGACAAGTGGGTTCGGCCTATGAGCGAGCCCAGCCGAGCAGAGCTCGCCAACGTAATCCTTGAGGAAACGCCCGAGCCGACGGTACTGATCGGCGCTTCTCGCGTGTCTGCAGAGCTCCTCCACGCTTGAGTTCGCGGCGTCCGGGGGCATGACGAGCTTGAGTGCGTCAAGGTCGTAGCGGCTCAGGCCAGCCGTCTTCACGGCAAGGCGCAGGTGAGCGCCGTATGAGTGAATCAGCCTTTCCTTGAGGTTGCGTTGGTCTTCGTGGCGCTTTTTCGTGACAATGGGCCCCTCGTCCTCGTCGGACGTTGCAACAATGCCCGCTGCGTGGCCGCGCGCCGTGAAGGTCGCGGCTCCGTGTCCCAGCATGCGAGCGACCGCTGCGAGGGCGATCTCGTAGGCGTTTCTTTCGCTGGAGAGCTCGCTCTCCTCGTGGCAGCGCAGCGCGCCGAGCAGCACCGGGTGCAGCTCGGGGACGTCGGCGGTTGCGGAAATCTCGCCAGGAATCGGCGGATCGAGCCGTTTGCTCACGCGGTTCATTGCGACGCACAGGACAAGGTAGGCAACGGGCACGCCCCATGCGACGATCCATGGGCGTGCGGTTTCCAGGATGTCTGCTGTCGAGAAGGGCATGCGCGCTCCAGTCCGATTAGCGACAACGCCCTCAGTGTAGGACGCGCCCCGGCGTGCCGAGGGCAGCCGGGGCGATGCTTACGAAGCCCGTACCTTGGGACTCGTTCTTCTCGCCAGCTCTAGAGCTCGCGCCTCTCGTAGAGCTTGAGCGAGACGGCGGCGGAGATCGCGAGCGCCACGGCGGACAGGGCCACGAGAACCACGCAGCCCACGGCCATGCCGGCCGGCGTGTCGAGCGCATCGAGCGCGACGACGACGAGCTCCATGCCCGGGATGTCGCCGTCGAGCATGCCGCTGTTGCCGAGGATGACCACGGGCACCACGAAGAGCAGCACGATCACCGTGGGCAGGATCTGCGTGGCGCGGGTCTGGCCCAGGCGGAAGTAGAGCGGTGTCACGACGCTTGCCACCACGGCGCCGATGAGCAGGGTGAAGCAGGTGACGACGGCCATGACGGAGAGCATGCTGGGGTCAAAGGCAAAGGCCTCACCGACCTCGCCGGGTAGGCCCACTGCGCTGACGACGGCCGTCGCCGCGAGCGCCGCCACGAGGCCCACGACCATCCCGGTGAGGCCAAACGTCACGATGGCGGCGTAGCGGCCGAGCACGACGTCGCGCCGGGAGAGCGGCAGCGTGAGGCGGAAGAGCTCCCAGTGGTTGAGCTGGTCGTAGGCGGCCAGTCCCATCGCGCTCATCATGAAGAACATGCAGGTGAGCGTGGCCGGCATCGCGAGCGGCGTCTGCATGCCGAGCCCGATGCACAGGCTCACGAGAAGCCCCAGGCCCACGAGCTGTCGTGCGTAGTCGCGGAAGATCGTCATCTCGAGGAGGAACGCGCGCTTCATTATCGGACACCGCCCTTCAGGGTGAGGGTCATGTAGTCGTCTATGGTCATGCGGTCGACCGGGATCTCCGGGAAGCTCTCCGCAAAGGCAAAGCGGTCGGGGACGAGCACGTCGATGCCGTAGTCGTGGCGCAGGTAGCGCAGCTCGGCGTCCGGGACGACGCCCGAGTCCGCGATCTTCTCGAGGTCCGCCACGCGGCAGCGCGCGACGCCCATCTCGTCGGTGATGACGTCCTTGGGCAGGTCGAAGACGATGCGCCCGGCGTCGATGCAGACGATGCGGTCCGCGATGCGCTCGAGGTCGCTCGTGATGTGGCTGCTCATGAGGATGGCGCGGCCGGGCTCGGCTACGAAGTCGCGCAGCAGGTCGAGCACCTCGTCGCGCGCCATCGGGTCCAGGCCGGCCGTGGCCTCGTCGAGGATGAGCAGTCGCGCGTCGTGCGCGAGCGCGCAGGCCAGGGAGAGCTTCATGCCCATGCCGCGCGAGAGGCTCTTCACGGTCTTCTTGGCGTCCAGGCCGAAGCCTGCGGTCAGTCGCCCAAAGCGGTGCGCGTCCCAGGTGGCGTAGGTACGCTCGTAGATGTGCCCCACGTCGGCGACCTTCAGGTGCTCCGGGAGCGAGATCGCGTCAAAGACGACGCCGACCCGCTCCTTCACCGCCGCGCCGGACGCGCGGGAGAGCTCGTCGCTGGGCACGCCGAGCACGCTCGAGGTGCCGCCGTCCACGGGGAAGAGGCCGAGAAGCGCCTTGATGGTGGTGGACTTACCAGCGCCGTTCTGGCCGATGAAGCCCACGACCTCGCCCTCGTTCACGGTGAGGTCCACGCCCTCGAGCGAGAAGGCGTCGTAGTGCTTGGTGAGCCCGCGGGCCTCGATGAGACTGCCGCTCATGTGACGTCCTTTCTGATTCAAAAGGGGACAGACCCCTTTTGAATCACTTTCTGCGCGTTACTCCAGTACCAGGGCGAACATCTCGGACAGCTCGTCGTCGGTGAGGCCGATCGTCCGTCCGCGCTCCACGGCCTTGGCGAGAAGACCCTCGACCTCCCTCATCTGCTCCTCGCGGATGAGCTCGGCGTTTCCGCCGGCGACGTAGGTGCCCTTGCCCTGCACCGTCTCGATCAGCCCCGCTGCCTCCAGGTCCGCGTAGGCGCGCTTGGTGGTTATCGCGCTCACGCGCAGGCTGTTGGCCAGGGCGCGAATCGAGGGGAGCTGCTCGCCCTCCGCGAGCTGGCCCGTCACGATCGCCGACTTGATCTGGTCGGTTATCTGCTCGTAGATGGGCCTGCCGCTCGAACTAGAGATGATGATGTCCAAGCCGTCGTCCTTCCGTGCTGGCCCGCCAGGACGTCTCCTGCGGGCCGACCGTGTATACCCGGTAAGTACAGTATATACACACCTATACACAGTGCAAGCGAGAAGGTCAAAGTTTTTCTCGACACGCCGTTTGCCCCGCTGCGGCCACCTTTTGTCTGCGCGAGCGCACGTCCTGGGGGAGCGCTATACTTGCCGCAGGCGGACTTCGCGCCGCCGGAACAATCGCATAGCGCGGGGAGCTTGCAGGACGGCAGGCTGAGAGGGGGCGCGCCCGCCCCGACCCGAGGAACCTGACATGGGTAATGCCAACGGAGGGAGTTTTGCGCATGAGCACAGCTGTAGAGAAATTGGGCGGACAGACACCGCGCGGCGAGAAGAACCTCGTCACGCAGCTCGACTACGCCCGCGCCGGGCAGATCACGCCCGAGATGCGCGCCGTGGCGGAGGCGGAGCGCCGAGACCCGGAGTTCGTCCGCGCGGGCGTGGCGGCGGGGCGCATCGCCATCCCGGCCAACGTTCGCCATCTCGAGAAGGGCCTCGTGCCGCGCGGCGTGGGCGCGGGCCTCTCCACCAAGGTCAACGTCAACCTCGGCATCTCCGGGGACGTGGCGGACGCCAGCATGGAGTGGGAGAAGGTCGGGACGGCCGAGAAGTACGGCGCGGACGCCATCATGGACCTTTCCAACTCCGGCAAGACCCGCTTCTTCCGGCAGCAGCTCGTGGAGCGCACGCCGCTCATGGTGGGCACCGTCCCCATGTACGACGCCATCGGCTACATGGAGAAGCCGCTCGTGGAGCTCACCGCCGAGGACCTTCTCGCCACGGTGCGCGCCCACGCGGAGGACGGCGTGGACTTCCTCACCATCCATTGCGGCATCAACCGCCGCGTGATCGAGACCTTCAAGGAGACCGGGCGCCTCATGAACATCGTCAGCCGCGGCGGGTCGCTGCTGTTTGGCTGGATGGAGGTCACGGGCAACGAGAACCCCTTCTACGAGCACTACGACGAGGTGCTCGAGATCTGTCACGAGTACGACGTGACCATCTCGCTGGGCGACTCGTGCCGGCCGGGCTGCCTCTTCGACGCCAACGACGCCGCCGAGACGGCCGAGATGATCGAGCTCGGCAAGCTCACGAAGCGCGCCTGGGACGCGGGCGTGCAGGTCATGATCGAGGGCCCTGGTCACATGGCCATCAACGAGATCGCCGCCAACGTGACGATGGAGAAGCGCCTCTGCCACGGCGCGCCGTACTACGTGCTCGGCCCGCTCGTGACGGACGTGGGCGTGGGCTACGACCACATCACGGCGGCCATCGGCGGCGCCATCTCGGCGAGCGCCGGGGCAGACTTCCTCTGCTACGTGACACCGGCCGAGCACCTCTGCCTGCCCGACGCAAAGGACGTGCTCGACGGTCTTATCGCCACCCGGATTGCCGCGCACGCGGCGGACATCGCCAAGGGCGTGCCCGGCGCGCGCGAGGCGGATGACCGCATGGGCGACGCCCGGCGGCGCCTGGCCTGGGGCGAGATGTGGGACTATGCGCTCGACCCGGACACGGCCCGTGCGCGCCACGAGGCCTCGCCCGCCTCGACGGAGGGGACCTGCACCATGTGCGGCAAGATGTGCGCCGTCCGCACGGTGAACAAGGTCTTCGAGGGCACCACGATCGACCTCGACCTGGAATAGGGGGCTGCCATGGCACAGATAAACGGCAGGACCGCGCCCGAGGCCGACGGCCGGACCGTCGCCGAGGTGCTGAAGCAGATGGGATACGAGCGTGCCCGCGTGGCGTGCGAGCTCAACGGGGAGATTCTTCCCCGTGCCGAGTTCGACGCCCGCCGGCTGACGGCCGAGGACGCGCTCGAGGTCGTCCGCTTCGTGGGAGGCGGCTGATGGCGGGGGAGAGGGACGTCGAGAGGAGCGGTGCCGTCGTGGGGGACGCTCTCCCCGACGCCCTCGAGCGCCGTATCGGGCACGAGGCGCGGGAGCGCCTGCGCGCGGCGCGCATCGGGATCGCAGGGGCGGGCGGGCTCGGCTCCAACATCGCCGTCATGCTTGCGCGCAGCGGGGTGGGCGAGCTCGTTGTCGCCGACTTTGACGTGGTTGACGAGGGCAACCTCAACCGTCAGCACTACTTCCGCGAGCATCTGGGCCGTCCCAAGGTCGAGGCGCTCGCCGAGCAGCTCCGCGCCGTCGGCTCGGGCACGCGCGTGCGTGCGCTGCGCACCCGCGTCACGCCCGAGAACGCCCGGGTGATCTTCGAGGGGTGCGACATCGTCTGCGAGGCCTTCGACGACCCCGAGGCCAAGGCGCTTCTCGCCGAGGAGCTCCTCACCCTGCCCGAGGGTCCCGTGCTCGTCGCCGGCAACGGCATGGCGGGCGCGGGCCCGGCGAGCGAGATCGTCACGAGGCGGGTGAGCCGGCGCTTCTACGTCTGCGGCGACGGCTCGTCGGACGTCGGGGCGACCGGGGCGCTTCTCGCCCCGCGCGTCGCGCTCTGCGCCGCCCAGCAGGCTCTTCTCGCCGTGAGGATCGTCCTGGGGCTCGAGGGCTCCTGACGTCCCCGGTTATCTGGCAACCAAACGCGCCGCGGGCCGACCTGTTTTGCGGGGCCCAGCGCCCGCGACGCCCATCAACGAAAGGAAGCACCATGACAGAGCACATCGCATCGGGCGCCGTCGCGCCCAGCGCGGACACCTGGACCCTCGGCGGCAAGGAGTTTGCGTCGCGCTTCATCCTGGGGTCGGGTAAGTTCAGGCTCGACGTGGTCAGGGCGGCCGTGGAGGACGCGGGCGCGCAGATCGTGACCCTTGCTGTTCGCCGCGCCAACACCAATCAGGAGGGGAGCATCCTCGATGCCGTGCCCGAGGGCGTGACGCTTCTGCCCAACACCTCGGGCGCCCGCACGGCGGAGGAGGCCGTGCGCATCGCCCGCCTCGCGCGTGAGCTCGGCTGCGGCGACTTCGTCAAGGTCGAGGTCATCCGCGACGCGCGCTACCTCCTGCCCGACAACGCAGAGACCGTCCGCGCCACCGACATGCTGGCGAGCGAGGGCTTCACGGTGCTGCCGTACATGTACCCCGACCTCAACGTCGCGCGCGACCTGGTGAGCGCGGGCGCGGCCGCCGTCATGCCTCTCGGCGCGCCCATCGGCTCCAACCGCGGCTTGGTGACGCGGGACTTCATCCGCATCCTCATAGAGGAGATTGACCTGCCGGTGATCGTGGACGCGGGCATCGGGCGCCCGTCGCAGGCGTGCGAGGCCATGGAGATGGGCGCGGCTGCCGTCATGGCCAACACGGCCGTGGCCACCGCCGGCAACATCCCGCTCATGGCGCGCGCCTTTGGCGACGCGGTGCGGGCCGGTCGCGCGGCGTTCCTTGCGGGTCCCGGTCGCGTGCTCGCCGGCGCGGGCGAGGCCTCGAGCCCGCTCACCGGATTTCTGGGGGAGGAGGCCAGATGAGCGCGGACGAGAAGAACGTGCAGGTAGTGGGGCCTGAGACCGTACCCGTGGGCAAGCGCTGCCGGCGCATCGTCTCCATGGACGAGAAGGACATGGCGCACGCCATCCACACCGACTACGGCCTGGACACCATGACCTTCCTGCCCGACATGGACGTCCTGGACAACGGCATGTTCGACCGCGTGCTCGACGCCGTGGAGGCCTACGACCCCGACGCCGTGACCGCCGCCGACGTGCGCCGCGTGCTCGACGCCGACGTGGTGGAGCCCGCCGACTTCGGCGTGCTCGTGTCGCCCGCGGCCGAGCCCTTCCTCGAGGAGATGGCCGAGCGGGCCCGGGCCGAGCGCGTGCGCTGGTTTGGCACAAACATCCAGTTCTTCACGCCGCTCTACTTGGCAAACTACTGCGAGAACCGCTGCGTGTACTGCGGCTTCAACTGCGAGAGCGGCATCCGTCGCGCCCGCCTGGACGAGGGGCAGACCATCGCCGAGCTCGACGCCATCGCCGCCACGGGCCAGGAGGAGATCCTGCTGCTCACCGGCGAGGACCCGGTGACGTCGGACGTGGACTACATCGCACGCGCCTGCGAGCTCGCGGCAGCGCGCTTCAGGAATGTTGGCGTCGAGGTGTACCCCGCCAACGTGGCCGACTACGCGCGCCTGCACGAGGCCGGCGCGGACTTCGTGACCGTGTTCCAGGAGACCTATGACCCGGTGCGCTACGCCAAGCTCCACCTGCGCGGCCGCAAGCGCATCATGCCCTACCGCTTCGAGGCGCAGGAGCGGGCCCTCAGGGGCGGCATGCGCGGCGTGGCTTTCGCGCCGCTGCTTGGCCTCTCGGAGTTTCGCCGTGACGCGCTCGCCTGCGCGCTGCACGCCTACTACGTGAGCCGGGCCTACCCGCACGCGGAGATCTCCTTCTCGTGCCCGCGCCTGCGTCCCGCCGCGGGCGCCGTCACGCCTAACGGGCCGCACGTGAGCGAGGCACAGCTCCTGCAGGTTATCTGCGCCTACCGCCTGTTCATGCCCTTCGCTGGCGTCACGGTCTCGTCGCGCGAGTCGGCGCGCTTCCGCGACCACGTGGCCACGATTACGGCCACCAAGGTCTCGGCCGGCGTGTCCACGGGCATCGGCGAGCACGCGCACCAGGCTGAGGAGGGCGACGACCAGTTTGAGATCGACGACGGCCGCAGCCTGGCCGAGATGTGCGCCGCCATGCGCGACATGGGGCTCGAGCCGGTCATGAACGACCATGTTCTGGTGTGAGGGCGCCTATGGGATCGCTCTTTGATGGCGGCTTCCTGCGCGTTGCCATGACGGACCGGCGCCGCTGCGCGCGGCCGCTGCCCGAGCAGGTGGCGCGGGTCGCCGGTGCCTACGACGCGCTCATCATGCGCGAGAAGGACCTGGACGACGGTGCGTACGCTGCGCTTGCCCGCGAGGTCATGGCGGCCTGCGACCGCGCGGGCGTCGCCTTTATCGCCCACGGCCACGTGCTCGCCGCCCGTGAGGCCGGCGCGTCGCGCCTGCACCTGCCGCTGCCCGCGCTTGGGCGTGACGGCCGCCCGGAGGGGTTTGACCTCGTCGGTACCAACGTGCACGAGGTGGACGAGGTGGCGGTTGCCGAGGGGCTCGGCGCCGACTACCTTGTGGCGAGCCCCGTCTTTGCGCCGTCATGCAAGCCGCTCCCGGGCCGCGGGGTCGCGTTTCTCGAGCAGGTCATCGCTGTGGCCCATGTGCCGGTGTTCGCCCTCGGCGGCATCACCGACGCCACCGAGTCTGCCGTCCGCGCCGTCGGTGCCGCCGGTGCTGTCCGCATGTCCGACGCCATGGCGTGAGCCCAGGAAAGGAGACGCCCCTCATGGACGCCAATCACATGGATGTGGGACCCGTCGTCCGCGGGTCCTTCTCGCCCGCCGACATCCGTCGCGGCATGCTGCTCTACGCGGTGACGGATCGCTCCTGGCTCAGGGGGCGTTCGCTCGTGGACTGCGTCCGCGCGGCGGTCGCGGGCGGAGCCACCTTCGTGCAGCTTCGCGAGAAGGGCCTCTCGACAGACGAGATTGTGGCGGAGGCGCGACAGCTCCTGCCCCTCTGCCGTGCGGCAGGCGTGCCCCTCGTGATCGACGACGACGTGGAGGCGGCCCGGCGCAGCGGCGCGGACGGCGTGCACGTGGGGCAGTCTGACACGACGTGCGCCGCCGCGCGCGAGGCGCTCGGGCCGGACGCCATCGTGGGGGTCTCGGCCCACACGGTGGAGGAGGCGCTCGCCGCTCAGGCGGCCGGTGCCGACTACCTGGGCGTGGGGGCGCTGTTTGGGACGTCCACCAAGTCCGACACCGTGGCCGTGTCCCTCGAGGGCCTCGCGCGCATCTGCGCCGCCGTGGATATCCCGGTGACGGCCATCGGGGGCGTGAGCACGCGCACGCTGCCCTCGCTCTCGGGGACGGGCGTCGCCGGCGCGGCGGTGGTCTCGGCGATCTTTGCCGCCGAGGACATCGAGGCCGTAACGCGCGAGCTGCGCCGCCTTGCCGCGGACGCCGTCGGGTCGAGATAGGGGGTCTCATGAACACGGGGAGCTGGAGCGTTCCCGCGGTGCTCGCGATCGCCGGCTCGGACTCGAGCGGAGGCGCGGGCATCCAGGCGGACATCAAGACCATCGCCGCGCACGGGCTTTTTGCCGAGACCGCGATAACCGCGCTCACGGCGCAGAACACCTGTGGCGTGCGCGACGTCATGGAGGCCACGCTCCAGATGGTGGCCGAGCAGATCGACGCCGTCTTCGAGGACATCCCGCCCGCCGCGGTCAAGGTGGGCATGGTGTCCTCCGCGGCGATCGTCGAAGCCATAGCGGAGCGGCTCGAGCACTGGGGCGCCGAGAACGTGGTCGTGGACCCGGTGATGGTGGCCACGTCGGGCGCGCGTCTCATAGACGACGGCGCGGCGGGGGCGCTCGTGGGGCGCCTGCTGCCGCTCGCGCGCGTGATCACGCCCAACATCCCTGAGGCGGAGGCGCTTCTCGGCGAGCCGGTGCGTTCTGAGGCGGAACAGGAGGCGGCCGCGCTCGCGCTTGCCGAGCGCCTGGGCTGCGCCGTGCTCGTCAAGGGCGGTCATGGCGTGGCGGACGCCAATGACGTGCTGGTAGAGCCCGCAGAGTCTGGGGGGACGTCGCGCGTGACGTGGCTGCGCGCCCCGCGCGTGGAGACCGGGAACACCCATGGCACGGGTTGCACGCTCTCGAGCGCCATCGCCTGTGGCCTGACGGAGGGCCTCGCGCTGCCCGAGGCGGTGTCGCGTGCGAAGGACTACCTCACCGGTGCGCTCTCTTCCGGTCTGGACCTGGGGCATGGTTCCGGGCCCGTGGACCACATGTGGCGCTACCGTGCGTAATGATACGAAGGGACAGTCCCTTTGTATCACTCCGGATCGGGGCTGTGCATGAGCTGGGTGAGCGCGAGGCACGCGACGCAGATGCCCAGGAGCCCGAGCGCGTTTCTCGGCTCCACCTCGTCCATGACGGTGAGCGCGGTCACGCCCACGCCCATGGCGAGCGCGACCGCCTTGAGGACAAGCTCCGCGAGCGCGGGCACGCGGGACCCCGTCGGCTCCTCCTGCGCTGCCGTCTTCACCTCGAGCAGCTCGTCCACCGAGGTGCCGAGCACCTCGGCCAGCTTGGGCAGCGACGCCACGTCCGGAAACGACAGATTGCGCTCCCACTTGCTCACGGCCTTGTCCGTGACGCCCATCTGCCGGGCGAGCTCGAGCTGCGTCAGGCCCTTCTCCTTGCGCAGGGCGGAGATGGTGGCGTCAAAGGTCTGCTTGGTCATGATGGTCCTTTCGCTGGGGTCCGTCTGGCAGGGACATCGTCATGCGACGCCACCCCGCGCTCAACCGACCGCCAGTTGAGTTGGCTCGACCGTTGGTAGAGTCCCAGTTTACGGCAGGTAACCTTGCGAAACCGTTAGGGGAGCATAAGTCCGGGCGATGGCACGTCGGGCGGGCGAGAAGGACGATGGGGCTGTAACCGACGCCGGCCGGAAGGAGCCGTCATGCCCATCACCCTGCGCGTCGCGCTCGGCAACGTCTCGCGCTGCGCGCGCGACTACTCGGTCTATCTCGTCACGCTCGCCTTTGCCACGTGCCTGCTCTACGCCTTCAATGCCTCGGGCGACTACCTTCTGGCAATGCCGCTCACGAGCTCGCAGCTCGAGGTCATCCACAAGGCGCGCGACGTCACGGGCGCCTTCTCGGTCTTTGTGGTGCTCGTCTTTGCCGTGCTCGTGGCATACGCCACGCGCTTCATCGTGCGCCGGCGCTCGCGGGAGTTCGGGACGTATGCGCTGCTTGGCATGCGCGCGCCCGCACTCGCGGCGATTCTCGCGGCGGAGGGCGCGCTCGTGGGGCTCGCGGCGCTGGCGGCGGGGCTCGCGCTCGGCGTCGTGGCGTCGCCGGCCTTCGGCGCGGTGGCGGCGTTCGTCTTCGGCGTGCCGTGGCAGCTTGCCTGGTCCTTCTCGCCTGCAGCCGCGCTTGACGCGTGCGCGTGGTTCGCTGGGATCGAGGGGCTGGCGATTGCGCTCTCCGTGGTTGACGTGCTGCGCCGGCCGCTCGTGGAGCTCGTTGAGCACGACCGGGCGCCGGAGCGACTCGCTTTCACAACGCACCGCGGCGTGACGCGCGCGCAGGCGGCGGGCGCCGTGGTCCTTCTCGCCGTGGTGTGGGGCTCGTGCGTGGTGCAGCCCGGGCTCTTTGTGCTTGCGATCCTACCGATGGGGTGGGCGGCCTACGTGGCCACCTCGCTTGTCTTTCGGCTGGTGGCGACGGGCGTGCCCGGTCGCGTTCGTCGTGGCTCCTGCTACTGGGAGGGGCTCCGCGCCTTCACGCTGCGGCAGGTGGAGGGCCATGTGTCCACGGGGTGCCAGGCGCTCTCGTGTACGTGCGTGCTCGTGGCTTGCGCGGTCTGCATGATCTGCGCGGGGCTCCTGTTCTCAGTGGGGCAGCGCGCGGCCGGGCTCGCGGACCCGGGGGCGCTGGCGGAGGCGTCGCTCGCACCGATCGGCTACGTGGGGATCTTCTACGGGGAGGCGTTCCTCGTGGCTGCTGCGGCGGTGCTCGCGCTGCAGCAGGTGAGCCAGGCCGCGGACGGTAGGCGCGCCTACGCCACGCTCATGGCGCTTGGGACGGACGCGCGGGAGGCGCGCGGCGCCGTGCGGGCACAGGTGGGCGTCGCCTTCGTGCTGCCCGCGGCGCTCGCGGTGGTGCACGACTGCTTTGGCCTGCTCCTGGTGCGCCAGCTCGCGGGTGGCGTGTCGGACGAGGTGTTTCTCGCCATCGCGGTGTGCTCGGTCGTGGGCACGCTCGGGCTTCTTGCCCTGTACTACCTGCTCTGTGTCCGCGAGTGTTCGCGCGTGCTGCTGGGCGATGTGTGAGTGGTGCCATTTTGAGCCGTTTGGATTACACGGTGGTCTATCGTGGTATAAAATGAACCAAACGGCTGATTGTGAGCGATTGAAAGGAGGTCCCATGGCAACGGCAATGACGTCGCTCAACACCAAGCTGAGCGCCGAGGAGAAGGACGCCTTCGTCAGGAACACCGCTGCCCTGGGCCTGACGCCGTCCGCCGCCGTCAAGGTCTTCGTTCACATGTTCAACGAGTGCGGTGGCTTCCCGTTTGAGGTTCGCCGACAGGTGAGCGACGATGCAACGACCTACCTCTCCGCAGATGACTACGGACGCTTTGCGAATGCCCTCGACTCCGCCGTTCCCGTGGCCACCCGCGAGCTGCTCGATCGCGAGTTCTCATGGGAGGATTAGCGTTTCGTCGCATCCGCCCGCTTCTCGACGAGGACGATGTGAACGGGTTCTTCTCCGGCAACAGCGACAATGACGCCTGGTTCAAGGAGCGCGCGCATCGCGCGATGCGCGACGGGACGGCACGGGTGTACGTCCTGCCCCTCTCGACTGGTGAGATTTGCGGCTTCTACGCCCTGAGCACTCATGCGGTTGCGCGCGTTGGGACGCTTGCCGGCTCGTTGCGCCGAAACGCCCCGAACCCAATCCCCTGCACGCTGCTTGGCCAGCTTGCCGTCGATGAGCGCTACCAGGGGGAGTCGGCGGGAGCCAGATTGCTGCAGGACGCCATTCGCCGCGCGGCTGCGGCGTCGCGCATCATCGCATCGCGGGCACTTGTCGTCGACCCGGCCGATGAGCACGCGGAGGGCTTCTACGCTCACTTTGGGTTCCAGCGCCTGGAAAGCGATTCTCGCCGCATGTTCGTGCGGCTCTAGTGCGGGCAGCGAGCCTCGGTTGACCGCTCGCAAGAAACGTCAACTAGCGCTCCTTTGATTCCACCGTCGCTCGACTGCATGCTGGAGGTGAAAGCCGGCTGCAGCGTCGAGGGGGAGGCATGGGCAAGAGCATCAACATCGGTCGCACCATCGTGTGGGAGCGGCGCCGCGCGGGCGTCACACAGGAGGCACTTGCCGCCCACCTCGGCGTATCGAAGGCCGCCGTGTCCAAGTGGGAGCTCGGGCAGAGCCTGCCGGACGTGAGCCTGCTGCCGCGCATCGCCGCGTACTTCTCGCTCACCCTGGACGAGCTCTTCGACTGGCGCGACGAGCTCTCCCAGGAGGAGTCCGCCGCACTCTACGCCGAGGTCTACGCGCTGGGCGAGAAGGACCTCGGCGCCGCGCACGAGCGACTGCGTGCGCTTGCCTCGGAGCACTCTACTCGGACGCTAACCTGCTGCTCATGCTGGCGTCGCTCCTCACGGTCTGGGCGGGCGGCATGGCTACGCCGTTCGCGTCGGCGGGCGAGAAGGACGGTGCGCTCGAGGCGCTTGCGCGAGCAATCGAAGCTGTGACCCTGGAGCATCAGGACGCGACAGACTCTCCGCTCTGGGACCGCATGGCCGACCGTCTCGACCCCGCCCGTGCCGGCGAGGCATGGGCCGAGCACAAGGCACGTCAGGCAGACGAGGCAGGATTGCTCATTCGACGGGGTCTCGCCGAGCGCACGTCGTCTCCTGAGTGGCAGAGGATTGTGAGCGAAGACCCTCGTTACCGCGACATTCTTGCGAAGGCTCCGCGCTGATGCTCCGCGTGACGATCTCGTCCTCGTCGCGCCCGGTCGCCATGCAGTAGACGAGGAAGACGAGTCGGACGCCGAGGTTCAGGAACAGCAGCGCGAATATGAACCCGAGGCCGCCTAGGACTACTTGCTGGATGATCGACGCCGGCCCGACGATGAGAACGAATTTCACGGTGTCGAGCACCCTGAGCGCGAAGGCTGCCGCCGCGACCGCGACGATGACACGTGCGGGCAGCCAGACGCGGCAGACCGCCTGGAGAGACCTGATGGAGCTCATGATGAGTATCGCGAAGACGAAGAACGCAACGCCGAAGCCCGCGGCGCAGCCGAGCGTGAAGCCGAGGTCGAAGGGCTGATCGTTCGCCCGTGTCCCCGCGACGCCAACCGCCGCGCCAAACGCCACGCCGAGCAGCGCGAATATGACGTACACCACGACGTCGAGTCGCCGCTTGCCGTGGATGACATCGCCCGCGTACTGCATCTCGTCGGACGTGGGCGGTCTCATGAACGCAACCATGCTGAGCATCCTTCCCTAAGGGTGCGCCTAGGGTAGTCGCACGTCGCGTGCCGTGCGTAACGAGCCAGTAAGCGCTCTGAAAGGGTTTGTGGCGCGGTCCCGTGGGAAAGGACGGTATCGTAGCCATAGGACAGGCTGCTTGGAATCGGGGGGCGTTTGCGCATGGGGTCCGGTCGAACAGGACGAAGCGTCGCCTTCGCGCTCGCTGCGGCGGCGCTCTATGCGCTGAGCACACCGTTCTCCAAGGTGCTGCTTGCCGATATCGCGCCGAACATGATGGCGGCGCTGCTGTATCTCGGCGCGGGCGCCGGCATGACGGCGATTTCGCTCGCTGGCGGCGCGCGCGGAGACGCGGGCGAGGCTCGCGGACGGCCTCTTGAGCGCGCGGACGTCCCCTACGTGGCCGCTATGGTCGCGCTCGACGTGGCGGCGCCCCTGCTGCTCATGGCCGGACTCTCCCTCTCGTCGGCGGAGAGCGTCTCGCTGCTGAACAACTTCGAGATCGTGGCGACCGCCCTTATCGCCCGCCTCGCGTTCGGGG
Source organism: Atopobium sp. UBA1382 (assembly GCA_002305805.1). GTDB lineage: Bacteria > Actinomycetota > Coriobacteriia > Coriobacteriales > Atopobiaceae > Thermophilibacter > Thermophilibacter excrementavium. The sequence goes on along the minus strand of DBQY01000009.1, from coordinate 233,802 downwards.
AGCGGGTGGGGGTGCGTGCGGCAGTCGGCATCGGTGCCATCTCCCTGGCGTGTTTTCTCCTGTCTTGGGACGCGGGCGCGCGCGGGTTCTCTGCCGGCTCGCTTCTCACGCTTGCGGCATGTCTGTGCTGGGGCATCGAGAACAACTGCACGAATAGGCTGTCGGACTGCGATCCGGTCAAGGTCGTCGTCATCAAGGGGTGGGGCTCTGGCGCGGGCGCGCTCGTCGTGGCGCTCTGCGCGGGCGACGCCCTGCCGACGCTCGTCGACGCGGGACTCGCGCTCCTTCTCGGGTTCGTCTCGTACGGGCTGTCGATTGCCTGCTACGTGCGCGCCCAGCGCGACCTGGGGGCGGCGAGAACGAGCGCGTTCTACGCGGTTAATCCCTTCATCGGTAGCGCGCTGGCGTTCGCTCTGTTCCGCACGCCGCTTGCGCCGACGTTCGCAGTCGCGCTCGTCCTTATGGTAGTTGGCACATGGCTCGTGGCGCCGCGAGATCCTAGTGCGCCTCGCCCACCAGCTTGAGGCCGACGACGCACGCCACGAGACCCGTGATGAGCAGTACCTTTGCCCACGAGAACGACTCCGCACCGGAGACGACGCCCCATGCTACCGTGAGCGCGGCGCCGATGCCCACCCAGACGGCGTAGGCGGTGCCCAGCGGAATCGTGCGGACGGCGTGGCTCAGGCCGAGCATGCTCGCGGCGAGCGCAACGAGAAACACGATCGAGGGAACGGGCTGCGAGAAGCCCTCGGAGCAGTCGAGGGCCTGGGCCCAGACGGCCTCCATTGCGCCCGACACGACCAAAATGACCCAATCCATGGCAACCTCCAAGATTATGCGCCATCTTTGCGATTCTGGTACGGCTGCCCTCGTCAGAGACCCGTTGGGTCGGGGGAATCTTAGCACAGGCGCGGGAGGTTACGTTGCGAGCTCCTCTTGACCGACGGTTCTTCTCGCATTCTCGCAGTTCAGAGTTGTGGGCGAGAAGAACGGGCTGCTTGGAAAGAGTCACAGCAGGCTATCAAAAAGATACGAACAAATGTTTCTTATTGTGCTATACTCTCCACAAGGTACGGGAGTAACAAGAGCGGCACGGAGACCCCCAATGGTACGTGTCGGCGGGTGATCAGGGGTAGCAGGGACTGGTCACACTTGAAGCTCCCGGGCGGGTACGCGCCCCCGTTTTCCGGCACCCCAAGAGTCCGGGCTCACAGTCTATGCAGATTAATATGCCGTGAGTGATGCGGGGGTTCGACTATGGCCAAGAAGTCCATCAAGCAGTCTGACGAGAAGAACGGCGTGCGGGTTTGCGCGTTGGTTCGCGAGGTACTCGATCTTTGTGCTGCAGCTCGCGATCAACTAATGAATCTCTGCTTTATCAGAAGTGCCATGTGAATTGGAGGCGTGCATGGAATGGAAGCTCGTTGCTCCCGATATCGATAGGCTTCTTAGGGCCTTCGGAAGGGGATACAAAAACCCCGCCGCTCAGACGAGAAAGGTGCTTGATGCGCTTGACCGGCTCCTCGGGGTGCTTGCCGACCTCAAGCCCCTAGCGGGCAATGATGAAGTGAAATCCATCTGGCTCAAGATTCCGCGCGGAAGTATGGATGACTTTGGTGATTACGAGGAGCTGCTTGCCGAGGGGGAGGTTTCATCGCACGAGGAATATGTCGAGCTGTGGAAAAGCGAATACCCCGACGACTATTCGTGGTACGAGCTCGTCGCGGTAGAGAACGAGCGTTGTCGTGCGGTGTCGGTCGGCAACGTGATGGTGCTCTGCGCCGACTCGGAGCAAGGGCCTATTGACTTCGATTGGCTCGAAGAGCACGCGACCATTCTGCTCGACCTGCTGGCTCGCTCTGCGCATGAAAGCATGCGCGCGCTGCGGGAGGGGTCGTATAACGCAATCGTTGCCGAGCAGCTTCCGTACTACTTGCGTACCGGGGTGGTCGCGCGAGATGCCGCTTGGGCTGCGCATCCGGAGGCGCGGGATGCCATCTTCGATGGGATGGGCGAGGACACCTATCGCGCGTTCTGCGAATATGCTGCCGCAGATGCGGAGGATGAGGACGCAATTGGCCGCCTTCCCACTATGACGGGAAATGACTTCCTTGCCGCCTGTGCTCTCGGCTATGAGGCGTGCGGGTATGACGTCTGCGGAAGGGACGGCAGGCACCTGCCACTTGACGATCTCTACCTCCGCTATGCGGATGGGCGTGACGAGGGATTGACCGGAAAGGGGGCGGGGCTTTGCTCCGGACCAGGCATCGACCTTGCCAGTCCCGAGGCGTGGGATGCGTGGTATTTCGACCGAACTCGCAGCGGCGGGCACCCGTGGGAGGTGTGCCAAGGCGGCAACTCCACGCACGTGAGTCTATTCGTGTGTCATGACAGGCAGGAGGCGGAGTTTCGGCATCGCGTCGGAGAGCTCTCTGACGAGGAGTTCAGGGCTTCCGAGCAATCATGGGGCTACTACTACGTGGTGGCCGGTAAGGCATGGAATCGGGCGGTCGAAGCCGTGTATTTCTATGTTGCGCTCAAGCGTGCGGGGTTGCCCGTTGTTCTGAGAGACGCACGTGCGATTCTCGCTCGCTTCAAAGGGGAGGGCCTCATCGGCGTGGTCCCCCGTGATGTCATTCCCGTGTATTGCGAGAGCATGTTCCCCAAGAGCTATGGGACCATTCTCGACTTCATGCACGTGTGCGACGAGGATATCGCCGCCTTTGGCGACAAGATCGAATGGCTGCCGGAAGACGAGGCGGCGCTGGTATGAAGCTAGGTTTCAAGTGGTGAAGCGGAGCACATTAGCAGAGTTTGGAATGATAGATATGGCAATCTGGGTACAATTCATAGCGAATTTCAACAGAATGTTGGAGGATGCTATGAGTTCGCAACTTGCTACGCGTGTTGAAGATGCTGAGGCGGCGCGTTTTCGCGAGATAACGCGGCTATTGGGTACTACGCCTGCGGATGCCATGCGCATCTTCGTTTCCGCGTTTAACGCGCATCGTGGTTTCCCGTTTGAAGTGCGCCTGGCAGAGCCCAAGGTCGAAGCTTTTGCTTCTGAGCAGGAAGCAGCGGAGTTTTCCAATCGGCTCGCCTTGAGGATGATGAGTGATGCGCGGCGAGATTTGGACAATGAGGGATGACCTTTACGCGAGCAAAGCGCGGCCAGTCGTTATTGTGCAGAGTGACAAGATAAGTGGTTTCGATTCCGTTGTGCTCTGTCTGATGACAACGTTCGAGAGCTCCAATATACCGACACGCGTACGAGTCGAGCCGTCCAAAGATAATGGACTCGAGCGAACGAGTTATGTGATGACGGACAAAATTGCTTCCGTTAGCCGCAGCATGCTGAGCAAGCGAATCGGTGTCTTGGAGAGAGACCGGATGGACGAGGTGACGGAAAAGCTCGCGCTCGTATTGGGTCTCTCGTAGCCATCTTCCGCAATGCGCAGTACGGGCGCAAGGGGACTTATCGTGCACATACGTCCGGGCACTCTCGCTCCGGTGCGTTCCAAACAGCATCCTTATGCCGCGCGTTGAGTAGCCACGCAACAGCTCGTTTCTTGTGCGGCATCGTCCGCCCGGCGACAATGGCCTTATCGAAAGGCCTGAGCGAGGAGGACCCCATGGCCATCAAGGACGTCATCGCCGCCATCCGCAAGGAGGCGAGCATCACGCAGGAAGAGATGGCGCGCAGGCTCTACGTGACGCGGCAGTGTGTCAGCCGCTGGGAGCAAGGTGAGACCACGCCCGGGATCGACATGGTCAAGCTCATCTGCGTCACCTTTGGCGTGCCGCTCGAGCGCTTCTTCGACATGCCCATGAGCTACTACTGCCAGTGCTGCAGCATGCCCATCTCCGATGAGGAGATGCACGGTACCGAGGCCGACGGCTCCAGGAGCGCGGACTTTTGCAAGTACTGCTACGACCACGGCGACTTCACCGCCAAGGGCATGACGATGGACGAGTTCATTGAGGCCACGGCTCCCATGGAGGCCAAGGCGCTCGGCGTCTCGCTCGACGAGGCGGTCTCGCTCATGGCCACTCTGCTGCCACACCTCAAGCGCTGGCGCGAGGTTGAGGAGAACGAGAAGGCCTACGGCGAGGAGGTCCGTGCTGCCTACGGCGACGAGGTGATGGACGCAGCTAACGAGAAGCACGTGGCGATGGGCGAGGCTGCGCACCTGCAGGCCGAGGAGCTGGCGCTGGCCATCAACGAGCAGCTGCGCCGTGCGATGGAGACGGGAGATCCGGCTGGCCCCGAGGCGCGCAAGCTCGTGGCGATGCACGGCCACTGGCTGCGCATGTACTGGCCGGACGGGCTCTACACGCTCGAGGCCCACAAGGGCCTGGCCGATGGCTACGTCTCCGACGAGCGGTTCCGTGCCTACTACGAGAAGGTTGCCCCGGGCGCTGCGCAGTTCCTGCGCAACGCGATCCACGCGTGCGCGTGATTCGGCTTTAGGAAGCGCGCCCTGGTTCACACGGTGCACCGCTCTTCCTAATCCGGTTATCGAGCCTTGGTCACTTTAACCTAGCAAATTGGGAATTATCTATTTTTGCTAGGATAACCTAGCAAAAGTAGGTATTTGAGAATTTGCTAGGATATAATCGGCGTCATGAGCTGCGAGGCATGACCGGGTAAGGGGGCCTTATGTACGAGCGAGCTTGCGTGGGCCTATTGGCGGAGCGTCTCAGCGAGCCACGGCGCTTCATCCAGATCGTGGTCGGCTCGCGACAGACGGGCAAGAGCACCGCCGTGGGCCAGGCGCTCTCTCATGTGGAGATCCCCCGCGTTGAGTTCGCCTTCGACCGCCCGCGGGACCGACGCGCTCGCAAGCTTGAGGAGGTCTGGGAGTCCGCTCGCGAAGTCGCCGAGGACGGGGGCGAGGTTATCCTCTCCCTTGATGAGGTGCAGAAGGTTCCCGACTGGGCCTCGACGGTGAAGTACCTCTGGGACGAGGACACAAGGTGCGGGCGCAGCGTCAAGGTCGTTCTGACGGGATCCTCTACGCTCACCCTGAAGCGAGGCGTGTCCGAATCCCTCAAGGGGCGCTACGAGCTCATTCCCTCAACGCAGTGGACCTACGGCGAGTGCCGAGAGGCCTTTGGGTGCACGCTGGAGGAGTATCTCTACTTTGGGGGCTATCCTGGTGCGGTGCAGCTCCGCGACGACGAACCCCGATGGAGCGCCTATGTACGCGACGCCATAATCGAGCCCACGCTGACGCAGGACATCCTCGAGATGGAGACGGTTCGCAAGCCCGCGCTTCTCCGTGCGCTGTTTGAGGTGGGAGCCGCATATTCTGCCCAGGAAATCTCCTATCGCAAGCTCCTCGGACAGCTCGACGACCGGGGCAACACGGACACCATCGCGCACTACCTGGAGCTTCTCTCGCACGCAGGGCTTATGAGCGGCCTCAGAAAGTACGACGAGAAGATCCTCAAGGAGCGCGGCAGCTCGCCGAGGCTGCTCGTGCACGACACCTCGCTCATGGTGGTCGCCTCCGGAGAGGACAGGGCGAGGCTGCTCGAGGACAGCGACCGGCGCGGCCACCTTGTAGAGACCGCGGTTGGTACCTACCTCCTCGCTCGATCGAAGATGGAGCACTTCTCGGTCAACTGGTGGAGGGACGGGTCGGCAGAGGTTGACTTCGTGGTGACGCAGGGGAGAAAGAGAACCGCCATCGAGGTCAAGAGCGGCCGCGTCAAGAGCCTCAAGGGACTTGGCGAGTTCGTCCAGAGATACCCGGGAACCTATGCCCTCGTCATCGGCTCTGACGAGTTCCCCGTAGAAGACTTCCTTCTGGGAAGGGTCCCGCTCTTTCAGTGAGGTGCGCTATGGATCTCTCGCGCAGAGACGCCCGCCTGCTCTCGCGCCCCGGCGCCACGAAGGCCCTCCACGAGAAGTGGGGCCTTTGGTCTACTGGGTGGGCGGCAGGCAGTTCGCCTGCGAGCTCACGGCCTCGCCCGGCGCCAAGCCGCCCTACGCGGGGCGCCACCTGCTCTCGCTCAAGTGCGACCCCGACCGCATCCTGGGGCTGCGCGCCGAGCACCCGGAGTCCGTGCTCCCCGGCTACTACTCCGACGGGCGCACGTGGGTCTCCGTCGACCTGGACACAGACCTGCCCGAAGGCCTCGTGCGCGATCTGTGCGACATGAGCTACGACCTCGTCTTTTCCAAGCTGCCCAAGCGCGTGCAGCGGGAGGTCGCGGGCGAGTAGGCGCTACCCCGCGAGGGCGCGCAGCGCGTCGGCGGCCGCCCGCGACGTGAGGTGGAGCCTGAGGCCGATGGGGCTCACCTCGAGCCCCACGACGGGCGACCCCTCGCAGGTGGTGACCTCGAGCACCTTGACCTCGTCGAGGTCGGCCGCGTCCTGCCCGAGCCTCTGCGTCTCCGGCTGCCACAGCTCGAAGGCGTACTCCGCGTCGGCGTCCGGCTCCGCGGCCAGGCCGTTCTCGTCGGAGAGCGGGTCGAAGGCGCCCTCGATCTGGTCCTGGTCGGTCAGCTCGCGCACGACCTCGCCGGTCTGGGCGTCCCTCACGACGAGGCGGGAGACCTTGCCCCAATCGACGTCCGAGAGCGTGTCGGCGAGCTCCTGCGCCTGCGAGGCGACGTCCTCCGCCTGACCGGCGACGTCATCGAGACCGGGCAGCCCGAAGCACCCCGCGAGCGGCAGCGCGACGGTCGCGGCGAGCAGGGCGGCGATGGCGGTGCGGATTCTCATGAATCTCCCCTCGACGTTCTTCTCGCTCATTCTATCCATCATCTCGGGACCTTGGTGCGTCAAACCTTGAGCGATTGCAGGTATGCCTTCTGCTCCGGCGCGATACGACGGCTCTCTCGCGCCTTCTGGAGCGCCTTGTTGTGCGTCCAGGCATCGAGGACGATCGGCCGCTGCTCAAAGAGAGGCAGTGTCGCCGCAGGCTGCTTTATGAGGGCAAACGAGAAGTACCAGGCGCGTGCCATGTTGACGTAGTACTCGGGGCGGTCGATGCCGGCGACAAGGGCGAGGTGCCCGGGCTCGAAGGCGTCATCCAGGAAGAGCGTCATGAGCTGGACCACCCCAAAGCGCACCGTGTACTCCGGCTTCGCGGCGACCCACCCGCGGATGCGCTCGAGTACCGCCGGCAGGTCGCGGCCGAAGGCGGGGACGCGGATGAGGTCGCAGGTCGCCCAGTTTTCGACGTGCGGAAGGAAGGCGTCGAGCAGCTCGAACGCCTCCGCGGGAGTCTTTGCCATCCGGCCAATGAGCTCACCGTGCAGGTTGTTCTCGTCATAGGTCTCGTGCGGGAGTGCCTCGAGGAACGCGCGCACCTCTTCGGGCCGCTCGAGTGCGAGCCTGCGCGCGTAGTCGCGCAGCGCCGGCGTGCGCACGCCGAGGATGCGCGCGGGGTCGACGGTCGGCACGAGCTTGGCCTGGAAGTCGCGGTACGCGGGGTCGGCAAGCGCCCCGAGCTCGCGCCGGATGCAATCAGCAGAGCCGTCCTTCGATGTCTCTCTCCGCATGTGACTCCTTTGAAACGAACACGTGTTCCTATATAATAAGCCTACCACAGGGTCTGTGGCGGCGAAATTGACATTGACAATAGTAACGCGAGGCGATACTATGATTAGGTCATTTGCAGACAAGGATACCGAGCGGCTCTTGTCGGGATTTCGCGTTGCACGGTTTGTGGCGTTCGAGCGTGTTGCACTGAGAAAGATTCGTCAGCTGCAAATCGCAAACGAGCTGTCTGACCTCAAATCGCCTCGAGGCACTGAGCGGAGATAGAGCTGGGCAATTCAGCATCCGCATCAATGACCAGTTCCGGGTCTGTTTTCGATGGGTCGAGGGAGGTGCCGAGGATGTCGAAATCGTCGACTATCACTGAGTCTGTTCACGAAGGGGAGATGGTTGCCCCCATTACTCCAGGCGAGCTGCTGCGCGACGAGTTTCTCGTGCCCATGGGCATCTCGCAGTACCGTCTTGCCAAGGAGACGGGCATTCCCGCCCAGCGCATTGGACAGATCGTGTTGGGGCGCCGCTCCGTGACTGCCGACACTGACCTGAGGCTCTGTCGCTTCTTTGGCCTGTCTGACGGGTATTGGCTGCGTGCGCAGGCGGCGTATGACATCGAGGTGGCCCGACGCAAGCTCGAATCTGAGCTCAGGAAGATAAGGCCCTTCTCCAAGATTGCCGCTGCACTGTAGTCCGCACCACGCGGACTCTGCCAAACTCTGCCCAACGTCATCTCTCGCCATTCGAGGCCGCCCAAAGGGACGACGCATTGTCATTCGACCAATAAAGAAATATCGATTCGACCGCTCATCCTGGCCCGCTGGGTCGTTAATAGGGATAGAGGGAGGTGGCGCCGTGGGCGAGAGGAACGAGCGGACGGACGAGGCGGAGCGCCTGGTCGGAGAGCACTACGCCGACGTGCTGCGGTACTGCCGCAGGCACGCGCCAGTGGGGCTCGCCGAGGACGCCGCCCAGGAGACGTTCCTGCGCTTCGTCCGCGCCCGCTCGCGCTACCGGGAGCGGGGCCGGGCGCGCGCCTACCTCGTCACCATCGCGCGCAACGTCTGCGCGGACCTCGCCCGCGGGCGGGCCGCCGGGTGGGACGAGCTTCCCGAGACGCTGCCCGCCGGGGGCGACCCGGGCGAGAAGGACGACGAGCGCGACCTCGCCTCCGCCCTCGCCCGGCTGCCCCGCGCCCAGCGCGAGGCGCTGGAGCTCAGGTACGGGGAGGGCCTCACGGTCGGCGAGGTGGGTGCGGCGCTGGGGATGAGCAGGTTCGCCGCCGCGCGTGCCATCTCCGCCGGGCTCGAGGCCCTGCGGGCCCACATGGGAGTCTCGACGAATGGTCAGGGAGGCATGCGATGAGGATGCGGGAGAGACGGGCCCTCGAGGGGGCGCTGCGGAGGCACTACCGTGCGGGCGCCGATGCCGCCGGGACGCCGCCGCCGGCGCTCGTGGAGGCCGTTGCGGCCGAGATGGCGCGCCCCGCCCGGCCGCGCGCCGCCTCGGTGGTCGCCGAGCAGGCCCGGCGCGTCGGGGTGGGGACGTGGGCGCTGCACGCGGCGCTCGTCCTTCTCGCCGTGGCGTGCGCCCTCTCCGGGATTGGCGCCGGGACGGCCGCGGCCGTCCTCGGGGCGGCGCTTGCCCTCGCGACGCTTGCGGAGGTCACGCGCTCGCGCTCCTGCGGCATGGCGGAGCTCGAGGCCGCCTGCCCCGTGAACGCCCAGGCGGTCGCATGCGCCCGGGCCCTAGTGCTCTGCTGCGCCGACGCGTTTGCCGTGGCGCTTCTCGCCGTCCTCGCGTGGCCGGCGGGCGGCGCGCCCTGGGCCGTGCTCGCTCAGGGGCTCGCGCCCTACCTTGCGGCTCTCGGGGCGGGGCTCCTTGTTGCCCGGCGCGTGGCAAGCCCCGACGCAACGGTCGCTGCCGTTGCTGCGGCCGCCGGGGTGTGCGCCGCCTGCGTCGTGGCGCGCACCGTCTGCCCGGCGGCCTTTGGCCCCGCGGCGGCGCTCGCCTGGTGGGGCGCGGCCGCCGCGGCGCTCGCCTTTGCGGCGGTCGAGGCCCGCGCCTGGCTCCGGGCCGCGGCGTCCGGCTTTGCCGACGCACCCGCTCCCGCCACGGCGCTCTAGCGACCCCACGGCAAGACCGACTACCAGAGAGGAAACGAAGGATGGAACTGACGCTCGACCGGCTGACCCGCGAGTTCGGGCCCAAGATCGCCGTGGACCGCGTGAGCGCGACGCTCGCCCCCGGCGTCTACGGCCTGCTCGGCGCCAACGGCGCCGGCAAGACCACGCTCATGCGGATGGTGTGCGGGGTGCTGCGCCCCACCTCGGGCGAGGTGCGCTACGACGGCGCGCCCGTCGAGCGCATGGGCGACGCCTACCGCGCGCTTCTCGGCTACCTGCCGCAGGACTTTGGCTACTACCCGGAGTTCACGGCGCTCGACTTCATGGAGTACATGGCCGCGCTCAAGGGCCTCGGCCGCCGGGACGCCCGCGACCGCTCGCTCGCGCTGCTGGAGCGCGTGGGGCTTGGCGGAGAAGAACGGCGGCGCATCCGCACCTTCTCCGGCGGCATGCGCCAGCGCCTGGGCATCGCGCAGGCCGTCCTCAACGACCCCGAGGTCCTCGTGCTCGACGAGCCCACGGCCGGGCTCGACCCCAAGGAGCGCGTGCGCTTCCGCAACCTCATCGCCGGCTTCGCGCGCGACAAGATCGTCCTGCTCTCCACGCACATCGTCTCGGACGTGGAGCATATCGCCGACGAGATCCTCGTGATGCGCGCGGGCTCCGTGGTGCTCTCCGGGCCGCCGGCCGAGCTCGTGGCGGAGGCCGAGGGCAAGGTCTGGGAGGCTACGGTCCCGGCGGCGCGGGCCGAGGCGCTCGAGGCCGCGCTCACGGTGGGCAACGTGCGCCACGAGGAGGGCGGCCGCGTGCTTTTGCGCTACGTGGCCGACGAGCCGCGGGTGCCGGGGTCGGCGCCGGTGGAGCCCACGCTCGAGGACCTGTACCTGTATCTGTTCCGCGACGGCGCGGCTGCCGGGGCAGGCGCCCCGCGCGCCTCCCGCGGCGCCCACTTCAAGGAGGGACGCCATGCCTAGGCTCATCCTGTTCGAGCTCAAGAAGATGCTCTCCCGCCGCGTGGCGCTCGCGGCCAACGTCGGAGTCGCCGTCTTCCTCGTCGCCATCATGGCGCTCAACGTGACGCAGAGCCGGACGGCGAACTTCGCGGGCGAGGAGTTCAACGGGCTTGCGGCCATAGCGTACAACCGCGCGGAGGCCGAGAAGTACGCGGGGCCGGTGACCGCCGAGCGCGCCGCCGCGGACATCGCCGCCTACCAGGAGCTGCTCTTCTCTCGGGTCGACCGCGACGCGGTGGGCGAGATGACGGGCGAGGCGGTCTACTCCCTCATCGCTCAGAGCTTCTCGCCCGATGAGGTGGACGAGCTCTACAACTCGTACTGGAGCTGGCTTCTGCGCCCCTGGCGCGTGGCGAGGGAGGAGCCCGCGCAGACGGCCGCCCGCGTGACGCCCGAGATGGCGGCCGACTGGTACGGCGCCGCCGACGACCTGACCCAGGCAGCCCTCGACGACGGCCAGGGCGGCATGTGGGAGTACTCCGAGGCGGAGCGCGCGTACTGGACGGGGATGCGATCCTCCGTGCCGGAGCCCATCGAGTACGGCTACTCGGGCGGCTGGGGCAACGTGGTCGACTGCGCGGCCTTCCTCGTCTTCCCGATCCTCGCCGCGTGCGTGACGCTGGCGCCCGCGTTCTCCTTCGAGTACAGCTCCGGTGCCGACGCGGTGGTCCTCGCCACCCGGCGCGGCCGCTCGACGCTCGTGGCCGCCAAGGTCGTGGCGGGGCTCGCCTACGCCACGGCGTACTTCGCGCTCTGCGCGGGCATAATCGTTGGGGTCTCGCTCGTCTTCTACGGGGCGGACGGCTTCGGGCTCTCCGTCCAGAGCATGGCGCTCACGTCACCGTACCCGCTCACGGCGGGGCAGGCCGCGCTCGCAACCGTGGGGCTCATGTACGTCGCGTGCCTGGGCTTCTCATGCCTCACGCTCGCGCTCTCGTCGCGCACCCCCTCGACGCTCGCCGTCTTCCTTACGGACGTGGCGCTCGTGCTGCTCACGGGGCTCGTCCCCTCGGCCGGCGTGGGCGCGCTCGAGCGCGCGCTCGCCCTCTTCCCGATCAACTTCGCCAACTTCAGCGTGCTCTTCTCGGCGCTCGAGTCCTACCCGCTCGGGCCGGTCGTGCTCGACCTCATAGGCATGGTGCTCGTCGTCTACGCGGCGCTCGCGCTCGTCTCGACCCCCGTGGCGGTGCTCTCCTTCAGGAGGCGCCAGGTGGCGTAGCAGTTTTGCTTCTGTGGTTTGCGATTAGCGGAAGTGAATTTAAATTCACTTCCGCTAATCGCAATTACGAGAGGTAAAATGGGCCCTACAGGAAGTCTGAACGGGGGTGAGGGAGATGTTGTCAGCGGTTGGTTACGAGGAGCTTCCCTGGCATGTCGACCCAAACGAGAGGGACCTCATCCCCCGGAGTGCTCGCAGGAAGATATCCGCGACCTATCAAGCGTCCATTCCGGCTGTCATTGCGAATCTCGGCACGGCTGTCCCAGAGGCCACCTCGGTACGCATTGACGACCTGCTGATGAGGCTTGCCCGCTTCGACGAGGCGCAGGCTGCACGTGGCTACGACCTGCCTGCGCTCCTGCTGCGAAGTGAGTCCGCGGCAAGTTCTCAGATTGAGCACCTCACCTCGAGCGTCCGCAATGTTGCCCTTGCAGAACTCTCGAACGACGCTCCCGCTAATGCGCGCATCGTTCAAGGCAATGTCTCGGCCATGCGAGAGGCGCTCAGACTGTCTCCGGAGATCTCGATTGAGCAGATCAAGGCCATTCATCGCTCCTTGATCGATCCGACAGGGGCGTCGTTTGGAGGGGAGCTGCGTGACGAGCAGGTGTGGGTCGGTGGGACAGCATACAGTCCGCACGGGGCGCTCTTCGTGCCGCCCGCCCCAAGCCGCATCACAGGCTGCCTCGAGGATCTTGTCGCTTTTGTCGGCAGGGACGACGTCAGCCCGATTGCCAAGGCGGCGGTCGCGCACGCGCAGTTCGAGACCATCCACCCCTTCATCGACGGAAACGGGCGCACGGGCAGGGTCCTTCTCCACCGCATTCTCAGGAACGAGGGCGTGCTCACGCGCACCACGCTTCCCGTCTCGGCGGGGCTCCTCCATGACGTTGACGCCTACATGGGGGCGATCGAGGCCTATCAGGGTGGCGATTACCTGCCCATAGTGGAGAGCGTGCTGAGCGCGCTCGAGCTTGCCCTCGTTATCGGCAGTCGCGTCTCTGCTCTCATTGACGACGTGATGGAAGGCTGGTGGTCCGCCATTTCCGAGCGTGCCGGGTCGGCTATCTGGCGTCTTTCGCCGCTGCTGGCAGAGCAGCCTGTAGTTACCATCGCATATGTTGCGGAGAACCTGTCAATCACTCCGCGTGCCGCCTCGACCCTGGTCGCGAGGGCGTGCGAGTATGGGATGCTGCGTCCCCTGGGGTCACGTCGGCGCGGCGACTTCTATCAGAGCGACGAGCTCATTGACGTTCTTGAGGAGATTTCGAGCATGGCGGGCATTCGCCGCATGCTCGTGCAATGACGTGGGATGGGCATGCCGCGATGCGTGCGGTCTCTGCGACTTCGCTGGCGTGGTATTATTGGGCCACAGCCGTACGCGCATGAGGAGAGGCGTCTGATATGGCAATCTGCGTTCCCGTTCGCGACATGAAGGACACGGCGGCGTTTGCCAAGCTCGTGAGGGAGTCTTCCGAGCCAGTTACCGTCACGAAGAACGGCTACAGCGAGTTCGTGGTTATGCGCGCCGAGGACTATGACCTCATGCGGGAGGAGGTTGCCAAGGCGCGCCTCCTGTGCGTGCTCGCAGACGCGGACAGGTCGTACGAAGAGGGCGATTTCGTTGACGGCCCTGCGTTTGTCTCGGACGTGAGGGAGAAGTATGACCTGTGACTACGTCCTTCTTCCACGTGCCCAGGCGGACTTCGAGGAGATCGTGCGCTACCTGTCGGTCGAGCTCGACAGCAAGAAGGCCGCCCTGCGCTTTGTCAAGGAGTTCGAGTCCAAGGTCCTTCTCGCCTGCGAGTATCAGGAGATGCATCCGCTCGGCCAGATGCCGGAGGTTGCCACCCGCGGCTATCGCGTAATGCCCGTCATGCGCTACGTCGTCCTGTACGCATACCGCGATAACAGGATCGTGATCGCCCACATAATCCACTCGCTGCAGGATTACGCGCGCTACGTCTGATTGCCCGCCTCGCGCCCCTTAAGCAAACGTTAGGAACTGCCGCGTTCTTCTCGCGTATCCTTGTGGCCAATACGAGGGGAGGGGCGCATGGGCGCACGCGTGCTGGTGGTGGACGACGAGCCGGAGATCTGCGAGCTCGTGCGCGTCTACCTTGAGGCAGAGGGCTTTGAGGTGGAGACGTTCGGCGACGGCTCGTCGGCGGTCGCGCGCGTGACGGACGATGGCGCACCGGCGCTCGACCTCGCGATTCTCGACGTCATGCTCCCCGGTGCGAGCGGCCTCGAGGTCTGCCGGGTCATCCGCGAGCGCCACAGCTACCCGGTGATCATGCTTACGGCACGCGGCGAGCAGGCGGATAAGATCGCCGGCCTCACCCTGGGCGCGGACGACTACGTGGTGAAGCCCTTCCTGCCGCTCGAGCTTGTGGCGCGCGTGAAGGCGCAGCTCAGGCGCTACACCACCTACAACGCGGCGGGCGGGGCGCATGGCGAGAAGGACGGAGTCATCGCGTGCCGTGGCCTCGTGCTCGACGTGCCGGCCCACGAGGCCACCCTGAACGAGCGCCCGCTCGCCCTCACGCCAACGGAGTTCTCCCTGCTGCGGATCCTGCTCGAGGCCGACGGCGCGGTCGTCTCCGCGCGCGAGCTCTACCAGCGCATATTTGGCGACGAGTACTACGAGCGCGGCTCGGGCTCCATCACGGTGCACGTGCGGCACCTGCGCGAGAAGATGGGGGACTCCTTCGAGGACCCGCGCTACATCAAGACCGTCTGGGGATTGGGGTACAAGATTGAGCGCTAGCGAGAAGAACGGCGGGGCTCGGTCGATCGTCCTGACCGTCGCGATTGTGGCGGGTGCCATCCTGGTTGCGTCCGCGGCGTTCAACACGGTCTTCGGCTTTGTGGACAAGGCCTGGAACGGCTCGTTCATGGACTGGCTGGCCCCGCAGTTTCTGAACATCAACAACTTGAACGAGTTTGGCATCTGGCCGGAGATGGTGCTGGACGTCTCCGGCATCAAGTACTTCTTCCTGCAGCTGGGCATCTGCGGCATCGTTCTTCTCGCCGTGGGGTGTGCGGCCGCCGCCATCCTGTCGGCCCGTCGTGCCCGTCGCGAGGAGCGCGCCCGCGCCGCCGAGCTGCTGCGCGTTTTTCTCGCCCACGACCTGGAGGCCCACGAGGCGTTCCCGCCTGGCTGGGAGGAGCTCGCGCTCGTTGCCGCCGACGCCAAGCGTGCCGCCGCGGAGCGGGAGCGCCAGCTCGCCGACGAGTCCGCGCGCAGGAGCGACCTCGTGACCTACCTGGCGCACGACCTCAAGACGCCGCTCACCTCGGTGATCGGCTACCTCTCGCTGCTCGACGAGGTGTCCGACATGCCCGAGGCGCAGCGCGCCCGCTACACCGACGTCGCGCTCGACAAGGCGTGCCGGCTCGAGCGCCTGGTGAACGAGTTCTTTGACATCACGCGCTACAGCCTCACGCACATAGAGCTCGAGCTTGCCCCGGTGGACCTCGCGGGCCTTCTCGTCCAGCTTGCCGACGAGTTCTACCCGGCGCTCTCCGCCCACGGCAACGTGGCGCGGGTGACGGTGGCAGGCACGGTGCGAACCGTCGAAGACCCCGGCGAGCCGCTCGTGGTAACGGCCGACGCCGCCCGTCTCGCGCGCGTCTTTGGCAACCTGCTGCGTAACGCGATTTCCTACAGCGACGAGGGGACGCCCGTGGAGATCGGGGCCGCGGCCGGGGAGGGGAGCGTCGTCGTCACCGTGTCCGACACGGGCGCGACCATCCCCTCGCACAAGCTCCGCGCGATCTTTGACCGGTTCTTCCGGTTGGACGAGGCGCGCGGGAGCGCCACCGGCGGCGCCGGCCTCGGCCTTGCCATCGCGCGCGAGATCGTGGAGCTGCACGGCGGCTCCATCTCCGCCGCGAGCGAAAACGGACGGACCACCTTCACCGTCAATCTGCCCGCGTGAGACAAAGGGGACAGGTTCATTTGTCTCATTTGAAAATGAATGAGACAAATGAACCTGTCCCCTTTGTCTCACGAGAAGGCCCACAGGTTCAGGCACTGGCCGAGCACGCGCTCGAGGTCCCAGGGGCGTGCGCTGCGCTCGGCGCTGTTGGGGTCGTGCACAACCACATCGCCGTCCTCGGTCAGGCCAGAGAGCACGATGAAGTGGCCCGTGGTGGTGAAGTCTCCGGGGCCCACGCTGCAGATGACGGGCCTTCCCGCGAGGAGCGCATCGCGCACGGCGCTCGAGCTGGCAGGCAGCTCCTCGGAAACGAGTCCCAGCTCGGCTGCCCCGTCGGTCATGAGGGCCCACGTCGTCATCCCGTCGGTCGTGTAGCCGCCGCGCTCGGAGAAGTCGGCCATGGCGGAGGGGTCGAGGTCGTCGCGCCCGGTGAGCGACACGTAGACCATGGAGAGGCATGTGGGGCCGCAGCCGTTCTTCTCGACGGTGCCCCCGGCGTAGGGGTGGCCCGCCCACTGCGGGTCGGTCTGGTAGAGGAAGGGGACCTCGCCCGTGCGCCATTCCGCGTGCGGCGTGGAGCTGGTCGGCGCCGAGCCGCCCGCCTGCCCTGCGCCACCTGCGGTCGAGGCCATCACAAACCAGAGCGCAACGGCAAGCGCGGCCACCAGCGCCCCGGCCGCCCCGAGCACAAGCGGCACCCGCCGTGCCCTCCTGCGATTGATGTACCTGCGCGGCGCCACACGAGTCGTACCCATGCTTCCCCCTTCGACTTGGCTTGCCCAAGCCTAGGGGCGCCTGCCATAACGGTGCATGAACCGACTGCTAAGACTTCCCTAAGGTGCCGAGGTCCTGCTCGCCGCGCGCCTACGCGCCCGGGGTCGCTTCGGCCGCCATCTCGAGCGCGCGGGTGACGAAGCTGATCTTCCGCTCGTCGACGCTGCCGTCGTCCGTGCGCACGGAGACCACGGCGACGGCGATCTGGTCGTCCTCGCTCGGCTCGGTGCCGCCCATGAGGGTGGTCCACTCCACGGAGACGTCATCGGCGGAGAGCTCGCCGTCGCAGGTGACCTCGTAGCTCACCGGCTCGTAGAACCCGGAGTTGGACTCGGCGGAGACCGTTGCCGTGTCCGGCGCGTCCTGCGTCACCCGCACGGTGTAGTAGACGACGTCCGCCTCCGAGCTCACGTACTTCTCGTTGGGCGAGACCTTCTCCTCAAAGACGACCGTGCCGGCAGAGGTGGCCCCGCAGCCGAGAAGAACGAGCGTGCATGCCAGGCAGAGCACCGCAAGAACCGCCGTCACCTTCTTCATGCGAGCCTCCTCGATGATACGAAGGGACAGTCCCTTCGTATCCTATAGTCTAGTCACTCGAGAGCAAGGAGGCGCATGTCCCGCAACCGCACCCTCTACATCGACGCCGACGCATGCCCGGTCACGCGCGAGGCGCTCGCCTGTGCGCGGCGCGCCCGGGTGCCCGTTGTGATCGTGGGTAACACCACGCAGAACCTCGAGCGGCACATCCGACGCGACGACCCGCGCGACGCGGGTCACGCCCGCGGCCGCGATGCCACGCACGGCGGCTTCTGGGTGGACGTGCTTGACGTGTCCATCGGTGCAGACAGCGCGGACTTTGCGATCGTGGAGCGTCTGCAGCCGGACGATGTGGTGGTCACGCAGGACATCGGTCTCGCGAGCATGGTGCTGGGGCGCGGAGCGGCGGCCATCGGCGTGCGCGGGCGCGTCTACACCAAGGCTACGATCGACATGGACCTCTTCATTCGCCACGAGGAGAAGAAGGTGCGCCGGGCGGGTGGTCGCACGCGCGGCCCGGCGGCGTTCACGGACGACGACCGCGAGCGCTTCACCCGCAACCTCGCCGATCTTCTCGGCAAATGATACGAAGGGACTGTCCCTTCGTATCATTTCACGATGACGCTCTTCTCGGCGCGGGGGACGGCGCGGCCGATGATCGCGGCGGGGAGGCCCTCGTCGCGCAGGGCGGAGACGAGCCGCTCCGCGTCCTTCTCGCCCAACGCCAGCAGCAGGCCGCCGGAGGTCTGCGGGTCAAAGAGCACGTCGGTGAGGTCGAGCGGCAGGGCGTCGTCGAGCGCCACGCGGGGGCCGAAGAAGTCGCGGTTGCGGTAGGCGCCGGCGGGGATGAGCCCCATGGCCGCCATCTCGCGGGCGCGCGCCATGACGGGCACGGTCGCGGCGTCGACGGCGAGCGTCACGCCCGAGGCCTCGGCCATCTCGCAGGCATGGCCCATGAGCGAGAAGCCCGTGACGTCGGTAGCGGCGTGCGGCCAGACGCCCAGCTCGCGGGCGAGGCGAATCGGCGCCTCGTTGAGGGTGGTCATGGAGTCCGTGGCCACGCGCACGCCGGCGTCATCGAGCAGGCCGCCCTTGCGCGCGGTGGTGAGGATGCCCGTGCCGAGTGCCTTGGTGAGCACGAGCGCGTCGCCAACCTGCGCGCCGCCGTTCTCCAGGCGCCCGTCCAGCTGCACAAAGCCCGTCACTGCGAGGCCGTACTTGGGCTCGTGGTCGTTGATCGAGTGGCCGCCCGCCACGACGCACCCGGCGCGGCGGCACGTCTCGGCCCCGCCGGCCAGGATTTGCCCAGCGATCTCGATGCCCAGGCAGTTGGGGAAGCACAGGAGGTTGAGCGCGAGCGCGGGCGCTCCGCCCATGGCGTAGACGTCGGAGAGGGCGTTAGTGGCCGCGACCTGGCCAAACAGGAATGGGTCGTCCACCATCGGCGGGAAGAAGTCCGTCGTGGCGATGAGGCCGCGCCCGTCGCCGAGGTCCCACACGCAGGCGTCGTCCGAGGCGTCAAAGCCCACCACGAGCTCCGGTGCGTCTAGGCGCGGAAGCCCGGACAGCACGCCCGCGAGCTCGCCCGGCGCAATCTTGGCCGCGCATCCGGCGGCCTCCACGAGCTCCGTGAGCCTTACGCCCGTCATGTCCATGGTCGCTCCTGTCTTCACAAGGGCGCCCCGGACGTGTTCGGGGGCGTCCGGGGCGTACGAGTCGTCGTTTTTCTCGCCAGCCGCTAGTTCTCGTCTGCCGCGAGGGAGGAGTCGCACTCCGCTCGCGTGCGCTCGATGCGCCGCAGCAGGCTCTCCTTGTGCTCGTAGGTGTGCGAGCGGGCGATGTCGCCGGCCTCGTGGGTGATGAAGCGGAAGAAGTAGTGCCCGTCGAAGTCCTCGTAGATGCGGAACTTGGGCGTGGACTCGCGATCGAAGGCGTCGATCGTGCTGTCCTCGATCTCCGCGTTCTCGGCGGAAGCGCGCACGCACTCGATGCCGTGCAGGCACTCGTCCTTGGACGGGAAGATGATCGACGACATGAGGATGTGACCATTGGAGGCGCAGAGGTTGAAGCAGTAGCGACCCTCGTTCTCAACAACAACGTACTGTCCCATGGGAAACCACCACCATAAGCTCGCGGCGAACAGATTATTTCCTTATCCTACCGTGACATCTCCCGTACCGAGGCAACAACTACGCGGGCGGTCGGTTTTGCTCGGGGAGAAGGGACGCTTGGTCACGCGTCAGACTGCGAGCAGGAAAAATGGGGTAGTATCTCTGTACATCCCCCGAAAAGACGGGTCGGCGTGGTCGGGGGACGCGCCGGCCCACCAGGACGCGAAGGACCCCGGTCGCCGTGGCGGCCGGGGTCTCGTCGTGTCTGGGCGAGAAGAACCTCTCGCTATGACGTCTAGCGGGCCTCGCCGCGCAGGGCGGCGTCGCGACCGGCGTCGAAGGCGGCGAGGTTGGCCTCCACTGTTGCGGGTGGCACGCAGGCGCGCACGGCGTCGCGCCAGAGCTCGGCGTCGAAGGGCAGCGCCGTGGAGAGCGCGCCCACGAGCACCACGTTGGTGGAGCGGGGCGTCCCCAGCCCGCGCGCGATCACGCCGGCGTCCAGCAGGTGGGCGCCCATCTCGCGCAGGCGCTCGTCCACGCGCTCGGGCATCGTGAAGTTGCCGATGTTCACGGAGACGGGCGTGATCTCCTCGTCGTTGACGAACATGGTGCCGCCCTCGGCGAGGTAGTGCTGGGCGCGCAGGGCCTCCACGGCCTCGAAGGCCACCACCACGTCGGCGCAGCCGTCGTCGCAGACCATGGTGGAGACGTGCTCGCCCAGGCGGATGACCGTGCTCACGGAGCCGCCGCGCTGGCTCATGCCGTGGATCTCGGAGACCTTGACGTCGAGCCCGGCGTCGGCGGCCACGCTCGCCAGCAGCTTGCCGGCGAGGATCGTGCCCTGGCCGCCCACGCCCACGAGGAGGATGGTCTTGGTGCCGCTGAACTTCTCCATTGCTTACTCCTTCGTGATGCAGCCGAACGGGCAGGACTGGACGCACTGGTCGCACCCGACGCACTGCGTGGGGTCGATGACCGCGGTGCCGTCCTTGGCGCGCCCGAGGGCAGGGCAGCCGATCTTGATGCACTGGCCGCACGCGCGGCAGTCGCGGATCGTGGGCTCCTTGCCGCGGCTGCGGTCGATGAGGCGGCACGGCGCCTTGAAGACGATGACGGAGAGCTGCTCGGTGTTGGCCACGGCGGCCTTGAGCGCGGCGCGCACGGCCTTGAGGTCCTGCGCGTCCACCTCGACGACGTCCTCCACGCCCATCGCGCGGCACAGGGCGAGAAGGTCGAGCGCCTTGCCGCTCGGGTTGTCCAGCGGGCCTATTCTGTGCGAGCTGTCCGTGAGGGTGACGCCGTTCACGGGGTTGCCCTGCGTGCCGGTCATGGCCGTGGTGCGGTTGTCCAGGATGCAGAGGGTGCCGGTGCCGCCGTTGTAGATGGTGCCGAGCATGCTCGTGATGCCGGAGTGCGCGAAGGTGGAGTCGCCGATGACGCCCACGACGGGACGGCCGGTGCGATCGGTGGCGCCGGCGAGCTCCATGCCGTGCGCCATGGAGAGCGAGGCGCCCATGTCGATGACCGTGTGGCACGCGCCGTAGGGTGCGACGGCGCCGAGCGTGTAGCAGCCGATGTCGCCGGTGACGATGGCCTTGAGCCGGCGCAGCTCGCAGAAGACGAGACGGTGCGGGCAGCCGGGGCAGAACGCCGGCGGGCGCGGCGGGAGGTCCGTGGCGGCGTCGAGGTGCGCGGGCAGCTCCATGCCGAAGGAAGCGCGGATGACCTGCGGCTTGAGCTCGCCGGCGACGGGGAGCGGTGCGGCGGGCGGATCGGCGAGCTCGATGCCGAGGGCGCGGACGCGCGAGGAGAAGTAGTCACTGGCCTCCTCGATGACGTAGCACGCGTCGACGGACGCGGCGAAGTCGGCGAGCGCGCGGGCGGGCAGCGGCCAGGCGAGGCCGAGCTTGAACGTGGAGGCCTCGGGCAGCGCCTCGCGGACGTGCTGGTAGACGGCACCGGCGCAGATGACGCCGATCTTCTCGTCACGCATCTCGACCTTGTTGAACGGGCAGGTCTCGGCGTAGGCCTCGAGCTCGGCCTGGCGCTCGTCCACCACCACGCGGCGCTTGACGGCGTTGGCCGGCATCATGACGTACTTGGGGATGTCGTCCGCGTAGTCGCGCGGGGCCACGGCCTCGCGCGTGCCGGCGGGCGAGACGAGCGTGCGGGTGTGCGCGATGCGCATGGTCTCGTGCAGCATGACCGGCGTGTCAAAGCGCTCGGAGAGCTCGAAGGCGGCGCGGGCCATCTCGTAGCAGTCCTGAGAGTCGGCGACGTCGAGGCAGGGGATGCGGCCGAAGGCGGCGTAGAAGCGCGAGTCCTGCTCGTTCTGGGACGAGTAGCAGGAGGGGTCGTCCGCGGCCAGGAGCACGAGGCCGGCGTTCACGCCGGTGGACGCGGCAGCCATGAAGGGGTCGGCGGCCACGTTGACGCCCACGTGCTTCATCGTGACGAGCGAGCGCGCGCCGGCGATCGCGGCGCCGAGGCCCACCTCGAAGGCGACCTTCTCGTTGGGGGACCACTCGCAGTAGACGTCGTCCTTGCGCACGAGAGCCTCGAGCGTCTCGGTGGACGGCGTGCCGGGGTAGCCCACGCCGACGGCCACGCCGGCCTCCCAGGCGCCCTGGGCGATGGCCTCGTTTCCGGACATGAGGTTCTTGTCCATGTCTCTCCTCTCCTGGGGTGATTCAATTGGGGACAGACCCCTNNGGGTCTGTCCCCAATTGAATCATTGTCATTCTCTCCTAGCGACGCGTCTCGCGCGCGACGAGGGCGTCTGCCCCGTACTTGGCGCGCAGCGCCGGCTTCTCTATCTTGCCCGTCGGGTTTCTCGGCACGGGGGCAAAGATGACCTTGCGCGGCCGCTTGTAGCGAGGCAGCCGCTTGCAGAACGTCGTGACGTCGTCCTCGGTGAGCGTGGTGCCCGCCTTGAGCTCGATGACCGCGGCCGGGATCTCTCCCAGGCGCTCGTCGGGGAGTCCGATCACGGCGACGTCCTTGATCGCGGGGTGCCCCATGAGGAAGTCCTCGATCTCCACGGGGTAGATGTTCTCGCCGCCCATGATGACGACGTCCTTCTTGCGGTCCACCAGCCAGTAGAAGCCGTCGGCGTCCTGGCGCGCCATGTCGCCGGTGTGGAGCCACCCGTCCACGAGGGTCTCGGCCGTGGCCTCGGGGTCCTTGTAGTAGCACTCCATGAGGCCGGGGCCCTGCACGCAGAGCTCGCCGACCTCGCCGGGCGCGACCTCGGCGCCGTCCTCGCCCACGATCTTGCAGCTCCAGCGGTAGCCGGGCACGCCGATCGCGCCCACGTGGTCGATGTTCTCGAGCCCCAGGTGCACGCAGCCCGGGCCCATCGACTCCGAGAGGCCGTAGTTGGTGTCGTAGTCGTGATGGGGGAAGACCTCGCGCCAGCGGCGGATCAGGCTCTCCGGGACGGGCTGGGCGCCGATGTGCATGAGGCGCCACTGGTCCAGATGGTAGTTCTCGAGCCTGACCGTGCCCTCCTCCAGGGCCACGAGGATGTCCTGCGCCCACGGCACGAGCAGCCACACGATCGTGCAGCGCTCGCTGGAGACGGTCTCGAGCACGGTCTTGGGCGAGACGCCGCGCAGAAGCACGCCGCGGCCGCCCACCATGAGGCTGCCCAGCCAGTGCATGCACGCGCCCGTGTGGTAGAGCGGCGGGATGCACAGGAACACGTCGTCGTGCGTCTGGTGGTGGTGCGCCTGCTCCATCTCGGCCGCTTGCGTGAGGCTCTGGTGGTGGTGCAGGATGGCCTTGGGGAAGCCCGTGGTGCCGGAGGAGAAGTAAATCGCCGCGTCCTCGTCCTCGCTGAGCGGGACGCGCGGGTCCGCCGAGGAGCACAGGCTCGCCAGCTCGCGGTAGCTCTCCGCCCAGGTGGGGCAGTCGTCGCCCACGAAGAAGAGCAGGCGGCCCGTCTGGATGCGGTCCACGATCTCCTCCACGCGGCCGATGAACTCCGGGCCAAAGACGAGGATGTCCACGTCCGCCTTGTCCAGGCAGTACTCGATCTCGTCCGCGGAGTAGCGGAAGTTCAGCGGCACCACCGTGGCGCCCGATTTGAGCACGCCAAAGTAGAGCGGCAGCCACTCGATGCAGTTGTAGAGCAGGATGGCCACCTTGTCGTCCTTGCGCACGCCGCGGGACAGCAGCAGGTTGGCAAAGCGGTTGGCCTTCTCGTCAAAGACGGACCACGTCATCTCGCGGCGGAATGGCTCGTCGTCGGTGGTCTCCACCAGGTCGTAGTCGCGCCAGGTAATGTGGCGGTTCTCGCGCCGCTCGGGGTTGACCTCCACGAGGGCGACCTCGCTGGGGTACTTCTCGGCGTTGGCGCGCAGCATGTCGACGATGGTCATGGGTGCCTTTCGGTCTGGTCACACAGTCCTCACATCATAGTCCGCCGACGCGGGCGAGAGGGGCGCGCCGCCGCGCACGTAACGCGACCGTGACGTGCCGGCGCGACGTTCTTCTCGCCCTGGGCGCGTGCCCGCCAATACGCGATTGCCAACGTTTCGAGGCCCGATTCCGTGTGAAATCGCGTATTACGCGTTGCCAGTACGCGACTTCCAACGTTTTGACCGCCTGGAACGTTGGAAATCGCGTATTACGGGATGCGTTCCGGGCCGTGTGCTACCCTCGTGGCGAGAAGAACCGCGGACTCGGGAGGTCACATGCGACGGCTGCTCGTGGTGGAGGACGACGCACGACTGCGCGACGAGCTCTGCGTGCTGCTCGAGCGCAACGGCTACGAGGCCAAGGCGCTCGCAAGCTTCGACGACGTGGCGTCGCAGATCCTTGCCGCCGCGCCCGACCTGGTGCTTCTCGACCTCAACCTGCCCGGCGTCGACGGCACCTACGTCTGCCGCGAGGTGCGCCGCCGCTCGAGCGTGCCCATCGTCGTGGTCACCTCACGTGACAACGACATGGACGAGCTGCTCACACTCTCCTTCGGCGCGGACGACTTCGTGCCCAAGCCCTACAACGACCAGGTCCTTCTTGCCCACGTGGCGACGGTCCTCAAGCGCAGCTACGGCGAGGGCGCCGCCTCTGCGGAGATCACGCATGCCGGCGTCACGCTGGACACTGCGCGCTGCAGCGTGAGCTACCAGGGGCGCACGGCGGAGCTCACCAAGAACGAGCTGCGCATCCTCGCGCTGCTCATGCGCAACGTCGGTGCGGTGGTGAGCCGCCAGCGCATCCAGGAGGAGCTCTGGGCCTCCGACGAGTTCGTGGACGACAACACGCTCACGGTGAACGTGAGCCATCTGCGCTCCACGCTCGCCAAGATCGGCGTCGAGGGCTTTGTGCGCACCAAGCGCGGCATGGGCTATCTGGTGGAATAGGGGGGCGAGAAGGACGTGGGCTTTGGTGCGTACCTCGCGGACCGTCTGGTCCCGCTCGCCGTGCGCGCGGCGGCGCTCGCGTTTGCCGCGCTGGTCATGGTCGTGTACGGGATGGACGCGGCGGCCGTGGCCTTTGTCTGCGGCGTGCTCGTTCTCGCGGCGGCGGTGGCGCTCGTGCTGGACTGGCTGCACCGTCGCTCGTTCTACCTGCGGCTGACCGACGCGCTCGATGCCCTGGACGAGACCTACCTCGCCACCGAGCTCACCGAACGCCCGTCGTTTCTGGAGGGCCAGATCTTCTACGACGCGCTCGACCGCGAGTCCAAGGCCATGCGCGACCGCATCGCCGCCGCCCGCCGCCGCTCGCGCGAGTACCGCGAGTACGTGGAGACCTGGGTCCACGAGATCAAGACGCCGATTGCCGCGGCCCGGCTCGTCGCCCGCAACAACCCATCGCCGGCCACGGACTCGATGGACGCCGAGCTGGACCAGATTGAGGGCTACGTCGAGCAGGCCCTCTACTACTCGCGAGGCACCTCGCTGGAGCGCGACTTCCAGATTCGCCAGGTCGTGCTCGCCGACGTGGTGCGCGAGGCGCTGCGTCACAAGGCCCGCACGCTGATCGGCGCGCACATGGCGCCCGAGCTGGGCGAGCTCGACCTCACGGTGCGCGCCGACCCCAAGTGGCTGTCGTTCGTGATCGGCCAGGTGCTCGTCAACGCGGCCAAGTACCGGGGCGAGAAGGACGGCGAGGGCCGCGTCCGCATCTGGGCCGAGCGCCGCAAGACCGGCCTCGACGCCTGGGAGACGGTGCTCGCGATCGCCGATGACGGAATCGGCATCCCGGACGCCGACGTCGGGCGCGTCTTTGACAAGGGCTTCACCGGCGAGAACGGCCGGCGGTTCGCGCGCTCCACCGGCATGGGCCTCTACCTCGTGCGCGAGCTCTGCGAAAAGATGGGCGTCTCGGCGTGGCTGGAGTCCGAGCAGGGCGTGGGCACCACGGTCTACCTCGCCTTTCCCGACATGGTCGACCGCGCGTAGCCGCGCGGCGGGCGAGGGGCCCCGCTCGGCAAACCTTGCGAAAGCGTAAGGTGGCGATAAGCGCGTTCGATGGCGCCGTCCCTCTCCCCGGGCGAGTATGGTCGTGTACCAGAAGGCCAGACGAGAGGATCAGCAATGGCACCCGCTCACACCAGACCCGTTTTGTCCTGCCAGGACGTCGAGAAGATCTACGGAACCCGCGACAACGTCACGCGCGCCCTCGACGGCGTCTCGTTCGACGTCGCCGCCGGCGAGTACGTTGCCATCATGGGCCCGTCCGGCTCGGGCAAGACCACGCTGCTCAACTGCATCTCCACGATCGACCGCCCCACCTCCGGCCATATCCTCGTGGACGGCCAGGACATCACTGCCCTGCGCCCGGGCCAGCTCTCCAAGTTCCGCCGCGAGCGCCTGGGCTTTGTCTTCCAGGACTCCAACCTGCTCGACACCCTCACCGCGCGCGAGAACATCGCGCTGGCGCTCACGATCAACCACGCGCCCGCCAAGGAGGTCGTTGCCCGCGTGACTGGCGTGGCCCAGCGCCTGGGCATCTCCGACGTGCTCGACAAGTTCCCGCACGAGATGTCCGGTGGCCAGAAGCAGCGCGTCGCCGCGGCCCGCGCCATCGTGACCGACCCGTCGCTGGTCCTGGCTGATGAGCCCACCGGCGCCCTCGACTCGCGCAACTCGCGCCTGCTCCTGGAGAGCCTCGAGGAGCTCAACGGCGCCGGTGCCACGATCATCATGGTCACGCACGACTCCTTCGCCGCGAGCTACGCCCGCCGCGCCCTCTTCCTCAAGGACGGCCGCGTCTGGAACGAGCTCGTCCGCGGCACCAAGACGCGCAAGACCTTCTTCAACGAGATCATGGACGTCGTGTCCTTCCTGGGAGGGGAGGGCGCAGATGTACGCTAGGATCGCGCTCGGCAACGTCCGCAAGTCCTTCCGGGACTTCTCGGTCTTCTTCCTGACGCTGGCCTTTGGCGTCTGCGTCTTCTACGCCTTCGGCTCGATCACCGACCAGGCCGCCGTCATCCAGATGGCCGCCGACCAGCGCCGCATGGTGCAGGCGCTCGCGGACATCCTCTCCGGTCTCTCCGTGTTCGTGGTCGTTATCCTCGGGTTTCTCGTGGTCTACGCCAACCGCTTCCTCATCCGGAGGCGCAAGCGCGAGTTCGGCATTTACCTCACGCTGGGCATGGACATCCGGCACGTCTCCTGGATCATCGTCATCGAGACGCTCGTCGTGGGCGTGGTCGCGCTCGGCGTGGGCCTGCTTCTGGGCCTCGCGCTCTCGCAGGTCATGATGTACGTGACGGCGGGGCTCTTCGAGGCCACGATCAGGGGCTTCGTCTTTGCCTTCTCGCCGGCAGCGGCGCTCTCCACGGTGGCGTGCTTCGCGGGCATCTTCCTCGTGACGCTCGTCTTCAACGTGTCCACGGTCAGCCGCTACAAGCTGATCGACCTCATCAACGCGGACAAGGTGAGCGAGAAGGTCCGTCTGCGCAGCCTGCCCCTCTCGGTGGTGCTCTTCCTCGCATCGCTCGCGCTGATCGGCGTGGCGTACCAGACGCTGCTCGAACACGGCATGATGGAGGAGGGCCCGTACTTCGCGATCGCCACGGGGCTCGTCACGGTGGGCACGCTGCTCTTCTTCTTCTCGATCTCCGGCTTTGCGCTGCGCGCGCTCCAGGCGAGCCCGCGCGCCTATCTCTCCGGCCTCAACATGTTCGTAATGCGCCAGCTCAACAGCCGCATCAACACCGCGTGGCTCTCCATCTCCCTGGTGTGCGCGATGCTCTTTCTGGCCATCTGCGGCGTGTGCACGGGTTTCTCGGTGGCCACGGGCATGAACGAGAGCCTGCGCGTGGGCACGGTCTACGACATGTCGCTCATAAGCTATCCCATGGGCATGGCCGTGCAGGACGCCGCGCCTTACGAGCAGGAGGGCCCGGCCGCGGCGGACGGCTACGACGCCATCGCCCGCCTGCGCGCGGACATCCCCAACTACGACGAGCTCTTCCGCGACGCCGTGCAGGTCAACCAGTACACCTACGACGCCGAAGGCAACCCGCTCGTGGACACTACCGTGGAGGAGCTCTTTGCCAACACGGACTTCACTGGCAACGCCACCGTTGAGACCATGATGCAGGGCAACACTGCGCAGCGCCTCACCGTGGTGCCCGTCTCCGAGTACAACGCCCTGGCCCAGATGGCGGGCGAGAAGACCGTGGAGCTCGCGGACGGCGAGTGCCTGCTCTGGAACGATCTCTCGTCCCTCGACGAGCTCTGGGACGCGGTGACCGCGCAGAACCCGGAGGTCCAGGTCGGCGGCAAGACGCTGCGCTTTGCCGAGGAGCCGCTCGTGCACCTGGTCTTCTCGGACACGGCCGCCGGCGGCACGGTCTCCGGCGCCCTCGTGGTCCCGGACGACATGGTGCCCGCGGGCGCCGGCCCCAGCGTCACCTCGGTGAACCTCATGTACGCGGGCGACCGCACGGAGGTGGAGCCCGCCGCCGTCGCCGCGATCGACGAGGCCTACGGCGACGTCATGGGCCAGGGCTCCACGCTCGACGCCTGGCCGGTCTGGACCCTCACGACCGCCCAGGGGCTGCTCGACCAGTCCTCCGGCACCACCGTCGTGGTCACCTACCTGGCGATCTACATCGGCGTGGTCCTGCTCGTGTGCTGCGCCACGGTGCTGGCCCTGCAGCAGCTCTCCGAGGCGGCGGACAACGTGGGTCGCTACCGCGTGCTTGCCGAGCTCGGCGCCGAGAAGCGCATGATCGACCACGCCCTTCTCGCCCAGATCGGTGTGTACTTCCTCTTCCCGCTGGTCGTTGCCGTGGCACACGCGGCGGTGGCGCTCAGCGTGGTGAACGACATCGTGGCGCTGCTCACGGGCTTCCAGATCGGAACGGCGCTCGTGGGGACGGTCTGCTTCGTGGTGGCGCTCTATGGAGGCTACTTCCTCGTGACCTATCTCACGTCACGCTCCATGCTCTCCCGGTAACCGAATGCGGCTGCGAGCCTTGGCCCTTCTCGCTACCATAGACGAGAAGGGCCGTCGTGCCCGACGTCCGAGAAAAGGGAGGCCCACATGGGACTGTTTGACAAGATTCGCAGCAAGATCACCTCGTCCGACGGCAAGGCCGAGCTTCCGTCCGCCACGTTCGCCACGCGTCCCGACGTGGTCTACGCCCCGGTCTCGGGCATGCTCGTGAGCCTCAAGGAGGTCAAGGACGAGGTCCTGCCCGTGGCGCTTCTTGGCGACGGCTACGGCATCCTGCCCACCACCAACAACGGCGTCGTCTACGCGCCGGTCGACGGCGTCATCGGCGCCACCACGATGACCAACCACTCGATCGTCATCGCGGCCGAGGGCGGCATGGAGGTCCTGATCCACATTGGTATCGGCACCGTCAACATGGGCGGCAAGGGCTTCTCGCGCTGCGTGGAGACCGGGGACACCGTCCGCGCCGGCCAGCCGATCATGACCTTCAACGACGACTCCATCAAGCAGGCCGGCTACGAGGACGTGGTCTGCTGCACGATCTCCAACCCCGACGCGTTCTCGCAGATCGATCACGTGGGCGACACGAGCACCCTGCTCGACGGCCGTCCGCTGGTCAAGATTGGCGATCCGCTCCTCGTGGCGCGTCGCGCGTAGGCGGTTCCGCGCCGCGTCCGGGAATCGCCGCCGTTGTCACGGGCGGCTCTAGAAAACGCCGCCCTTGGCTCGCCAGCGTCTAAGAATCGGCGCCCTTGGCTCGCCAACGTCTAAGAATCGGCGCCCTTGCATCGATGCGAGGGCGCCGTTCATGACAAGGGCGTCGTTTCCTAGAAGTAGCCAGGACAAGCCCTGCTTTTCCTAGAGCCAGCCCTGACAAGGGCGGCAATTCCCGGAGCGGCGGGCGACAAGGGCGGCGATTCCCGGATCCACATCCGACAAGCCCCCACATTCCCGGACCGCCTGCGCAAAAAGGGCCGGCACCCATGAGAGTGCCGGCCCGTTGCGTGCGTGCGATCTTGGAGCTATGCGTCCTTCTCGCCTGCGAGGGAGGCGTAGAACGTGGCGTGATCGAAGACGTCCTTGATGGTCTGGCCGTTGACGAAGGGGAGCGCCAGGAACTCGTCGACGGTGGGGACGAGCTCGGAGCAGTCGACGAAGTGGTTCTTCTCGTTGCGACGGCTCGTGTCCTGCGCGCGCCAGGACTCATAGTTGCAATCCGTGAGGTAATAGACGCTGGAACCGATCTTCATGTAGACGGAGTGATTGCAATGCAGGTACTCGACCAGACCCTCGTAGTTGATGTCGAGAGCCTCGGCTGCCTTCTTTCCCATGGCGATCCCCTTTCGTCGGAGGCCAATCGGACGTTAGTGAGAGTGTAACCCGCGCGGCGGACAGTTATGCGCACGTTTGCTGAATGTTAGGCGAGCGTCGGCCGAGCGGTCAGCGGGCGGTGCCGAGAAGAACGCGCTCCAGCTCGTCGGGCGTGTCCACGAAGGTGGTCGCCCCGGCGGCGAGAAGCTCGTCCACGCTGCGGAATCCCCAGGTGCAGCTCACGCACGGGCAGCCTACGTTGGCCGCGGTCTGGACGTCCACTTCGGAGTCGCCGATGTAGACAAGGCTGTCGCGTGTGGCACCCATCCGCTCGAGGGCCGCCTCCACCATGTCCGGCGCGGGCTTCTTGCGGATGCCCGCGGCCTCGTTCTCGCCGAGAACCGCGTCGAAGGCGCCGGGGAACTGGCGCGCGATGAGCTCCTGCACGGCAAAGTCGCCCTTGTTGGAGACCACCGCCAGGCGCACGCCCGCCGCACGCAGGTGGGCCAGGAGCTCGGGGATGCCGGGGTAGGGGCCGGTGTGGTCCTCGCAGTGGGCGGCGTAGTGCGCGCAGAAGTCCTCGTAGACGGCGTCCTGCTTCGCAGCGCTGGTGCCGGCGGGGACGGCGCGCTCGATGAGCTTGCGGATACCGTTGCCCACGAAGCGGCGGACGTCGTCGAGCGTGTGCTGCGGCATCCCGTGCGCCGCGAGCGCGGCGTTGGTGGAGAGATGCAGGTCATCGATGGTGTTCAGCAAAGTTCCGTCGAGGTCGAAGACTACGGTTTCGTAGACAGGCATGGGTGCTCCTTCGGTTGGCCGCTGAAGAGGGTAGCACGCGCGCCGCCGCGAGGTCGTTCTCGCCGCGCGGGTTAGAAATGCCGGCTCGTCCCCGTTCTTCTCGCCGCGCGGGTTAGAAATACCGGTTCGTCCCCCTTTCCCGCGCGGTTTCGACGGGGACGACGCGGTATTTCTAACCCGTCCGGCCCAGCAGACGGGGACGGCGCGGTATTTCTAACCCGCGTTGTGGAAGGGACCGCGTGCGCTTACGAAAACGGGGTTGTTGCAGCTCTCCCGTTCGGCGGTGCTTAAGAAACTAGGATCGTTGTAGGTTATGCGGCGGCGAGAAGAACCTCTCGCCGACAAAACGCCTGTTGGTGTGCAGGCAGCACCAGGCCGGAGGCCGCACCAACCTACAACAACCCCCAGATCGTAAGCACAGATTCCGCGCTGGCCTGCAACTCCCCCAGATTCTTAAGCGTGCTCCCACATCGCAGCGAACTCCTACGGCCGTGCGTTCCCTTTGTCGTAGTCGATCTTGAGGTCGCGTGGGGTGAGCTTGCACGGCGTCTTGCTGTCCAGCCCGAAGAAGAGCTCCGTTAGCGGCACACCCAGCCCGTCGGCGATCTTCACGAGAACGTCCAGCGTGACGTTGCTCTTGCCGCCGATGAGCTGGTTCAGGTGCGAGCGGTCGACGCCGATCATGGCGGCGAGCTTGGACTGACTCAGGCCCTTGGCGCCAAGAAGCCCGTCGACGTTCTTGCCGACACGTGTGCGAACGAGTTTGCAGGCCTCTCCGGTATCCATGCGCTCAAGGCTACCGACCCCTGCCATCCGTACTGTTGGCTATAGACCACAGCTAGTCAATCTGATATAGCCTAACTGTCGAATATATCCAACAGTTGAGGCGAAGCGCATGGCAGGGCAGATCAAATCAAGACAGCGCGTGACGGACTTCGGCGAGGTCTTCACCAACGAGCGCGAGGTCAACGCGATGCTCGACCTCGTGAAGCAGGAGACCGAGCGCATAGAGTCGCGCTTCCTTGAGCCGGCCTGCGGAAACGGCAACTTCATCGCTGAGGTGCTGCGTCGCAAGCTCGCCGTCGTCAGGTCGCGCTACCGCAGGAGCCCGGGGGAGTACCAGCGCTACGCGTTCCTCGCCGTCTCGAGCATCTACGGAGTAGAGATCCAGCCGGACAACGCACAGGAGTGTCGCGACCGTCTCTTCACGATCGTCGAGAAGGACGCGCGCTCGGCGATCAAAGGGGCAGTCGAGCCCGCGTTCCTCGATGCCATTCGCTACGTGCTGGAGAAGAACATCCTCTGCGGCGACGCGCTGACCCTCAAGGACGCGAGCGGCGAGCCCATCACCTTCGCGGAGTGGTCGCTCGTGACGGGAGACCTGGTCAAGCGGCGCGACTTCCTGCTGGGCGAGCTCCTGGAGGGGAACGTCGAGAAGGGCGGTCAGGCGTCGCTCTTCGGAGAGGCCAACGCCCTGTGGGAGTTCGACGAGGAGACCCAGGCCTACATCCCCGCAGCCATACGCGAGTACCCACCCACGGACTATCGGGAGGTGAGCCGCGTTGGCTAACCTGCTCAGACGCGAGTACAACCCGGACGTCCTCACGTGTCTGGCAAACCTCTCCAACGACGAGGTCTTCACGCCTCCGGAGCTGGCGAACCAGGTGCTCGACCTGCTGCCGAAGGAGCTGTGGAGCGACCCGAGCGTCAAGATCCTGGACCCGTTCTGCAAGTCGGGCGTCTTTCTGCGCGAGGCGGCCAAGCGCTTCATCGAGGGGCTCGAGCCGATCTTCCCCGACCTGCAGGGGCGCGTGGATCACATCATGCACGAGCAGCTCTTTGGCATCGCCATCACGGAGCTGACGTCCTTGCTCTCGAGACGGAGCCTCTACTGCTCCAAGTTCCCCAACGGCCGCTTCTCCGTCAGCGAGTTCGACGGGGAAGAGGGCAACATCCGCTACCGAAACATCCAGCACACGTGGTCGGGCGGAAAGTGCGTCTACTGCGGCGCGTCACAGAGCCAGTACGACCGCGACAAGGACCTCGAGACGCACGCCTACGAGTTCATCCACACCCATCATCCCGAGGAGATCTTTGACATGAAGTTCGACGTCATCGTAGGCAACCCGCCGTACCAGCTGAGCGATGGCGGAAACAAGGCGAGTGCCTCGCCGATATATCACCTCTTCGTTCAACAGGCCAAAAAGCTTAATCCTCGGTATCTGACCATGATTGTTCCCGCTAGATGGTATGCGGGCGGCAAGGGGCTTGACTCGTTTCGCAAAGAGATGTTGTCAGACAAACACCTTACGAGGCTCGTGGATTTCCCTGATTCTAAGGATTGTTTTCCGGGAGTGGACGTCGCGGGAGGCGTCTGCTATTTCCTCAGGGAGCGGGAACATGCGACAGATTTGTGCAGCGTGACAACAATCCAAGGAACTGATACCACCGAGTCAAGACGTCAGCTGAATGAGTATCCGACATTCATTCGAGATTCTCGGGCGATCTCAATAGTTCATAAAGTTGCTGCCTTGCGAGAGCGAACGATGGATTTGCAGGTATCGTCACGTAAGCCTTTTGGGCTTGCGACAAACGTGCTGCCTGAGAAGACCGGCGAGTTAACGCTTCGATATGTCGGCGGAGAAGGTCCCTTCCCGAGGAGCAGAGTTACTTCCGGTTTTGAACTGGTAGATAAGTGGAAAGTTGTTGCTTCCTATGTTTCGTTTGACCATGCAGGTCGCGCGAACAAAGAGGGCAAGCGCAAGGTTCTGTCCCGCATGAGCATTCTTCCGCCAGGGACTATCTGCACGGAAACATATCTGGTCTACGGAGCATACGAAACAGAGAGCGAGGCAGTTAATCTGCAGCGCTATCTTTCCTGCAAGCTTCCTCGATTTCTAATTGCTCAGCTTTCGTCCGGGCAGCACCTGACAAAAGGTACCTTCGCTCTTTGTCCCATACCTGACGTCAGAATCGCTTGGACCGACGAAAGTCTATTTGACAGATATCAGCTGAGTGCAGATGAGAGAAAAGTAGTTGACGACACGATAATTGACATCCTTGTTGATGGGGAAAAGTGATGAATACTAGCTTCTTCCCCCAACGGCCGGACGTCCATCCGCAGGTCTATGCCTATCGCGACCTCTATGCCGAACACGACGGTCTTCTCAAGGTCGGCTTCACGCAGCACGACGTCGAGCGGCGCGTGGCGCAGCAGTTCCCGGTGATTCAGCCCGGCGAGGTCAAGCCCTACGAGATTGTCTTCTCCGAGTCGTCCATGCGCGACGACGGGACCTCCTTCACGGACCACGACGTCCACAAGCGCTTGGTCGCCAACGGCGTCGAGCGCGTGGGCGGCGAGTGGTTCCGCTGCACGGTGGAGCAGGTGCGCAACGCCTGGCTCGAGGTGCGCGACCGCAAGGACTACGAGAGCCGCCGCACGGAGAGCTTCTCCTTGCGCCCCGAGCAGCGTGCCGCGGTCGAGAAGACCGAGGCCTACTTCAGGAGCTGCGAGACCCCCGGCTCCCACAACGCGCCCAAGTTCCTCTGGAACGCGAAGATGCGCTTCGGCAAGACGTTCGCCACCTACGAGCTCGCCAAGGACATGGGCATGAAGCGCGTGCTCGTGCTCACGTTCAAGCCGGCGGTCGAGGCCGCCTGGCAGGAGGACCTCGAGTGTCACATCGACTTCGACGGCTGGCAGTTCGTCGCGCGCGACGTGCGCACCTACGAGGAATGCGACCCCTCGCGACCCATCGTGTGCTTCGGCTCGTTCCAGGACTACCTTGGCGTGAACCGCGAGACGGGCGGCATCAAGGCCCGCAACCAGTGGGTGCACGACGAGGACTGGGACCTCGTCGTCTTTGACGAGTACCACTTCGGCGCGTGGCGCGACTCTGCGAAGAAGCTCTTCTCGGAGCAGGACGACGACCGCGTGGACGACGCCGACGACGCCATGGCGGCGAGCGACGGCAACGCGCTCAACGAGACCTGGCTGCCCATCCAGTCGCGCTTCTACCTCTACCTCTCCGGAACGCCGTTCCGCGCGCTCAACTCCGGCGAGTTCATCGAGGACCAGGTCTTCAACTGGACCTACTCCGACGAGCAGTCCCACAAGGAGAGCTGGGTCGGGGCGGACAACCCCTACGAGACGCTGCCGCGCATGGTCCTCATGACCTACCAGATGCCGGATTCCATCACGCGCATCGCCCGTCAGGGCGAGTTCGACGAGTTCGACCTCAACGTGTTCTTCTCGGCGGAGGGGCGCGGCGCCGCGGCGCGCTTCAAGTACGAGGAGTACGTGCAGAAGTGGCTCGACCTCATCCGTGGGTCGTTCAAGGAGACGGCCGTCGACGACCTCAAGAGGGGCGCCGAGAAGCCCCCGATGCCCTTCTCGGACGTGACGTTGCTCTCCACGCTCACCCACACGCTGTGGTTCCTACCCAACGTGGCGTCCTGCGAGGCGATGGCCAACCTCCTCGCCCAGCGGCAGAACACGTTCTTCCACGACTACCAGGTAATCATTGCGGCAGGGAACAAGGCGGGCATGGGCGTGGACGCGGTCTGGCCCGTGCGACACGCCATGGGGGACCCGCTCGCCACCAAGACGATCACGCTCTCGTGCGGCAAGCTCACCACGGGCGTGACCATCAAGCCCTGGAGCGGCGTGCTCATGCTGCGCAACCTCAAGAGTCCCGAGACCTACTTCCAGACGGCGTTTCGCGTGCAGAGCCCCTGGACCACGGTCACCGAGAAGGGCGAGACGCAGATCCTCAAGCAGCAGTGCTACGTCTTCGACTTTGCCCTCGACCGTGCGCTGGTCATGGTCTCCGACTACAGCTGCCGGCTCTCGGTCGACGAGACGAGCCCCGAGCGCAAGGTGGGGGAGTTCATCAAGTTCCTGCCGGTGCTCGCCTATGACGGCTCCACCATGCGCGAGGTCAACGCCGCCGACATCCTCGACACCATCACGGTCGGGTCCTCCGCGACGCTGCTGGCGCGCCGCTGGGAGAGCGCGCTTCTCGTCAACGTGGACAACGACACGCTGCGCCGCCTCCTCGGCAGCCCGGAGGCCATGCGCGCCCTCATGAGCATCGAGGGCTTCCGCAGCCTCAACTCCGACATCGAGACCATCATCAACAAGTCCGAGGCCGTGAAGAAGGCTAAGAAGGAGAAGGACTCGCTCACCCCCAAGGAGAAGAAGCAGCTCTCCGAGGAGGAGAAGGAGTTCAAGAGCAAGCGCAAGGAGATCCAGGAGAAGCTCATCAAGTTCGCGACGCGCATCCCCGTGTTCATGTACCTCACGGACTATCGCGAGCAGTGCCTGAAGGACGTCATCACGCAGCTCGAGCCAGGGCTGTTCAAGAAGGTGACGGGTCTGGAGGTGCGCGACTTCGAGCTGCTGGTCTCGCTCGGCGTGTTCAACGACGCGGTCATGAACGACGCCGTCTACAAGTTCCGCCGCTACGAGGACGCGAGCCTGTCCTACACGGGCATCGAGCGCCACTCCTACGACGCGAGCGTGGGCCTCTTCGACACGGCGCTCTCGCGCGAGGACTACGAGGAGATGAAACGGCGCGACTCGCGGATGGAGACGGAGGTCGCGGTTCCTCAGCTGGTGGAGCCGACGATCGTCGTCGAGAAGAGCGCGCCCGAGCCCGCGGCCGCGCCCGAGCCGGCTCCCGAGCCCGCGGCAGATGTGCCCGCCGCGGTGCCCGCCCGTCCTTCTCGTCAGCAGCTTGACTCCATCGAGGTGGGCGACGTTGTCCGCCACAAGGCGTTCGGCGAGGGCACGGTGGTAAGCCTCGACGAGGGTCACATCGTCGTCCACCTGGGCGGCAAGGACCGCATGTTCCCGTTCCCCGGTGCGTTCGAGCAGGGGTTCCTGGGGCTGTAGACCATCTACGACGGTCGCGTGTTTGGAGCCTGTCCAGTGTGGTATAAGAGAAGTGGGCCCTTCGGGGTCTTCCAAGCGCCGGGGGCGTTTCCCCCGGCATTTTTTATATCGAGAGGGGCTGAGTTGCGAGAGCTGAGCGTCTTCGTGGATGAGTCTGGAGCCGACGGTCTAGACTCGGACTACTACCTCCTGACGCTTGTGTTCCATGACCAGAGTGTGTCGTTGGCCGACGGCGTTTCTCGGTATGAGCAGAGCCTTGCGGCGCGCGGACTTCCCAATCTGCCCTTTCATGCCTCACCACTGATGAACGGACATGACGACTACTCCTTTATGAGTGTTGAAAACAGGCTGCGGCTTCTTGCGGCGTTTCGTGTCCTGTTCCGATATCTCCCCATCCGCTACAAGACCTTTTCGTACCGAAAGCGTGAGTTTGCGAATGCCGAGCACCTCTCTGAGCGAATGCGTCGGGACGTGGTCAACTTCCTCTTTGACAACCTCGACTATCTGCAGCAGTTCGACCGGGTGAAGGTCTACTATGACGGCGGCCAGCACGCGGTGACGCAGGCGATTCACGATGCGCTCGAATACGCGCTCGTACGTGAGGCTGTGGTGTACCGAGCCGCTACGCCTTCCGAATACCGCCTCTCGCAGGCGGCCGACTATGCCTGCGCAGTCGAGCTGACGGCGCTCAAGTACCAGGCTCACGAGGAGACTGCCACCGACCGGCGCTTCTTCGGCTCGTGGGGAACGTTCAGGAGAAATGTCCTCAAGACGGTGCGCAAAAAGGCGTTTGTGAGCGAGTGACGTCGTTCAAGATGTGAAGGCGGCTCCGTCCTTCTCGTCCGTTGTTCAGTTGTGTACACCCCTTGAAAGAAACCGAAGTAGGAGCGCGGCTGCTGTCTGCGGCTTTGTGGGCGCTGCTACAACGCATCGGTTGTCCGGGTGTACACAACCGACACGAACGCAAATATTGTCGTCCGGTTACGCCCGTGCGCCGCCCGGTCCGACCGTAGTACAATCACCCCCGCTGCGACGTGCGCCGTCTACGTGCGCCGCGGCCATCCGAAAGGCGCCGCCCGTACGGCACGGGGCGGCAGGACGAGAAAGGCTGGGCACCCCTATGGACTCCCACACCATGCACACCCACACCTGCGGCGAGCTGCGCCGCGAGCACATCGGCCAGACGGTCACGCTGACCGGCTGGGTCTGGCACCGCCGCGACCACGGCGGCCTCATCTTCGTGGACCTGCGCGACCGCGACGGCGTGACGCAGGTCTCCTTCGACCCGGAGCACTCCGGCGGCGACGCGTTCCACGCGGCCGAGACCATCCGCTCCGAGTGGCCGATCAAGGTCACGGGCGTCGTGCGCGAGCGCCCCGAGGGCATGGAGAACGGCAAGATCGCCACCGGCGAGATCGAGGTCCTGATTGACCGGATCGAGGTCCTCAACTCCTCCAAGACGCCGCCCTTCCAGATCGAGGACCATGTGGACACCTCCGAGGACGTCCGCCTGCGCTACCGCTACCTCGACCTTCGCCGCCCGCGCATGACGGCCAACCTCAAGATGCGCTCCGACTTCACCTTTGCGCTGCGCCAGGCGCTGCACGACCGCGAGTTCCTCGAGGTGGAGACCCCCGCGCTCTTTAAGTCCACGCCCGAGGGCGCGCGCGACTTCCTCGTGCCGTCCCGCACCCAGCCCGGCCACTTCTACGCGCTGCCGCAGTCCCCGCAGCTCCTGAAGCAGCTCCTCATGGTCGGCGGCGTGGAGCGCTACTACCAGGTGGCCAAGTGCTTCCGCGACGAGGACNNGAGGACCTGCGCGCCGACCGCCAGCCCGAGTTCACGCAGGTGGACATCGAGATGAGCTTCGTCGAGCAGGACGACGTCATGGGCGCGCTCGAGGACGTGCTGTCCGACGCCTTCGCCAAGATGGGCGTCGAGATGCCCACGCCGCTTCGCCGCCTGGACTACTGGGACGCCATGGACACCTACGGCTCCGACAAGCCGGACACCCGCATCGGCATGGAGCTCCACGACGTGACGCAGATCTTCTCGGCCTCCAAGTTCAAGCTCTTCGCGAGTGCCGCGGCGACCGAGGGACAGTACGTCAAGGCCATCAACGCCAAGGGCGCCGGCACCTGGCCGCGCGCGCAGATCGACAAGCTGGCGAACGTCGCCGCAGAGTTTGGCGCCAAGGGCCTCGCGTGGATCGCGTTCCGCGAGGACGGTTCCGTCAACAGCCCCATCGTCAAGTTCTTCTCGGACGAGGAGATGGACGCGCTCAAGGAGGAGATGGGCGTCGAGCTGGGCGACCTCGTGATGTTCGCCGTGGCCGACCGCAAGACGGCGGACGAGATCCTCGGCGGCATGCGCCTGCACATGGCGGGCGCCCTGAACGTCCCGCGCGAGGGCCACGACTTCCTCTGGGTGGTCAACTTCCCGCTCTTCCACTGGGACGACGAGGCCAAGCGCTACGAGGCCGAGCACCAGCCCTTCACCCTGCCCACCGAGCTCGACGTCGAGAAGATCAAGGCCGACCCGCTGGCAATCGGCTCCGCCACGTACGACTTCGTCATGGACGGCTGCGAGGCGGGTGGCGGCGGCATGCGTATCCACAACTCCCAGATGCAGCTCGACATGCTCGAGCTCATGGGCTTCACGCAGGAGCGCGCCCGCGAGCAGTTTGGCTTCCTGATGGACGCCCTCGAGTACGGCGCGCCCCCCATGGGCGGCTTCGCGCTCGGCCTCGACCGCGTGTGCATGCTGCTCGCCGGCGAGGACTCGATCCGCGACGTCATGGCGTTCCCCAAGACCAGCTCCGGCTCCGACCTCATGTCCGAGGCTCCGAGCGAGGTCTCCGGCAAGCAGCTCAAGGAAGTCGGCCTGCGCCTGCTCTAAGGCTGCGGCATCGACGCCGCGCGTCCGATCGGCAGTGGCCGCCTCAACTGGCGGGTGAGCATGAGGGGAGGGGGATGGGTCCGACCGGGCCCATCCCCCTCTCTTTGGTATAACGATGCGGCGTC
Source organism: Atopobium sp. UBA1382 (assembly GCA_002305805.1). Classification (GTDB taxonomy): domain Bacteria; phylum Actinomycetota; class Coriobacteriia; order Coriobacteriales; family Atopobiaceae; genus Thermophilibacter; species Thermophilibacter excrementavium. The sequence goes on along the minus strand of DBQY01000009.1, from coordinate 194,113 downwards.
GGCATATGAGAGGAGATCGCATGGCAGACAAGGAAAGCAGGGAAGAGCAGGTCAGGACCTTTGAGAGGCGCAACGTCAAGATCTACGGGGGCATCCTGCTCGTGGTGGCGCTGATCGTGATCGTGTGGGCAGTGGTGTCCAATCTCGGCTAGTCGGTGCTCTGCTCGCAGACGAATCGGGCCCGTCCCCGCAAACGAGCGGGGGCGGGCCCATCCTTGTGGCACGAGGGCGCTCCATCGGGGCCCCGGCCTGCCCTTGACCTATTAGGGCAAGAAATGGCGAAGCGTGCCGGAGCTGGTCTCTGGGTCGGATCTCTCCGAGCGACTGGGCTGGCTACGCCTCCGAGCCGTAGAAGCTCTTGAAGCCCTTGAAGATGGCGGCGGCGAGGGCGGCGCCGGCGAGCGGGGCAAAGATGAAGACCCAGACCTGCTCGAGGGCGAGGGTGTTGCCGGTCACGGCCATGGCGAGCGCGGGGCCAAAGCTGCGGGCGGGGTTCACGGAGGTGCCCGTCAGGGGGATGCCCATGATGTGAACGAAGGTGAGGGTGAGGCCGATCACGAGGCCACCGAAGTGGCTGGTCTTGTTGTCTGCGGTCACGCCCAGGATGGTGAGCACGAACGCGCAGGTCAGGATGATCTCGACGACAAAGGCGCCGATCATGGAGAGGCCGGTCGTGGAGGCCGCGTCATAGCCGTTGCAGCCGAGGCCGGTCTCGGCCACGCCGCCGAGGGCGCCGCACTGGCCCACGATGAACAGCAGCGCGAAGGCGGCCGCGATGCCGCCCACGAACTGGGCGATCCAGTAGCCGTAGAGCTCCTTGAGGCTCATGCGGCCGTCGAGGAAGCAGCCGAGGGTCACGGCAGGGTTGATGTGGCAGCCGGAGACGTTGCCGATGACGAAGGCCATGCAGACGATCGAGAGGCCAAAGGCCAGCGCGATGCCCACGGTGCCCAGGGCGGCGCCGGCGATGCAGGCGCTGCCGCAGCCAAAGAGCGTGAGGGTGAACGTGCCCAGGGCCTCGGCCAGGTACTTCTTCATGGAATCCAAGGGTTCCTCCTTGCTTCGTGGGAGGCGTGAGGCACGTGCCGCCCGCACCCCCGTGACAAAACGCTCACCATTTTGCAGAAGCGCCCGTGCCCCACAACGAGCCGCATCGAGCATCAAAGAATGGTTGAGTGACGCCTTCCCAGCTCAGCGCGACCCTAAAAACTGAGTTGAACCTTAAAAGAATTAGATTTACCTGCATTTTTGTACGGGATAATGGCGAATCGTGTGAAACGGCTGGTTAACGAGACGTACAAGGAGATGCAGGCGTTGAATCTGACGAGACGATCGTTCGGAGCGCTCATGCTGGGGGCGCTGCCGGCGAGCCTTCTGATGGCCGGGTGCTCGGATGACGCGGTGAGCGCGATCACCGGTTCCGGGACCCTGCGCGCGGGCGTCCGCGCGGACGTGGTGGGCTTCGGCTACCTCAACGAGGGCACGGGCAACTACTACGGCATGGAGATCGACCTGGTGGAGGAGCTGGCCTCCCGACTCGGCTACGGAGACATCGAGTTCGTGACCATCCTTCCCGAGAACCGCAAGGAGATGCTCCTCGACGGCCAGGTGGACCTCATCGCCGCCTGCTACTCCATCGCGGAGACGCGCCTCGAGAACTTCGACTTCTCGCCCGCCTACTACGACGACAGGGTCATCGCCGTGGTGCAGAACTCCTCGCTCATCGAGGGCATCGACGACATGAGGGGCCTCACCTTCGGCACGATGTCGGGCGCCAACGCCGCGCCGCTGCTCTCCACCAAGCTCTATGAGGACGGCTTCACCAGCGGCGAGGTCGTCACCGCCAACGAGGACAACTCCGACGTCTCCTTCGACACCTGGCACCTGCTGCAGTTCCCCAGCTACCAGGAGCTCTCCGACGCCCTCGAGGACGGCACGGTGGACGCCATGGTGCTCGACGGCGCCATCGCGCAGACCTACATGGACGACAAGCGCCACGTGGTCGACGGCTTCGTCGTCGCCGAGCAGTCCTACGGCGTCGCAACGCAGAAGGGCTCCGAGCTCTCCGCGCCGGTCGCCGAGGCGGTCCAGGGGATGCTCGACGACGGAACCATCGACGCGCTCGTCGACAAGTGGGACTAGGGGGTAAGTCGATGCGGATGTCACACAGGCTCAAGGTAAAGATCGCGGCCATCGTCATCGCCGCCCTCGCGAGCATCGTGGTCATGGGGGTGCTGCTCTCCGGCATGCAGGGCGAGCTCACCCGTGCCAACTACGACGCGGAGATGGAGGCGGAGGCCGAGCAGCTCTCCGCCCTTCTCGCCGAGGCTGAGGACGAGAACGCGCAGAACAAGGAGACCTTTGACGCCATCTACCAGTCCAAGGCCCAGAGCGTCTCGTTCATGGCGGCCAACGACACCGGCTTCGAGGCGACGGACGCCAAGATGCGCGAGTACCAGGAGCTTCTCGACGTCGACAACGTGCTCATCGTGAAGGCGGACGGCGCCGTGGCGGCCAAGGCCGCGGACACGCGCGCGGACTTTGCCTCCTCGCGCTTCAACTACCTGCGCGAGTCGCTCTCCACGGGCGAGCCGTCGCGCGCCGTCGAGGTCAACCTGCCCGATCGGGACTGGCACACGCGCTACTACGCCGCCAGGATCGACGACGAGACCATGGTCGTCATCGAGCAGGACCCCGCAGAGCTCTACGACCTGGTGGAGTCCACCGGCTCCACCGCGAGCGTGCTGCGCAACATCCAGATCGGGCAGGACGGCTACGTCTTTGCCCTCTCCGCCCAGACCTACGTGATCGAGTACCACCCCAATGACGGCCTCGTCGGCGCCGACGCGCTCGACGCCGGCATGGATGTCGGCGACCTCGAGGACGGCTTCACCGGCTGGATGCAGCTCGGCAACGAGCGCCTCTACGGTCACGTCTGCCTGATCGACGACACGTACTACATCGAGGCCGTCCCCGCTGCCGACATGAACGCGTCGGGCGACATCACCGTCGGCGTCATCCTCTTCGTCTTTGCGGTCGTCGTGGCATCCGTGGCGCTCTACGGCATCTTCGTGCTGCGCGAGGACGAGCGCGAGGGACACGATGGGGATGATCTCATCGCCCTCTCCGGCGGCCTGAACGTCAACCGCCGGATCGCGAGCAGGGCGGCGGTCCTCTCGGTCATCGGCTTCTTTGCCGTTATCGTCATCTCCTTCTATATGCAGACGCTCTTCGCGCTGTCCTCCCAGTCGCTCACGCTCACCGAGCGCGTCGACCAGGTCGCCTCGACCATCGAGCGCAGCCAGGACCGCGCCGCCGAGCTCGAGGACCAGTACAACGAGCGCTACCTCTCCAAGGCGCAGGTCGCGGCCTACATCCTGGACCACAACCCCGAGCTCGCCAACCGCGAGAAGCTCCAGGAGCTCGCCGACGCGCTGCAGATCCAGTACCTCTTCACCTTTGACATCAACGGCACGATGACGGCGACCAACTCCAGCTTCACCAACTTCGCGCTCTCCGAGGACCCCGAGGACCAGTCCTACGAGTTCCGCAAGCTCCTGCAGGGTGTCGACTCCCTCGTGCAGCCCGCCGGGCCGGACGAGGTCTCGGGGGAGATGCGCCAGTACATCGGCGTGACCACGCACGACGAGTCGGGCACCGTGAACGGCTTCGTCCAGCTCGGCATCCACCCGACGCGCCTGGAGACGCTTCTGGAGAGCGTGCAGATCGAGAATGTCCTCGACGGCGTTCAGGTGGGCGTCGGCGGCTTCGCCTTTGCCGTGAACAAGGCGGACGACACCATCGCCTACTACCCCAACGACAACATGATCGGCAAGCCGGTCACCGAGTGCGGCATGAGCGAGGACCAGCTCAAGGACGGTTACAGCGACTACATCACCATCAACGGCGAGCAGCTCTATGCCGCCTCTGCCGAGACGAGCGACTACTACGTCTTTGCCGCGGGTCCCGACGGCGCCCTCATGGCCGAGCGCGGGCCGCTCACCATGGCTACGGGCGGCATAGCGCTCGTGTGCCTGGCGGTCCTCTACTGTCTCACGGTCTGCGAGCCGGTTGCCGGGGCCAAGGGGCAGGCCGCATCCGCCGAGCCGGGAGAGAAGGACGAGGGACGCCCGCGCATGGTGGACGTCACCGTCGGCGGGCGCACCATGAAGACCATGAGCGCCGCCAGCCGCTGGTTCCGTCGCTCCCTCGACTGGAACGACATGACGCCCGAGCAGAAGCTCGGCTGCGTGCTGCGCTGGTTCGTCGGTGCCGCCGTCATCCTCGTGTGTCTTGCGGTCGTCTTCAAGGACGCCATCTTCGAGGAGGGCTCGATCTTCTCGTACATCCTCGGCGGCTCCTGGCAGCACGGGCTCAACATCTTCGCCATCACGGCGGCGATCATGTTCGCCTGCCTGGTCCTCACCGTCACGGAGATCATCCAGAAGATCCTCATGCTCGTCTCGCGCGTGGTCGAGGCCCGTGGCGTCACGATGTGTCGCCTCGCGTCGAGCATCGTCAAGTACGCCTCGGTGATCGGCATCCTGTACTGGTGTCTCGCTCTTCTCGGCGTGGACACGGCGACGCTGCTCGCCTCGGCGGGGCTGCTCACCTTTGCGGTGTCCCTCGGAGCCAAGGACATCGTCACCGATATCATCTCCGGCCTCTTCATCATCTTCGAGGGAGAGTTCCGCGTCGGCGACATCATCCAGGTGGGCGGCCAGCGCGGCACCGTCATGGAGATCGGCGTGCGCACCACCAAGATCAACGACGGCAACGGCAACGTGCTCGTGCTGCGCAACTCAAACATCTCCAACGTGGTCAACATGACCAAGGAGCACAGCTACGCCTCCGTCGAGGTGGGCATCGAGTACGGCGAGAGCCTCGAGCGCGTGGAGAGCATCCTCTCCAAGGAGCTTCCCAACATCAAGCGGCGTCTGCCGGCGATCATCGACGGCCCGTTCTACAAGGGCGTCACGATGCTCGCGGACAACTCGGTCAACATAAAGATCGTGGCGGAGTGCGCCGAGAAGGACCGCTCGGCCCTCACCAACGACCTGAACCGCGAGATGAAGCTGCTCTTCGACCGCTACGACATCTCGGTTCCGTTCCCGCAGGTCGTGGTCAACCAGCCGACCGTATTCAAGAAGGCGACCATCGACGAGAAGCTGGCTGCCGACAAGTTCAACGCGGAGCAAAAGGAGGCCATCAGGAGCATGGCCGACGAGGACGAGGACTTCGACGAGTCTAACGACTCCGAGCGGCGCTAGACTGCGGTTTCGATCTGCCCCGCGGGCCCGTCGTCGCGGATGCGCGGCGACGGGCCCGCTCTTCATCTGTCCGTTGCGCTATAACGGTGTTGGCGGCGGCAAGGGGAGGCAGATGGACGGCGTACGCCTCATAGCGCGGTTTCTGGGGCCGTACCGGCGGGACTTCCTGCTGGCTGTGCTGTGCGTCGCCGCCGAGACCTCGCTCGAGCTCTTCATCCCGATCCTCATGGCGCAGGTCGTGGATCAGGGCATCATGGCCGCCGACCTGCACGTGGTCCTCACCAACGGCGCCCTCATGCTCCTCTGCGCGGCGGCTGCCCTCGCGCTGGGCCTCGCCTATGCGCGCTTCTCGGCCCGCGCCGCGATGGGCCTGGGCGCCAATCTGCGCGCGGCGGAGTACGCGCACCTCCAGACCTTCTCCTTCGCCAACATCGACGACTTCGAGGGCTCCTCGCTCGTGACGCGTCTTACCACCGATGTCACCGTCGTGCAGAACGCGCTCGTCACGGGCACGCGCCCGCTCGTGCGCGGCCCGTCGGCGCTCGTGGCGGGTATCATCTACGCCTTCGCGATGTCGCCGGAGCTCGCCGTGGTGTTCTGCGTGGTCGTGCCGCTGCTCGCGGTGGCCATGCTCAGCGTGGTCGCACGCGTGGCGCCGCGCTACCGAGTGCTGCAGCGCGCGATGGACCAGCTGAACGACGCCCTGCAGGAGGATCTCGCCGCCATCCGCGTGATCAAGGCCTACGTGCGCGAGGGCCATGTCGCCGAGCGCTTTGCCGCCGTGAACGAGCACCTGGCGGACACCGCCACGCGCACCTTCCGCACCGCGGTCCTGAATGTCCCGATCCTCCAGGGTGCCATGTACGCGACGAGCGTGGCGATCCTGCTCTTTGGCGGGCAGATGATCCTCGCCGGTACGCTCACCGTGGGCTCGTTCACGGGCTTTATGAGCTACGTCTTGCAGATCGTGAACTCGCTGATGATGATCTCCAATGTCTTCCTCATGCTCGCCCGCGCCGTGACCAGTGTGGAGCGCGTGCGCGAGGTTCTGGACGAGAAGCCCACGCTCGCCTCGCCGCCTGACGCGATCGCGGTCGTGTCGGACGGCTCGGTCGTCTTCGACCACGTCTGCTTCAAGTACGCATCAGATGCCGAGAAGGACGTGCTCTCGGACGTCTGCCTGGACATTGCGGCCGGCTCCACGGTGGGCGTGCTCGGTGGCACGGGCTCGGGCAAGACCACGCTCGTGCAGCTCATCGCGCGGCTCTACGACGTGACCGCGGGCTCGGTACGCGTGGGCGGCCACGACGTGCGCGCCTACGATCTTGCCGTGCTGCGCGACGCCGTGGCGGTGGTGCTGCAGAAGAACGTGCTGTTCTCCGGCACGGTTCGCGAGAACCTGGCCTGGGGCGACGCGGATGCCACGGACGAGCAGATGCTCGAGGCGTGCCGGCTCGCCCGCGCGGACGAGTTCCTGGAGCGCATCGGCGGGCTGGAGGGCGTGCTCGGCCAGGGCGGCGCCGGCGTCTCGGGAGGCCAGCGCCAGCGCCTCTGCATCGCGCGCGCCCTGCTCAAGCACCCGCGCGTGCTCATCCTGGACGACTCGACGAGCGCCGTGGACATGGCCACGGACGCCGCGATCCGCGAGAACCTTGCGCGCCTTGCGGACGTCACCAAGATCGTGATCGCGCAGCGCGTGGCGTCCGTGATGGACGCCGACAAGATCGTGGTGCTCGACGACGGACGCGTCCACGCGTGCGGCACGCACGAGGAGCTTCTCGCCACCGATCCCATCTATCAGGAGATCTACGAGTCACAGGTGGGCTCTGGGATTAGCGGGGAGGTGGCCTAGATGCCCGCTCGTGGAAACGCCGCGCCGTCGCGGCCGCACGACCTTCTCGCCACGCTGCGCGAGCTCTTGTCCTACATGAGCCACGCCCGCTGGCTCATGCTCGCGGTGGCCGTGCTCGTCACGCTGGCGGGTCTGGCCAACCTGCTCGGGACGTACATGATCAAGCCCGTCGTGAACGCCGTGGGGGAGGGCGACCAGNNGTCGGCCGCTGGCTACACGCAGCTCATGGTGCGCGCGGCGCAGCGCGTGGTCTTTGACGTCCGGCGCGACCTCTTTGCGCACATCGAGCGGCTGCCGCTCTCGTTCTTCGACCGGGCGCGCCACGGCGACGTGATGAGCTACTTCACCAACGACGTGGACACGGTCTCCGAGGCCCTCAACAACAGCTTTGCCAACCTCGTGCAGGCAGCGGTGCAGATCGTGGGCACGCTCGTGCTGCTTCTGGTGCTGGACTGGCGCCTCACGCTGGTCACGATTGCGTGCGACGCGGCGATTGCGCTCTACGTGCGGTTCTCGGGCGGGCGCAGCAGCCGGTTCTTCTCGCGCCAGCAGGCCGAGCTCGCCGGGCTCGACGGCTATGTGGAGGAGATGATCGCCGGGCAGAAGGTCGTGAAGGTCTTCAACCACGAGGATGCCAACCTCGCGCGCTTCTCCGAGCTCAACGAGCGCCTGCGTGCGGCCGGCACCACGGCGCAGTCCTACGCGGCCACGATGGTGCCGGTGACGGTGTGCGTGGGCTACGTGAACTACACGATCGTGTGCGTGCTGGGCGCGCTGCTCGCCGTGCGCGGGCTCACGGACGTGGGCTCGCTCGCGAGCTACCTGGTCTTCGTGCGGCAGGCGGCAGCGCCGCTCAACCAGTTCACGCAGCAGGGGAACTTCCTGCTCACGGCGCTCGCGGGCGCGGAGCGGATCTTCTCGGTCATGCGCCTTGCGCCCGAGGTGGACGAGGGTGAGGTGCGCCTCGTGCACGCGGACGACGTGGAGGCCGCCCGTGTGGCCGCCGGTGCCGCGGGCTGGGCGTGGGAGATCTGCGGCGAGCACGTGCCGCTCCAGGGCGACGTACAGTTCTACCACGTGGACTTTGGCTACGAGGAGGGGCAGACCGTGCTCGCGGACCTCTCGCTCTACGCCAAGCCGGGCCAGAAGATCGCGTTTGTGGGCTCAACGGGCGCGGGCAAGACCACGATCACCAACCTCATCAACCG
>DBQY01000009.1:79761-185759 GCA_002305805.1 Atopobium sp. UBA1382 | reverse complement strand
TCGCTCGGCATCGTGCTGCAGGACACGCACCTCTTTGCTGGCACGATCGCGGATAACATCCGCTTTGGCAAGCTCGACGCCACCGACGAGGAGGTGCGCGCCGCGGCCCGGCTGGCCTGCGCGGACGGCTTCATCTCGCGCCTGCCGCGCGGCTATGACACGCCCGTGGTGGCAGACGGCGCGAACCTCTCCCAGGGGCAGCGGCAGCTGCTCGCGATTGCTCGCGCCGCCGTGGCGGACCCGCCGGTGTTGATTCTCGACGAGGCAACCTCAAGCATCGACACGCGCACCGAGGCGCTCATCCAGCGCGGCATGGACGCCCTCATGGCGGGGCGCACGGTCTTCGTGATCGCGCACCGGCTCTCCACCGTGCGCAACGCCGATGCGATCATGGTCCTGGAGCACGGACGGATCGTGGAGCGCGGCACGCACGAGGAGCTTCTCGCCGCCCGGGGCGAGTACTGGCAGCTCTGGACCGGCGCCAAGGAGCTTGACTAGCCGCTGCCTGCGACGTCGCGCCTGCCGTCCGTCTGCCTCCGTTCCGGCTGCCCCTCATGTTTTGGGCAACAGCTTTGATGCCACGCCGCGAAGTGGGGGCTTTTGTATAAGCGATGTTGCCCACAACATGGGAGAGCGCGGCGATCCGGTCCCGTGACATAAATGATTCGCCCCACAACCCAGAGGTTCTTCTCGGATTCAGGCATTTGGCGAACACGGGAGGCCCGAAAGTTCAAAACCATCCTTTTGGTGGCGCGTGTGGGCGGGGGAGTAAAATCGAGGTTTGGCACGTACGAGAGGGGAGTGCGGATGACAAGTGTTCTTGCCGTCGCGGCCGGCGGCGCGATCGGCAGCGTGGGGCGCTGGGGCCTGGGCATGCTGCTCTCCTCCTGGCTGCCGGGCCTGCCCGCGGGGACCTTTGTTGCCAACGTCCTTGCCGGCCTGATCATCGGCGTCGTTTCCGGGGCGGGGTCGGTGACGCCGCTGCCCGAGGAGACGCGCCTGCTTCTCACGGTCGGGCTATGTGGCGGTCTGTCCACGTTCTCCACGTTCTCGAACGAGACCCTCGGGATGATAGAGGGCGGCCATCTTGCGAGCGCCCTCGTCAACATCACGCTCAACGTGATCGTCTGCCTCGTCGCGGTGTGGGCGGGTGCGCGCCTGGGTGCGTCGATCGCCACGGCATAGGAGGTTCCATGGCAAAGCAGGTCTGGAAGGGCGGCAACATGCTCTACCCGCTGCCCGCGGTGATGGTGAGCTGCGCGAACGCAGCAGGCGAGAAGGACATCGTCACGGTCGCGTGGGCCGGCACCGTCTGCACCAACCCGCCGATGCTTTCGATCTCCCTGCGCCCGGAGCGCCACAGCTACCACATCATCCGCGAGTCCGGCGAGTTTGTCGTGAACCTCGTGACGTCGCGGCTCCAGCGGGCATGCGACTGGTGTGGCGTGCGCTCGGGCCGCGACTACGACAAGTGGGCCGAGTGCCGCCTCACGGCCGAGCCGGCGGCGAAGCTCGAACTTGCGCCGGTGATCGCGGAGAGTCCCGTGAACATAGAGTGCCGCGTGCGCGACGTGCTGGAGCTGGGGAGCCACCACCTGTTCCTGGCGGATGTGGCTGCCGTGCAGGTGGAGGAGGGGCTGCTCGACGCGCGTGGCAAGCTCGACCTGGCCCGCGCCAACCTCACCGCCTACAGCCATGGCGAGTACTTCGAGCTGGGGCGCCGCCTGGGGAGCTTTGGCTATTCCGTGCGCAAGCGCAAGCCCGGCCCCCGCCGGAGGCGCTAGTAGCCGCGGCTCATGCGCTTGCGGATGCCAAAGTACTCCATCACGAGCAGCGTGAGCAGGATCGCCATGGAGACGAGCGAGCCCACCACGGCGCCCGCGAGCCCCGCGAAGTTGACGAGCAGCATCGCCACGGGAACGGAGAACGCAAAGGCGATGAGGTAGAGCTTGGAGACGTCGCCCTGCGCGCGCAGCACCGTGACGATCTGGTAGAGGAAGTCGATGCAGGCGCATACGCCGCCCGTGGCAACCATCACGAGGCACAGGCCGCGGAACTTCTCGAAGTCCAGGCCGTACATGAAGCTCATGAGCGGGATGCCCACGGTGCCCATGAAGAGCGCCATCAGGCCCGTGACCAGCGCAATCACGCCCACCATGGCGAGCACCAGAAGGTCGAAGCGACGGTGCTTCTCGGGGTCGTCCCAGATGCGCGCCAGGCGCACGAGCTGCGGCTTGTAGATGAAGCCGGCCATCATGAGGATCGAGTGCGCCGGGAAGTACATGGCGTTGTAGTAGAGCTGGTTGTCGTAGGAGAGCACGCCCTCCATCGCGAACTTGGGCACCGAGTCGATCAGGTTGTAGAGGAAGAGCGCCACGAAGAGGGGGAAGCACTCGACGAAGAGCTCCTTCACGCCGCGCAGCGTTGCCGGCATGCTGCGCTCAGTCTCAAAGAACGCGAGCGGCACGGTGAGCAGGACGAGCGATGCCACGGCGCCCACGGCCATGCCAAAACTCGCCATCGCGAGGTTGCGCGTCACGAGCAGCACCAGCGAGAACGCCACGAGCCCCAGCACGCAGCGCGCCGCCTGCGAGAGGCCCGCGAGGTAGAGCTTGTCCTTCTGCTGGAGGCGCCCCTCGTAGACATCCGCCAGGCCGTCCACCGCGCGGAAGACCAGCACGCCCATGCAGATGGAGAACATGTACGAGTCATAGCCGCGGAACTGGCACCACATCCAGCCCACCAGGAGCATGACCGCACAGGTGACAAAACGGTTGATCTGGTAGTCCAGGAAGGAGCGCATGTCGTCCAGGTCGGAGACCTGATAGGTGCGCACGCCGTAGTTGGCGAGGAACAGGAGCAGCGTGCCCACGGTGAAGGCCATCGAGAACAGGCCCGCCTGCTCGGCGCCCACCAGCCAGGTTGCGACCATCGTGAGCAGCGGGAAGAGCGCGCCCCACGCCGCCTGGCCCGCCGTGTTGCAGAGGTAGTCGCGCTTGGTCTGGTGGGCGAGGTACTGCTCGGTCTGCTCGGAGAACTTCCCGCCAAAGACCGCGGAGATGAGCCTGTTCCACCAGTCGTTGACTATCCGGGCGAGAAACGCCTCGCGCTCGCGCGGCTGGCGCCCCTTGCGCGGCTTGCGCGGCGACACGCCGTAGCGCGGCGTGCGCGGGGCCTGGGGTGCCGCGGGGATGGGCTTGGCTCTCTTGAACGGGTTCTGCATGCGAGGTCTTTCTGGCGGGCGTCCTTCTCGGTTTTTCATTGTACCGCCGAGGGGGACGGAAATTGGGGCGGCGGCGCGTTACCACGAATCCCGAGTAGCGCGGGNNCGCGCTACTCGGGATTCGTGGTCATTTGGACAAGAATCCCGCCTTGCGCACGGCGAGAAGAACGCGCTACTCGGGATTTCTGGCGACGCATGAGCGGTGCGCCGGACGTGAACAACGCGTTTCTCGGCTGTGAGGTAGTTCTCAAGGCCGCTCGTACGGGGTACCCTCTATCAGGAAGGACCACCCGTCCGAAAAAGGAGCAGCGTTGGCCGAGAAGAACGTGCACATGGTGAGTTCGACCGATATCATGCCCGCCCTCAACGTCCCCGAGAGTATCGCCGAGAACATGGACCTCTTCCTGCGCCTGGTGCGCAAGGTGCTCGAGGAGTTTGACCCCGCCCTCTTGGAGACCTTTGACGTCCTGCTCTCGGACGCCTTCCGCGCTAACGCCGACGAGGCGGCCGAGACGGACGACGAGCGCGCGGCCTTTGCCGAGCTGGAGCGCACCATCGACGCCCTTGACGAGCGCAGCGCCACGCTGCTCATGCGCGCCTTCGTGGCCTACTTCCACCTGGCCAACATCTGCGAGGAGCACTATCGCGTGGGGTCGCTGCGCGAGCGCGAGAGCGCGGTCGACCCCTCGGCGGACGCCGACCCGGTGAACGACCTCACGGTGGCGTATCGCCGGCTCGTCGACGAGTGCGGGCGCGGCAAGGCCGTGGCCCTGCTCCAGCGCCTGGAGTTCCGCCCGGTCTTCACGGCGCATCCCACGGAGGCCCGCCGCAAGGCCGTGGAGGGCAAGATCCGCCGCATCTCCGGGCTCCTCGACGAGCGGTCACAGCTGGGCGGCGCGGCGCTCGTGGAGAACGAGCGGCGTCTGCTGCAGGAGATCGACGCGCTGCTGCGCACCTCGCCGATCGCGCACAAGAAGCCCACGCCCGTCGAGGAGGCCGACACGATCGTCGAGATCTTCGACAGCACGCTCTTTGACATGGTGCCGGACGTCTACCGGCGCTTCGACGACTGGGAGCTCGGCGAGCGCGCCGGCACCGTGCCGCCCGTCTGCCCCGCGTTCTTCCATCCCGGCAGCTGGATCGGCTCGGACCGCGACGGCAACCCCAACGTGACCGCGCGCGTGAGCCGCGCCGTTGCCGAGAAGTTCCGCGCGCACGTGCTGGGGCGCCTGGCCGACGCCACGCAGACCTGCGGGCGCAACCTCACGCTCGACGCCGTCTCCACGCCGCCCACGGGCGCCCTGGTCAACCTCTGGAACCACCAGGTGGAGATGAGCGAGGAGCTCACGTCCCGCGCGCTCGGGATCTCCGCGAGCGAGCTGCACCGCGCCGCGATGCTCGTCATCGCCGAGCGCCTGCGCGCCACGGTCTCCCGGACCGCCGACGTCATGTACCGCAGCGCGGACGACTACATCGCCGACCTGCGCGTCGTTCAGGACTCGCTCGCCCGAGCCGGCGCGGCGCGCGCGGCGTACGGCCCGGTGCAGCGTCTCGTCTGGCAGGCGCAGACCTTTGGCTTCCACCTCGTGGAGATGGAGTTCCGCCAGCACTCGCTCGTGCACGCCCGCGCGCTCGAGGACATCCGCGAGCACGGGCGCTGGGGCGAGCGCGGCGAGCTCGAGCCCATGACGCGCGAGGTGCTGGACACCTTCCGCGCCATCTCGCAGATCCAGCGCAGGAACGGCGTGGACGCGGCGCGCCGCTACATCATCTCGTTCACGCGCTCCGCCGAGGACGTCGCGGCAGTCTACGAGCTCGCGCACCTCGCCTTCGCGCACGAGGCGGACGTCCCCGTGCTCGACGTCATCCCGCTCTTCGAGCAGGCCGCCGACCTGGAGCACGCCGTGGACACGCTCGACCAGATCGTCCGCCTGCCCGAGGTCCAGCGCCGCCTGCAGCAGACGGGCCGGCGCCTGGAGGTCATGCTCGGCTACTCGGACTCCTCCAAGGACGTGGGCCCCACGGCCGCCACGCTGGTGCTGCACGCCGCACAGGCCGCCATCGCGCGCTGGGCCGAGGAGCGCGACATCGACCTCGTCCTCATGCACGGCCGCGGCGGTGCGGTCGGCCGCGGCGGCGGTCCCGCCAACCGCGCGGTGCTCTCCCAGCCCGCCGGCTCGGTGAACGGCTGCTTCAAGCTCACGGAGCAGGGCGAGGTCATCTTCGCCCGCTACGGTGACCCCACGCTCGCGCGCCGGCACGTGGAGTCGGTCGCGGGCGCCACGCTCCTCTCGTCCGCGCCCTCGATCGAGCTGCTCAACACCGAGATGACCGAGAAGTACGCGGGGCTTGCGGCGGAGCTCGACGCCGCCAGCCGCGAGCGCTACCTCGACCTGCTGCACACCGAGGGCTTCGCCTCGTGGTTCTCAACGGTGACGCCGCTCGCCGAGGTGGGCCTGATGCCGATCGGCAGCCGTCCTGCCAAGCGCGGCCTCGGCGCCACCTCCCTCGACGACCTGCGCGCGATCCCGTGGATCTTCTCGTGGTCCCAGGCGCGCGTGAACCTGGCCGCCTGGTATGGCCTGGGCACCGCCTGCGAGCGGGTGGGGGACCTCGACCGTCTGCGCGCCGCCTACGCCGAGTGGCCGCTCTTCTCCACGTTCGTCGACAACGTGGAGATGTCGCTCTCCAAGGTGGACGAGCGCATCGCACGGCTCTACCTTGCGCTCGGCGACCGGGACGACCTCGCGGAGAAGGTCCTCGGGGAGATGGCGCTCACGCGCCGCTGGGTGCTCGCCATCGCGGGCGACGACTGGCCGCTGCAGCACCGTCGCGTGCTCGGGCCCGTCATTCGCATGCGCCTGCCGTTCGTGAACGTGCTCTCGGTGACGCAGGCCCTCGCGCTGCGTCGCCTGCGCGCCGGCGACCTCGAGCCCGAGGAGCGCGACGCGCTCACGTACCTCATCCTCTGCACCGTCTCCGGCGTGGCCGCCGGGCTGCAGAACACGGGGTGACGCCGCGCCCTCCGCGTCCTTCTCGCCAGGAGGGACGCACGGGCCGGTAAAGAGTACAATCAGGCGGTTGCCACATTCCGTCATGAGGAGTCTTCATATGGCAGAGAAGCCGTCCTACTTTGTCACCACCCCCATCTACTACGTCAACGCCGCGCCGCACCTGGGCACCGCGTACTGCACGCTGCTCGCGGACGTCCAGGCGCGCTTCCGCCGCGCGGCCGGCTATGACGTCAAGTTCCTGACCGGCATGGACGAGCACGGCGAGAAGGTCGCCGAGGCCGCCGCCGAGCACGGCATGACCCCGCAGGAGTGGTGCGACTCCCAGGCACCGCTCTTCCAGGACCTCTGGAGCGAGCTCGAGGTCTCCAACGACGACTTCATCCGCACCACCGAGCCCCGCCAGCACCACGCGGTCCAGTACCTGTGGGACCGCATGCTGGAGAGCGGCTACCTCTACAAGGGCTCCTACGACGGCTGGTACTGCGTGCCGGAGGAGACCTACTTCACCGAAACCCAGGTCGAGAAGGCCGACGAGGAGCGCGGCACCAAGGGCGAGCACCTCTGCCCCGACTGCGGCCGCCCGCTCGAGCGCGTCCAGGAGGAGTCCTACTTCTTCAAGCTCTCCGCGTTCCAGGACCGCCTGCTCAAGCTCTACGACGAGCACCCCGACTTCGTGCAGCCGGACTTCCGCATGAACGAGGTGCGCAGCTTCGTGGAGGGCGGCCTCACGGACACCTCGGTCTCCCGCACGACCTTCGACTGGGGCATCAAGGTGCCCTTTGACGACAAGCACGTCACCTACGTGTGGTTTGACGCGCTGCTCAACTACATGACCGCCGTGGGCTACAGCCTGGACGACTCGGAATCGCGCGCCGAGCTCGCGCGCCGCTGGCCCGCCCAGTGCCACCTCATCGGCAAGGACATCATCCGCTTCCACTGCATCCTCTGGCCCGCCATGCTCATGGCCATCGACGAGGCCCTGCCCGAGCACGTCTTCGTGCACGGCTTCCTCACGGTGCGCAACCCCGAGACCGGCCAGGCCGAGAAGATGTCCAAGTCCCGCGGCAACGCGATCGCCCCGCGCGACGTCATCAACCTGCTGGGCGTCGAGGGCTACCGCTACTACTTCATGACCGACGTGGTCCACGGCGACGACTCCGCGATCTCCTTCGAGCGCATGGAGCAGGTCTACAACGCCGACCTCGCCAACAGCTGGGGCAACCTGGTCTCCCGCGCCCTCAACATGAGCGCCAAGTACTTCGACGGCAAGACGCCGGAGCTCGCGGAGGATTGGGTCGAGAAGGACGGCGTGCTCAAGGGCGTCGCCGAGGGCATCTACGATCGCTACGCGAGCCGTATGGAGGTCTTCGACTACGCTGGCGCCAAGGACGTGGTCATGGAGCTCGTCCACGCCGCCAACCACTTCATCGAGGACTCCGCGCCCTGGGCCGTGGCCAAGGACCCGGAGCGTGCCGACGAGCTTGCGGACATCATCGTGAGCCTGCTCGAGTCCATCCGCATCAGCGCGCACCTGCTCGCGCCGTTCATGCCCGAGACCTCGGCCGAGGTTCTGCGCCGCATGTCGCTCGAGGCCGAGGTGGCCACCGACGACCTGCGCGCGGCCTGCGCCTGGGGCGGCCTCGCCGGCGGCGTGGCCGTGACCAAGGGCGATGCGCTCTTCCCGCGCCTGGATACCAAGAAGTAGGCGAGCGTGACGGGTTCCCCTCTCGCAAACCCCGGCGCCACCCGTGCCCTGCTCGAGGCATACGGCCTTGCGACCAAGCACAGCCTGGGCCAGAACTTCTTGGTCAACAACCATGTGATCGAGAGGATCATGGACCTGGCCGAGCTTGGCGAGAAGGACCGCGTGCTCGAGGTGGGCCCTGGCATCGGCACGCTCACGCTGGCGCTCCTCGCCGAGGCGGGCCACGTGGTCTCCATCGAGATGGACCGCGAGCTCGAGCCCGTGCTCTCCGCGCACGCCGCGGCGCACCCGAACTTTTCGTTCATCATGGGCGACGCCCTGCGCGTGACGCCGGGTCAGATTGCAGAGGCGGCGGGCGACGAGCCCGACGTTCTTGTCGCAAATCTGCCCTACAACGTGGCCGCCACGGTGATCCTGCGCTACCTGCAGGAGGTTCCGAGCCTGCGCCGTCTCGTGGTGATGGTGCAGGCCGAGGTGGCCGACCGCATCTGCGCGGACCCCGGCAACCGCACCTACGGTGCCTACACCGCCAAGCTCGCGCTCCTCGCCCGGGTGACCGGGCGCTTTGAGGTGGGTCCGGGCAACTTCATGCCGCCCCCGCACGTGGACTCCGCCGTCGTCCGCCTCGACCGCCTGTCCCAAAAGGGGACAGGAGCAAATTGGGACATTTCCGCCGTGTCCGCCGTGATCGACGCCGCGTTCGCGCAGCGTCGCAAGACCATTCGCAACTCCATGTCCGCCTCGGGCTTCTCGCGCGACGCGCTCGATGCCGCCTTTGCCGAGACGGGCATCCAGCCCACCTGCCGTGCCGAGACCCTCGCGCCGACGGACTTCGTGCGCCTTTCCGACGCGCTCTCGCAAGCCGTTTCCCAGTAAGGAGAAGACCATGGCCGAAGAACAGATTGCCCTCGACGACCTCATGCTCGCGGACGGCGAGCTCTTCCATGACCGCAAGGGCGCGGTCTGCGACTGGCCCCGCCCGCTCGCCCCGCTCGCGGACACCCATGGTCACCTCACGAGCTTCCGTGCCCACGACCCCGCGATGGCGCTCGTGCGCGCCGCGCTCGCCGGCGTGCGCCTGCTCGTCGTGCCCGTTGACCCCGTGAGCGACATCCCCCGCAAGTGGGAGAGCGTGGGCGCGTTCACGTCCTGGCTCGAGGGTCAGATCGACCTGGCGCGCGTGTGCCTGCTCGAGGCGCGCGAGATGGGCCTCGTCCCGCCCACCTTCGAGGGCTACGACGCGCCCGAGCTGCTCGACAACGTTCGCATCGTCGCCGGCGTGCACCCCTACGGCTCGGCCGAGGTGGACGATGCCGCCATCGAGCGCCTGCGCGAGCTCCTGGCTACCCCGCGTGCCGTGGGCGTGGGCGAGTTCGGCCTGGATTACGGCCCCTACAACAAGGTCGCCCCGGACGTGCAGGAGGCCGCGTTCCGCCGTCAGCTCCGCGTGGCGCACGAGCTCGACCTTCCCGTCGAGCTGCACATCCGTGACGCCGCCGTGGACGTGCGCGCCAACGCCCACCGCCTGGCCGCGCAGGTCCTGCGCGAGGAGGGCGTGCCCGGATCGGGCTGCGACCTGCACTGCTTCACCTCAGACCTCAAGGTGATGGAGGACTTCACGCGCCTGGGCTGCCACGTCGCCTTCGGCGGCGCCATCACCTTCACCCGCTCGGACGACATCCGCGAGGCGGCCACCTACTGCCCCGAGCGCTATCTGCTCACGGAGACCGACAGCCCCTACATGGCGCCGGTTCCTCTGCGCGGCGAGGAGTGCGAGCCCGCCATGGTGGCCTTCACCGCCGCCTGCATCGCCGACGCGCGCGAGGCTGCCGGACGCAGCGGCCGTCAGTCCACCTATGACGCGCTGTGGAAGAACGCCTGCTCGTTCTTCGGGCTGTAGGGGGGGAGCGCGATGTACGCCTGGCTGGCCGTCGCCCTTCTCGCCGTTCTGGCGTGCGTCATCGTCATGGTGGGGCTGTTCGTGGCGGCATGGCGACGCACGCTGGCGCAGGTCGAGGCCTCGGGACTGCGCTATCGCATGCGATGCGAGACATGCGGCTACGAGTTCGACCTCTCCCCGCGAGAGTTCGCGCGGAGCAAGTTCCGGCGCTCCCGCTCGACCACGCGGACACGCGTGAAGGGCGTCGCGCTCGTGAACGAGCCGCACTACCACTACGTGGCCAAGCGCTTCGACTGCCCCGCGTGCGGCGAGAGGACCTGGTGCGAGAACCTCAACGCCAACGAGGCCCGGGACGTCGTCAACCCGATCGCGCTGCGCAACTTCGGCGCGGCGCTCGCGGTTCTCGTGGTGATCGGTTTCGTCCTGCGCGTCGTGCTCGCCTAGCGCGGACGGCAGGTGAGCCGCGCGTAGCGTGACGGGCGCACGTACTTCTCGCCAAATGGCTGGTGGGCGAGAAGGGCGATCAGCAGCTGGTCCATCGCCTCGGAGACGCGTCGCCGGGCCCAGCCCATGCGCGGGCGGCGGGCCATCTGCGGCAGGAGGCTCGCATCTCCCACCGCGAGTCCGCCCATCCAGGCCAGCCCGAGCTCCCCGCAGCGCTCCTCGAGCGCGGCGAGGGCGTGCGTCGCGACTCCCGGGTCATCATCCACGCAGAGCAGCGCGTAGACGTGCGCCCCGGCGGGTGCGTAGCTGAGGGGCAGTTCCTCGACGCGCGCCGCGGCGGAGCCCAGCGTGAGGGCGAGAAGGGCCGTGTCACAGCGGGCGACGTCCGCGCCCGCGGCCGCGCGCACGAGCTCCGGCGCGGCAACGCCCGAGAGCCGTGCGTAGACGGGCAGCGCCTCGACCGCGTCCGCAAGTAGCATCGACGGCGCCGCGTTGCTGTCTGCGTCCACGAGCGCGACGCTTCTGGTCACCGTCTTGTTGCTGGTCTCGCTCATCTGCCCTCCCTTCTCGCCTCCCATTGTGCGGCAACTTCGGTCTCGTCGCGGGCTCTGTCCGGAAATCGCCGCCCTTGTCGCGGTGCGCTCTGGAAAACGCCGCTCTTGTCCGCTCGGGAGGCCGCGCGCCCGTGCAAGGTCCCGAATTCTGGGATTTCATGCCGACAAAACCGCGCTTTTGCAGACGTTGCCGGACAAGCTCCCGAGTTCCTAGAACGCCGCGCGACAAGGGAGCGAATTCCTAGAAGCACCTCGGACAACTCTGCGGATTCCTAGACAGCAAGCACCTGCGGCCCATGCTAAAACGATGGGTGCGGTCGGAGGCAGGCAAGGATCGGGGGTGCGCATGCGTATCTCGGAGCTCGCGCGCCAGACGGCGGATGCGCTCGCGGAGACGCTCTGGCCCACGCGCTGCGTGGGGTGCGACCAGCCCGGTGAGCTGCTCTGCGAGGAGTGCCGAGCCGGCCTCCCCTGGATCGAGCAACATCTGGCATGCCCCAGCTGCGGTGCCCCTTACGGATTTCTCACCTGTACGGAGTGCGACGGCTCCTGGCTCCCGCGCGCCACGGTGGCAGCCCTCGGCTTCCATGGCGCGCCCGCACGGATGGTGACCTGCCTCAAGGACGCCCACGAGCTGCGCCTCGCCCCCGTGATCGCTGCCGCCATGGCGTGCTCGCTCGAGGAGGCCTCCGCCTGGCCCGCCCGTGACGGAGCACCGCGCTTCTCGGCAGCCGGAATCGACGCCCTCTGCTTCGTCCCTGCGACGGCGGCGGCCTACGCGCGGCGGGGCTTCGACCACATGGAGCTCGTGGCCCGCGCCCTCTCGCGTGAGCTCGCCGTCCCGCTCGCCGACGTCCTCGTGCGCCCGTCGGCCCGCGACCAGCGGCAACTCGGTCGCGCGGAGCGCTCGGCCAACCTCTCGGGGACCATGCGCGCCCTCGACGACCTTCAGGGCGCAAACCTCCTGCTCATCGATGACGTCTCGACCACGGGCGCATCGCTTGCGGAGGGCGCGAGAGCGCTCGCGGAGCGCGGCGCGGCGTCCGTCACCGCCTGCGTGCTCGCCCGCGTGTGGTGAGCCTCTGATGGGCGTCTCCCGAGGATTGACGCCCTGGCGAGAAAAACGCCCGGCAGGTAGGTATACTGAAAGCCGTCTCAACCCAGGTCTGTGGTTGCGGAGGGCCGCGTTCGCGCGACCGTCCCAGTCCATGCCAGACGAGGGCAAAGGGATCCACGTAAGTCCGGGCGCGCGCGTCCGGGCGAGCATGGCTCGTCCTAGAGGTAAGCCGCACCGCCCGTCATACGCATGAGGCATCCGGCCTCGCGGGCGAGAGGGGCTCAAGTGGCGGCGCCGCGGTGCCGGAAGCGAAGCCCCCGGTGCGCGAGTGTGGGGTCAAAGACCAGGTCAGCTGGGTGAGACGATGAGGTACGACGAGAGAAGAGGACGGGACATGACGCGTCAGCGCATCTTCACAATCGTCGCCGGGCTTCTGGTTGCCGGCGGTCTTGCGGGCTGCTCCATCGGCCCTGTCAACCTGGACGATTTCATCGGCACCCCCTCCGTCGAGGAGGCGCGCGAGGCGCGTCGGTCGGAGCTGGCGCCCGTAGTCGCGGGCTCCGCGCTCAAGCAGGAGGGCACGCTCACGGTGGGCATCCCCGCCACGGAGACCGTACCGCTCTCCATCACCACCGCCGACGGCGTTCAGTCCGGCATCGACATCGACCTGGCCCACGCGCTCGCTGACGAGCTGGGGCTCTCGTCCGTCTCCTTCGTCCCGGTTGACGGCGTTGATGCCGCGCTCGCCGAGACGTGCGACATCGTGATGGGCCTCGAGCCCGGCGACGCCGGCAGCGCCACGGTGATGGGCGGCTACGTGCAGAGCGCGACCGGCCTCTTCACGCGCGGCGACGTCACCGCTCCCGTGGACGCCTCGTCCCTGAGCGGCGCCAGCGTGGGGCTCCAGGAGGGCTCCGTCTCCGCGCAGCTCGTCGGGGACTTCGAGCTCGACATCACGCGCACCCCCTTCGCAAACCTCAACGACGCCTTCGAGGCGCTCGAGCAGGGCAGCGTCCAGTACGTCGTCTGCGACGCGTATGCGGGCGCCTATCTCGCCGCGGCCTACCCCGACGTCTCGTTCGCCGGGACCTTCGACGAGCCCGCGCTCGTGGGCATCGCCGTGGGCAGCCCCGAGCTCCAGACCGCGGTGCAGTCCGCGCTCGAGACGGTCGAGACCGGCGGCGTCGGTGACATCGCCCGCGCGCGCTGGGTGGGCGACCTGCCCACGCTCACGGCCGAGAGCGTGATCACCGGCCTCGTCGAGCGCACCGAGGAGCCCGCCGCCGACGAGGGCTCCGAGGACGCGGAGTCCGCCGAGGGCGAGGCCGGGACGGAGACGCCCGCCGAGTAGGTTCGTCCGCTCGGGCCGCCCCGCGATGCGCCCGGCGCCCGAGTGGGTATGAGGGTCCTAGGGCCGGGGACGATGCACTGGCTCCCCGGCGCGTCCCAACCGTAAGGAGGTTCGCATGGTGGACATCAAGATCTCGGGCCGCAAGGTCGGCGTTTCTGACTCGCTGCGCGAGCATGTGGAGGAGAAGGTGGGCAACGCCCTCAGGGTGTTCGACATCAAGCCCATGACCTGCGACGTGGTCCTTCGCGTCGACAAGAACCCCTCCAACCCCGAGCGCAAGGCCTGCGAGGTCACCGTCTTCGTCCGCGACAACGTCGTGCGCGTGGTGGCCAGCTCCGACGACATGTACTCCGCCATCGACGAGGCGGCCGACAAGGTCACCCGTCAGCTCCGCAAGTACAAGACCCGCGTCATCGACCGTCGCCAGCGCATGCAGCAGGCCAAGACGGGCACCGTCACCCAGGAGGACCTCGCCGCCCTCATCGAGCCCGGCCCCGACGAGACCGAGGACGACCAGCTCGTCCGCGAGAAGTACATCGACCTCCTGCCCATGACGGAGGAGGAGGCGCTCGTCCAGACCGACCTCATCGGTCACGACTTCTACGTCTTCACCAACGCCACCACGGGCCTGGTCAACGTCATCTACCACCGCAAGAACGGTGGGTACGGCATCATCAAGCCCAAGATCGAGGAAGAGAATGAGCAGTAGCAAGGAAACCGAGAACGACATGAGCACCGACGCCCCCGTCGAGGCGGGCGCCGACAACGCCCAGGCGTCGCAGGAGGCTGCGCGCCTGGGCCGCGCCTATCATCGCAAGTCCAACGTCAAGATCATCGTCGACTCCTGCGCGGACTTTGCCCCCGAGGTCGCCGAGGCCCTGGGTGTGGAGGTCGTGCACTTCACGTACGTGATGGGCGGCGAGGAGCATGCCGACGACCTCTGGCAGAGCATGCCCGCCAAGGAGTTCTACGACCGCATGCGCGCCGGCGAGGTGGCCACCACCTCCGCGGTGACGCCCGGCCGCTACCTCGAGGTCTTCGAGCACGCGGCGGAGGAGGGCACGCCGACGGTCTACCTGGCCTTCACGCGCGGCCTCTCCTCGAGCGTGGACGCGGCGCGCCAGGCGGCGGACATGGTGCGCGAGAGCCACCCCGACTTCGAGATTCACGTCATCGACAACGTCTGCCCGTCGGCCGCCGCCGAGCTTCTCGCCATCGAGGCGGTGCGCCAGGCGGCCAACGGCCTCTCCGCGAGCGAGCTCGCCGCCTGGGCCGAGGAGGCGCGCTACTACGTCCACGGCTACTTCACGCTCGACTCGTTCGACGCGCTCGCGCGCGGCGGGCGCATCCCGCCGGCGGCCGCCACGGTGGGCGGCAAGCTCGACATCAAGCCCGAGCTCTCCTACGACACCAACGGCGCGCTCACGCTGCGCGGCATGTGCCGCGGTCGCAAGAAGGCCCTCCGTGCGATCATCGCGGACTTCAAGGCCAACTACCTCGGCGCCGAGGGCGGCGACGAGAAGCTGCCCATGGCCATCGTCTCCGCGGACGCCGAGAAGGACGCCCGCTGGCTCGCCGACCAGGTCCGGCGCGAGCCCGGCTGCGAGGACGTGCCCATCATCTACAGCTCCGTCGGCCCGGTCATCGGCGCCCACGTGGGCCCGGGCATGGTTGCCCTGCTCTTCTGGGGCAAGGACCGCCGCGAGAGCCTCTCGTTCACTGACCGCCTCGCCCGCAAGGTCCGCGGCCAGTAGCAACATCCGCCCAGCAGATGATTCAAAAGGGGACAGTCCCCTTTTGAATCATGCAGAAAGGAATCAGCTTGCAGATCAAGAACGTCGCCTTCATCGGCACCGGCATCATGGGCGAGCGCATCGCCGGCCACCTCATGGACGCCGGCTACAGCCTGACCGTCCACAACCGCACGCGCGAGAAGGCCGAGGGGCTTCTCGCCCGCGGCGCCCGCTGGGCGGAGACCCCTGCCGAGGCCGCCGCGGACGCCGACGTCGTTTTCACGATGGTCGGTTACCCCACGGACGTCGAGGACGTCTACCTCGCCACCGACGGCCTCATCCGCGCCGCCAAGAAGGGCGCCTGGCTCATCGACCTCACCACGAGCTCCCCGCAGCTCGCGCGCGACATCCATGACGCCGCTGAGGTCGAGGACAAGCATGCCTTCGACTGCCCGGTCACGGGCGGCGAGCAGGGTGCGATCGACGGCACCCTCACGCTCATCATCGGCGCGGCCGAGAAGGACGTGGCGCCGGTCATGCCGCTGCTCGAGTGCTTCTCGTCCAAGCGCTTCTTCTTTGACCAGCCGGGCGGTGGCCAGACGGCCAAGCTCTGCAACCAGGTGAGCCTCGCCTCCTGCATGGTGGGCTACGCGGATGCCCTGGCCCTCGCCGAGCAGTCCGGCATCGACGCCGAGAAGGTCCTCGAGGTGATGGCCTCCGGCACGGGTGGCTCCGGCGCGTCGCGCACGCTCGCCCCCAAGTCGCTCGCCGGCGACTACAAGCCCGGTTTTCTCGCCGAGCACCTGCGCAAGGACATCGCCCTCGCGCTCTCGCGCTCCGAGGACCTGGACATCACGCTCCCCGGTGCCGAGACGGCCTTCACCCTCTTTGACATGCTCTGCCAGATCGGCGGCTCCCGCATGGGCACGCAGGCCCTGACGCTGCTCTACCAGGAGGAGGGCACCTGCGCCGCTGCCGGCCTCGACTGGTCCCTGCTCGAGGCGGGGGAGGAGGACGAGCACGAGTGCTGCTGCGGACACGACCATGGTGACGGCGAGCACGAGTGCTGCGGCGGCCACGGCCATCATCACGGCGAGGGTCACGAGTGCCACTGCCACGACGGGGAGGGCGCATAGTGACCGACGACATCGCGGGCCTCATATTCGCCCTGATGTTCCTTCTGTTCGGGACGGTCACGGGCGTCGGTGTGGGCGAGCGTCTGGTCAAGCGCTGCGTGACGAAGCGTGAGTACGTCATCGCCAACGTCGTCACGCTGCTCGTGGGCGCCGTTTCGTGCGCTGTCGCAATGCTGACGCCGTTCCCGGTGCTCGTCGTGCTCGTCATCGGGCTCATCGGCGGCACGGTGGCCGGGCTCAAGATGGGCTTTGGCGAGTCCGTGGGACCCTGGAAGGCGCACGACCGCTACTTCCGCGTCAACAAGGACCAGCTGCGGCGCTCCGAGAACGGCGAGCGTGCCGAGGCCGTGCGACGCGCGCGCCGCGACGGCACCCCCGAGCCCGAGCTTATGAGCGTCGTCGACGACAAGAACGACAAGAAGAAGTGATGCGAGGGGATCGCCCCTTCGCATCATGAGGAGATGCATGAACACGAACGACAACCCGCAGAGCTCCATCGCGGTGCTCATCGACTTTGAGAACCTGGCCCTGGGCACCGGGCGCCGCAAGCGCAACGGCCACCAGGAGCCGGGCCCGCTGCCCGACGTCAAGCTCATCCTCGAGCGCCTCGTCGACAAGGGCCGCATCACCGCCAAGCGCGCCTACTGCGACTGGCAGCGCTTCGAGACGGCGGTCACGCCCCTGCACGAGCTCGGGATCGAGCTCATCGAGATCCCGGACCGCGCCTATACCGGCAAGAACTCCGCTGACATCCGCCTCGCCGTGGACGCGATGGAGATCTGCCTCACCAAGGATCACATCGACACCTTCGCCATCCTCTCCGGCGACTCGGACTTCTCGCCGCTCGTCTCCAAGCTCAAGGAGTTTGGCAAGACCGTCATCGGCGTGGGCATGAAGGACGCCACGAGCAGCCTGCTCACCGAGGTCTGCGACGAGTTCATCTTCTACGAGGACATCACGCGCGGCCCGGGCATCCCGGACTTCTCGTCCAAGGTGCCGAAGGACAAGCGGGATTGCTACCAGCTGCTCTTCGAGACGATCGACGCCCTGCAGCGCGAGAGTGACAGCTTCATCCTGGCCTCGCGCCTCAAGGACACGATGAAGCGCAAGCGCCCGCAGTTCTCCGAGGGGAGCTATGGCTACCGCTCGTTCACGGCGCTTCTTCGCGAGGCGTCCAAGCTCGGCTTCATTGAGATTCACCAGGACCCCAAGAGCGGCACCGCCGTGGTCGACGGGTTCTGCGAGTAGGGAAGAAAGGAACGGACCAACATGGCAGACGTTGACGACACGCAGGTATCAGGCCTCATCGAGGAGCTCTCGGGTGCGAGCCGCCGCAGGCGCCAGGAGGTAGCCCACCAGCTGGCCATTGCGGCGAAGGCGCATCCCCAGATCATGCTCGGCCACGTCGACGCGCTCGTCGACGCGCTCTACCGCCCCGAGGCGCAGACGCGCTGGGAGGTCCTCGATGCCCTGTCCGCCATCGCCGACGTGAACGCCGATGCCGTTGCCGACGCCTATGACGGCGCCGAGGCGTCGCTCTTCGACGACGGCTCCGCGACGGTGCGTCTCGCGGCGTTCGTGTTCCTGTGCCGCCTCGGCGCCAGCTCCCCGGAGCGCTCCGACCAGGCGTGGCCGCTGCTCGACGAGGCCATCCAGTGCTACCACGGGGACGCCGAGTACCGCGACATGCTCGTCGCCCTTCTCGGCCTGGCGCGCGGCGCCGCCTCGGACGAGACGAAGCAGGCGCTCGCGGCGCGTGTGAAGTTCGACGCGGAGAGCGGCTCCGGCTACATCAAGACCTTCTCGGCAGAGATTCTTCAAGCTCTCGCCTAGGTTTGTGACGGCACGGCAAAGGCGTGGCGAGCTCCTGGCGTGAGGCCTACACTCGTGACGCCATGAAGTTTTTCATCATGGGAGAATAGCGCATGAGCGAGAAGAACCAGGCAACCGAGAACAAGGCCCCCGAACAGGGCAAGGCGGCGCGCGGGCTGCCCACGCCGGCATGGGTCGTCATCGCCGTGGCGACGCTCGTCGCGGGCGTGCTCGCGGGGCACTTCCTGCTGGGGGGGCCGGGCACGGTCTCGCTGAACGGGCGCACGACGCTCGCCGCCGGCGAGCTCGACAGCGTCGTGGCGACCTACTCCGAGGGCGGTGCGACCACAAGCGTCACGGCGCGCGAGGTGCTCGAGGAGATCCAGGGGAGCTCCGAGCTCTCCGCCAACGAGGACGGCACCTACGACGTCCCGTCCGCGAGCGACATCCTCTCCTACGTCCAGAACAAGGTCATCCTCGCTGACGCCGAGACGCGCGGGATCACCGCGACCGAGGACGAGGTCAACGACTTCGTGACCAACCGCATGGGGGCGTCGTCCATCGCCGACGTGGCCTCCTCCTACGGCATCGGCGAGGACGCCGCGTACAAGGTGATCGCCGACTCGGTGGTCCTGACCAAGCTCCAGGACGAGGTCGTCACCGTCGAGCTGCCAGAGTACCCCGCGGCACCCGAGGAGCCTGCCGAGGGCGAGGAGGACGTCGCCACCGCCGAGTACGCCAGCTACGTGATCGGGCTTCTCGGCGACGAGTGGGATGCCGACGCCAACGACTGGGCGCGAACCGACGGCACCTACTATGCCACCCTCTCCGGCTACGACATCTCCAACGACGCAGCCACCTATGCCGCCGCGAGCGCCGCCTACAGCGTGGCCTCGAGTGCGTACCAGACGGCTTCCACCCAGCTCAACGAGGAGTGGGGCGCCTACACCGACGGCGTGCTCTCCACGGTGTCGATCCAGCTCGGGACGATCGCCGAGTAGGGGCGGACGTGCGCGTAGCGATCAGTGCCTGCCTGCTTGGCGCCCCCGTCCGCTACGACGGGGGCGCCAAGCCCTGCACCGAGGTCCTCGAGCTTGCCGAGAAGGTCGACGTCGTGCGGGTGTGTCCCGAGACGGCCTCGGGCCTTCCGGTGCCGCGTCCCCCGGCGGAGCGGCGTGACGGTCGCGTCTTCCTCTCCGACGGGCGGGACGTGACGGCGGACTTCGAGCGCGGCGCAGACCTGTCGCTTGCCGCCGTGCGACGCTCACCGGTCTCGTTGGCCGTGCTCAAGGCAAAGAGCCCCTCCTGTGGCGTCGGCCTCGTCTACGATGGGACGTATTCCGGAAGGCTCGTCGCTGGCCGGGGCGTCTTCGCCGATCGGCTCGAGAGGGAGGGGATCTGCGTGGTAACCGAGGAAACCGTTCGCGCATGCAGGCCGAGTGTGGAGCATCCCGTCGCCATCGTGCTGGGCAGCGGCCTCGGTCATCTTGCGGGACTCGTGCGACCGGTGCGCCGCATCGACTACCGCGACATCGAGGGCTTCCCGCTCTCCGCGCGTCCCGTGGCCGGTCACAGCTTCGAGGCCACGGTCGGCACGATCGACGACGTCCCCGTGGTGGTCTACCCCGGGCGCATCCACCTCTACCAGGGATACTCTGCTGCCGAGGTGACCGCGCTCGTGCGCCATGCGCATCACCTGGGCTGCCGCGACATCGTCTTCGCCTGCGCCACGGGCGCCGTGCCGGGCAACGCCGGCGTGGGCCTGGGCATCCTGACCGACCAAATCAACCTCACCGGTCGCAACCCGCTCGCCGAGTGGGACGGCCTGCGTGATGTGGAGAGCCCGTTTGTGGACATGAACGAGGCGTACTCGCCGTACCTGCGCTCGCTCGCCCGCGGCGTGGCGGACGACTTGGGGGTCCACGTGGAGGAGGGCGTCTACGCGGGCGTGCTCGGACCGTGCTTCGAGACGCCGGCCGAGGTCGCGGCACTGCGCTCGCTCGGCGTGTCCTACGTGGGCATGTCCACTGTGAACGAGGTCATCATGGCGCGGGCGCTCGGCATGAGCGTGCTGGGACTTACGCTCGCCGCCAACGAGTCCGGTGCGCCGGCAGTCTCCCACGAGACAGTCCTTGCGGCTGCGGGCCGCTACGCCGAGGACTTCGAGCGCCTCGTTCGCGGCATCCTGCGCCTGCTGTAGGGCGCTCGGGCTTCTCGCCGCGCGGGCGTCTCCAGGAATTGCGACCCTTGTTCCGGCCGCGCCTAGGAAGTCCGGACCTTGTCTCGGCGCTGTCTAGCAATCGGGAACCTTGTCCAGGACGGCTCTAGGAACTCGGGGCCTTGTCCCACGGGCGTCCCAGAATCCGGGAGGTTGCGCACGGGGAGCGGCCAAATGCGGTCCAACCCCGCCGATTCCGGGATCGTCCTGTGACAACCCCTACGATTCCTAGAAGCGTCCGTAACAAGGTTGGCGATTTCCGGAAGCGTTTGTGACAAGGACGGCCGTTTCTAGAAGCGAAGTCCCAACCGCTCCGATCGCCGGGCGAGAAAAACGATGCTTGCGCCCCGCGTGCACTTCTCGTATAGTAGTTAGCCGCTTACGCCAGCTTAGCTCAGTTGGTAGAGCACCGCTCTCGTAAAGCGGGGGTCACCAGTTCGAGTCTGGTAGCTGGCTCCAGCGTAAGTGCAGGCCGTCGGGTTTCTCGCCCGGCGGCCTTTTTCTGGCGGCTCAATGTAAGCTCTTTGTAAGGGACGGGCGAGCGGAATGTGCCGGTGAGCCTTCTCGCCCTTACAACGTGCGCGTTTACGCTATTCTTATCGGGCGTTTACAAAGCTGTGACAATTGGCTGGCCCCCGAGCGGCCATAGAGGAAGCGAGTTCGCCCTTGATTAGCTTTGAGCAGTTCCTCGGCGTCCTGTCGAGCAATCCCTTTCTGATCATCGTCATGGTCCTCGTCATGGGCACCATCTTTGTCAACGGTGCCACGGACGCCGCCAACGCCATCGCCGAGCCCGTCGGAACGCGCTCCATCGACGTCGACTCGGCGATTCTCATGAGCGTCATCTGCAACTTCGTGGGCCTTGTCGCCATGTCGTTCATCTCCACCGCCGTCGCTGACACGATCTCCGGCATGGTGGACTTTGGCGGCGACACGCATGCCGCGCTCATCGCGCTCGCGGCCGCGACGGTGGGCATCGTGGCCTGGGGCCTCGGCGCCTGGGCCTTCGGCATTCCCACCTCCGAGAGCCACGCGCTCATCGCCGGCCTCACCGGTGCCGCCCTCGCCGTCTCCGGTGGTCTGGACGGCGTGAACATGGGCGAGTGGATCAAGGTCGTCTACGGACTCGTGCTCTCCACGGTGCTGGGCTTCCTGGCCGGCTGGATCATCTCCAAGGTCATTCCCATCGCCTGCCGCAACGCCGACCGCCGCACGGCCAACAACTTCTTTGGCCGCATGCAGGTGCTCGGCGCGGCGGGCGTGGCCCTCATGCACGGCGCCCAGGACGGCCAGAAGTTCATGTCCACGGCCATGCTCGCCATTGCGCTCTCGCTCAACATGACGGTGGGGGAGATGGGTGGCTTCCCGCTGTGGATCATGGTGCTCTGTGCCGCGGTCATGGCGATCGGCACCGCCGTGGGCGGCAAGAAGATCATCAAGAAGGTCGGCATGGAGATGGTGCGCCTGGACAAGTACCAGGGCTTTGCGGCCTCGGTCTCTGCCACGGCGTCTCTGCTCATCGCCACGCTGACGGGTCTGCCCGTCTCCACCACCCACACCAAGACCGCCGCGATCATGGGCGCCGGCGCCGCCAAGGACCCCAAGTCCGTCAACTGGGGCGTCGCCAAGGAAATGGTCCTCACCTGGGTCTTCACGTTCCCGGGCTGCGGCATCATCGGCTACGTGCTCGCCAGGCTCTTCCTGGTCCTGTTCTAGTTCGGATCGTTTACCCACACGTTTTTCTCGTCAGCTCGTACGAAAAGGAGTCACAATGCCCCGCATCAAGAAGGAAGACGAGTTCTACACCATGCTCAAGGAGTTCGCGGCCCTCATCGTCGAGGCGGCGGACGAGTACCACAAGATCATCTGCGAGTTCCCGGAGTCCATGAGCTCCATCCCGCAGATGAAGGTCTATGAGTCCACCTGCGACGAGCGCGTGAAGGCCATCATGGCCAAGCTCTACACCTCCTTCATTACCCCGATCGACCGCGAGGACATCTCCAGCCTGGCCCTGGCCATGGACGACGTCGTGGACTCCATGTACGGCGTGGCGGTGCGTCTGGACCTCTTCAACATCGGTGACCTGCGCATCGAGGCCAAGCAGATCTCCGAGCTCACGCTCCACGCTGTCCACGAGATGCAGGAGATGATCAACCACCTGCCCGACTACAAGAAGGATCGCGTGGTACTCGACAAGGCCATCGAGATCGGCACCGTCGAGGACGAGGGCGACACCGTCTACCAGAAGGCGCTGCGCCGCCTCTTCTCCGACGAGGAGGACGCGTCCGGCAAGTACGCCGTCACCTGGCTGCGCATCTTCGACCGCATGGAGCTCTGCCTTGATGCGTGCGACCGCGTCTCCGGCATCGTGCGCGACATCATCATGAAGGACGCGTAGGGCGAGAAGAACGTCCATCGCGCGGGCGCCGCCCCGCCGACCCCTCCCGTTNNAACGGGAGGGGTCGGCGGGGCGGCTCGCGTCGGCGGGTTCTCTTACCGGGGAGGCTAGAAGGGGAGCTCTTCGTAGTAGCGACCGTAACGGTGCTCGAACCAGGGGAAGAAGGCGGTGGGGGAGAGAGCTGGTATGGACGAGAGGGAGAAGTCCCTCTCGTTTCTCGTGACTATGGCCCGCGCGCCGATGCTCACGGCGGCCTGGTAGACAAGGGCGTCCTCGAAATCCTCCCAGGTTGAATCAAGCGCGAGGTCAACCTCGCGCTCGCCGGGCGAGCATACGCGCACGAACCTTCGGATGCCCCGCAGCGCGGCCCGGGCGGCGGGAAGCTCGGAGCGTCTTCCGCCGTTGCTCAGGATGTAGTGCACGTCCGTTATCTGCGAGGAGCTCATCCAGAGCTCGTAGTCGCCAAACTCCGAGAACACGAGGAGCTTTCGTGCCTCCTCGTAGAAACCCGCTCGCTCAGCGAGAAAGTCAACGATGACGTTGCTGTCTACGAGGACGGGAATCATGCGTCCTCCCTTGGGAGAGCCTGCGTCGAGAGGCGCTCGCGCCGGGCGTCCTTGACGCTCATCTCGGCGTGGCGCTCGTCGAGCCGTACCTTGGGAATGGCGTCCACGAGGCTCACCGACGCGCGAAGGAGCTCGTCTCTATCTGGCCGGTCCGTCGAGAAGGGCAGCGCGTGGTGCTCGATGACGTAGTCGTAGAGCGCGTTGATCACCTTGGAGGCATTGGTTCCGAGTTCGCTGAGCACGCGGTTGCCCCGCTCCTTCTTGCTTGCGGGCATCCTGCCCGTGACCATTGCGTCCATGAGGGCCTCCCATACAGGTTGTACGTACAACAAGTATACCCAAAGTTGGCTTGCCGCGGGAGTTCCGATGCTGTGGCGGAGGCGCGTCCTCTGATACACTGACGCCGTTCATCGCCTACCTGAGGAGGACCACATGGCGCGACCGGGGCGCATCGAGGCTGTGCTCTTCGACTTTGACGGCACGCTCTGCGACACCGAGAGCAAGAACCTCGAGCTGGTCGACGACATCCTGCACGGGATGGGCGTAAGCGTGACCCGCGCCGAGCTCATGAGCCTCGCCGGGGGAGACGACCGCGTGACGCTGCCCCCGCTGCTCGAGAAGTACGGGGCGGGCGGCAGGATCGAGGAGTACGAGCGCGAGCGCGACGGCTGCTACCGGACCTACGCCGAGGCCGACCTTCGGCTCGAGCCGGGCGCCCGCGAGCTCCTGACCTCGCTGCGGGAGCGCGGGGTCGCCGTGGCGCTCGTCTCGACGACGGTCGCGCGCTGCGTGCTCACCGCCCTCGACCGCCTGCGCGCCCTCGACCTCTTCGACGTGGTGGTGACGGGCGACATGGTCGAGAGGCGCAAGCCGCACCCAGACCCCTACCTGCACGCGCTCGACCTCCTGGGAGTGGGCGCGGGGGAGGCCGTGGCGGTGGAGGACTCGCCGGCGGGGATAGCCTCGGCGCACGCCGCCGGGCTCCATGCTATCGGCTACTCGGGCTGCTCGCTCGGGCAGGACCTCTCCGCCGCGGACGAGGTCGTGGACAGCTATCCCGGCCTCAGCCTCTAGGGGGTGGGCGCCGTGACCGCACACCACCCCCTGTGCGACCCCATGCCGCTCCTGAGCTCCGCGTTCGAGCCGGGGAGGTGCCGTGAGCTCGTCGAGTCCATGTCGGAGGGGCCGGCTCGCGACGTGGCCCGCGCCGAGTTCCTCTACTTCACCGGCCAGGCCGAGGCGGCCGCCGCCGCGGCGCGCCCGCTCCTGGCGAGCGAAGACCTCTCCGTGCTCCTCTCCGCGAGCCTCGTCCTCGGCTACGCGAGCCTCTCGCTCGGCCAGGCCGACGACGCCCGCGCGGCGCTCGGCACCGCCCGGGCCGCGGTGGGGGAGGGTCTCGACGACGCCGACCCCCTGGCCACGGCCGTCGCCTCGTTCTTCGTCACCACGGCGCGCACCCTTCTCCACCTGCCGCTCCCCGAGCGCGTCCCGTCCCTCGAGGATTGCGTCGGGCTCCTCCCTGAGGGCCTGCGGCCCTTCGCCCTCTACGTGCTGGCGCACCAGGCGTACCTCGTGGGCGAGCACGGCCGGTGCGTGGGCGTCGCCGAGGCGGCGCTCGCCGTCCAGGGTAAGGAGCGGCCCATCACCAACTCCTACCTGCACCTCGCCTGCGTCATGGGCTACGTAGGCATGAGGGACGTGGGTGCTGCCCGCGCGCACCTGCTGGCCGCGTGGGACCTCGCCCGCCCCGACGGCCTCATCGAGCCCTTCGGCGAGCACCACGGCCTCCTCGGCGGCATGCTCGAGGCGGTCATCAAGCGCGGGTGGCCGGACGACTTCCGGCGCATCATCGACATCACCTACCGCTTCTCCGCCGGCTGGAGGCTCGTCCACAACCCCGTGACGGGCGAGGAGGTGGCGGACAACCTCACGACCACCGAGTTCGCCGCCTCGACGCTCGCCGCGCGCGGCTGGACCAACCAGGAGATCGCCGACCACCTTGGGGTCTCCGTCAACACCGTCAAGACGCTCGTCTCGTCCTCCCTGCGAAAGCTCGGCGTCTCGAGCAGGCGGGAGCTCGGCCGCTTCATGCTCCCGTAGACGGTCCTCCCCGCGCCGTGGGCGGCCTCATCCTTTTCGGGCCGAAGACGGGCGATGCGGGACGTCGTTACCCTGCGGGACAATGGGGAACGAGAAGAACCTGCCGGCTGCGGCGGTCCGGAGAGAAGGGTGGTCCCCATGTTCAAGAAGCTTGCTGCGACCGCGCTGGGAGGTTGCCTCCTAGCGGTGGCGCTCTGCCTGGGCTTGTTGCCCGTCACGGCGCTGGCGGCAGACGGAATCGAGCTGTATGTAGGCGGTCAGCAAATCAAAGAAAGCGGCTGCTATGAAAACCAAAATGGAACTTGGAAAAAGGTTGACGGTACAGAGCCTGCCAACGGTCAGTTTTCCTATGACGCCGACACCTTCACCCTTACGCTGAATCAGGCAATGATTGTTAATTATCAAAATGTGACTGTTGGAGGAGGTTTCACATATCCCGGTAGTGTGATCGCTTTTAGTCAGTCTGCTGATGTTTCTCTCAAAATAGTAGCATCCCAAGGAACGAGTAACATAACGGGAACCGGCGGAATTCGTGTGGTGTCCAAGGCTGGCGATGCCTCCTTGTCTATCTCAGGTCCTGGCAGCTTAGAAGTCAATGTGGATAAGAACGATTCAGGAATTTCGCTTATTGGTTCAAAGAATGTGAACCTTAACATAGACGGTGCGGATGTTAAGACTTTAGCTGCGTATTATTACGGAGTTGATTTACACGCTGGTGATGGGTTCAAAGCTGCTGCTGTGGTGAATAATGGAAAACTGACCGCCGGCGGCAGTGGCGGTATAGGAATTTACTATCGATGGACTAACCCCAGTGACAGCGGTACTTCCAGCCTGACCGTCAGCGGCAACGCAGTGGTGGATACCAGAGACAGTAAAATATTGATTGCTTCACAAGCAAGTGAAGTTCAGGTTAGTGCAGGTAGTGATGGCAACGGCGGTATCGTCTTTGACGGCAAGAGCGGCACCGTGTACAGCGATGTGACCTTGCAGGAGGACTTGGAGATCGGTACGGACGAAACCCTGACCATCGGAAAGGACGCCAGCCTGACCGTCCCGGATGGAAAGACTTTGACCAACGATGGCACCATCATCAACAATGGTACGCTGACCGGTGAAGTGGGTGGCAGCGGAACAGTTACTCCGAAGATTACCACCGATAGCCTGCCAAACGGCACGGTGGGCGAATTTTACACTGCAACGCTGCAAGCCACCGGCAATAACATTACATGGAGTGCCAGCGGTTTGCCCGATGGTTTGACGCTGAACAGTGACGGCACCATCACCGGCACGCCTACTGCGGAAGGCACTTCGACCGTTACCGTAAAGGCTGAAAATAGTGCTGGAAGCACTAGCAAGGACTATACGCTGAACATCAAACCAGCTATGGTTCCCGTTACCGGCTTGGAGCTGAACAAAAATAGCCTGACCTTACAGGAAAAAGGCAGCAATACCCTGACCGTTACCGTAAAGCCTGCGGATGCCACCAACAAAGATGTGACTTGGGAAAGCAGCGACACCGATATTGCCACGGTAAGCGAAGACGGAACTGTGACTGCCATAAGCGCGGGCAGGGCCACGATCACCGCCACCGCTGCGGATGCAAGCGGGGCCAGCGCTTCCTGCGAGGTCACGGTGACGCATGGCAACATGGTGCAGACTCCGAAGAAGGACGCCACCTGCACGGCGTACGGGACCGAGGGGTACTGGACGTGCGGGATCTGCGGTAAGCATTACAAGGACGAAGGCGGCACCGTTCCGACCACCCCCGAGGATGCCGTGATCCCGGCAATCGGCCACGAGTTCGAGGGCGGGCTCTGCTCCGTCTGCGGTGCGCGTGACGCGTCCTTCTCGCCGGCGCTTGTCTCTGGTGACGGTGCCAAGTGGACCAAGGGCTCCAGCAAGGGGCTGACGTTCGTCTCGAGCGCGGCCTTCGCCGACCTCGTGGAGGTGCGCCTGGACGGGCGGGTCCTCTCCGCCTCCGAGTACGTTGTCCGCGAGGGCAGCACGGTCGTGACGCTTCCCGCGAAGCTCCTCGAGGGCCTCAAGGCCGGCGACCACGAGCTCCTCATAGTGTCCGGGTCCGGCACGGTGCGCGCGTCCCTCACCGTCGCGGAGGCCGCAAAGGTCGAGGAGGCTGCGAAGGCCGAGAAGGCGTCGGCCGACGAGCTCCCGGCGAACGGTGACTCCACCGCGCCGGCGCTCGCCGTCGCCGCCGCTGCCGCCGCGGGTGCGGGGCTCGTCCTCCTCTCCAGGCGTCGCGCAGCGAGGTAGTGCGGGCTGGAGCGAGGACCAGCGCATGGGTAGGAAAGGGGCCCCGTCGCGGATGAGTCGCGGCAGGGCCCTTCGTGAGGCGGGTGTGGGCCGGGCGTGGCCTACGCGAGCGTGCCGGCCAGGGCGATCAGCTCGTCCACGTCCTTCTCGCCAGTAGCCCAGGAGCACACAAAGCGCACGACCACCTGCTCGTCGCTGAGCTCGTAGAAGGTCTCGCAGCCGCAGGCCGCCTCGAGGGCGTCGCGCTGGGCGGGCGTCACGACAAAGAACTGCTGGTTGGAGGCAGAGTCGCCGTAGGGCTTGAAGCCAAGCTCCACGAGCCCCGCGCGCAGCCGCAGAGCGCACTCGTTGGCGCCCCTTGCCAGGCGCCAGTAGGGCGCCTCGCCGCCGTCGGCCGGGGCCTCGAAGGCGGCCTCGAACTGCACGCCGAGCAGGCGCCCCTTGGCGAGCAGCCCGCCACGCTCCTTCTGCAGGTAGGGGAAGGCCTCGCGCAGGCGCGGGTGCGAGATGACCATGGCCTCGCCCATGAGCAGGCCGTTCTTAGTGCCGCCGATGTAGAAGGCGCCGCAGCGCGCGGCGATGTGCTCCAGCGTGAGGCCGCCGGCGGCCGGCGAGGTGAGGGCCGACCCCAGGCGCGCCCCGTCGAGAAAGACCGGCAGGCCCCTCTCGTCCGCCCAGTCGCAGATGGCATCGAAGCGCTGGAGGTCCCACACGCCGCCGAGCTCCGTGGTGTTGGAGATGTAGACGCAGCCGGGGCGCGTCATGTGGCGGCCCGTGGAGGTCTGGAAGCGCCAGACGCGCTCGGCGGCCTCAGGCGTGAGGAAGCCGTCCGCGTCGTCGGTGGGCAGCACGGTGCGCCCGCAGGCGGCCACGGCGCCGGTCTCGTGCACGTTGATGTGCGCGTCGCGCGTGCAGACGGCGCCCTCCCAGTCGCGCAGGAGCCCGGTCACGCCGATCACGTTGGCCGACGTCCCGCCGATGCAGAACTCCACGTTCACGTCGTCGCGGCCGCATGCGGCGCGGATGAGCTCGCGGGCGCGCTCGCAGTGCGGGTCGCCCTCGGTGTAGCCTACGGTCTGCTCGTCGTTGGTGGCGGTGAGCGCGGCCAGGATCTCGGGCGCGGCGCCCTCGGAGTAGTCGTTGCGGAACATGCGCATGGTGTGCCCCTCCAGTTCACGGTTCTTCTCGGTGTGCGCGGGCGGTGCGTCCCGGCTGGAGTCTGCGGGGTGTTCCTCAAATCGGGGGACTTGGCAGATTCATCACGAAGGAGTTCCGCGAATCGGGGGACTTGGCACAGAATGCCGTGCCAAGTCTGCGATTTTGAAGAACGGACCGAGAAAAACTCCAGATAGCACTTCTCGCCCGCTGCCATATCGCCCAATTCGAGGAAGCACCTTCGCCGATTTCTGCCATGTCGCCAAAACCGAGGAATCGGTCGGGTCCGGCCGCGCATACGCCCAATGTTACAACCTCCGCAACCCGTCGTTCTTCTCGCCCGGAATGGGTTTATCGTTTGCGCAGCACACAAAACCCGTTGCGAGGGAGCAATCATGGCAGTGGAGAAGAAGGACATCGACTGGGGCAGCCTCGGCTTTGCCTACCAGCCCACGGACTACAGCTACGTCTGCAACTATAAGGACGGCGCCTGGGAGGAGGGCGGCCTCACGACCGACCACACCCTCACGCTCTCCGAGTGCGCGGGCATCTTCCACTACTGCCAGGAGGTCTTCGAGGGCCTCAAGGCCTACACCACCAAGGACGGCGACATCGTCTGCTTCCGCCCGGACCTCAACGCCGCCCGCATGGCCGACTCCGCGCGCCGCATCGTGATGCCGCCCTTCCCGGAGGACAAGTTCGTCGAGGCCGTCAAGATGGTCGTGCGCGCCAACGAGGCCTGGGTGCCGCCCTTCGGCTCCGGCGCCACGCTCTACGTGCGCCCGTTCATGGTGGCCACCGGCGAGGTCATCGGCGTCGCCCCGGCAACCGAGTACCAGTTCCGCATCCTCGTGACCCCGGTGGGCCCGTACTACTCCGGTGGCGTCAAGCCCGTGGCGGTGCGCGTGCCCGAGTACGACCGCGCCGCACCGCACGGCACCGGCGCCATCAAGGCCGGCCTCAACTACGCCATGTCGCTCTACCCGAGCGTCCAGGCGCACGAGCAGGGCTTCGCCGACAACATGTACCTCGACCCGCAGACCCACACCTTCGTGGAGGAGTCCGGCGGCGCGAACTTCCTGTTTGTCGACAAGGACGGCACGCTCGTGGTGCCGCAGTCCGCTACGGACTCCATCCTGCCGTCCATCACCCGCCGCAGCCTCGTGCAGGTGGCGCAGGACATGCTCGGCATGACCGTGGTGGAGCGCCCGGTGAAGTTCGAGGAGGTCGCGAGCGGCGCCTTCGTCGAGTGCGGCATGTGCGGCACCGCGGCCGTGATCTCCCCGGTGGGCAAGGTCGTCAATGGCGAGACCGAGGTCGTCTTCGGCGAGGGCGGCATGGAGCACGTGGGCCCCGTGATGGCCAAGCTGCGCGAGACGCTCACCGGCATCCAGGCTGGCGAGATCGAGGGTCCCGAGGGTTGGGTCGTCAAGATCTGCTAGCGCCGGGCGAGAAGAACGCTGCTGTCGGGGCCCTCCGCCGTCGCGTGGAGGGCCCCTTTTCTGGGGTTGCGGCCCCTTGCCACGATTTGCATGGTTTTGGGTTTCTCGGCCCGTCGTGCTTCTCACCCTGCCGTATCCGAGGGGTCCATTGAGGTTCTGGGCAACATCTTTTATGCGCCGCCAGCCTTTTGCGGGTTTTGCATCAATCGTTTTGCCCACAAGCGAGAAGAACGTGGCGTTTTCTGCAAATCCCGGCGCTTGGCATCAAAGTTGTTGCCCAAAACATAGAGGGGTAGTCGGGGGGCAGGGCGAGAAGAACGGCGCGGCCGTCTCTCGCGCTATACTGAACGGCTGTAAACGCACGGCGAGAAGGGAATCGTACGATGGCTCAGAAGGTGCAGGGGACCGAGGACCTCTACGGCGGCTACATGCGCGCCTGGCAGCGCATGGTCGACGTGGCGCGCGAGCTCTTTGGCGCGTACGGCTTCGACATGATCGAGACGCCGGCCATCGAGCAGGTGGACACCTTCGTCCACGGCATCGGCGAGTCCACGGACGTGGTGCGCAAGGAGATGTTCCGCGTGGTCTCGGGCGCGCTCTTCGGCGACCTGCTGGAGCGCGGCAGCGAGAGCCACCTCAAGCCGCGCCAGCGCATGGCCATGCGTCCCGAGGGCACGGCCGGCGTCGTGCGCTCGGTGGTGGAGAACAACCTCGTGCCGCAGGGCGCGGCCCCGGCCAAGCTCTGGTACGCCGAGGCGATGTTCCGCGGCGAGCGCCCGCAGAAGGGCCGCCTGCGCCAGTTCCACCAGGTGGGCGTCGAGTGGCTCGGCGCGAGCGACCCAGCGGCGGATGCCGAGTGCATCATCATGCTCATGCAGTACTTCGAGCGCCTGGGCTTTGCCCGTGAGAACCTGCGCCTCGTGATCAACTCGATGGGCGACGCCGCGTGCCGCCCCGCCTATCGCGACAAGGTTCGCGCGTTCATCCTCGACCACGCGGACGAGATGTGCGAGGACTGCCTCGAGCGCGCCCAGATCAACCCGCTGCGCGCCTTCGACTGCAAGAACGACCACTGTCGCGAGGTCATGGCGGACGCGCCGCTCGCGCCGGACAACCTCTGCGAGGAGTGCGCCGCGCACTACGTGGCGGTCAAGCGCTACCTGGACGCCGCCGGCGTGGCCTACGTCGAGGACCCCACGCTCGTGCGCGGACTCGACTACTACACCCGCACGGTCTTCGAGGTGGAGGCCGTGGGCTCGGGCGTGGGCGCCATCGGCGGCGGCGGGCGCTACGACGGGCTCGTGGAGCTCGAGGGCGGCAAGCCCACGCCGGGCCTCGGCTTTGCGGTGGGCTTCGAGCGCATCGCGCTCGCGCTCGCGGCCGCGGGCGTGGAGATGGGCGGCGACGAGCCGACCTGCGTCTATGTGGCCACGACCGGCGGCGAGGCAGAGCGCGCGGCGGCCTTCGACGCGTGCCTGGCCCTGCGTGCCGCGGGCGTTCGCACCGAGGCCGACTACCAGGGTCGCTCACTCAAGGGCCAGTTCAAGCAGGCCGACAAGCTGCGCGCGCGCCTCTGCGTGATACTCGGCGGCGACGAGCTCGCCGCAGGTGCGGCGACCATTCGCGACATGGTGAGCCACGAGCAGGTGCAGGTGCCGATGGAGCGTCTGGCCGACGAGGTTCTCGCCCGCCTGGCGTAGGCGTCTCGAAGGCCGCCAATACGCGACTTCCAACGTTTTCGCGGCCAATTCCGTCGGAAATCGCGTACTGTCGCGTGGCAATACGCGTTTTCCGACGAAATACGTGGCCAAAACGTTGGAGGTCGCGTACTGAGAACAGCCGGGGGAGGGGCGGCGTGAACGAGGGCACGGCGATCTACGAGGACGAGGTCCTTCTCGCCTGGGACAAGCCGGCGGGCATCATCGTGCACGGCGACGGCACGGGGGCGCGCACGCTCACCGACGTCGTGTCCGCTCACCTGGCTGCAACCGGCCGCGTTGGCGTTCGTCCGCAGCCCGTGCAGCGCCTGGATGCGGAGACCACGGGCCTCGTGCTCTTCTCGCTGGACCGCGCCACGCAGCCGGCGCTGGACGCGCAGGTCGCGGGCCATGCCATGAACAAGACCTACCTTGCCGTGGTGGCGGGGCGCGTCCCCTGGGCCGAGAAGGTCGTGCGCCAGCCCATCGGCCGCGACCGCCACGACGCGCGCCGCATGCGCGCCTGCCGCCCCGGTCAGGGCAAGCCGGCCGAGACCCGCATTCGTCGCGTTGCCGAGAAGGACGGGCGCACGCTGCTCGTCGTCACGCTCGTGACCGGCCGGCGTCACCAGATCCGCGTGCACCTGGCGTCCCTTGGCCACCCCATCGTGGGCGACGCGCTCTACGGAGGGGCGAGAAGCACCTCGGGCCTGCTGCTCCACGCCTGGCGAGAGGAGCTCGACCACCCCGTGAGCGGCGAGCGCCTGCGCCTGGAGACCGCATGGCCGGAGCGTCTGTGGCCGGAGCGTCCCGCGCAACTCTGACGGCGCCATCAGCGCTTCTCGCCGGAAAGCGTCGCCGCAACGGCCTTGTCTGTGAGATACTTAACCGTTGAGGAGCGCCTCTGAGGGGAGGCGCGACCGCAAGCGATAGGGACGTCCGGGAGAGGGGCAACCATGGCCGACACCATGCGTGGCGTGTACACCAACCTGACCGAGATTCGCCGCAACGTCTTTTCCAACGTGGCCAAGATTGCCTACGACATGAAGGACGATGACGAGAAGACCACCCGCCGCAAGATCCGTGACCTCCCGTACGAGATCATCCCCGGCGACGTGGCCACCTACCGCGAGTCCGTCTTCCTAGAGCGCGCGATCGTGGAGCAGCGCATCCGCCTGGCCATGGGCCTGCCGCTTCAGGGCGTGGACAAGCGCGAGAGCCTCACCGACGGCCTCGCCGACGCTGCCGTGCCCGAGACCTACTACGAGCCGCCCCTGATCAACGTCATCAAGTTCGCCTGCAACGCCTGCGACGACAACGTCTACCGCGTGACCAACGCGTGCCAGAGCTGCCTGGCGCACCCCTGCCGCGAGATCTGCCCCAAGGGCGCCATCTCCTTCCGCCACAAGAAGGCCTACATCGACCAGGAGAAGTGCATCCACTGCGGCATGTGCTTCAACGCCTGCCCCTATCACGCGATCCAGCACCACGTGCGCCCGTGCGCGGACGCCTGCGGCATGCATGCCATCGGCTCCGACGAGCACGGCCGCGCCCAGATTGACTACGAGAAGTGCGTCTCCTGCGGCCAGTGCCTGATCAACTGCCCGTTTGGCGCCATCGCCGACAAGAGCCAGATCTTCCAGGTCATCCAGGCCATCAACCGCGGCGACGAGGTCATCGCCGAGGTGGCGCCGGCCTTCGTGGGCCAGTTCGGCGGCAAGGGCAACGTGGACAAGCTGCGCCAGGCCTTCACGATGCTCGGCTTCTCCGGCATGGAGGAGGTAGCCGTGGGCGCCGACCTCTGCACCGTCCAGGAGGCCGAGGACTTCATGGAGGAGGTGCCCGAGAAGATCCCGTTCATGGGCACGTCCTGCTGCCCGGCCTGGTCGGTCATGGCCAAGACCGAGTTCCCGGAGCACGCCGAGTGCATCTCGATGGCCCTCACGCCCATGACGCTCACCGCGCGCCTGCTGCGCCAGCAGCACCCCAACGCCAAGATCGTCTTCGTGGGCCCGTGCTCGGCCAAGAAGCTCGAGGCCATGCGCAAGTCCGTCCGCTCCGAGGTGGACTTTGTCCTCACCTTCGAGGAGATGGCCGGCATGATGAAGGGCCGCGGCATCGACGAGTACACCAAGCTCGAGGGCGAGGGCAGCTCGGACTTTGAGGTCGCCTCCGCGGACGGCCGCGGCTTCGCGGTGGCGGGCGGCGTGGCCAACGCGGTGGTCAACGCCATCAAGGTGCTGGACCCGGAGCGCGAGGTCAACGTCGTCAACGCCGAGGGCCTGGAGAACTGCCGCAAGATGATGAAGGACGCCGTCAAGGGCAAGTACCCCGGCTACCTGATCGAGGGCATGGCCTGCCCGGGCGGCTGCGTGGCCGGTGCGGGCACGCTGCAGTCGATCAACAAGACCGCGGCGGCCGTCAAGCGCTACGCCAAGAAGTCGCCGCACGCCAACGCCACGGAGAACACGTTCCGCGACAAGCTGCCCACCCTCGAGCGCGAGGAGGACGGCAAGTAGGTCGCTCTTCTCGGCGAGGCGTCTAAGAATCGCCGCCTTTGTTGTGGTGGCATCTAGGAATTTGCGGGGTTGTCACGGGGCTGGCGAGAAAACCATGGTTTTCTCGCCAGACCTTCTAGGAAACGTCGCCCTTGTCGCGCCAGATTCTAAGAATCGGCGGTCGTGCGCGTCTCGACGTGAGGTCAACGGTGCAAGGGCCGCATTTTCTAGAGCCCGCCGTGACAAGGGCTCAAATTCCTAGCCGCGCGCGGGAGCGCTATCATGGGGGACCGCAAGCACAACCCGCAGCAAAGGACTCCCATGCTCAAGGTAGACCGCGCGATCCTGCACGTCTTTGACTTCGACTCCGGCTCCACCTACCTCTCGGAGCGCCCGCTCGACCTCACGGTCCGCGCCACGCGCTCCTTTGTCCAGCGCCACCTGCGCAAGATCTCCTCCAACGCGGAGAGCCGCCACGGTGCGTTCGCGCCGGACTCCGGCTTTGCCGCCGAGCTCCAGCGCTACCTCGTCGGCGAGCGCGAGTTCGTGGAGTTCTCCACGGAGATCGCCCAATGGTTCTGGGAGGAGCTCCGCCGCGCGGAGGACCTCGAGCAGTGCGACCTGCTGGTGGCGGACTTCACCGACACGGACGCGTCGGACGAGAATGACGTGGAGTTCGACGGCCCCGCTGGCCGCAGGTTCTTCTCGATCCTGCTGCTGCCGCGCCGCCAGGCGTTCGTGCACGAGGTCGCCGGGGACGCCAACGACATCGCGCGCGTGGACGCCACGCTGCCCAACCCGTCGCAGAAGGTGGCGTCCTACGTGCTCGTGGACGCGGAGTCCGGCGCGATCGACTTCCATGACAAGGAGCGCGCCGTGGGCGGGGAGCGCGTGAGCATCATTCCCGAGCGCTTCCTGCAGTGCTCGAGCGAGGCGTCCAGCCACGAGGTCATCGACGAGGTCAACGTCATCGTGCGCGACGTGGCGGAGGAGTTTGGCCTGGAACCCGCCGTCGAGGTCGGTCGCGTCAAGGCCGCGGTGGCGAGAAGCGCCGACGTGGAGGAGTCCTTCTCGCCCGCCGAGGTGGGCCGCACCGTCTTTTCCGAGCGCCCCGAGGTCGTCGAGCGCTTCGAGGAGCGCGTTCGCGAGGCCAGGCTCCCCGAGGAGGCCCCCGTGCGTCGCGGCGTGGCCAACCGCCTCACGCGCAGCCACAAGATCCGCACGGACACCGGGGTGGAGATCACCTTCCCCTCGGAGCTGGCGGAGCGCCCGGGCTATCTTGACTTCTCGACGGACGCCGAGGGGCGCATCACCATCACGGTGGGAAACGTTGCCAAGATCGAGAACCGCTGAGACGCTCGGGGCGTCCAGCCTCGTGTGCGTCTCGTGTCCGGGACGAATTGTGGCTAGAATAGTGCGAAGAGTTTCGCAGACACACCGAACACGCACCAAGGAGACTCCATGCCCCGTACCCACATCACCTCCTCCGAGGCCGGGATCACGCCGCGCTGCGTCACGCGCCGCGACGCCCTGCGCCTGCTGATCGGCGCCGGCATCTGCGCGACCGTGCTCCCCGGCGTCGCGCGCGCCCAGACGACCCAGGAGAAGCTCGACGCGGCGCAGATGGACTACGAGCAGGCCCAGGCCGAGCTCGACCGCATCACCGCCGAGTACGAGGAGATCGCCACCCAGCTCTCCGACACCATGGCCCAGATCGTGGACGTCTCCGACCAGATCGAGGACAAGCAGGCCCAGATCGAGGAGACCCAGGCCCAGATCGAGGACAAGCAGGAGATCCTGGCGCGCCGCATGAGCTCCAGCTACAAGGCCGGCCCGAGCTCCACGATCGACCTGCTGCTCTCGTCCGCCACCTTCGACGAACTTGCGAGCAACATCTACTACCTCGACAAGATCACCGAGTCTGAC
Source organism: Atopobium sp. UBA1382 (assembly GCA_002305805.1). GTDB lineage: Bacteria > Actinomycetota > Coriobacteriia > Coriobacteriales > Atopobiaceae > Thermophilibacter > Thermophilibacter excrementavium. The sequence continues at coordinate 149,559 of DBQY01000009.1, read as the reverse complement.
AGCGAGATGATCGCGGAGGTCCGCGAGCTCCGGACCCAGCTTGAGGAGGAGCAGGCCGCGCTCGAGGTGCAGAAGGCCGACCTCGAGGCGCTCCAGGCCGACCAGCAGGCGCAGCTCGAGGACGCCCGCGACAAGCAGGCGGAGTCCCAGGAGCTCGTGGCGAGCCTCAGCACCGAGGTCCAGGAGCTGATCGCGCAGCGCGACGCCGAGCTCCTCGAGGCCCAGCGCCTCGCCGAGGAGAAGCGCAAGCAGGAGGAGGAAGAGGAGCGCCGCCGCAAGGAGCAGGAGCAGCAGAACAGCTCCGGCGGCAGCTCCGGCAGCGCGACCAGGCCGCCGGCGGCCTCGGGCAGCGGCTCGCTCGCCGCCGTGATCAACGCCTGCTACTCCACGCCGTCGCCCGGCGTCAACCTGTGCGCCGCCTGGGTCACCAACGTCTTCGCCAACGCCGGCATCGGCACGTTCTGGGGCAACGCCGACGACATGTACTACGCCTGGTGCGGCACCTCGACGGCCAACATCCAGCCGGGCATGATCGTCGCCGTGAACAGCTCCCCGTCGAGCTACGCCGGCCGCATCTACGGCCACATCGGAATCTACCTCGGCAACGGCACGGTCATGGACAACGTTGGCTACGTCCGCACCACGACCCTCTCGTACTGGGTGAGCTACTACAGCGCACTGGCAACGCCGCTGTGCGGCTGGCTCGGCGGCGTCGCGCTCTCGTAGGGAAGGAAGTGACGGCGGCGGGATTCCCCGCCGCACTTTCTTTGCGCCTTACTGTCTTGTCAGCTGTAAAGTNNGACGAGCTGCGCGCCGAGGTGGCGCGTCTCAAGGAGCGGCGTGACGCGGTGGTCCTGGCGCACTACTACGTCCCGCCCGAGGTCCAGGAGCTGGCCGACTACGTGGGCGACTCCTTCGCCCTCGCCAAGCTCGCGGCCACGCTGCCGTGCCGCACGCTGGTCTTCGCCGGCGTGAGCTTCATGGCGGAGAGCGCCAAGCTCCTCTCGCCGGACAAGACCGTCCTCATGCCGGACCCCACGGCCGACTGCCCGATGGCGCACATGGTGCGCCGCGAGACGGTGGACGCCGCGCGGGAGCGCTACGGCGACGACCTGGCGGTGGCCTGCTACGTCAACTCCACGGCGGAGGCGAAGTCGTGGTCGGACGTCTGCGTGACGTCGTCAAACGCGGTGCGCATTGTGCGCGCCCTGCCGCAGGAGAACGTCCTCTTTGTGCCCGACCGCCATCTCGGCAGCTACGTGGCAAGCCAGGTGGCCGAGAAGAACGTCCTATTGAACGACGGCTACTGTCCCATCCACCGTGACATCTCCGCCGACGAGGTCCGCATGCTCAAGGCGGAGTTCCCGGACGCACCGGTGCTCGCGCACCCCGAGTGCGGCCCCGAGGCGATGGCGCTCGCAGACTTTGCCGGGTCCACCTCGCAGATCATCGAGGCGGCCGTGGCGGGCACGGCGCGCGACTACATCGTCCTCACCGTGGACGGCGTCCGCGGCGAGCTCGAGCGCCAGACGGCCGGAACCGGCAAGCGCTTCCACTTCCCGGTCACGCGCCCGGCCTGCCCGGACATGGACCGCATCACGGTCGAGCGCCTCGTCGCCTGCCTGCGCGACGGCTCCGGCGAGGTGGGCCTGCCGCCGGACGAGGTGGCCGAGGGCGCCCGCGCGGCGCTCACCCGCATGCTCGAGCTGGGGAGGTAGCGTGTCTGGCGAGAAGTGCGACCAGCTCACGGGTGGCGCCTCGCGCGTGATCGACTGCGACGTTGTCATCGTCGGCTGCGGCGTGGCCGGCCTCTATTGCGCGCTCAACCTTCCGGCGGCGCTCTCGGTGGTCCTGCTCTCCAAGGAGGAGGTGGACCACTGCGACTCCATGCTCGCCCAGGGTGGCATCTGCGTCCTGCACGACCCGGGCGACTACGAGAGCTTCTTCGAGGACACGCTGCGCGCGGGCCACTACGAGAACCGCCTGGAGAGCGTGGACCTCATGATTCGCGCGAGCCGCCCCATCATCGATGACCTCGTCAAGCGCGGCGTGCGCTTCGCCCGTAGGCCGGACGGCGAGCTGGACTACACGCGCGAGGGGGCGCACTCCCGCCCGCGCATCGTCTATCACGAGGACGTGACGGGGGAGGAGATCACCACGCACCTGCTGGCCTGCGTGCGCGACCTGCCCCACGCGCGCATCCTCGAGCACACCTGCATGACGGACATCCTCGAGGGCTTCGAGGGGAGCGGCCGGCGCGCGTGCCGCGGCGTCGTGGCAATGGGGCCGGACGGCGAGAGCCTCGAGATCCGCGCTGACGCCACGGTCTTTGCTACCGGTGGCGTGGGCGGGCTCTACTCGAGGTCCACGAACTTCTCGTGCCTCACCGGAGACGGGTGTCGCATAGCCGCCGAGCACGGGGTTCTTCTCGAGCACATGGACTACGTGCAGATCCATCCCACCTCGCTCTGGAGCGAGCGGCCCGGTCGCGCGTTCCTTATCTCCGAGTCCGCGCGCGGGGAGGGGGCGATCCTGCTGAACGACGCCGGCGAGCGCTTCACGGACGAGCTTCAGCCGCGCGACGTCGTCTCCGCCGCCATCTTTTCCGAGATGCGCAGGACGGGGGTCGAGCACGTGTGGCTCTCCTTCGAGCGCGTGCCCCGTGCGGTCATAGAGGGCCACTTCACGCACATCCTGGAGCGCTGCCTCGAGGAGGGCTACGATATTCGCGAGCGCCCGATTCCCGTGGTTCCCGCCCAGCACTACTTCATGGGTGGCATCCATGTGGACTCGGACTCCCAGACCACCCTGCCGCACCTCTTTGCCTGCGGTGAGACCTGCTGCAACGGCGTCCACGGCAAGAACCGGCTGGCCTCGAACAGCCTGCTCGAGTCGCTCGTCTTTGCCCAGCGGGCGGCCGACAAGATCATGCGCGACCGCTTTGCCGAGGACACCGCGGCGCAGCTGGCCGCTGCCGCCGGTGCGCGCTCCCGCTTTGTGGCGGGCTCGCGCGACGTGACCGACGTGGCGCTGCTCACCGGCGCCGTGTGAGAGGAGATCCCCATGACCGACCCCATGATCCAGATGCAGATGGACGACCACATCCGCGCGGCACTGCGCGAGGACATGCCCTTCGGCGACGTCTCCACCGCCGCGGTGATGCCCGAATCGCGTCCCGGTCGCGTGCAGCTCATCGCCAAGGCGGACGGCGTGATCGCGGGCCTCGCGGTCTTCTCGCGCGTCTTCGAGCTGCTCGACCCCGCCACGCGCGTCACCGCCGACGTGGCGGACGGCGAGCGCGTGAGCGCGGGCCAGCACGTGGCCACCGTGGAGGGCGATGTGCGCGTGCTGCTGGAGGGCGAGCGCACCGCCCTCAACTACCTGCAGCGCATGAGCGGCATCGCAACCTATACGGCGGGCATCGCCGCCGCGCTCGAGGGCACGGCAACCACGCTCGTCTGCACGCGCAAGACCACGCCCGGCATGCGCCTCTTCGAGCGCGAGGCCGTGCGCCTGGGCGGCGGCAGCCTGCACCGCTACGGCCTCTCTGACGGCGTGCTGCTCAAGGACAACCACATCGACGCCGCAGGGGGCGTGGCCGAGGCCGTGGCCATGGCGCGCGCGACGGCTCCCTTCGTGGACAAGGTCGAGGTGGAGTGCGAGAGCCTCGAGATGGTCCGCGAGGCCGTGGAGGCCGGGGCGGACATCATCATGCTGGACAACATGTCCCACAACGACATGGCCGCTGCCATCGCCCTCATCGATGGCCATGCCCAGACCGAGGCCTCGGGCAACGTGGAGGCCGCCAACGTGGGACGCTACGTGGATCTGGGCGTGGACTTCGTCTCCTGCGGAGCGCTCACGCACTCCGCGCCGATCCTCGACCTCTCGCTCAAGCACCTGGAGGTCCTGGGGTGAGCGTCGGCTCCGGGGACGCCCGGCGCGAGAAGATCATGGGGGCGCTGCGCGGTGCCGACGGGCCGCTCTCGGGCGGCGAGCTCGCCGAGGCATGTGGCGTGAGTCGCCAGGTCGTGGTCACTGACATTGCGCTGCTGCGCACGCGGGGCGAGAAGATCGTCTCTACCAATCGTGGCTACGTCCTTCTCGTCGATGGCGCGCCGACGCGGCCCATGCGCCTGTTCAAGTGCCGCCACACCGCGGAGCAGACCGCCGATGAGCTGACCTGCGTGGTCGATCTGGGCGGGTGCGTGGAGGACGTCTTTGTGAACCACCGCGTCTACGGGAAGGTGTCCTCAGATCTGGGAATCTCCAGCCGACGCGACGTTGAGCGCTTTATGGCCGAGCTCGCCTCCGGTGTGTCCGCCCCGCTCATGGAGGTCACGAGCGGCTATCACTTCCATCACGTGAGCGCCGCGAGCGAGGAGGTTCTCGACGAGGTCGAGAGCGCCCTCTCCGAGCGCGGCTATCTCGTCGAGCCCACGGACTACGAGGCCGCTACCTTCGCGTGACGCGGCATCCGGCTCTGACTCCTCCATCCTCGTTTGGGTATACTCCTCTGGATCACGAGGGCCGAGAGAGGGGGACTGCATGGAAGACCTGGAGCCGTCGGTTCCGCGTACGCCCACGCAGGCCGTCCTGCGCATGGTCTCCCTGCTCATGGGTGGCATCGGCCTGCTCGTTCTTGTCGGTGGGCTGCTCGTGCTCGTGCCGGGCGTGCTCGGCGGCGCGGACCTCTGGGCGTCCGTCACCTTTGGCGTCATGATCCTCGTGGTGGCGGGCCTGCTCGTCCTCACGGCCGCCCTCGGCCTCGTCGCCTCCAACAACTCGGCGCGGGTGGGGCCGTACCGGTTCCTCTGCTACCTCGTGGGCCTCGCGGTGCTGGTTGCCATCGTGTGGGGCTGGGGCATGGGCACGTTCATCCTGTTCAACCCCATCGTCCTCACCACGACGATCGTCTACGTGCTGATCTGCTCGCGCCTGGCCGACAAGGTCAAGGAGGAGCACGACAAGGGCGTCTCCGGCGAGACGTTTCTGCGCTCGCGCCACCAGCGCGTGCTGCATCTGCTCTCCGAGCTCGTCATCCTGAAGGGCGTGCTCACGCTCGTCGTGGTCTGCGTGATGGGAGCGGCGCTCGTTGTCTATGGGGAGGGCGAACGCGCGGTCATCTCCGGCATTCCCATTACGGTGACGGACACGCTCTACGCCCTGCTCGTGTTTGGCGGCCTTGCCGCAGGCGTGAGCGTGGGGGTGGGCGCTCTCGGCATCTGGGGGTCCAACCGTCCCCAGAAGATCAAGCCGTTTCTGGTGGTGGCCGCGCTGGCGCTGGTGCTCGATCTTGTCCAGGCCGTCGGGCACGTGATCGAGCGCGGGGTCTTTGGCCTCACGTTTGACCTCGTGCTCGACATCGTCTTCATGCTCGCCTGCGTCTATCTGGCCTATCGTATTGACCGTCAGCCCACGCCCGAGGAGCTCGCCGCCGCTGCCGGCGTGGCCCTCGTGTCCGGGCCCGATCTCACGGAAGAATCATGACCAACGGAACCATGCTCCAGGGTTTCTCCTGGTATCTGCCCGCCGACGGTTCGCACTGGCGCCGCATCGCCGAGCAGGCCCCCGACTTTGCCTACCAGGGCATCACCGCCGTATGGCTGCCGCCCGCCTACAAGGCCGAGAAGGGCGGCGAGGACGTGGGCTACGGCGTCTATGACACGTATGACCTCGGCGAGTTCGATCAGAAGGGCTCTGTGCGCACCAAGTACGGCACGCGCGCGGAGTACGAGGCCGCCGTGCGCGCGCTGCAGGAGAACGGCATCCAGGCCCTGGCGGACATCGTGCTCAACCAGCGCCTGGGTGCGGACGGATGCGAGGACGTGCCGGCTCGCGAGGTGCAGGCCAACAACCGCGAGGCCGTGCTGGGCGACGTCCAGACCATCTCCGCGTGGACGCGCTTCGATTTTCCCGGGCGCGCGGGTACGTACTCGGACTTCACCTGGGACTGGACGTGCTTCCATGGCGTGGACTGGGACGACAAGGCCAAGCGCAAGGCCATCTTCCTCTTTGACGGCAAGCACTGGGACAGCGCCGTGGACCGCACCGAGAACGCCAACTACGACTACCTCATGGGCGCCGATGTTGACGTGAACGACCCGCGCGTCTTCGACGAGCTCGTGCGCTGGGGCTGCTGGTACGTGGACGCCTGCGGGCTGGACGGATTTCGCCTGGACGCGCTCAAGCACATTGACCGCGGCTTCTACCTGCGCTGGCTCGACGCCGTGCGCAAGCACGCCGGCAAGGAGCTCTTCACGGTGGGCGAGTACTGGGGCCGCACGGCCGACGAGCTCCAGGCCTATCTCGGCGAGGAGCGCGCGCTCTCGCTCTTCGACGTGCCGCTGCACTACAACCTCTACGCGGCGTCGTGCTCCAACGGCAACGTGGATCTCTCCAAGATCTTCTCGGGCACGCTCGTGGAGCGCGACCCGGTGCACGCCGTCACCTTTGCCGAGAACCACGACACGCAGCCCGGTCAGGCGCTGCAGTCCTTCGTCCAGACGTGGTTCAAGCCCGCCGCCTACGCGCTGATCCTCCTGCGCGAGGCCGGCTACCCCTGCGTCTTCTACGGCGACCTCTACGGCATGCCCAACGACGGCAACATCCCCGCCGTGGCGGAGCTGCCGCTGCTGATGGAGATCCGCCGCCGCTTTGCCTACGGCGCGCAGCACGACTTCCTGGACGCGCCGGACGTGATCGGCTGGACGCGCGAGGGAAACGCCGAGCATGAGGGTAGTGGCGTGGCTGTGGTCCTCACCGACCGCGACGGCGGCGAGAAGCGCATGTTCGTGGGCACAGCCCACGCCGGCGAGACCTGGAGCTGCGTGATCGGCGAGCAGGACGACGTCACGGTGGACGCTGAGGGCTGGGCCACGTTCCGCACGCTCGGCGGGCGCCTCTCCGTTTACCTGCCGGAGAAGACGGCGGACGCGCTCGAGAACGACCGCCAGCTCCACCGCATCGCCCGCGAGATCGCCTCCGATACCGAGGAGATGCGCGCGTAGGCAGCGATAGGGCCAGGGGCGGCGAAGGCCCGCCGCGAGTTCTTGCCGCGTTCTCTGCGGCAAGCTGTCTGAGCGCCGGACCTTCGCCGCCCCTGGCCGTGGGGTGCGTATGATTTACAGCTCGAGCTCCATGAGGCGGGCGATCGAGACGATGTAGATCTTGAGCGCGCGGCGCATGGCCTCCTCGGAGACGCCCTCGTCGGGGCCGTGCTCGCCGCCGACCCACTCCGGCAGCTCGTCGGCGGGGTCCTGCGGGCCAAAGGCACAGGCGCGCTGGAAGTGGCGCGCGTAGGTGCCGCCGCCGATCGTGAACGCCTTGCCCTCGCGGCCGGTGTACTCGGCGTAGGTGTCGAGAAGGGCGTGGATCTCCGGGCTCTCGGGGCTGATGTAGAAGGGCTCCTCACCGCGCCCGGCCTCGTAGGTGCAGCCGTGGGCGGCCGCCAGCTCGGTGAGGCGGGCAGTGATCTTCTCGGCCGTGGTGGAGGTGGGGAAGCGCGAGTCCACGGTCTGCGTGAAGCGGCCGTCCACGGTGCGCACAACGCCCGCCACGAGCGTGAGGTCGCCAAACTTGTCGTCGGTGGAGGCGACGCCGGCGGCGCGGCCGTAGGCGTCCTCGGTGAGGGTCACGAGCAGCTCGAGGAAGCTGCGCTCGCCCTCGCCTGCGAGGTCGCTGGCAAGTAGATAGCGCGCGAGCACGCCGATGGCGTTGACGGTCCCGGCCGGCATCGAGGCGTGGCCGCCGATGCCGGTGGCCGTTACGCGTGCGAGACCATCGCTGGCAGGCTCGACCTCGATGCGCTCCGCTGCGGGGAGCGCGGAGGCGTCAGCGCGCACGAGTGCGGTCGCCGAGCGGGGGATGGCGTTGGAGACCGTGCCGCCGGAAAGCTCCACGATCTTCTCGCCCGCCACGGTGCCCGAGGCAAACTCGCCGCCGTAGAGGCCCTTCTCGCCGCAGATGAGCGGGAACTCGGCGTCGGGGGAGAAGCAGAAGAGCGGCTCGGGATAGCGCTCGAGGTAGTACGGCACGTCGCCCATGCCGGTTTCCTCGTTGTTGCCGATGATGCAGCGCAGGGTGTAGGGCAGCCCGTGACCGGCGGCGGCGCGGCGGGCGAAGAAGTGGGCCGCGTAGAGCGAGAGCACGAAGGGGCCCTTATCGTCGGCCACGCCGCGGCCGATCAGCATGCCGTCCTTGCGCGTGACGGCGAGCGGCGGGAAGTTCCAGCCCTCGCCGGTGGGCACGATGTCGGTGTGGGCGATCGTGGCGACGTAGCGCTCGGGGCCGGAGGCGCCGGGGACGTCGGCAAAACCAAGATAGCCGTCGAGGTCCGTGACCTCGAGGCCCAGGCGCTCCGCCATGCGCTCCGCCTCGACGAGCGCGTCGTTTGCGGCTGGGCCCCAGGGCTTGCCGGGCTCGGCGTGCTCGAGGTCCTCCACGGAGTCGTGGCGCACGAGGCGATCCATGTCTGCGACGACGTCCTCCCAGACCTCGTCCACGAAAGCGTCTACCTCGCGCTTGAGCTGCTCGTCAACCATGTGCCCTCCTCGGCGTCGCGGTTCTTCTCGCCGACCATCTTAGCGCGTGAGCGCGCCTCGTATTCCGCCGTCTTCCGCCGCCTCCGAGGTTTGGGTTCACGAAACGAGACGGCGAGCGCAAAGCGGGAGAGAAACCGCAGGTAACTGGTTCAATTCTTGTTATCCATTGCGAATCTGACCGATGGACGAACCCAAACCGGAAAACGGTTTGGGTTCGAGGTGGCCGCCGGACGGAAGCACGTCATGACAAAACCCCAGATAACCGGTTCAATAAATGATATATGGACCACGTTTGGCGGGAACGGTGAACCCAAACCTCTGAAGAGGGGGGTCACACCACGAAGAGGAGCGCGGAGAGCGTGATGCAGACGCTGCCCGCAAGCGTGAACAGGTGGAAGACAAAGTGTAGGTAGGGCACCTTCTTGATGGCGTAGAAGACCGCGCCCACGGTATAGCTGAGCCCGCCGGCAAAAAGCAGCCAGAACGCGGGCGGGGGCAGAAGCTCCCAGAGGTCGCCGATGTGAAAGACCACGAGCCAGCCCATGAGGACGTAGATCAGCGCGGTGAGCCAGGCGGGCTGGCGCTCGCGCAGCAGGCACTCGGCGACGATGCCCACGACGGCCACCACCCAGACCGCCACGCACAGCACAAGGCCGCCGCGGTCGGCGAGCGTCACCAGCGAGAAGGGCGCATAGCTCCCGGCGATGAGCAGGTAGATGCCGCAATGGTCCAGCACGCGGAAGACGGCCTTGGCTTTCTCGGGCGCGAGGGCGTGGTAGAGCGTGGAGAAGAGGTACTCGATGATGAGCGAGACGCCCATGATGATGGCCGCCGCCAGGCGGACGCCGCCGCCGTGCGAGACCGCCATCACGATCAGCAGCACGAGCGCCGCAATGCCGAGCAGGACGCCCACCCCGTGCGAGACGGAGTTGGCAATCTCCTCGCCGAGCGAGTAGAGCCGCTTGCGCAGGCCGCGCTTCTCATCGGCAGAGCTACTGGCCTCAACCATGGTCCCTCCCTGGGGACGAGGGCCTCTTCGGGGGTATAATGGCCCAGATTGTCCGTTTGGGGAAAGCATACTCCTCAGGCCCGCCCGGGAGGTCTCCTTGAAGAAATCGACGTTCATCGGAAATCTTGTTGCATGGATCGTGGTCGCCGCGGTGTGCGGCGCCTTTCTCGTCTGGTGGCAGACCGGCGAGGGGACCGCGAACATCTCGGATCCCGTCGTGCAGCTCGGCGTGGTGCTTGCCGCACCGATGCTTCTCTATGCTATCGGGGCTCTGGCGGGTCTCGCCCTGCTGTGGTTCAAGAGGATCCTCGTAGGTCGCATCACCAAGATCGTGTGCCGGATCATCGGCATCCTTGCGCTGGCCTTCGTGCTGTTTGCGGGCGTGCCGGTGTTCGTTCCCGATGCGGGCAGCTCGCTGCTTGGACCCGTGGTCGTGGTCGTCTACGTCTCCATGGTGGCTCCGCTGCTGATCTTGGTGCTCGGCGTCGTCTACGCGATTGGATGCGCCGGCGTGAGCCCGGGTAAGCGCGGGGCGTCCGCCGCCCCGTTGCCCGACGATCGCACCGAGTAACGAATTCGAACAGCGGGGAGACGCATGGAACTCGTCATCGCATACCTGCTCGTCAACGTCGCCGTCGGCGCCCTCGCCTGCTTTTTCGGCAAGCGCCTCTTCTACCTGGTGCTCGGCCTGCTGGTGTTTCTCGGCGTGTTCAACGTCGCGCTTTCGTCCACGGAGGGCTCGACGCTCTCGTACGTGATCGCCGCCGTGCTCGGCGTGGTCGCCGCGCTGCTCTCCAAGTACGTCTACAAGGCGGGCGTCTTCCTCGTGGGCTTTGTCGCCGGCGCGGCGCTCGGCTTTGCGGTCACGATGCTGCTGCCCGAGGAGGCGGCCGACTTCCTGTGGGTGATCGTCGCGGTGGCCGGCCTGCTGCTGGGCCTTGCGGCGGCGCGCTGGTCCGACCTTGCCGTCCGCCTGGGCACCGCCTGGTCGGGTGCGGCGTTCACGGTCCCCAACGTGCTGGCGGCGGCGCTCGCCTTCCCGGCGCTCTCCGGGCTCGTGGTCGCGGGCGACGCGACGGCCACCTTCGACGCGCTCTCGGCCTACATCGCGAACGACTTCTCCGCTGCCAACGGCACCGCGATCCTCGTGGGCACGATCGTGCTCGCCATCGTGGGCTTTGTGGTGCAGGGTCGCCAGAAGGCGTAGGGTCACCGCCACCTTCCTGCGGCGCGGCGACCCTATGTCACGCGCATGTAACGCTTCTTGCGCGCGCTCGGGACCGCTGCTAACGTATCCAGCATGAAGAGCGCTGTCGCACATATCACGATGATGATGGTCATGGAGATGCCCAAGCCCGGGCACTCTGCCGTGTCGTGCGCACGTCGCACGGACGGGGAGACCGGGCGCCTTCACTAGGTCGTCTCCGGCGGGAGGCGGCCCTCCCAGTTCACGTCATCGAGCGGAGCCTCGCGCATGATCCAGATCAAGAACCTCACCAAGACCTACGGCAGCGCGCCGGACGCGCCGCACGCGTTGGACGACGTCTCCATCGACGTCGCCGACGGCGACATCATCGGTATCATCGGCATGAGCGGTGCTGGCAAGTCCACGCTGGTGCGCTGCATCAACCTGCTCGAGCGCCCGGACTCCGGCCAGATCCTCGTGGACGGCCAGGACGTCACGGGCCTCACGGGCGCCGCGCTGCGCGCGTACCGTCGTCGCGTGGCGATGATCTTCCAGAACTTTGGCCTTCTCGCCCAGAAGACGGTGCTCGCCAACGTGTGCTTCCCGTACAAGGCCGCAACCGGGCGCGTCACGGCGGAGAATCGCGAGCGCGCGCTGGAGCTGCTGGACATGGTGGGCCTGCGCGATCGCGCCGACTCCTACCCCAGCCAGCTCTCCGGCGGCCAGCAGCAGCGCGTGGCCATCGCCCGCGCGCTCGCCTGCGACCCCGAGTACATCCTCTGTGACGAGGCCACCAGCGCCCTCGACCCGGCGAGCACCAACACCGTCCTCAAGCTCCTGCGCCAGATCAACCGCGAGACCGGCGTTACGATCATCGTGATCACGCACTCCATGGGCGTTGTCGAGAAGATCTGCCGCAACGTGGTGGTGCTCGAGCACGGGCACGTCGTGGAGCGGGGGAGCGTGGCGGACGTCTTCGCCGACCCCCAGTCCCAGGCCGCCAAGGTTCTTCTGGAGAGGGTTGATTGGGATGCCTGATGTCGTGAACGCCTTTATCGCCGAGTATGGCGAGCTGCTCGCCGAGGGCACCCTCTCCACCATCGTGATGGTGCTCGTGCCCACGGCCATCTCCTACGTCCTGGGCCTCGCGCTCGGCGTGGTGCTCTACCTCACGGCGCCCGGGTCACTGCGGCCGATGCCGGTGCTCTCCGCCGTCCTGGGCTGGGTGGTCAACATCCTGCGCTCGTTCCCGTTCATCGTGCTCATGGTGTTCATCATCCCGTTCACGCGCCTGGTCATGGGCACGGCGTCCGGTCTGGCGGGCATCATTCCGCCGCTCGTGCTGGCAACCACGCCCTTCATCGCGCGCATGGTCGAGCAGTCGCTCGCTGAGGTCCCGCGCGAGAGCGTGGAGGCCGTCGAGGCCTGCGGCGCCAGCGTGCCCCGCATCGTGTTCTCGGCGCTGCTGCCCGAGGCCCTGCCCTCGATCGTGCGCGGCGTGGCCGTCGTGCTCATCGCCGTGCTCGGCTACACCGCCATGGCGGGCGCCATCGGCGCGGGCGGCTTGGGCGACATCGCCGTGCGCTACGGCTACTATCGCCGCGTGGACGAGGTCATGATCGTGGCCGTGATCGTGCTCGTCGTGATCGTCCAGGTGATCCAGAGCGTCTGCGACCTCGCGGCGCGTCGCGTGGACCACCGTACCCAGAGCTAGCGGGCGAGAGGAACCTCGCGCCCCTCCGTCTTCCGACTCCCAAAGGAGAAGAACCATGTCCCAGAACATCACCCGTCGCACCCTGCTCTCCGCCACCGCCCTGCTCGCCACCGGCGCGCTCTCCGCGTGCGGCGGTAACGGCGACCCCGCAAGTGACTCCGTCGCGGTCGATTCCCCGGTCACCCTCACCGTGGCCGCAAGCCCCAGCCCCCACGCCGAGATCCTGAATGACTTTGCCGCGCCGCTGCTTGCCGAGCAGGGCATCACGCTCGAGGTCAAGGAGTACACCGACTACATCCTGCCCAACCAGGACACCACCTCCGGCGAGGTCGACTGCAACTACTTCCAGCACCTCAACTACCTCAACAACTACAACGAGGAGAACGGCACCGACCTCGTGAGCGTGGGCAAGATCCACTTCGAGCCGATGGGCGTCTTCGCCGGCAAGTCCGACGACCTGGCCGCCATCGCCGACGGCGCCACGATCACCATCCCCAACGACGCCACCAACGAGGGCCGTGCGCTGCTGCTGCTCCAGGAGCAGGGCATCATCACGCTCTCCGAGGACGCCGGCATCACCGCCACGCCCAACGACATCGTGGACAACCCGCACAACGTCGAGTTCATCGAGCAGGAGGCGGCGATGCTGCCGTCCACCCTTGCCGACGCCGACTTCTCCGTGATCAACGGCAACTACGCCATCGACGCGGGCCTCACCCTCGCCGACGCCGTCGCCCAGGAGAGCGCCGACTCCGACGTCATCCGCAACGAGTATGCCAACGTCATCGTGACCACGCCTGACCTCGAGGATGACGAGCGCATCAAGACCCTCGTCTCGGCGCTCACGACGGACGACTTCAAGGCCTATCTCGAGGAGACCTTCGGCGACTCCGTCCAGGCGGCGTTCTAGGACGGGGAGCCCGCAGCCGCCGGCGCGGCCCAGCGGACCTTGTGGGGTGGGACGGAACCATGCGGCTCCGTCCCACCCCGTCTCTTTGCGCATCGTCAGCGACGCTTTCTCCGCAGGCTGAGGAGGACCGAGGCGACGCCGAGGGTTGCGACGCCGGCGATTGGGGCTGCCGCCTCACCGGTCTTGGCGAGCGTGCCGCCGCCAGGCGTCTGCTCGACGCGGTCGGAGTCGTGGTCCTCGAGCCCCTCGCCGCCTCCGTTGCGATAGAGGTCGACGCGCGCCTCGTTGGCGAGCACCGCATTGCCACGGTAGGCGTCGGTGAGGCGCATGTGGACGATGAGCGGCGCTCGGTCGACGCCCTCGTCGAGCTGGTCTCCCTCGCGGGTGGTCGCCACGTCGTCAACGTTGTCGTGGACGTCCTTGAGACCAGCACGGTCCCAGTCGTCGGTACGCGTGGTGAACCCGGCCTCTACTCGTCCGTACTCGAGCCGAATCGCCACGACCTTCTCGCCCTCCGCGAGGTCGAGGTCGGCGACCGAGAGCTCGCGGGCCTCGGTGGCGCTCAGGTCCTGTGCCCAGAGCCTCCAGCCCTCGTAGGAGAGCGCACGACCGTCGTCTCCCAGCTGCCCGGCATTCTCCTCCGAGAGAAGCCAGGGGTTGTCGTGCCCGTCCGAGAGGGTGGCGTTGGCGCCGCTCCCGTCGACGTGGTCCGCGGGTGTGAGGTCGGTCCGGTACCACACGTTGAGAAGGCCGTCGTAGTCCTCGCCCCCGACGGGCGTGGTGATGCCGGTGAGCTCGGCGAGGCCGTCCGTCGCCGCCGTGAGCTCGTCTGTCACGGTGAACTCGTCCACCCACGTCGAGCTCGTGCTTCTGAAGTCGACGGAGTAGTCGTAGGTGCCACCCGTGGGGTCGGCGACCTCCTGGCGCTTGTCGACCTCGCCCGTGACCGTGATGGGCTCGTCGTACATGACCACGCTCTGTACCTCGCCCGTTGGCGATACCGTGAACTCGACCGCGGTAGCCTCGTCGTAGGTGCGCGGCGTCAGCTCCTCCACGAGCGTGTAGACGCCCACGGGAAGCGCCTCGATGAGATGCGGCTCCTCTCCGGACACCCACTGCTCCACGACGTTGCCCTCCGCGTCGAGCACGCTGAGGTGCGCGCCGGGTATCTCCTCCTCGGTGGTGATGTCTCGCTTGGAGAGCAGCGTCCTGGTGAAGTCATCCTCGACGGAGAGCTCCAGGTGGCTCGAGCCCTCGATGAGACCCGCCTCGTCAACGGTGAAGGTGTGCGTGGTCCCGTCCACGAGGTAGCCGTCGGGAGCGCTCATCTCGGCGACGTGATAGGTGCCCGCACCGAGGTGGCGGAAGGTGAGCGTGCCCGTCTCGTCGGTCGTGAGGACGACCCGCTCGTCCTCCGACCCCTCGCGCCAGAGCGCGAACGTGGCTCCCGGGAGCGAGGCATCCGTGCCGAGGATCGTCTTGTCGAGCGTCACGGTCGTGGGCTCGTTGACCGCCTCGGCCGAGGCGGTGACCACGGGCGTGCGGTCGTCGACATAGGAGAGCGTGAACTCGTGCGGCGTCTCGTCGAGTGCGTGCCCGGCCGCCGGCTTGGTCTCCACGAAGGCGTACGTTGCGGTCCCCGTTCCGAGGGGGAGGCCCTCTGCCGTTGCGGTGCCGTCCTCTCCCGTCACCACGTGGCTGACCACCTCGCCGTCCACGGCGAGCACGGAGCCGTCCGGTGACACCACGTCATGGGTCGCCACGACGTCGAACTCGGCTCCCGCGAGCGTCTGTGCGCACCCCTCGTCATGCGTGCCCGAGTCGCTCTCGACGCTCCCGGTCGAGCAGCGCTTCACGATGCTGGCCGACCCCGTTGCCTGGTCGTCGAAGAAGCTGACCACGGTTATCGGAGCGAGCTCGGGCGTGTCCTCGATGGTGAGCACGAGATCCTCTCCCGCAGTGAGGTAGGGCGCTGCCGCCGCGACCTCGCGGATGCGATAGGTTCCCGGCGCGAGCTCCCCGGGGAAGGTCACGCAGCCGGACTCGTCGGTGGTGAACTCGGTAAGCTGCTCGTGGTTGGGATACCACACGTCCTGGGGAAGCGCGTTGCCGTCCTCGTCGAGCAGCTGGAACGTGAAGCCCGCCAGCGGCACGGCCTGACCGGTCGCAGCGTCGACCTTTACCACCTGGATGCGGGTGCTCACGAGGTCGTTGTCAACGATGTAGTGGAGCGTCGCGCCGTCGACCATCTGGTCGGAGGTGACGTGCCAGTCCGGGGCGGGAGAGCAGCCCTCGGGCGTGGTCGACGCGACCTCCCGTATCACGTACCCGCCTCGGTCGTAGGGCAGCGCCCCGCTTGCGCCCTCGGGGCGCTCCCCGGAGCCGAACCAGCCTCCCTCCGTGGTCGCGTACCCGTTCTCGTCGGTGACGATCGACCCCACGGCCTCTCCCGTGGTTCCGGAGATGATCTGGAACTCCACCCCCTCGGCCGGGTCCTGCAGCCCCGACTCCTCTGATCCCGTGTCGCGATACTTCACGAGGTCGAGGTCGAACGCCACGACGTTCTCTGCGAAGTCGTCGGTTGGCACGTACTCGATGACGCCGGATGCCGGCATTCCCGCGGAGCTCACGTAGTACTCGTGCTTGGTGGCGTCGAGCCGGTACCCCTCCGGCGCCTTGGTCTCCGTCACGCTTACCACACCGAAGGGGAGACCGTCGAAGGTCACCAGCCCACTTTCGTCGGTTGTCCCCAGATGAGCTTTGCCGTTGGCGTCGACGACCTTGTACTCCGCGCCCTCCAGGGTGGCTCCGACCTGAGGTTCGCCTCCGGTGGCGGCGTCCTTCTTCTGCACGGAGAGCCTGAGCGTGCCGGGAGTGTCGGCCAGCGACACCGTGGACGCGTCCGTGCCCGTCGAGAACTCCACGCGTCCCGTGTCGAGCACGAAGCCCTGAGGTGCCGCAACCTCCACGGCGTAGTAGCGCGTGTTGGGCTTGAGCTGGCAGCTCGCGTGCCCGCCCTCGTCGGTGGTGACGGTCGTCACCTTGCGGTCCCCGTCCGCCTCGTAGATGTCGTAGGTCGCGCCCGCATAGGCATACTCCTCGTTGCCGCTCGTGAACGTGGCGTCCGCGGACACCTTGTCAAAGCGAACCTCGACGAAGGGGTTGTACTCAAAGGTCACGATGGTCTGGGAACGACCGCCCTCCTGCCACATGGAGTTGTAACCGGTGTCAAGCTGGAACGCCTCGAAGCCGGAAGGGACGCTCAAGTTGTTTATCTGGGCTCCCACGGACGCCGGGTTCTCGAGCGAGCCGTCCTTCCCGTAGGTATAGCCGAGCATGTTCCAGCAGAACCACGCCCTGAACTCCTCCGTGGTCCCTATGAGCGCGTCGCCGGAGTTGCACGTCACGCGGTCGGAGAGAAGGATGTGCGTGTAGACGTAGAACTGGTCGTCCGTGATCTCCGAGCCGTCCCAGTTGACGCCGGGCTGGAAGCTGCGCCCGTAGGCGTCGGTGCCCCCGATGCCCGCTCGCCAGAGGTCCTTGTCAAAGCTCGGGCCGCCGTATCCGTAGAAGAGGACCTTCTCGACGGCGGAGACGGGCCACTGCGAGGTCCCGTGGGCATGGGTCTGGACGGGCTCGCGCGTGTAGTAGCCCGCCTTGGGGGTCCCGTTCGCGGGGTCCGAGCAATACGCGACCTCTCCGTTGACGCTCATGCGGGCGGTGCCCATGGCGTCGTTCCCGCCATACCAGATGACGTCTCCCACGGTGAGGTAGACGGAGTCGCCATCCTGGGTCTCGGCAGCGTCGGCGGACCTGCCGCCAAGGGCAAGGGCGCCCTGCAGGACGAGAAGAACCGCAAGCAGCAGGGCCAGGACGCGCCTCGGGCGGGTGCCCCTTGTCCTGCGGGGCGGCTGTGATCGCTCTCGGGCGAAGCGGTTCGCGCTCCCGCGCGGTGATGTGACGTCTCTCGGCTGGGTCATGTGCCCTCCTTGTCCGGTTGATCGGGTGGCGGAGAGCCTACCACCCGGCCCCTTTCACCAATCTGTCGCTACCTGTCACGCATCTGCGCGGGCAGGTGGAGGGTCCGGCCCAAGAAGACGGTTCGGCATTTTGTCGGCGAGCGGGCGCTTCTCCCGTCTCGGCGCGGTCTCGTCGACCCGCCGCTTCCGGGACGGGTACGATTGGGTCCAAACCGGTCCGGGGAGGTTCCCATGCCGTTTGGGATCATTCGTGACGACATCGCGCACGTGCGTGCCGACGTGCTGGTCAACGCCGCAAACGAGAGGCTCGCGGCGGGCGGGGGCGTGTGCGGGGCAATCTTTGCCGGCGCCGGCCACGAGAGGATGAGCGCCGCGTGCCGTGCGCTCGGCGGCTGCCCCACGGGCGGCGCCGTGACCACGCCGGGGTTCGACCTGCCCTGCCGCTGGGTCGTGCACGCCGTCGGCCCCATCTGGCGCGGCGGCGCCCATGGGGAGCGAGCCCGGCTCCACGTCTGCTATCGGAGCGTCTTTGCCGAGGTCGAGCGCTTGGGTGCGGCGTCGGTCGCCTTCCCGCTTATCTCCGCCGGAATCTTTGGCTACCCCGTGCGCGAGGCCCTCGACGTGGCGCGCGACGAGGCCGCCGCGTTTCTCGGCCGCTGCCCCGACGTGGAGGTGACGCTCGTCGTCTTCTCCTCAGACGTGGTCGCCGCCTGCGTTGCGGACGCCGACGAGCTGCGTGCGTTCATCGGGGACGAGTACGTGGCGGCGAGCCCCTTCGCCCACGGGCGCGACCGCATGGCGGACCTGCGTGCCTCCCTGCCCGACGGGGACTTCCCGGTGCCTGCGGCGCCGGCTGCCGCCGCTGCCGCACCCGACGACCTGGCCGACTGTCTGGCCCACCTGGACGCTTCCTTCTCCCAGGCCCTTCTCGCCCTCATTGACGAGCGCGGCCTCACGGACGCGCAGGTGTACCGTCGGGCCAACATCAGCAGGCAGCTCTTCTCCAAGATCCGCTCGCATGCCGACTACCGGCCCACCAAGCCCACGGCGGTGGCGCTTGCCATGGCGCTGGGCCTCACGCTGCCAGAGACGCAGGAGCTCCTCGCCCATGCGGGCCTCACGCTGTCCAGGAGCAGCCGCTTCGACGTGATCGTGGAGTTCTACCTCTCCCGCGGCGTCCATGACGTGATGACCGTGAACGAGGCGCTCTTTGCCTACGACCAGCCATTGCTCGGCTCTGCGTCGTAGGCGCGAATGTCGCCTGGCAGTTTACCTTTTGCGTCCGCACGCCGCGTAACCTTCCTCTCAAGGCAGGGCCACAACGAGGGAGGCAGCAATGCGTACGGAAATCGTCTTCATTCTTGATGCCAGCGGTTCGATGAGCGGACTCGAGGCGGATACGATCGGGGGCTTCAACAGCCTGGTCGAGAAGAACCGCGAGGAGCCGGGGGAGGCCACGGTCTCCACGATCGTCTTCTCCAACACCTCGCGCGTCCTGCACGACCGGCTGGACATCCGCGAGGTCCCGCGGCTCACGTCCCGGGACTACCGCTGCTACGGCTGCACGGCGCTGCTCGATGCCGTGGGCGGGGCGATCAAGCACGTGGACCTCGTCCAGCGCGTGCAGCCCAAGGGGTACCGGGCGGACAAGGTGCTCTTTGTCATAACTACGGACGGGCTGGAGAACGCGAGCCGCCACTACACGTACCCGCAGGTCAAGAGGCTCATCGAGAAGCACCGCGAGCAGGGGTGGGAGTTCCTGTTCATCGGGGCCAACATCGACGCGGCGGCAGAGGCCGAGAGCCTCGGCATCGCGCGTGAGCGCGCCGCGGACTATCTGGCGGACGGTCACGGCACCGAGGTCCTCTACGACGCGATGGCGACGGCGGTGGCCAGCGTCCGCGCCTGCGCGCCGGGCGCCGCGATGGGCGACGACTGGCGCATCGGCCTGGACGAGGACGTCCGGAGCCGTCGCAGGTAGGCGGACGGGGCGCGCGGCGGACGCGTCGCGCGCCCTACCGGTACGTCACCGTCTCCGCGAGCGGCTTGCGACTCTCGTGGTTGGGGAGCGGACCTGCGCCCTCGGCGGCGTAGCCGAGGTCGAGCAGCATGAGGAGCTCCTCGTTCTCGGGCAGGCCCAGGCGCTCCTTGGCAACGTCCGGGTCAAAGCGGTTGAGCCAGCAGCTGTCGACGCCTGCGTCGCAGGCGGCCAGGACCATGTGCGTGGCCACGATCGCGGCGTCCTCGATGCCGGAGTCGCGCGCGTCGCCGGGGTAGAGGTAGACGTTGGTGGTGTCGAAGGCCACGGCAAGGACCGTGGGCGCCCCGTAGCGGCAGGGCGTGAGCTCGTCCACGATGGCGAGTGACTCGGCGCTCTGGAGCACGTAGACGTGCTGCTCCTGCAGGTTCTTGGCGGTGGGGGCAAGGCGTCCCGCCTCGAGGATCTTCTCGAGCGCCTCGGGTTCCACCTGACGGGCCTCGTCGTACTTCTTGCACGAGTAGCGCTTGGCAATGACGTCACTGAACTCCATGGTCTGCCTTCCTCTCCGTCTTTTCTGGGAACCCACAGGTCAATGATACGCCGTCATCGCACGGGATTCCGGCGGTACAATGACCACGCTGCGACCCGTGACCGAGAGGAGCCTGCCGTGACCGCGCTCGACCTCATGCGCTCGGACGCGCCCTACGTGGCGCGCTTCTCGGACATGCCGAACGACCTGCAGACGCGTGCCAAGCGTCTCTGCGCGCGCTACAACCGGACCGAGCCCGACGCGGCCGAGGAGCGTGCCGCGATACTCGCCGACCTCCTCGGGACGAGCGGTCCTCAGGTCTTCATCGAGCCCAACCTTCGCTGCGACTACGGCTTCAACGTGCACTTCCATGGCCTTGCCGTCGTGAACTACGACTGCTGCTTCCTGGACACCTCGCCCATCCACATTGGCGCCGGCGCGTTCATCGCGCCGGGGTGCGTGCTCGCCTGCGCGGGCCATGCGGTGGACCCCGCGCAGCGCGCTGCCGGCATCCAGACCTCGGCGCCCATCACGCTGGGCGAGAACGTGTGGCTCGGCGCCTACGTGACCGTCTGCGGCGGCGTCACCATCGGCGACGGCAGCGTGATCGGCGCGGGCAGCGTGGTCACGCGCGACGTGCCGGCCGGCGTGGTGGCCGCCGGAGTGCCCTGTCGCGTGCTGCGCCCCATCGACGAGCGCGACCGCGTGGAGCCGTATGACCTGACGAGCGAGCCCTCGAACTGAAGGGACGAGCATGAACCTCCCCGACCACGACATCGTCTTCTCGCCCGACCCCGAGCTCAAGGAGCACTGGCTCGATGGCTGGGACAGGACCAGCACGAGCGGTCGCGTTGCCCGCGGCTTCATCGTGGCGGGCGTCGCGTGCGCGCTCGTCTTTGTCGCGTTCGCCCAGGGCCCGCTCAGGGTGGTAGGGACGGCGGGCGGCCTGCTCGTCTCGCTCGCCTTCTTCTTGGCAATCTGGCGCGGCAAGAGCGCGGCAGCACGCGGCATCTCGGACGAGCGCCTGCTCATTGACCGCGAGGGCTACCTCATCTACGTGCGATGCGACGAGCGCGAGCTCGTCGACACCGGCGACGACCGCTACTTCTGGGGTCGGGTCCGCCAGCCGCGACACGTCCTTCTGAGCGTGGCCCATCTGCCGGAGTGCGAGTTCTACCTGCTCGACGAGTTTCGCGAGCTCGTCGTCATGCCGTCGCGCGGCGGCGCCGTCCGCGAGCGCAGGTTTGCCGACGAGCGTGAGATGGAGGCCTCCGGTGCGCTGCGCTCACGTCTGAACGTGGGCCACAGCACGCCGGAGGACCTCGCTGCGGACTCGCTCCAGGACCGGGAGCTCGGCATCGAGCTCTTCCCGTACTTCTCGCCCGACCTTGCCACCACCCTGCGCGAGCTGGGGGTGCCGGAGGCCCGCCGCCGAGCCTAGGGCCTAGTTGTCGCTGCGCGAGAACCCGTTTCTCATCTGCATGCTCGTCTCAAAGAGGACCTTGCCGAGAAGATCGTCCGTCTCGCGGCGGCACTCGTCGGCAATGGCCTGGTTGCACGCCTCGCGGTCGCCGTCCTCGGCGTCACAGGCGAGCACCAGCGCGTAGGCGCGGCTCGTGAGACGCTCCTGGTAGCGCTCGACGTGCGGCAGGCACGCGCCGTAGGCGGCGTCCGCCAGGGCGGCCACGAGGCGGTTTGCCCAGTAGAAGCTGTCGGTCGTGACCTGCGTGGTGGTGTCCGCGAGATAGGCGGGCGTGACGCCCACGTTGGCATAGAACGGCACGAGCGCGTTGAAGGCGTTGCTGCCGAGCGAGACCCACTGGAGCGCGGCGCGGCTCGCGTCCACGTACGGGCGGAGCTGCAGCACCGCGAGCTGGCAGTTGCGGTTGATGCCGATGGGGCGGTAGAGTCCGCGCGTGGAGTCGGGCCCGTTGCCGTAGGGGTCGTAGGGCGTGCCCTGGTAGTGCAGGGAGAGCACGTACTTCACGTCCTCGATCGTGACCTTGCGCTCGGGCTCGCGGCACCACGGGATGCAGTTGCTCTCGGGGCCAAAGTCGGCGCCCGGCGCGGCGGTCTCCCAGGGGCCCGCGTGCGGGCTCAGGAAGCGCTGCATGTCCCAGGCGCGCGGCGTGTTGTAGACGTGATCCGCGTCCGAGTGGCTGCCGAAGGCGTCGCGCGGGTTGAAGTGCCCGCCGCGCACGCCGAACGTGAGGTTGAGGTGGTAGGCGTCCATCCACTCGCGCAGGTCAGCCGAGCAGAGGTGCTCGCGCTTCTCGCCAAACGCGTCCGTGAGGTCAAAGTCGTCGATGCCCAGCTGGTTGGGCATGGTCACGTAGCAGTCGTCGGGCACGCGCCGCGCGATCCAGTGGTGGCCGCCCACGGTCTCGAGCCACCAGATCTCGTCGGCGTCGGAGAAGGCGATGCCGTTCATCTCGTAGGTGCCATAGCGCTCGAGAAGGGCGCCGAGGCGGAGCGCGCCGTCACGGGCGCTCGTGGCGTAGGGGAGGACGAGCGTGACCATGTCCTCCTCGCCGATGCCACCCAGGCGCTCGGGCTCAAAGTCCTTCTCGCCCTCCTTGCCCCGCGCGGCGCGATACTCCACGAGCGGGTCCGCGGCGAGCACGCGCTCGTTGGAGGTGAGGGTCTCCGTGGCGCTCATGCCCACGTTGCGCTCGTTGAAGCCGGCCGCCTCCCAGAGGCCCTCGCGGAGGTCGGCGTTGGGCATGGCGGTGTAGCGCATGCCGTCCTCGGGCAGCTCGATCTCAAGGTGCGAGAGCACGCTCTTGTAGACGCTGCCGGCCTTGGGAGCCTCGCGTGCCACGAAGCGCTTGGCCTCAAACTGGCCGCCCGGGGAGTCCTCGTTGCGGGCGACGATCGTAGACCCGTCGTAGCTGGCCTTCTTGCCAACGAGGATGGTGGTGCAGGGCATGGTGCCTCCTTCTTCGGCGCGACGTGCGTGGTTTTGCTCGCCAACATAGTAGCGCGGATGCGCAATAATAGACGGGTTTCCAACGCATAGAGAGGCTGTCCCATGTCGATGAAGTTCAAGCGCCTTCTGCCCATCCCCAAGGACATCCGTGCCGAGATGCCGCTCTCGGCGGAGATGACGGAGCGCAAGGCGGCCTTCGACCGGGACGTGGCGCGCGTGCTGCGCGGCGAGGACGACCGCCTGCTGCTCATCATTGGCCCCTGCTCGGCGGACCGCGAGGACTCCGTGCTCGACTACGCCGTCCGTCTTTCCAAGCTCGCCGAGACGGTGCGCGACCGCCTGGTCGTGATTCCGCGCGTCTACACCAACAAGCCGCGCACCAAGGGCACCGGCTACAAGGGCCTGCTCCACAACCCCAACCCCGAGGCCGCCGACGACCTGCTCGAGGGCGTCAAGGCCATCCGCCGCATGCACCTGCGCGTGGTGGAGGAGACGGGCCTGTTCACGGCGGACGAGATGCTCTATCCCACGAACTACCAGTACCTCATCGACGTGCTGGCCTACATCGCGGTGGGCGCGCGCTCCGTGGAGAACCAGGAGCATCGCCTCGTGGCCTCGGGCGTCCCCATGCCGGTGGGCATGAAGAACCCCACGGGCGGCTCCACCGACGTGATGCTCAACTCCATCTACGCGGCCCAGCAGCCCCAGACCTTCATCTTCCGCAACTGGGAGGTCTCCACCACCGGCAACCCGCTCGCGCACGCGGTCCTGCGCGGCTACGTGGGGCTCGACGGCATCAACTACCCCAACTACCACTACGAGTACCTGGAGCGCCTGGCGGAGAAGTACACCTCCGCGAGCTTTGAGAGCCCCGCCGCCGTCATCGACTGCAACCACGACAACTCCGGCAAGCGCCCGTTCCAGCAGATTCGCATCTGCCACGAGGTGCTCGACTCCATGAGCCGCTCGGACACGATCCGCCGCCTCGTGCGCGGCTTCATGGTGGAGTCCTACCTCGTGGACGGCAACCAGCCGGTGGGCGGCACCACCTACGGCCAGTCGATCACCGACGCCTGCCTCGGCTGGGACAAGACCGAGCGCCTCGTGAAGGAGATCGCGGAGCGCGCGTAGGGCACCCTGTCATCTCTGCCAAGAATCCGGAGTTGCGCGTTCTTCTCGCCGCGCGTAACTCCGGATTCTTGTCCAAACGGACAAAAAACCCGGGCTACGCGCGCAAAACTTCAAACTACAGCTCGCGTAACTCGGGATTCTTGGCGCACTGCGCGCTACTTGGAATTCTTGGCGTTACTTTCCGCGTTCGGCACGGCGCTGGGCGCGGGCGAGAAGGGCCACCTGCCGCAGCTCCTTGGCGCGCGCGGCGTTCATGGCCTTGACGCCCTTGAGCGGGTACTCGATGCCGAGCTTGTCGTACTTGGTCTTGCCGAGGGTGTGGTAGGGGAGGAAGTCCAGCCCCACGACGTTGTCCCAGTCCCCGATGATGCGACCGACGGCCGCGCACTCCTCCTCGGAGTCGGTGAGACCGGGCACGACCACGTGGCGCACCAGGGTGGGGATGCGCCGCTGCGCGAGCTCATCGCCGAGCTCGAGGGCGTGGCTCGCGCTCAGCCCGCAGAGCGTCTCGTGCAGCGCGGGGTCCGACGTCTTGATGTCGAGAAGAACCATGTCGGTGGCATCGAGCAGCGCCGAGAAGCGCTCGGCGTGCGCCGCGGAGAACGTGGCCGCGGAGGTGTCCAGGCAGGTGTGGATGCGGCCGGCCGGGGCGGCGTGGGCGGCGCGGAAGAGGGCCGCCACGAAGTCGGGCTGCGCCATGGGCTCCCCGCCCGTGACGGTGATGCCGCCGGTGCGATAGAAGGGGCGGTTGCGCTCGTAGCGCTCGAGCAGCTCGCCGACCGTCACGCTGGTCCCGGGACCAGCGCCGTCCGCGCGGGCGAACTCCCAGGTGTCGGGGTTGTGGCAGTACTGGCAGCGCATCGGGCAGCCCTGGCAGAACACCACGAACCTGGTACCGGGACCGTCCACCGTCCCAAAGCTCTCGGTGGAGTGCACCCGCCCAACCACGTCAACGTCACGAGCACATCCCTCGGTATCCACAGTCACATCCGTACCTTCCACCCAGACCTGTATGCAACCATGATAGACAGAAGCGGGCGGGGAGGTTGCGGAGCAAAGTTCCTGAGCGCCAAAGGCGCGAAGCACTTTGCGAAGCAACCTCCCCGCCCGCCTTACGGACAGGTCAGGTTGACCTTACATCGCCTCGTGGAAGGTACGGGAGATGACGTCGTCCTGCTGCTTCTTGGTGAGGGAGTTGAACTTCACCGCGTAGCCGGAGACGCGGATTGTCAGCTGCGGGTACTTCTCGGGGTGGGCCTGGGCGTCAAGCAGGGTCTCCTTGGTGAAGACGTTGACGTTGAGGTGGTGACCACCCTCCTCGACGTAGCCGTCGATCATGCTGACGAGGTTGTCGACCTGCTCGGGAGCAACGGTAGCGCTCATGTGAGTTCCCTTCTCGCGTGGGTCGCCCCGACGGGGCGACCCTTCCTGTCTCTCACAGTGTACCCGACAAATGACACTAGACAGCTGTCATTTGTCGAATCCTCCGAACGGCCTAGCAGCAGCCGCAGTCGGGGGCGGGGTTCTCGATCTGGATGTCCACGCCGAGGGCGTCGAGGTCGAGCTCGTCGAACATGACGGCGCCGTCCTTGCCGAGGGCGTTGGGCACGATGGAGAACGTGTTGGAGATGCCGTCCTGGGCGTCCTTGAACGGGAGCTTGGCGACGGAGGCCAGCGACGCGACGGCGCCGTGGGTGTCACGACGGTGCATCGGGTTGGCGCCCGGGGCGAAGGGCTCGCCGGCGCGACGGCCGTCGGGCGTGTTGCCGGTGGCGTTGCCGTAGACGACGTTCGAGGTGATCGTGAGGATCGAGGTCGTCGGGACGGAGTTGCGGTAGGTGTCGGTCTCGCGGACGTACTTCATGAAGACCTCGACCACGTCGTGGGCGATCTGGTCCACGCGGTCGTCGTCGTTGCCGTACTTGGGGAAGTCGCCCTCCACCTGGTAGTCGGTCACGAGGCCGGTCTCGTCGCGGATGACCTTGACCTTGGCGTACTTGATCGCGGAGAGGGAGTCGGCCACGACGGAGAGGCCGGCGATGCCCGTGGCGAACCAGCGGTGCACGTGCTCGTCGTGCAGGGCCATCTGCAGGCGCTCGTAGCAGTACTTGTCGTGCATGTAGTGGATGATGTTCAGCGAGTTGACGTAGACCTCGGCGAGCCACTGCATCATGTCGCGGTACTTGGACACGACGTCATCGTAGTCGAGGTAGTCGCCCTCGACCGGACGGAACTTCGGGCCGACCTGCTCGCCGGTCTTCTCGTCACGGCCGCCGTTGATGGCGTAGAGGAGGCACTTGGCGAGGTTGGCGCGGGCGCCGAAGAACTGCATCTCCTTGCCGATGCGCATCGAGGACACGCAGCACGCGATCGCGTAGTCGTCTCCGTGGTAGACGCGCATGAGGTCGTCGTTCTCGTACTGGATGGAGCTGGTGGTGATGGAGATCTTGGCGCAGTAGCGCTTGAAGGCCTCCGGAAGGCGCGTGGACCAGAGCACCGTGAGGTTGGGCTCGGGGCTGGTGCCCATGTTCTCAAGGGTGTGGAGGTAGCGGAAAGCGGTCTTGGTGACCATGGAGCGGCCGTCGACGCCCATGCCGCCGAGGGACTCGGTGACCCACTGTGGGTCGCCGGAGAAGAGCTCGTTGTACTCCGGGGTGCGGGCGAACTTGACCATGCGGAGCTTCATGACGAGGTGGTCGATGATCTCCTGCGCCTCAGCCTCGGTGATGACGCCGTTCTTGAGGTCGCGCTCGGCGTAGATGTCCAGGAACGTGGAGTTGCGGCCGATGGACATGGCGGCGCCGTTCTGCTCCTTGACCGCGGCGAGGTAGCCGAAGTACAGCCACTGCACGGCCTCCTGGAAGGTCTTGGCGGGCTGGGAGATGTCGAAGCCGTAGATCTTGCCGAGCTGGTTGAGCTCCTGGAGGGCGCGAATCTGCTCCGCGAGCTCCTCGCGGTGACGGATCGTGGCCTCGTTCATGGTCTTCTGGGTGCCGGCGTGCTCGGCCTTCTTCTCCTCGATGAGGCGGTCGACGCCGTAGAGGGCGACGCGGCGGTAGTCGCCGATGATGCGGCCGCGGCCGTAGGCGTCGGGCAGGCCGGTGATGATGTGGCTGTGACGGCAGGCGCGCATCTCGGGCGTGTAGACGTCAAAGACGCCGGCGTTGTGGGTCTTGCGGTAGTTCGTGTAGATGTTCACGATCTCCGGGTCGACCTCGTAGCCGTTCTGCTTGCAGGCGGCCACGGCCATGCGGATGCCGCCGTTGACCATGAGGGCGCGCTTGAGCGGCTTCTCGGTCTGCAGGCCCACGATCTTCTCGAGCGGCTGATCGATGTAGCCCGCGGGGTGGGAGATGATCGTGGAGACGAGGTCGGTGTCCATGTCGAGGACGCCGTTGTGCTCGCGCTCCTGCTGGAAGAGGTCCATGACCTCGCCCCAGAGCTTGCTGGTGTTCTCCGTGGGGCCGGCGAGGAAGGACTCGTCGCCATCGTAGGGGGTGTAGTTCTTCTGGATGAAGTCACGGACGTCGATCTCGTGCTCCCAGTTGCCGCCGACAAAGCCGGCCCATGCCTCCTGCTGACTCACTGCTCACGCTCCTTTTTGCGTCGTTGCATCGGTCGCCGCACAACGCGGCAGCACAAAACTACCACGTATGGGCGCGACTGTGGGCGAGAATAAGTTAGAAGGGTGAAACAAGCCTTCAATACAACAAGATGTAGTGCCTGCCGAGAAGAGCAACGTCAACTTGTGGTGGTGTCCTGACCGCACTCGGGGGACGGGACGGCTGCGCGCCCCGTCCCCCGCGCGCCTACCAGACGAACGGGATGATCAGCTTGGTACGGTCGGCGTAGGCGCGGTACCTGGGGTCCGTGCCGTAGCGCTCCTCGTGGCCCTTGGCCATGCGCCGCGCGCCGTCGAGCATGATGAAGATGATGCAGACAAAGCCGACGAGCGCCATGGCCCACTGGCCCGCGCCGGCAAGGCTCGTCGCGCCGGCGATGAGGACGCCGGTCCAGAAGAGCATCTCGCCCAGGTAGTTGGGACAGCGCACGATGGAGAAGAGCCCCTCGGTGGCCGGCAGGTCCGGGTGCTTGGCCTTCTGGGCGCTCTTCTGCTGGTCGGCCACGGCCTCGATCACGGCTCCGGCCGCCATGACCACCACGCCGACCCACAGCACGGCGTCGTCGGGCGTGCCGTTGGCCAGGCGCAGGTGCAGCCCTGCCGTTTCGCAGACGTAGAGCGCGCCCATGAAGAGCCACGCGAGCGCCTTCACAAAGACGGGCGGCTCGTCGCCCACCTTGGTGGCGAGCACCTTGCGATAGGCGGCGTTGCCCATCTCGCGCTGCCACAGGAAGACGCCCAGGCGTACCCCGTAGGCGAGGCAGACGAGAAGCCCGGCGACAAGTCCCGGCGTGAGCGGGTTGCCCGTGATGCCCGCACCGGCCACGAGCGTGGCGAGCGCGATCGCGGCCACGGCGAGGCCGTAGCCGATGGACATGAACCACACGAAGCGCCTGAAGCCCAGGCAGCAGGCCACGAGGGCGACGCAGAAGAGCGTGCCGATAAGTACCCAGTTCACGTTATGCCTCCTTAGCGGCCTTGGCGGCGAGCTCGGCCTCGATCACGGGCGCGTAGCTCTTCTCGGCGATGTACTCCTTGAAGCTGCGGCCGGGGATCTCCGTGTCGCCCACGCAGTCGTTGAGCAGCGTGAACTTTGAGAACTTGAGCACGTCGGACTTGCCCTGCGCCTTGATCTTGGGAAGCATCCCCAGCACGTCCATCATGAACGCCGGCACGGTCTTGACCGGGCCGTTCGTGACGCCGTCGGCGTTGTAGAACATCTCGGCGATCTGGCGGTAGGTGTAGGTCTCGGTGCCGCCCACGGAGTAGGTCTTGTTGTCATCGCACATGGTCTCAAGGATGAAGCGGGCAAAGTCGCGGGTGTCCACGACGTTGGCACGCGGCTCGAAGCCGCCCTTGGTCTTGAGCAGCTGGACACTCTTGGACTTGATCATGGGCCAGAAGACGTGCGCGATGTCGTAGAAGTAGCCCGTGGGGCGCCAGATCACGTAGGTGAGGCCGGACGCCTTGAGTGCCTCCTCCAGCATGAACTTGCTGTGGACCATCGGGATGCCCTCGCCCTTGTCGGCGTTGATGACGCTGACGTAGCCGAAGTGTGTCACGCCGGCGGCGCGCGCCGCCTCGATCAGGTTGAGGTTGCCCTGGTAGTCGATGTCGTAGTTGGTGAAGCGCGTGGACGCGCCGGTGAGGCCGACGGTGGTCACCACCACGTCGGCGCCGTCGCAGAGGCCCTCCAGGGTCTCCGGGCGGGTGACGTCGATCCGACGCGTCTCAAAGCGGGACGCGTCCACGTCGTCGGGGACGCGCACCACGGCGTCGGCGGCCACGATCTGGTGGTCGGTCGCGCACAGCGCGCGCAGGATGTCGGAGCCCAGCTTGCCAAAGGCTCCCGCGAGAACGACCTTCATCTAGTTCTCCTTCTTCTTTGGGTCCGCCGCGTGGAGCATGAGGGTGCCCCACAGGAAGCAGGCCATGGACAGCGTGTTGGTGAGCTGGGCGACCCAGTGCATGGAGCTCGAGTCGTCGAACTTGGCGCCGAGGTAGCCCATGCCCAGCATGAAGACGAAGGCCAGCGCAAAGGCCACAGGCACGAGCCTCTTGCCCCTGCGGTCGCCCTCGGCGGCGAGAAGGACCTGCGCCCCGCCGAGCCCCACGACCTGCATGACGATGAACGGGATCGAGGTCGTGGTGGCCGCCGGGGCCGCGCCCGCGGCGAGTGCCGAAGAGGCGTTCTTCTCGCCCTTCCAGAAGAGGCCCGTGAGCCCCAGGAAGAAGAGCAGGAAGCCCGGCCCCTGCAGCGTGAAGAGCGCATGGTCGAGAAAGACGTAGTCGCAGACGCCCGTGGCGTAGAGGATCTTCCAGAGCGCCTTCATGAAGCCGCCGAGAAATGCCATGATGGAGCCGGCCGCCACGAGCGAGTAGGCTCCCTTGGGCAGACGGTCGTAGAGGTCGCGCTGGAGGATGACGGCGGCCACGAGGAACAGGGCCACGGGAACGCAGTCCACGAGTGCCATCGTGACAGTGATGCCCCCGCCCATCAGCGCTTGTCCTTCTCGGCGCGGCGCTTGTCGTTGATGATCTTGACGTGCTCGTCGGTGATGAGCGTGACGCCGTTCTCCTTGGCCCAGGCCACGCAGCCGTTGAGGACGGTCTTGAGGAACGGGCGCGGCACCTTGACGAAGTTCTTGAGCGCCTCGTCAGTGAACTTGACCGTGTCGTCAGCGCGGTTGGCCGCGTAGCGGATGGACTCGATGTCCACCTCCTTGGGGGCGGGGATGGGCTCGGCGATGGGTTTGGCGAGCTTGGGGAAGCGCGTGTACCAGAAGTTGGTGGAGTCACGGTAGCCGTAGTCCACGGGCACGGGCGGGAAGCTGTTCTTAGTGACGCCGTTCACGATGGCGTCGTAGTAGCGCTCCTTCATGAGGATCTTGTCGATGTGCAGGATGAAGTGGGCGCCGTACTTGGACGTGATGCCGTTGAAGTCGTTGTAGGGGCCGGGGTGGCCGTCGTCGATGTCCTCCACGCGGAACTTGTCGGCGCCCTCGAGCTCGGCGGCCCAGGTGCACTCGAAGACCTGGAACGCGGTCTTGATCACGGGCGGGCGCAGCGGGTCAGAGGGGTCGGCCTGGCCGGGCTCCATCTCAAAGGCGAGGTCGCCCATCTTCTCGGCGGAGGGGCCGGGGAATCCCAGGCGCACGGCCTCCTTGAAGCTCTCGCGGTCGTCGGGGATGAAGTTGAGGGCGCACTTGTGCGTGCGGAGCAGGTTGGCGCAGGTGTTGGACGTGTTGCGGCACTCCAGCAGCATCGCGTAGCGGTCCTTGCCGGCGATGTAGTACGGGAAGCACAGCGAGTACGAGCCGATGTTGAGGGAGCCGTCGGGGTTCATCGTGGAGATGCACACCGTCGGCATGGGGAAGAACGCCGACGTCTGGTAGAAGTTGTCGACGATCCTCAGGTCCTTGAAGCTGCTCACGATTCTTGTCCTCCTTCTGTATGCGGGGCGCCCGCGGCGAGGGCGGATGCCAGCTTGCCCATGGATGCGGTTCCGAGGTCCTCGTTGACCGAGCAGGCGAGAAGCGCCTCGGCCAGCACGTCCGCGAGCGGGGCGAGGTCCGCGCGGCCGACGCGCTCCGTCACGGCGCGCACGGGGCGCGCGACTTGCTCGCGGAGCATGCGGTGGTAGCGGGTGAGGTAGCTCGAGGCGCTGCCGCCCTCGTACTGCTGCCACGTGGGGCGGTAGGCGTCCGAGAAGGCGTTGAGCTCGTCACAGAGCGCGGCAAGGCCCTGCTCGAGGTCGGTCGCGCGGGCCGCGACGGCGTCCATGCGCGCGAGCGCGTCCTGCCAGTCGGCGAGGGCGAGCGTGGCGACGATCTCCTCCTTGTCGGAGAAGTAGTTGTAGAGGGTCCCGGGAGCCACGCCCACGCGCTGAGCGAGGGCGCGCATGGAGAGGGCGCGCCAACCGTCGGCGGCCAGGGCCTCGCGCGCGGCGTCGAGGATGCGCTCACGCAGGTTCTCGATGATCTTGGGCATGGAGGTCCTTCTCGCCAGCGTTTTTATGAACACGTTCATTTTAAGGTTGGGGAGAGGTTTTGCATAGGGCGAGAAGGACGGGCGATGCGCGCTCTTCTCGCCCGTGTGCCAAAAATCCCGGCTTGCGCGCGCAGGAGAGCGTGCGCAAGCCGGGATTGATGGTCATACGGACAAAAAACCCGAGTTACGCGCGCCGCAAGAACGTTTGGAGCGCGCGTAACTCGGGATTCGTGGTTGGAACTGGGACGAGGCGGGGCCTACTCCTGCTCGTTGCGCTCTCGCAGGGCGGGGAGGATGCGCTTGACGACCCACCACACGGCGACGGCGACCACGATGACGATGATGATGTACTTCACGACGTCGGAGACCCACTCGGCCTGCTCGGTCACCGTCTCCCACGCGCTGCCAGCAGCCGCGCCGAGCGAGCAGAGGATGGTGTTCCACACGGCGGAGCCGACGAGCGTGTAGAGCGAGAAGCGCATGACGCTCATCTTGGCCGTGCCGGCGGGGATGGAGATGAGGCTGCGCACGACGGGGATGCAGCGGCAGATGAGGACCGTCACCTGGCCCTTGCGGTCGAACCAGTCGACGGCGCTGGCGATGTCGTTGGGCTTGAAGCCCAGAAGGCGCATCGGGCGCGTGCCAAAGAACGCCATCAGGCGCTCGCGCGAGAGGAGCCGGCCCACGCCGTAGAGGATGTAGGCGCCGGTGATCGAGCCGATGGTCGCGGCGATGATCACGCCGGGCAGCGTGAGGTCGGTCGTGGTGGTGAAGAAGCCCGAGAGCGGCAGGATCAGCTCGCTCGGGATGGGCGGGAAGACGTTCTCGAAGAAGATGAGGAACCAGACGCCGATGTAGCCGAACTGGCTGATGAGGTTGGTGAAGACCTCCTCCATGGAACTCCTTTCGCAGGCGACAGCGCGCTCCATTATCCCCGCTCGCACGGCGTGCGGAGAAATAATCAACGATTGCACAGAAGTCGGGCGCGGTCGTCCTTCTCGGCCGCCTGCCGTGTCCTAGAGCGCGGACTCGTAGATCGCGCGGACGTCGTCGAGCGAGAGGCGCATGAGGTCGCCGATCTCACGGCCCTTGTTCTGCTCGAGCGTGTCCAGCAGCGCCGGGATCTGCTCGGCCGTGACGCCCAGCTCGCCGAGGGTGCGCGGCATGCCCATGGAGACGAAGAACTCCTGCAGCTCGTCGATCGTGGCGCCGACGGCGTCCTCGACGGCCTGCTCGGGCGTCACGTCCACGCCGTCCGCCTCGGGGTCCACCGGCTCGATGCCAAAGACGTCGCGGCCAAAGGAGAGGAAGCGCTCGGGGTTGGCGCGCCAGACGTAGCGCATCCAGGCGGGGAAGACCACCGCGAGGCCCGCGCCGTGCGTGATCGAGGCGTCGTGGGCGGAGAGCTCGTGCTCGAGGGCGTGGCTCTCCCAGCCGCCGGCGCGCGTGAAGGGCTTCGCGTTGCGTCCCAGGCCTGCCAGGCCGTTGTGGGCGAGCATGCCGGCCCACATGATGTTGGCGCGGGCGTCGTAGTCCTCGGGGTCGGCGAGCGCGCGCGGCGCCTCCTCGATGAGCGAGCGAACGAGGCCGCAGGCGATGTTGTCGGTCACGGGCACGGGCCCGTAGCTGGAGAAGTAGCGCTCCATGATGTGCGCGCACATGTCGGTCACGCCGGCCGCGGTCTGGTATGCGGGCAGCGTGAAGGTGAGCTCGGGGTCCATGACCGCGAGCTCGGGGCGGTTGAGGTCGGTGGACAGGCCGCGCTTGAGGCAGAGCTCGTCGTTGCTGATGACGCAGGAGTCGCTCGCCTCGGAGCCGGCGGCGGGGATCGTGAGGGCGCAGGCGACGGCGGGCTTGCCCTCGGCGACGGGCGCCGCCTTCTTGGCAAAGAGGTCCCAGACGTCGCCCTCGTAGGGCACGCCGAGCGAGACGGCCTTGGCGGTGTCGATGGCCGACCCGCCGCCCACGGCGAGGATGACGTCCGCGCGGAAGGCGCGCGCGGCGGCGACGCCCTCACGCGCGTGCGCGGCGCTCGGGTTGGGCCGCGCGCCGCCGAACTCGTCGTGCTCGATATCGGCCGCGTCGAGCGAGGCGAGCACGCGCTCGAGCGTGCCCGTGCGGACCACGGAACCCTGGCCGTAGACGACGAGCGCGCGGGCGTGCCCGCAGGCGGCGAGCTCGGCGCCGATGCGATCCGTGACGCCGCGGCCAAAGACGAAGCGGGTGGGCGAGAAGAACGTGAAGTCGTTCACGGGGGCTCCTTTCATGGGTGTACGAGAAGAGCTTAGCGCTTGCGGGACGCTGGCGCTGCGCTTACGTCGGGCTGACGCGAGCGCGTTACGGTGAGCGCGTATCGCGTACTCTCGGGGAGGCCGACATGTTTGACGAGAAGATGCTTGGTGCCGACGCGTCGTATCTGAGTCGGCTTGGCGCGCTGAGCGCGCTCGTCTGCGGGGCCGTCGCGCTTCTCGGCATCGTGCTCGTGGCGCTGCAGCCTGCCGCGGAGAACGTCGTCGCCGTCCTCGCGTGCGCGGGTCTTGCCGTCGCGGGGGTCGCGACCGCCCGCGGCAACTAGTTCCCGTCGCGCCAACCTGAAAACGCTGACAGCGTCGTGCCGGTACCGTGCAGACGCCGGCGCGTGTCTGCACGCAAGCGGTGCCGGGTAGCATCTCCTCAATACCGGTTTCAAACCAAGGGAGATGTGCCATGTGCACGGCAATTCGCTTTACTGACGACCAGGGAAACATGTTCTTTGGCCGCAATCTCGACTGGACGTTTGGCTATGGGCAGGGCGTCATGCGGACGCCCGGAGACGTGAAGGTGCCCGCCGCCTTTGCGCGCCCCGGCGACCCGGAGCGCGGCCACGACGTGATCGGCGTGGGCATCGAGGCGCTCGGCGTGCCGCTCTACTTCGACTGCGCCAATGACGCGGGCCTGGCCGTTGCCGGCCTCAACTTCCCCCAGAGCGCGCACTATGCCGCCGGTCCCGTCGAGGGCACGGTCAACGTCGCCGCATACGAGTTCCCGTATTGGGTCGCCCGCAGCTTTGGCTCCGTCGCCGAGGCCCGCGCCGCGCTCGCCGGCGTGACGGTGGTCGCAAAGCCCGTGAGCGACAAGCTCCCCGTGGCCAACCTTCACTGGATCGTCGCCGACGCCACGGGCGTGATCGTGGTGGAGTGCATGGAGGACGGCATGCACATCTGGGACGACGACGCCGACGTCCTCACCAACGAGCCCAACTTCGGCTGGCACCGTCAGAACCTGCGCAACTACCTCACGCTCACGGATGATGACCCGGCGGGCGTCTCGTGGGGCCGTGCCGACCTCAGGGCGTTTGGCTCCGGCGAGGGGCTGCGCGGCGTCCCCGGCGACTACTCCGGTCCGTCTCGCTTTGTGAAGGTGGCCTTCGTGAACGCCCACTATCCCACCAAGTCTGACGAGAAGGACAACGTCACGCGCCTGTTCCGTACGCTCGGCTCCGTGGCCGTGCCCGAGGGATGCGCGCGCATGGCGGACGGCTCGTACGAGAAGACCCTCTACACCAGCGGCTTCTCCGCGGCGACGCGCACCTACTACTACGCGACCTACGACGACCCCCAGATTCGCGAGTTCCCGCTGGCGGGCTAGGGGAGGGCGTTCTTCTCGCCCGTGGACAGGTTCTGCCCCCACTGCGCACGCGTGATGCACAGGACGTGTTCGATGCGTCCGTCTGCGTTACGCGTGCGCTTCTCTGTGAGTCCGAGCTTCTCCATCACGCGGCGGCTCTGCAGGTTGCCCTCGTAGTGGCCGGCCCATACGACCTTGAGGCGCAGGTCGCTGAACGCGTGGGTGAGCAGGGCGCGGCCGGCCTCGGGCATGTAGCCGCGACCCCAGAGCGGGCGGGCGAGCCAGTAGCCGAGCTCCGCTTCGATCGCGTCCCGCGCCAGGTCGGAGGCGGCGCCAAACTTGAGGCCGATGGCGCCGACCGGCTCGCCCTCGGGCTCGCGGCCGCGGACGACGATGGCATAGCTCTCCGGAACGGCGAGCACCTCGCGGATGATCCTCGCGCTCTCCTCGATGCTGGCGTGCGGGTCCCATCCGGCGCGCGGTCCCACCTCGGGGTCGCGTGCCCAGCGAAAGAGCGCGGGGGCGTCGGCCTCGGTCCAGGGGCGCAGCGTGAGGCGTTCCGTCTCGAGCTGGGTGGTCATGGCGTGCTCCTCGTCTCAGCATCTCAAGTGGTCGATGCCTCGAATTATGCGATTTCCGACGGAATCGGAAGCTGAAACGTTGGAAATCGCGTATTTGTCGCGGTGGTCCGCCTGTTTGACAGGTACCCCACGGGGGTATAAAGTTCATCGTAAAAACCCCGAGGGGGTATCCGGACGAAAGGACGATCGTGGTCGAGAAGAACGAATGCCCACACTGCGGCGCCCTCAAGCACACGCCGCGCTCGCCCGAGCTCAAGGCCAGCGTCACGCGGCGCATCAACCGTGTCGTGGGGCAGCTGAACGGCATCAAGGCGATGGTGGAGGAGGACCGCTACTGCGGCGACGTCCTCACGCAGCTTGCGGCCGTGGAGTCGGCCGTGAAGGCGATCTCTCGCGAGGTCATGCGCGACCACCTGGAGACCTGCGTCGTCGAGCGCATCCAGGCAGGCGACACCGAGGTGACGGACGAGGTCATGGACCTCTTCCGCAAGTTCATGTGAATGATACGAAGGGACTGTCCCTTCGTATCATTTGGGGGTGAAGATGAGAGAGACGTTCGACATAACGGGTATGACCTGCGCGGCGTGCTCGTCGCGCGTGCAGAAGGCGGCGGGCGAGGTGCCCGGCGTAGCCTGCGCCAACGTGAACCTGCTCAAGAACTCGATGGAGCTCGACTACGACGGCTCGCCCGAGACGGCTGCCGCCGTGGTGGAGGCGATCGAGAAGTCCGGCTACGGGGCCGCCCGCCGCGCGCCGGCCGGCGAGAAGAGCGGCCGCGCCGCGCCAGCCGAGCGCCCCGGCGCGGCCGCCGAGAAAGCCATCCGCGAGAAGCGCGACCAGCTGATAATCTCCGCAGTCTTCTCGGTTCCGCTCTTCTATGTGGCCATGGGCCCGATGTTAGGCTGGCCGCAGCCTCCCGCGCTCGCGGGCGAGGCCAACCTCGTGGCGCTCGGGCTCACGCAGCTCCTGCTCTGCGCGCCCATTCTCTTCGTGAACCGACACTACTTCATCACCGGCTTCAAGACGCTGGCGCACCGCGCGCCCAACATGGACTCGCTCATCGCGCTGGGCTCGGCCGCGTCCGCCGCTTGGAGCGTCGCGCAGCTCTACCGCATGGCCTGGGCTGCGGGCGCGGGTGACGCGGCCACGCTGCACAGCGCCGCGCACAGCCTCTACTTTGACTCCGCCGGCATGATCCTCACCCTCATCACGCTGGGCAAATTCTTCGAGGCGCGCGCCAAGGGCCGCACGACGGACGCCATTACCGCGCTCATGGACCTCGCGCCCAAGACGGCAACGGTCGTGCGCGACGGCGAGGAGGTCGAGGTCCCCACCGAGGACGTGCGCGTGGGGGAGCGCGTGATCGTGCGCGCGGGCGAGTCCGTCCCGGTGGACGGCGTGGTGGTCGAGGGCGCCGCCGCCGTGGACGAGTCCGCCATCACCGGCGAGAGCGTGCCCGTCGAGAAGGGCGTGGGCGACCGCGTGACGGGCGCGACCGTCTCCACGCGCGGCTGGTTTGCGATGGAAGCGCGCGCCGTCGGCGACGACACCACGCTCGCGGGCATCATCCGCCTCGTCGACGAGGCCACGAGCTCCAAGGCACCCATCGAGCGCATGGCGGACAAGATCGCCGGCGTCTTCGTTCCCGTGGTCATCGCCATCGCCGCGGTGACCTTCGTCGCGTGGCTCGCACTCGCGGGCGACGTGGCCACCGCGCTCACGCATGCCATCTCTATCCTCGTGATCTCCTGCCCGTGCGCGCTCGGTCTGGCCACGCCCACGGCCATCATGGTGGGCACGGGCCGCGGTGCCGTCAACGGCATCCTCATCAAGTCCGCCGAGGCGCTCGAGACCGCCTGCAACGTGGACGCCGTCGTACTGGACAAGACCGGCACCGTGACGGCGGGCGAGCCGCGCGTGGCCGACGTCCTTCTCGCCCCGGGTGTGACCGAGGGCGAGCTGCTGCGCGTGGCCGCGGCGCTCGAGCGCAAGAGCGAGCACCCGCTGGCCGGCGCCGTCTGCTCCTACGCTGATGAGAAGCGCCCGGATGCCGAGAAGGGCGCGCGCGTCGAGAAGTTCGAGCAGGTCGCGGGCGGTGGTCTCTCTGCGACGGTGGATGGCGCGCCGGCGCTCGCCGGCAACGCGCGCCTCATGGCAGCGCGGGGCGTGGGGCTCGGCGCGCTCGAAGAAGCCGCCGCGGCGCTCGCGGACGACGGCAAGACCCCGCTGTTCTTCTCGCTTGATGGCCATGCGCTGGGCATGATCGCCGTGGCCGACCCTGTGAAGCCCACGAGTGCGGCGGCGATTGCCCGCCTGCGCGCGATGGGCGCCCGCACGGTGCTGCTCACCGGCGACCAGGAGCGCACCGCCGCCGCCGTGGCGCGTCGGGTGGGCGTGGACGAGGTCATCGCCGGCGTGCTGCCTGCGCAGAAGGAGGCCAAGGTCCGCGAGCTGCAGGAGGCCGGCCGCACCGTTGCCATGGTCGGTGACGGCATCAACGATGCGCCGGCGCTTGCGCGCGCCGACGTGGGCATCGCCATCGGCGCCGGCACGGACGTGGCCATCTCCTCGGCCGACGTGGTGCTCATGCACTCCGACCCGGCCGACGTGGCCACCGCGATGGAGCTCTCCCGCGCCACGATGCGCAACATCAAGCAGAACCTCTTCTGGGCGCTCTTCTACAACGCCATCTGCATTCCTGTTGCCGCCGGCGTGCTCTCGCCCTGGGGCGTCACGCTGAACCCGATGATCGGCGCGGCCGCCATGGGCTTCAGTTCCGTCTTCGTGGTGACGAACGCGCTGCGCCTGCGCACCTGGAAACCAAGCGAGGCAAAAACCGACGTCGCGACCCCTGTCGCGACCGACGTGAACGTAGAGACATCGAGAAAGGACACGACCATGACCAAGACCCTGAACGTGACCGGCATGATGTGCCAGCACTGCGTTGCGCACGTGAAGAAGGCACTCGAGGGCGTCGACGGTGTGAGCGCCGTGGACGTGAACCTCGAGGCCGGCACCGCGACCGTCGAGGCCGCCGACTCCGTGAGCGAC
Organism: Atopobium sp. UBA1382; assembly: GCA_002305805.1. Taxonomy (GTDB): domain Bacteria; phylum Actinomycetota; class Coriobacteriia; order Coriobacteriales; family Atopobiaceae; genus Thermophilibacter; species Thermophilibacter excrementavium. The sequence goes on along the minus strand of DBQY01000009.1, from coordinate 110,797 downwards.
GAGGCCCTGGTGGCGGCCGTCGTGGATGCGGGCTACGAGGCCGCGGTCGCATAGGTCTACAATGGGTCGGCTCCACTCGCACGTAAAGAAGGGCCGACCCATGGACCTCACCTCCGAGCAGAAGCGCGTCGTCTACACGCTGGGCTTCTGCGGACTCGTCTCCGCCGCGGATAACTGGTTCGTCTCGCCGGCGCTGCCCGCCATCGCGAACGCGCTCGGCGTGGCTGCGTCCGCGGCGACGATTGTGCTCACCGCCTACCTCGTTCCGTATGGTCTGCTCCAGCCCGTATGCGGCACGCTCGGCGACCGCTTTGGCCGGCTGCGCGTGCTGCACGTGATCGTGGCCGGGCTCGCCGCAGGGACGTTCCTCTGCGCTGTGGCGCCCACGCTGCCGCTGCTCGCGGCGGCCCGCGTGATCACGGGCTGCTTTGCGGCGGGCATCATCGCCGTCTCGCAGGCGCACGTCGGCGACGTCGTAGGCCCGGAGCGCCGCGGCGCGGCGGTGGGCGTCCTCATGGGCATCACCTTCACGGGTCAGGGCCTCTCCTCGGGCCTGGGCGGCATCATCACGGACCTCATGAGCTGGCGTGCGGCCTTTGCCTGCTTTGGTGTGCTCGCGCTGGTCGCGCTGGCGCTGCTCTGGCGGCTCCCGCGCCCCGCGGCGCCGGCGGGTGAGAAGGACGCCGAGCCCGCGGCCGCGGCGCCTCAGGGCAGCTTCTTCGCCCGTGCTGCACGCATCTTCTTTGGCAGCCACCGTGCGGTCTATTTCGTCGCCTGCACGACGGGCATCGTCTTTTTGGGCGTCTACGGTTTCATGGGGACGTTCCTGGCCGAGCGCTGCGGCCTCGGCTCCACGCAGGCGGGCCTCATCATGATGCTCTACGGCGTGATGTGCCTGGTGGGAGGTACCGTCTCCGGGCGCATCGGCGCCGTGCGCGGCCCGCGTGGCGTCATCTATGTTGGTGAGGCCTCCGGGCTGCTGGCCATTGCGACGCTCGTGCTCGTCACGGCGACGGGCGCCTGGCAGCCGGCGCTTCTCGCCGCGGGCGCGCTCGGCTTTGGCTACATCCTCACGCAGCCCACGCTCGTCTCGCTCTCCATGGACGCGGACCCTGCTCAGACGGGGCTCTGCACCGGACTCATCGGGCTCGGCGTCTTCGCGGGCGGCGGCGTGGGCTCCGCGCTCGGCAGCCAGCTCGTTGCGCTCGGCGGCTACGATGCCCTTTGGATTGCGGCGGGCGTGCTGCTTATGGCCCAGCTCGTGCTCGGCGGTCGCGCCCTCGCCGCGCTTGCGCGCCGTGCGGGGTGAGACCCTCCTACCCAGAGCAAGACGTATTCACGTCTGCAAAACAGCCACTCGTGATGAAAACAATGCGATGCTCTTGCAAAACTCTCGCTCGTGATGAAGCTTTTTCGCCTCGAGATGAATTTCGATTCAATGTTTCATAAAGTAAGCTGCAGTTTTATGAAGATGGATATCTCGATGGGAAGCGTTCGGACAAAAACCTTCATCACGAACGAGGGTTTTGCAGAAGAGCTCATGATTATTCATCACGAGCGTGCGTTTTGCAGATAGCAGCCTTCAGTATTGCCGGGGGCGCCCGTGACGAGCCATGCGCTACCATGGTGGGCCGAGAAGAACCGCGAGGTAGGCAGGGAGCTCCCATGGCAGACGAGAAGAACGCGCAGGTCCAGATGTCGCTCTTCGGCGACGACGCACTCTCTGAACCGGAGCCGGAGCCCGCGCAGTCCCCGCGTGCCCGCCACGCGGAGCTCAACCGCATCCTCAACCACGCAGCCTACGCATACTACGCGCTCGACAATCCCGAGATGACGGACGCCGCATTCGACCGGCTGCTGCAGGAGCTGCTCGCTCTGGAGGCGGAGCACCCCGAGCTCGCGGGTCCCGAGTCCTACACGCAGCGCGTGGGCGGCTATGTCTCCGAGCAGTTCGAGCCCGTGACCCACGCCGCGCGCATGTACTCGATGGATGACGCGATGGACCTCGCCGAGCTCGACGAGTGGCTCGCGCGCACGGACGAGGCCCTCGGCGCCACACCGGAGCACCCGGTCGCCTACACCTGCGAGCTCAAGATCGACGGCTTGGGCGTGGCCCTCACGTACCGCGACGCCCAGTTCGTCCGCGCCGCCACGCGCGGTGACGGAACGACCGGCGAGAACGTCACGGCCAACGTCCTCACGATCGGCGACATTCCGCGCGCCCTGGCGCCCGCCGGCCTGGCGCGCCTGGTCGACGGCGGCCTCGGCCGTTCCGTCGAGGTCCGCGGCGAGGTCTACATGCCGCGCCACTCCTTCGCGCGTCTGAACGAGGACGCGGACGCCGCCGGCACCGCGCCCTTCGCCAATCCGAGAAACGCCGCCGCGGGCAGCCTGCGCCAGAAGGACCCCAAGGTCACGGCCCATCGCGACCTCGAGACCTTCATCTACGCCGTCGCCGACGAGGCTCCCATCGACGTTCACACCCAGTGGGACTTCCTCCAGTGGCTCCGCGACTGCGGCTTCTCCGTGAACGACCACGCTGCGCGCTGCACCTCTGCCGCAGAGGTGCATGCCTACTGCGAGCGCGCGCTCGCCCAGCGCGACGCGTTGGACTACGACATCGACGGCGTGGTGGTGAAGGTCGACTCCTTCGCCAGTCAGGAGGCCCTCGGCTTCACGGCGCGCGCCCCGCGCTGGGCCATCGCCTTCAAGTTCCCGCCCGAGGAGAAGCGCACTGTTCTGCGCGAGATTCGCGTGCAGGTGGGCCGCACCGGCGTCCTCACGCCCGTCGCCGAGTTCGACCCGGTGACCGTGGCCGGCTCCGTGATCGCCCGCGCCACGCTCCACAACGTGGACGAGATCGCCCGCAAGAACGTTCGCGTGGGCGACACGATCGTGGTGCACAAGGCCGGCGACGTCATCCCCGAGGTCGTGGGGCCCGTGCTGGAGCTCCGCCCCGAGGGCGCGCCCGAGTTCCACATGCCAGAGACCTGCCCCTCCTGCGGCAGCCCCGTCGTGCGCGAGGAGGGCGAGGTTGCCTACCGCTGCGTCTCCATCGACTGCCCCGCGCAGGCCACCGAGCGCCTCATCCACTGGGGCAGTCGCACGGCCATGGATATCGACGGCCTGGGAGACGAGATTGTCTCTCGCATGGTCGAGCAGGGGCTTCTCGCCGACGTGGCCGACTTCTACGACAAGCTCACCGAGAAGGGCCTTGCGGAGGTCTGGACCGGTCGTCAGACCGTCGACGGCGAGGACATCGTCGTGGGTCCCGTAATCGCGGCCAAGATCATGGCGCAGGTCGCGGAGTCCAAGGGCCGCGGCCTCGCGCGCGTGCTCTTTGGCCTGGGCATCCGCCACGTGGGCGCCACCGTGGCGCGCCAGCTTGCGGCGCACTTTGGCTCCATGCAGGCGCTTGCCGCCGCCACCGAGGAGGACATCGCCCAGGTGGACGGCATCGGTCCCAAGATTGCCGCCAGCGTTCGCGAGTTCTTCTCCATCGAGAAGAACGTGGCTGTGGTGGAGCGCCTGCGCGAGGCGGGCGTGGTCCTGGAGGAGGAGCGCACGGAGCCCGAGCGCCCGCAGACGCTCGCGGGCCTCACCTTCGTGCTCACGGGCACGCTCGGGCGCCACACGCGCGACGAGGCAAAGGCCGCGCTCCAAGCCCTCGGTGCCAAGGTCACCGGCTCGGTCTCCAAGAAGACCAGCTACGTCGTGGCGGGCGAGGCGGCGGGCTCCAAGCTGACCAAGGCCCAGTCTCTCGGCGTCCCCGTCCTCGACGAGGCCGCCCTCGACCACATCCTCGAGACCGGAGAGCTCCCGGCGTAGGCTGCGTCTGTCACACGGCGGCGTTCTCGCGGCGCCACTCGCGCGGGGACACGCCGTACGCGCCCTTGAAGGCGCGCGAGAAGTGCAGCTGGTTGGGATAGCCTACGGCACGGCCCACCTCGGCCACCGGCAGCGCGGTGAGCTTGAGCAGCTCGGCCGCCTTGCCCATGCGATAGCCGATTAGGTACTGCTGCGGGGACTTGCCCGTGGCGGCCTTGAACACCTTGCCAAAGTAGCTGCGGTTGAGACCGGTCCGCTTGGCGATGTCCTCGACCGTGATGTCAGACTGGTAGTGCTCCTTCACGAAGTCGATCGCCTCGCTGATGTAGAAGCTCTGCAGGCGGCTCGTCGTCTGCTCGTCCGGGTGCGCCGCGGAGCGCAGCAGGTAGTCGATGAAGAGGTAGGTGTGCCCGATGAGGTGGAGTGCGGAGGCGTTCCTGTTCGACACCAGGTAGCGCATCTCCTCGACCATGTGGGCGCGCAGCTCGCTCGACTGCGAGCGGTAGACGGGGGAGGAGGGCGTGAGCCCGGCGTTCTCCAGGTCGTCGCGCACGCGGATGCCGTCGAACTCGATCCAGATGTACTCCCAGGGATCGTCGAGGTCGGCCACGTAGGTGTTCACCTGACCAGGGAAGATGAGGAACCCCTCGCCGCCCGAGAGGCGGTAGTCAGTCTTGGAGCCGCGCTCGTCCGTCGTCATGAAGAGGCCGCACCCGGAGATGATGTAGTGGAACAGGAAGTGGCTGCGCCGTGCGGGTCCAAAGGCGTGTCCGGGCTCACATGCCTCTCGGCCGTACTGATACGGCATCAGGTCGACGTAGTGGCCGTGCGTGAAGGTGGAGAACTCGAGCTCGTGTGCCGGCATGTCCGTGCCCCTCCCGTCATCGAGCGCACAGGCGAGAAACCCATGTCGCATTTTGCATAGTTTATCGCTTTGACGGCATACGAGAAAGGACAAGACAACGCATAAAGATAAATTCTGGAGCACCCAATATGGAATCGATTCCCTATTTTCAGAAGCATCTACAAGTCATTTACCAGCAACTTTACAAACCACCTAAACCACTCGCGCCAAAATGCTATCCGTTCGGCGAATGAGTGAATTTGCTCTGAAATGCAAAACAAGACAACTACCAGCAATACCACGAATAACGGAATAATACATATCAGCATACAGATAAAATCGCGTAAAAGTGGCAACATAAAATTAAGCACAACGTAAGGTGGGGCCTCGGTCGGCGGGCGCACGCCGGGCGGGCAGGGAGAAAGGTTGCGCAGATGGCAAGCCTCACGCTCGAACACGTAGGTAAGAAGTACCCGAACGGCTTCGAGGGGGTGAAGGATTTCAACCTCGAGATCGCCGACAAGGAGTTCATCATCTTCGTCGGCCCGTCCGGCTGCGGCAAGTCCACGACGCTGCGCATGATCGCCGGCCTCGAGGACATCACCTCCGGCACCCTCAAGATCGACGGTCGCGTGGTCAACGACGTCGAGCCCAAGGACCGCGACATCGCCATGGTCTTCCAGACCTACGCGCTGTACCCGCACATGTCCGTCTATGACAACATGGCGTTCCCGCTCAAGCTCCGCAAGGTCGACGCCAAGGAGATCGACAAGGCCGTCCGCGAGGCTGCCCGCATCCTCGACCTCGAGAAGCTCCTCGACCGCAAGCCGTCCGCCCTCTCCGGCGGCCAGCGCCAGCGCGTCGCCATGGGCCGCGCCATCGTCCGCGCCCCCAAGGTCTACCTGATGGACGAGCCGCTCTCCAACCTCGACGCCAAGCTCCGCGTCCAGATGCGCGCGGAGATCTCCAAGCTCCACGACCGCCTCGGCGCCACGATCATCTACGTCACGCACGACCAGACCGAGGCCATGACGCTCGGCACCCGCATCGTCGTCATGAAGGACGGCGTCATGCAGCAGGTGGACACCCCCACCAAGCTCTACAACGAGCCCTGCAACCTCTTCGTCGCCGGCTTCATCGGCTCCCCGCAGATGAACTTCATCGACGTTGCGGTGGCCGAGAAGGGCGACGGCGTGACGCTCACCTTTGGCAGCAACACGATCACCCTCACCGGCGCCAAGGCCAAGGCCCTGAAGGACGGCGGCTACGTGGGCAAGGTCGTCGTCATGGGCATCCGCCCGGAGGACGTCGTCGAGGAGCACGAGTACGCCGAGGGCCGCACCCTCTCCGAGACCTTCCCGGCCAACGTCACGGTCTACGAGCTGCTGGGCTCCGAGGCCATGATCTACGCCGACGTCGACAGCGGCCAGATCTCCGCGCACCTCTCCGCCTCGAGCACCGTCCGCACCGGCTCCAAGATCAACTGCTCCGTCGACGTGGACAAGATCCACCTCTTCGACAAGCAGACCGAGCGCGCCATCGCCCACTAGGGAAGGAGGGCACACCTTATGCAGAAAAGAGCACTGACACGCCGCTCCTTCCTCGGGCTCTCCGCCGCTGCCGCCGCAGGTCTCGCTCTCACGGGCTGCGAGGGCGAGCGCGCCGACGGCAAGGCCGAGGTGGAGATCGTCAACTACAAGATGGAGGCGGCCTCCTACTTCGAGGACCTCGAGGCCCAGTTCAACGAGCAGAGCGACGACGTCTTCCTCAACTTTGACAGCCCCAACGACGCCGTCACGATCATGAAGACGCGTTTCGTCCGTGACGACTATCCCGAGGTCGTTGCCATCGGCGGCGACGCCACCTACGCGGACTTTGTTGACTCTGAAATGCTCGCCGACGTCTCCGACTATCCGGGCATGGCCAACGTGTCTCCCGCCTACCAGGAGATCATGAAGAGCCTCACCTACGTTCCCATGGACGGCATCTACGGCGTCCCCTACGTGGCAAACGCCGCCGGTATGCTCTACAACAGGGATATGTTCGCCGAGAAGGGCTGGCAGATTCCCACCACGTGGGACGAGTTCATCGAGCTCTGCGAGCAGATCAAGGCCGAGGGCGAGGTCCTTCCGCTCTATCTGGGCTATCGCGACACCTGGACCATCCTCTCCCCGTGGAACTCTATGCTCGTCCAACTCGTTCCCGAGGACCTCACGCGTCAGGTGAACGCCGGCAATGCCAAGTTCTCCGACTACTACCGCGCGCCCGCCGAGAAGCTCCTGAAGCTCCTCGACTACGCCGAGCCCGGCCCGCTCGCCTACAGCTACAACGACGCCTGCACCGCCTTCGCGCGCGGCCAGAGCGCGATGTATCCCTGCGGCTCGTTTGCAGTTCCGCAGATCCTGCAGGTGAACCCCGAGATGAACGTCGGCCTGTTCGCGATGCCCGCGGCAGACGACCCCGATGAACGCATCGTGGTCTCCGGCGTTGACCTCTGCTGGAACATCTGCCAGGCGAAGTCGGACAAGAAGGACTCCATCTACAAGGTCGTCGACTTCCTCGCGGACCAGGAGAACCTCCAAGCCTACATCGACGACCAGAAGGCCATCCCCTGCACCGAGGGCGACTTCACGCTCGATCCGCTCTTCGACGACATCCTCGACTTCATTGACGAGGGCAGGCTTATCGACTACCCCGACCACTCCTACCCGTCGGCCATGGCCTGCGACACCGTCCTCCAGGGTCTCATCAACGACCAGGACGTCGACGCGTTCCTCGCCAAGTGGGACTCGGACTGGCAGCGCTACAACAAGACCGTCATGCGCACGGTTCAGGAATACGAAGCGAATCAGGGATAAGGAGGGAAACTGATGGCAAATCTCGCAACGTCCAAGGCGGGGTCTGACAGGAACCGCACCTTCCTCATGATTCTGATCCCGGTGCTCGTCCTGTTTGTGGCCTTCAACACGATCCCGCTGCTCACGGGCTTCTTCTACAGCTTCACCAACTCCAAGGGCTATGGTCCCTTCGAGATCATCGGGTTCCAGAACTACATCGACCTGTTCCAGGACGCCCGCGTTGGTAACTCGTACCTGTTCACCTTCAAGCTCGCCGTGGTCTCCACGATCCTCGTGAACGTGCTCTCGCTCATCCTGGCCATCGGCCTCTCGAGCAAGATCAAGTTCAAGAGCGCTCTGCGCGGCCTCTACTTTGTCCCGCGCATCCTCGGCGCCCTCGTCGTAGGCTACGTTTTCACGTACTTCTTCACCTACATCGTCCCAGCGGTGACGGGTACCGACTCGATCCTCGCAAGCGCCGACTGGGCGTGGATCGGAATCGTGGTCGTGCTCGTGTGGCAGGCGTGCGCCCAGACCACGATTATCTACATCACCGGTCTCTCCTCGGTCCCCGAGGACGTCTACGAGGCCGGTGCCCTCGACGGCGCTACCGGCTGGGACAAGTTCCGCTACCTCACGTTCCCGCTCATCATGCCCTCCATCACCACGAACATGGTCCTCGTCATGAAGGACATGCTCATGGTCTTCGACCAGATCGTGGCAATGACGGGCGGCGGCCCCGCCAACTCCACCGAGTCCATCTCGTATCTCATCTACGAGAACGGTCTCAACAACAGTCAGTTTGGCTTCCAGTGCGCAAACGCGGTGATCTTCTTCATCCTCATCGCCGTGGTCTCCATTGCGCAGACGAAGTTCCTGAACAGTAAGGAGGAGCAGCTCTAATGGCTAACAACACTGTTCCTACCAAGGTCAAGGAGCGGGTGAACTGGCCCGTCACGATCCTGCTCATGATCGGCACCCTCACGGTCCTCTTCCCGCTCTACATGGCTGTGGTCATCGCGTTCAAGGACCCCTCCGAGATGACCAACGACATCGCGGGCATCCTCTCCCTGCCCGCCACATGGTCTCTCGACAACTTCATCGAGGCCATCCAGGTCACCGACTTCTTCCACTCGTTCCTGAACTCGCTCATCATCACTGTCGTTGCCGTGGTCGTCTCCATCCTCATTCACAGCCTCGCGGCGTATGCCATCGGGCGCAACATGGACAAGAAGAAGCTTTTCAAGGGCTCCTACTACTTCATCGTCGCCGGCATGTACGTGCCCTTCGCGATCCTGATGATGCCGCTCGTCAAGCAGACGGCCATGATGCACCTTGACAACATGTTCGGCGTAATGATCCTCTACGTCGTGTTCTACATGCCCATGAACATGATGCTCTACACCGGCTACCTGAGGAACATCCCCACCGCCCTCGAGGAGGCCGCGCGCGTCGACGGTGCGTCCACCTGGACCACCTACTGGAAGGTCATCTTCCCGCTCATGAAGCCCATGCACGCCACCGTTGCCGTCATCACCGGCCTGGCCGTGTGGAACGACGTCATGACCCCGCTCGTCATCATGGGCGGCTCCGGCGTCAACACCCTGCCGCTCGCGCAGATGAGCTTCCAGACGCAGTTCGGCACGAACTACAACCTGGCGTTTGCCTCCTACCTGCTCGCCATGCTCCCGATGATCATCTTCTACATCGTGGCGCAGAAGCAGATCATCGGCGGCGTCACCAACGGTGCCGTGAAGTAGGCCTCGTGATGAACGTAGGGCATCTGTAAAGATTCCCCCTGACGCCCGGAATCCGCCGCATGACGGGTTCCGGGCGTCCCCAAATGCGCTACATTCGCCTTTGCACTTTTAGGCATACGAGAGAAACCGAGGAACCATGCCCCTGTCGTACGACGCCCCCGCGCGCCTCCTCACCATCTCAACGGATAACTCCACCTATCAGATGAAGGTCGACGAGTACGGCTACCTGCTCCATCTCTACTACGGCGCACGTGCGGAGGGGGACCTGTCCTACCTCCTCACGTACTGCGACCGCAGCGGCATGTGTGGCTGCCCGCACGACGTGGCGGACCGCACCTACTCGCTCGACTTTCTCCCGCAGGAGTACCCCTTCCAGGGTTCCGGCGACATGCGCAGCCCGATGCTGCTCGTCCGCGACGCCGAGGGCACCTTCGGCGGCGACCTGCGCTACAAGTGCCACGAGATCCGTCCGGGCAAGTATGACCTGCCGGGGCTTCCCGCCGTCTACGCGGGCGAGAAGGACGACGCCGAGACCCTCTCGGTGACGCTCGCCGACGAGCGCCTGGGCCTCGAGGTCGAGCTGCTCTACGGTGTCCTGCCCAAGCTGGACATCATCACCCGCGCCGCGATTGTCCGTAACAACGGAGACGCCCGCGTCACCGTGGAGAAGCTCCAGAGCGCCTGCCTCGACTTCGTGACCGGCGACTTCGACGTCATCACCTTTGACGGCCGCCACGCGATGGAGCGCCGTCCCACACGCCGCCACCTCCTAAACGGCTCGCTCTCCGTGGGCAGCCGCCGCGGCATGTCCTCCAACCAGTACAACCCGGTCATGATCGCCTGCGACCACGCCGCCACCGAGACCTCGGGCCGCTGCTGGTCCATGAGCTTCGTCTACAGCGGCGGGTTTCTCGCCGAGGCGGAGCGTGACCAGTACGACCAGTCCCGCATCCAGATGGGCCTCGACGACGACCTCTTCTCCTACCCGCTCGAGCCGGGCGAGAAGATCGTGGCGCCCGAGGTCATCATGACCTACTCGGGTGCCGGCCTGGAGAAGGTCTCCCACAACCTGCACCGCTGCATCCGTCGTCACGTCTGCCGCGGCCCCTGGCGCGACGCCCCGCGCCCCATCCTCATCAACAGCTGGGAGGCCTGCTACTTCGACTTCACGGGCGACAAGCTCGTGAAGCTCGCGAAGAAGGCCGCGGAGCTGGGGCTGGACATGCTCGTCATGGACGACGGCTGGTTTGGCGCCCGCAACGACGACCACCGCGGCCTCGGCGACTGGCAGCCCAACATGGCCAAGCTCGGCGGCACGGTGTCCGACCTCGCTCGCCGCGTGAACGAGGTGGGCCTGGGCTTTGGCATCTGGGTCGAGCCGGAGATGGTGAACGAGGACTCCGACCTCTTCCGTGCGCACCCCGACTGGGCGCTCATCGTCCCCGGCAAGGAGCCCGTGCTCGGCCGCGACCAGCTGGTGCTGGACCTCTCGCGTGCGGAGGTGCGCGACAACCTCTTCGAGCAGCTCTGCGCCGTGCTCGACCAGGGCGGCATCGACTACGTCAAGTGGGACTACAACCGCTCGATCGTCGACGTGTACTCCCGCACCGCGAGCGACCAGGGCAAGGTCCTCTACGACTACATGCTCGGCCTCTACGACCTTCTCGAGCGCGTGCGCTCCCGCTACCCGGAGCTCCTCATCGAGGGCTGCTCGGCGGGCGGCGGCCGCTTTGACGCGGGCATGCTCTACTACACGCCCCAGATCTGGACGTCCGACAACACCGATGCCCGCAACCGCCTGGAGATCCAGTACGGCACCTCCTTCGGCTACCCGTGCTCGGCGATGGGCGCGCACGTCTCCGCCTGCCCCAACGAGATCACCGGGCGCACCGTTCCTCTCGGCGCCCGCGGGACCGTTGCCATGGGCGGCGGCGCCTTTGGCTACGAGCTCGACCTCATGGAGCTGAACGACCGCGCCTGCGAGCTCATCAAGAGCCAGGTCAAGACCTACCGCACGATCGAGCATCTCGTGCGCGAGGGCCTCTTCTATCGCCTGACCGACCCCAAGGACGCCACGGTCGCGGCCTGGGAGTTCGTCTCTGAGGACGGCTCTGAGGCGCTCGTCTGCGCGGTGGTGACGCGCGTGGACGGCTACGGTCTGGCCAACTACGTCGTGCCGCGCGGCCTCACGCCGGGCGCGAGCTACCGCATGGTGAGCAACGGCCGCGTCTACGCCGCCGACGCCCTCATGGACATGGGCCTGCCCGTCTCCGTGCCCGCCACGCCGTACGAGAGCTTCATGTACCGCTTCGAGCGCGTCGAGTAGCGCCGCATCGCGGCGCCGGACCGCCTCCGCCCCTTCCGAGAAACACGGGCCTACTCGAAGGGGAAGACGACGCCAAACTGGCGGCGGATCTCGTCCATCTGGCGCATGAGCTCGAGCGTCTCGGCGTGGGGCATCTCCGGGCACTCGAGCGCGCCGGCCTCGATGGCGCGCTTGCAGGACAGCAGCTCGTACTCGTAGCCCGTGATCTGCTCGGGCACCGCGATCTCACGCGTGAGCTCGCGGGTGAGGCCGTCGGACGCGTAGACGCGGATGACCTGCGGGTTGTTGATGTTCTCGACGGTGATGAAGCCCTTGGTCCCCAGAATTTGGCCCTCGCGGTCGGTCATGGCGTACATCGTGGAGAACAGGCTCGCCATCTGTCCGGACTCGTACTCGATCATGACGTTGTCCTGCCCGTCCACGCCGGTCACGGCGGGCACCATGGACGCCGCGATGCGACGGATTCTGTTGCCGAGCACCATGCTGGCAAAGTTCAGCGGGTAGACCGTGAGGTCGAGCAGGGCGCCGCCGGCGAGCGCCGGGTCAGTCATGCGCGCATTGCCGTCCACGCGGTAGCCGAGGTTGGCCGCGACGGTCGTGACCTCGCCGATCTCGCCGCTCGAGACGATCTTGTCGATCATCTTCCGCGACGGCATGTAGCGCGTCCAGATCGCCTCGGCGAGCAGGAGTCCCCGCTCGCGGGCGCACTCGACCATCTCGCGCGCCTGGCGCTCGTTTGCGGCGAAGGCCTTCTCGCACAGCACGTGGTGGCCGGCCTCGAGCGCGGCGATGGTCCAGCGGTGGTGGTGCGAGTGGGGGAGCGCCACGTAGACGAGGTCCACGTCGGGGTCGGCGAGCAGCTCCTCGTAGGAGCCGTACGCACGCGAGAAGCCCCAGTGCCTGGCAAACTCCCGCGCGCGCTCGGGGTCGCGCGCGGCAACGGCGTAGTTTTCCACCTCGCCCATCCGCGCGATGGTCTCCGCCATCTGTCCCGAGATGTTGCCCGCTCCGATGTAGCCCACGCGCATCGTCTTCATGACGTCCCTCCGTCCCTCGTTCCCTGTGCCTACTGTAGCAGCGACGCCCTACCGGATGACCCAGGCGGTGGCGTCGGTGGGCAGCATGCCGTCCTCGAGCTCGGCGCTGGCGAGAAGAACCTCGCCCTCGGGAAGCTCGACGGCGCGCGGGCCGAAGTTGGTCACGCTCGTGAGCACCCGGCCGTCCGCGGTGGGACGGCGGTAGGCGATGACCTGGTCGTCGTAGCCGTCAGCCCACGTGAGCGACGTGTCGCCGGTGGCCGTGAGCAGCTCGGCGCGCAGCGCGAGCGCGCGACGGTAGTAGCGGAGCATCGAGTGCTCGTCCGTCTCCTCCACGTCCACGGCGTGACCTGCGAACCACGCGGGCTGCGGCAGGTGCGCGGGCGCGTGCGTCGCCGGCGCCGAGAAGCCAAAGTCTTCCTTCTCGGCCTCCCAGGGCAGCGGCACGCGGCAGCCGTCGCGACCCTTGAGGGCGTCGCCGTGCGCGGTCATAACGGCCTGTGGGTCCTCGAGCGCGTCCCAGGGGATGTCCGCGACCTCAAAGAGGCCGAGCTCCTCGCCCTGGTAGAGGTAGACCGAGCCGGGAAGGCCCAGCTCCATGAGGAGCGCGGCCCGCGCGCGGCGCGAGCCCAGCTCGCGGTCCTCGTGGTAGCTCGTGCCGTCGCGCAGCAGCCAGTCGTTGGCGAGCTGATGGTGCGCCGAGGACTTGACCTGCGGCAGGCCGTAGCGCGTGGCGTGACGCACCACGTCGTGGTTGGAGAGGACCCACGTGGTGGTGGAACCGGAGTGCTCGGCGGAGTCGAGGCCCTCCTCGATGGCGAGGCGCATCTCGTCGGCCATCCAGTTTGCCTTGGCGAGCTCGAAGTTGAAGACCTGGCCGAGCTCCTCGGTCGAGGCGTAGCGCCACTGGTGCTCCGGGACGACCCACGCCTCGCCCACGGCAAAGCGCGCGGGCTCGTACTCGTTGAAGATCTGGCGCCACTCGCGGTAGATCTCGTGCACCTCGGGGCGGTCCCAGAGGGGGTTCTCGGCGCCGGGGTGGTCCTGGTCGGGGTCGTCGGGCCATTCGTCGAGCGGGCGGCTCTCGAGGTCCTTGGCGAGCGCGTGCGCCACGTCGATGCGGAAGCCGTCGGCCCCGCGGTCGCTCCAGAAGCGCAGCGTCCTCTTGAAGTCCTCGCGGACCTCGGGGTTCTTCCAGTTGAGGTCCGCCTGCTCGACGGCAAAGAGGTGCAGGTACCACTCGCCGTCACCGACCGGCTCCCAGCCGGGCCCGCCAAAGGTGGACCTCCAGCCGTTGGGGGGCAGCTCGCCGTGCTCGCCGCGCCCGGGACGGAAGATGTAGCGGTCGCGCTCCGGGGAGCCGGGACCGGCCGCCAGCGCGGCCTTGAACCACTCGTGCTCGGTGGAGGTGTGGTTGGGGACGATGTCCACGACGACCTTGATGCCAGCGGCGTGCGCGGCGGCCGACATCTCGTCGAAGTCCTCGAGCGTGCCCAGGCGCGGGTCCACGTCGCGGTAGTTGGCCACGTCGTAGCCGCCGTCGACCAGCGGGGAGGGGTAGAAGGGGGAGAGCCAGATGGCGTCCACCCCCAGCTCGCGCAGGTAGTCCATCTGCGCGGTGACGCCGCGGATGTCACCGAGGCCGTCGCCGTCCGTGTCGTAGAAGCTGCGCGGGTACACCTGATACACCACGGCCTGCTTCCACCAGTCCTCGTTTCCGTTGATGAGCGTCATGTCTTTCTCCTTTCCATGATACGAAGGGACAGTCCCTCTGTATCGTTGTAAGACTTATGAGATGAAGGGACTGTCCCTTCGTATCATTACGAGAGATGCCAGATGTCGCGGTTGTACTCCCGGATGGTGCGGTCGGACGAGAAGAACCCGGACTTCGCGATGTTCACGAGGGTCTTCTCGCCCCACGCGAGACGATCCTCGTAGTCCGCGAGGCAGCGTTCCTTTACTGCCACGTAGTCCCGCGCGTCGAGCAGTGCCATGAAGTAGTCCTTGGCAACGAAGTCCCGGTAGACGCGGGTAAGGCACCCCGCGTCGCCGCGCGCGAGCAGCTCGGGCGAGCAGACGAAGTCGAGCACCTCGGTGAGCTCGGGGTCCGACTGCCAAAAGTCCCAGGGCCGGTAGTCGCCCCGGTCGTAGAGGTCGATCACGTCCTCTGAGGAGCGACCGAAGAGGTAGACGTTGTCGCGTCCCACCAGCTCGGCGATCTCCACGTTGGCGCCGTCCAGCGTGCCCAGCGTGAGCGCGCCGTTGGCCATGAACTTCATGTTGGAGGTGCCGCTCGCCTCCTTGGACGCGAGCGAGATCTGCTCGGAGACGTCCGCCGCGGGAATGAGGTGCTCGGCGGCCGTAACGTTGTAGTTCTCCACGAAGACCAGGCGCAGCCAGGGCGACACCTCGGGATCGTCCGCGATGAGACCGGAGAGCGCCAGGAGCAGCGCGATCGTGTCCTTGGCAAGGGTGTAGGCCGGTGCCGCCTTGGCGCCGAACACCATCGTGACCGGTCGGTTGGGAACGTTTCCACGCTTGATCTGAAGATACTTCCAGATGGCGTACAGGGCGTTCATCTGCTGACGCTTGTACTGGTGCATGCGCTTGACCTGGATGTCAAAGATGGAATGCGGGTCCACCTGGACGTTCTTCTCGGCGCGGAGCCACGCGGCAAGGCGCTCCTTGTTCTGTCCCTTGACGTCAAGGAGGGACTGCGTGAAGGCGACGTCCCCGCGCAGGGCGAGAAGGTCCTCGAGCCGCGCGGCGTCGCGCTTCCACCCGTCACCGATCGCGGAGGTGACGAGCCCGGCCAGCGCCGGGTTGCACCCCATGAGCCAGCGACGGAACGTGATGCCGTTCGTCTTGTTGGAGAACTTCTCGGGGTAGAGCTCGGCGAAGGGGCGCATCTCGGACTCCACGAGGATCTGCGTGTGGAGCGCGGCCACGCCGTTCACCGCGTGGCTGAAGTGCACGTCCATGTTGGCCATGTGCACGACGTCGCTCGCATCGATCACCGCGACGCGCTCGTCGTCCGTGCGCGTGCGAGCGAGCTCGTCCAGCTGACGGATCACGGGCACGATGCCGGGAGCCACCTGCTCGAGGTAGCCCATGGGCCAGGTCTCGAGCGCCTCGGCGAGGATCGTGTGGTTGGTGTAGCCGCAGGTGCGCTCCACGATGGCGGCGGCGTCCTCGAAGGCGATGCCGCGCCCCATGAGCAGGCGCACCAGCTCGGGAATCACCATCGAGGGATGGGTGTCGTTGATGTGGACGGCCACGTGCTCGGCGAGCTCCTCGGGAGCGAAGCCGCGCTCCCCGAGCTCGGCGAGGATGAGCTGCGCACCCGCCGAGACCATGAAGTACTGCTGGTAGACGCGCAGGAGCCTGCCGGCCTCGTCGGAGTCGTCCGGGTAGAGGAAGCTCGTGAGGCCGTGGCGGACGTCGCCCTTGTCGAAGGCGATGCCCTGCTCGGGCGCGGGGGCGGGGTCCTCGACGTCAAAGAGGTGCAGGCGGTTGACCACGCCGTTCTCGTAGCCCGGGACCTCGATGTCGTACATGCGCGCCGTGAGAGGGCCAAAGCCAAAGGGCACCGAGAAGGACGTGCCCGTGTCTATCAGCCAGGACTCGGGCTCGATCCACGGGTTGGGCTCCTCGCCCTGGACGCCCCGGGAGAGGTCCTGACGGAAGAGGCCGTAGTGGTAGTTGAGGCCGACGCCGTCGCCGGGCAGCCCGAGCGAGGCGATGGAGTCGAGGAAGCACGCGGCGAGGCGGCCCAGCCCGCCGTTGCCGAGCGAGGGCTCCGGCTCGCAGTCCTCCACGGCCGCGAGCGAGATGCCGTGCGCGGCGAGGATGCGCTCGATCTCGTCCGCCAGGCCGAGGTTCACGAGGTTGGCTCGGAGGAGCCGTCCCACCAGGAACTCGGCGGAGAAGTAGTAGAGCTTGCGCTCGCCGGAGGCGGGTCGCATCGCGGTCTCCAGGTCGCGCGTCGCCCGTAGCAGCGCGCAGAAGACCTGCGCGTTCGTGGCGTCGTCGAGGGTGGTGCCCATGTCCGCGAGCACCCGTGCCAGACGATTCTCAAAGTCCATCTCACTTCACCTCGTTCTTCTCGGCCTGTGCCCCCGCCTTGGGGGAGGGGGCGCTCAGGCGGTGATAGAGTGCCATCTGGTGGTGGATGCGCTCGGCCAGCTCGTCGCTCGCAAAGCCCGGCTCCGCGCGCCAGCACCAGTTGGAGCCGAGCGTGGAGGGCGTGTTGATGCGCGCCTCGCTGCCCAGTTCCAGAAGGTCCTGCATCTGCACCACGGCGAGCTCGGACGCGCTCGTCCAGATGCCGCGCATCATGCCCCAGGCCTCGCCCTCGGCGGCGTCGAGGTGCAGGTACTCCCGGGCGACCTCCACGTCCCTCTCGGGTGCGGTCTGGAGCCAGCCGACGGCGGTGTCGTTGTCATGCGTGCCGACATA
This sequence comes from Atopobium sp. UBA1382, assembly GCA_002305805.1. Taxonomy (GTDB): domain Bacteria; phylum Actinomycetota; class Coriobacteriia; order Coriobacteriales; family Atopobiaceae; genus Thermophilibacter; species Thermophilibacter excrementavium. Next base: position 93,707 of record DBQY01000009.1, on the reverse strand, counting down.
GGCCACGCTGTTCGCGGGGTAGGCGTAGGGGAGATAGGTCTCGTCGCCCGCCTCGGAGTCACGGGTGTCGAAGGCGAACTCGAGCACCTTCATGCCCGGGAAGCCCGAGTCGGCGAGCAGGCGTCGCACGGAGTCCGTGAGGTAGCCGAGGTCCTCTGCCACGATGTCGCAGCGGCCGAGCCGCTCCCCGAGCACGCGGAAGAGCTCGATGCCGGGGCCCTTGCGCCAGCGGCCGTCCGCGGCGGTCACGGAGCTCGCGGGGATGGCGAAGTAGGAGTCGAACCCCCGGAAGTGGTCGATGCGCAGGATGTCGTACCTGCGCAGCTGGGCGGCGATCCGGTCGCACCACCACTCGTAGCCGTCCACCTTCATGCGGTCCCAGGCAAAGAGCGGGTTGCCCCAGAGCTGGCCGATCGCGGAGAAGCCGTCGGGCGGCACGCCGGCGATCTCATCGGGCATGAGGTTGTCGTTGAGCTGGAACTGCTCGGGGCGCGACCAGACGTCCGCGCTGTCGAGCGCCACATAGAAGGGCAGGTCGCCCATGATGCGCACGCCCGCCGTGCTCGCCTCGGCGCGCAGGCGCTCCCACTGGCGGAAGAAGAGGCACTGCACGGCCCTCCAGAAGCGGATGTCGCCGTCGAGCCGCGAGCGCGCGTCGGCGAGCGCGTCCGCGTCGCGCAGCCTGAGCGGCTGCTCCCAGGTGGTCCACGACGCCCCGCCGTGGGCGCCCTTGAGCGCCATGAAGAGGGCGTAGTCGTCGAGCCACGAGCGCTCGCGTTCGCAGAAGGCGGCGAGCTCGCTCGCGTGCGCCCGCTCGAAGCGCTCCGTCGCGTGGCGCAGCACGTCAAAGCGGTTGTCCCAGAGCGCTCCGTAGTCGACGCGCGTGGGGTCGTCGCCCCAGTCGAGCCCCGTGTACTCGTCGCGGCGCAGCAGCCCCTCCTCGGCGAGGTCGTCGAGGTCGATCAGGTAGGGGTTGCCCGCGTACGTGGAGAACGACTGGTAGGGCGAGTCGCCGTAGCTCGTGGGCACGACGGGCAGGACCTGCCAGACCGAGGTGCCCGAGCGGGCGAGAAACCCGATGAACTCGCGTGCCGCCGCCCCCAGTGTTCCCACGCCCCAGGGGGAGGGGAGCGAAGTGACGGGCATGAGGATGCCACCGCTTCTCACGCTGACCTTCCTTTCCTCTTGCTTTTCTCGTCCGGCTAGATGCTGCGGACGCTCTCTCGCTCGATGAGCTGGAACGGAACCACCTCGTGAACCGCCGGGCTGCCGCCCATGCCGTCCAGCAGAATCTGCGCGCTCCTCTCGGCGAGAAGCTCCGCGCCCTGGCGAATCGTCGTGATCCGGGGGACCGAGAACTGTGAGAAGGAGGTGTCGTCAAAGCCGACGAGGGAGATGTCGTCTGGGACGCTGAGCCCCTGGTCGGCGAGGGCGCGCAGCGCGCCGAAGGCAATGACGTCGCCGAGCGCGAAGACGGCGGTGAGGTCGCTCGTGCGCTCGAGCAGGCGCCGCGCGGCATCGTAGCCGGCGCCCTCCAGGAAGGCGCACGGCTCGTAGTCGCGCTCGTAGTCGAGCTCGATCCCGCGCTCGCGCAGGGCGCGCTCGGCGCCGCGGAGGCGCTGCGAGCTGACGCTGTTCTCGACCCGGTCCCCGCCGATGATGCCGATGCGCCGGTGGCCGCGCTGCCAGAGGTGCCCGACGGCGCACGCGGCGGCGGCCTCGTTGTCGATGGTCACGCTGGAGAGGTTGTCAAAGCCGAGGTCGGCGGCCGAGTTGGTCACCAGCACGCAGGGGACCTCGATCTCGTGGAAGGACTCGCGGAAGTAGTGCGGCTCGCCCCCGAGGAAGACCATCCCCTTGGGGCGGCGGGCCTGCTGGTAGTCGATGGCGGCGTGGACCTCGCGAGAGTCGTCGTCGAGGTAGGTGACGGCCATCTCCTCGTCGGCGGCGGCGAGGGCCGCCTGCAGGGGGCCGATGATGTCGTCGAAGAGGCGGTTGCCGACGCCCATCACGAACGCCGTGACGGGGGTCTGCGAGCGCATCTTGAGGTAGCGCGCGTTGGAGTTGGGCTCGTAGCCGCACTCGGCCATGACGGCGAGGATGCGCTTGCGCGCGCGGTCGCTGACGTTGGGCTGGTTGTTGATCACGCGGGAGACCGTGCCCACGCCGTAGCCCGATGCCGCTGCGATGTCGCGGATGTCCATGTTCGACCCCTTTGCGTGAATCCCGCTGAGAAGCGTTCCGCTTCGCATTGGAAACGTTTCCAACACGGCTATAGATATAGCACTCCCGCGTGCCGACGGCCCTGAGATTCATGAGATTCCGCTCACCGCCAAAAGTCTGCCGCCTGTCGACGGGACGTTCTTCTCGGCACGCGGTCTATCTAGGAATTCGCGGCCTTGTCTCATGGCCGTCTAGGATTTTGGGACCTTGCGCGGCATACCCGTCAACGCTTCTGGAAATCGCGGCTCTTGCACGCCGTTCGTCCGCGTTTTGGCACGCTTGCAAGCTTTCGTTGAGACAAGGTCGCGGATTCCCGGAAGCCCCTGGGACAAGGTCTCGAATTACTAGACTTACCTGCGACAAGTCCCTAGATTTCTAGGGGTTTGCTCCGTGGGGCGAGAAGGACCTTGGCCCGCGTGCGGGGACGCTCCGCCCGCTTGCCGCATAGCTCGCTCCGAGCCGCGCCGCATGCGGTATCGTCTCTTGATAAGTGAGCCGATTTGTATCGGGCCCGGGCCCGGGGAGGGAGCACGCTATGGCCGAGGACTGCTCTGGAGCGGTTGAGAGGGGAGTCGCCGATCTTGTCGCCTACGCGCTCGACCGGGGGCTCATTGGCGAGGAGGACGTGACCTACGCCGCCAACCTCATGCTGGACGCGCTCAGCTACGAGCCCACGGGCGCCTTCGTTCCCAAGGAGGCCGTCGCCGCCGCGCGTGCGGCCGAGAAGCGCCCCGAGCTCGAGGCCATTCTCGCCGGCCTGCTCGACGACGCCGTCGAGCGCGGCGTGTGCGACCCCGGCATCGCGAGCCGCGACCTGCTGGACACGCGCCTCATGGGCTGCGTGACCCCGCGCCCGAGCGAGGTCGTCCGCACCTTCTGGGAGCGCTACGACGAGTCGCCCGAGACGGCCACGGACTACTTCTACCACCTCGCGCTGGACTCGGACTACATCCGCACCTACCGCATCGCGCGCGACCGCAAGTGGGTCACCTCCACGCGCTACGGTGACCTCGACGTCACGATCAACCTCTCCAAGCCCGAGAAGGACCCCAAGGCCATCGCCGCGGCGCTGGAGAAGCAGAAGGCGGGCGCCAGCGAGCCCTACCCGCGCTGCCAGCTCTGCCCCGAGAACCTGGGCTACGCCGGGCGCCTTGACCACCCCGCCCGCGAGACCATCCGCCTCATCCCGCTCACGCTGGCGGGCGAGCCGTGGTACCTGCAGTACAGCCCCTATGTCTACTACAACGAGCACTGCATCGTGCTCTCCGAGAAGCACGTCCCCATGCAGATCAGCCGCACGACCTTCCAGCGCCTGTTCGAGTTCGTGGGCAAGTTCCCGCACTACACGGTGGGCTCCAACGCCGACCTGCCGATCGTGGGCGGCTCCATCCTCACGCACGAGCACTACCAGGGCGGCCGCTACGAGTTTGCCATGGCCCGCGCCGGCGCCCGCGAGGAGATCTCCTTCGAGGGCTTCGATGACGTCCGCGCGCAGATCGTGGACTGGCCGATGTCCGTGATACGCCTCGACGGCGCCGACCCGGCGCGCATCGTCGAGCTCGCCGACAAGATCCTCACGGCGTGGCGCGGCTACACCGACGAGGCCGTGGGCGTGCTCGCCGAGACCGACGGCACCCCGCACAACACCATCACGCCGATCGCGCGTCGCCGCGGCGAGGACTTTGAGCTCGACCTCGTGCTGCGCAACAACCGCACGACGGACGAGTACCCGCTCGGCATCTTCCACCCGCACCAGGAGCTGCACCACATCAAGAAAGAGAACATCGGCCTCATCGAGGTCATGGGCCTCGCGGTGCTGCCGGCGCGCCTGCTCGGCGAGATGGACCGCCTCGAGCAGGTCATCCTCGCGGGCGAGGACCCGGCGGGCGTGCCCGAGGTGGCGAGCCACGCGCCGTGGGCCGCTCAGGTGCTCACGCGTCACCCGGAGTTTGCGCCGGAGAACGTGGCGAGCGCGGACCCCGCGGCGCTCCACGCCGTGATCGAGGAGGAGATCGGCCAGGTCTTCGCGCAGGTGCTCGAGTGCTGCGCGGTCTTTGCCGACGACGAAGAGGGTAGGGCGGCGTTCGCGCGCTTCGTTGCGAGCGTCTGCTAAGGAAGGAGACAACCGAAATGGGCATTCCCAGCCAGGACGTTCTGAACAAGGTGTACGGCGAGGACGCCGAGCGTGCCGTCGAACGGCTCTCCGCGCTCGCCGCCCGCTACGACGAGGCCTTCGGCGCCGGCGACCCGGAGTACTTCACCGCCTCCGGCCGCACGGAGATCATCGGCAACCACACCGACCACAACGGCGGCAAGATCCTCTGCGCCTCCATCACGATGGACAGCATCGCCGCCGCCCAGCGCACGGACGACGGCATCGTCACCATCTGGAGTGAGGGCTATCCCGAGGCCATCGTCGTGGACACGGGCGCGATCGACCAGATCCCGCACGGCGGCGGCTCCACCACGCTCGTCGCGGGCATGCTCGAGGCCACGGCCAAGCGCGGCTTCAAGATCGGCGGCTTCAACGCCGTGGCCTCCTCCGAGGTCATCCCGTCGGCCGGCGTGAGCTCCTCGGCCTCCTTCGAGATGCTCGTCTGCGAGATCGTGAACCACCTCTACAACGACGACGCCATCGACCGCGCGGACTACGCGCGCATCGGCCAGTACGCCGAGAACGTCTGGTGGGACAAGGCCTCCGGACTCATGGACCAGATGGCGTGCGCCGTGGGCGGCACGATCCTGCTGGACTTCTCGGACGGCGTGAAGTACGAGAAGGTCGACTTCGGCTTTGACGAGCTGGACCACGACCTCGTGATCGTGAACACCGGCAAGGGCCACGCCGACCTCTCCGCCGAGTACTCCTCCGTCCCCAACGAGATGCACGACGTCGCGGCGGCGCTCGGCGTCAAGAACCTCTGCGACTCCAACGAGGACGCGGTTCTCGCCAACCTCGCCGCGCTGCGCGAGAAGTGCGGCGACCGTGCGGTCCTGCGTGCCCTGCACTACTTCGAGGAGGTCAAGCGTGTCGAGGCCGCCGAGGCCGCAATTAACGCCGGCGACAAGGCCAAGGTGCTCGACATCATCACCGCCTCCGGTCGCTCGTCCTGGGAGTGGCTGCAGAACGCCGTGGTCCCCGGCATGCCCGAGGAGGAGCCCATCCCGATGGCGCTCGCCCTCACCGAGCTCTACCTGCGCAAGATCGGCGCCGGCGTGTTCCGCCTGCACGGCGGCGGCTTCGCGGGCGTCATCATGTGCGTGATCCCGAAGGCCGAGACCGCGGGCTATGTTGACTACATGGCCAGCTACTTTGGTCGCGAGAGCGTCTACCTCACCAACATCCGCCAGACGGGTGCCGCCTGCCTCGGCAAGGCGTAGGCGACACGGCTCGTCTCGCCAACGAGTTCTTTGGGCGGCGGCGCGGCTTCGGTCGTGCCGCCGCTAAACGCTCTCGGGGCGGAAGAGGCCGCTGCGCTGGGGAATATCCCCGTCGGGAATCTCGATGACGTGCGAGCCGTAGGCGTTGACGATCGTGGTGCCGCAGGGGTGCTCGCGCACGCGCTCGATGCGGCCGTAGGTGAGGTGGACGTGCCCGTGCACAAGATAGCGCGGGCACGTGCGCTCGAGCAGGCGACCCAGGGCGTCGAAGCCGCGGTGCGGCAGGTCGTCGAGGTCGCCGTAGCCGCGCACCGGCGCATGGGTCACGACCAGGTCGACCCCGCCCGAGGCCTGGGCGAGCAGCGCCATCCGCGCGGCCCTTCTCGCCATCTCGGGCTCCGTGAAGCCGTAGACCTGGTCGTTGTAGCGAATGGAGCCGCCGAGTCCCATGATGCGCAGGCCGTGGAAGTCGCGCAGGTGGCCGTCGATGGAGACGCAGCCCTCGGGCGCATGGCGGTCGTAGGCGGTGTCGTGGTTGCCCGGCACGTAGAGCAGCGGCACGTTGGCGAGGGTCACGATGTGCTCGAGGTACACGGCGGGTAGGTCGCCGCAGGAGACGATCAGGTCGATGCCGGAGACGCGCTCGGCGTCCCAGTGGTCGTAGAGCCAGCCCTCCTCCTCGTCGGCTATGCAGAGGATCCTCACGTTGGCGCCTCCTAGCGGCTCGTGTCCTTGAGCAGCACCGTGGCGGGGTCCACCGGGATCACGCCGGCGACCTCGACCTCGACGAGGCCGTCGCGGTCGAGCTCGCGCTGCTCGGGCAGGCGACCCACCACGTTCTCGTTGAGCCAGCGCATGCGCACGATCTGCTCGCTCGTGAGACGGCCCGCCTCCGGGCCCTGCACCACGTCGCCGCCCTGGGCCACGAGCTCGCCCGTGAACGGGTGAACGCGCCCGGAGAGCACGGACTGGCGCAGCACGTCGACGAGCATGCGCTGACCGCGCGGCAGCTCGTCGGAGAGGCGGACGTCGAGCACGCCGGCCGACATGCCCCACCAGTAGTTGAGGGACTGCCCCTGGATCTTCTCGCCTTCCTTCTTCCACGTGTCGTTTCTGATGGAGCGGACGAGCATCTCGTAGTAGCGGCCCCACTTCCAGACGGGCTCGGCGAGGTGGGTCTCGGTGCCGTCGTCGTCCACGCGATAGAGGCCCCAGGACTCGCGGGGCGCGAGCGGGTTGGCGTAGTCGCGCCCGGAGATGATGTGGACGCCCTCCTCGCGGAACTCGCGCCGCCAGTCGTAGTCCTTGGCGGAGAACCACTTGAGGTAGACGGTGACGTAGGGGTCCACCATGGCGGCCCCGATGGCGAAGGCGTTGATCTCCGCGACGGTCGAGAAGACCGGGGACTCCGCCACGTAGCCGATCTTGTGATGGCCGGCCAGGCTCGCCGCGAGGGCACCGAGCAGGAACTTGGCCTCGTACATGCGGCCGTAGAACCCACGGACCGCGCTGTGGGAGAGGCTGACCGAGCAGTTGAGGTAGGCGGGTCCCGGGTGCTCGACGGCGGCGCGCGTGGTCTGGCGCATCTGCGTGGGCGAGCAGGTGACCACGAGGTCCGCCTTGTAGCGCATCGCCTCCTCGACGGCCTGGTCGAACGCCGCGTCCGAGCTGCGATCGGTGAAGACGCGTGTGGAGACGGTCCCCCCGAGACGCGCCTCGAGCTTCTGGCGCCCTCGGTCGTGTAGGGCGATCCATCCCGACGAGAGGGGGTTGCGGTCGTAGATGAACGCCACGCGGAAGGGCCTGGCCAGGACGGTGGCCTTGGCGATGTTCTTGAGCTTGGGGAGCGGCGCGGTGTGGCCCTTCGAGGGGTCCTCGAGGTAGGCGCGGGCACCCTCGCCCTGCGTCACCACGAACTCGCCCCAGATCTTGCCGACCTCGGCGTCGACCTGGGAGGGCGCGAGGCCGCGCGCGTGCTCGAAGCCGTAGATCGTGATGTAGGTGAGCAGCGCGTCGCCGACCTGGAGGTCGAGGGCGTCACCGCCGCGGGCGTGCCACGAGGCGGAGAAGCTGTCGAAGAGCGAGCGCAGGTCGCGCACCACGTCGTCGGGCCACGCGTCGTGAAGGTCCTGGTCGAGCAGGGCGGCGAGGCGCGCGTAGAAGCCCTCCTCGTCGGAGATGATGCCGTAGATGGGGCACACGCGGTAGAAGCGCGTGAACTCGTGATAGATGCGCAGGGCCTTCTCGTCCGAGGGCATGGGCGTCACGCGCGTGATGTTGGCCAGGATCGTGGGCATGCCCAGGTAGCGCGACACGGACACGCGCTTGTTGCCCTCCTGCACGTAGAAGCGCTGCAGGTACTCGTAGACCACGATCGGGTCGCGCAGGCCCTCGGCGCGCTGGGAGTCGATGAGGTCGCTCCACTTGGAGGAGAACTCCGACCCGGGCTCGGCGATCGGCAGAAAGCCGCTCGAGAACATGTTCTGCCGCCCGCGCGTCTTGGTGCCCGCGATGAGGGAGAGGTCGATCTCGGTGAGGCCGATAGGGACCTCTCCCTGGTAGCCCTGGTTCTTGAGGATGTCGTCGAGTGCCGGGGGATAGGGGTAGCGTCCCGCCGCGACGTCACGATCGACCTGCTTGAGTCCGAGCTTGCGTGCCTTGGCGTAGTCCTCGAGCATGAGGGCTCCCTTCCTGGGCGGGACCGTTCCCATTCATGGTAGCGAATCGAGGGGGATCTCAACGGGTATCCTTGCGATGTGACGGGAGGTTCACATGGCGCTCATCAAGACGCACAGGCGGGGCTGGGCGATCGCGTTCACCGTGGCCGGGTTTCTCGCCCTCGTGGCGGTGCCGAGCTTTCCGGGCGCGCCCTACCTCGTCGACCAGGCGCTGCAGCGCCTGCTGCTGTTCGCGCTCGTCTCCGTTTTCGTGGCCCTGCTCGGCGGCGGCCGGGCGCTGGTCCCGTCTGCCGTGGGGCTGCGGCGCTCGCTGCGCGAGGGGCGCTACCCGGTCCTTCTCGTCCTGGGACTGTGCGCGTTCGAGCTGGTGAGCCTGCTGGGACTCGCGGCCTCGGGGGAGACGGTGCCCATCTCGCCCACCTGGGCGCCCGACCTGGCGGGCGTCGCGCTGCTCTGCGTGAGCGTGAGCCTCTACGAGGAGGCGCTCTTCAGGGTGCTGCTGCTCGGCGGCCTGCTCTCCGGCCGCGGCGCCGCGCGCAACGGCGTGGTGACGGCCGTGCTCGTCTCGTCCGTGGTCTTTGGTGCGGCCCACGTTGCACTGGAGGGGAGGCTCGACGTGCTGGCCCTTGTCCAGATGCTGCTCAAGACCGCGCAGACAACGTGCATCGCCCTGGTGCTCGGTGCCGTCTACGTGCGCACGCGCAGCTTCCTCGGCGTGGTGGCGCTCCATGCCCTCGCCGACTTCTTCCCCCTGGCGCTGGTTGCGGTCCTGGGTGGGCTCGAGGGCTCGATCGGCTCCTACGTGAGCGGGGGAGAGGGCGCGCTCGCCGTGCTTCAGGGGCTGTCCCTCGTGATGGTCTACCTCGTGCTGGTGGCACTCTACGCTCCGGCCGCGGCGTATGCGTGGGGGCTGCTCGAGACGGCGCCGCTGCCGGCGTCCGGGCCGTTCGAGCAGGGCTGGGACCCGCGCCCCGATGATGACCCCGACCTCGCCGACGCGGGGGACGGCCGTCCCGTGCCCCCGACGGGGCTGTGAGGCGGGTCCCTTCTCGCCCGGGCGGCACGCCGCCCCGGGTGCTCTCCTGACGAGGTGGCTACTTGAGCGTGATCGATGCCTTGCCCTCGCCGAAGAAGCCGGTGGCGGCGTCGTTGGCCCAGATCTGGGTGCCGTCCGAGGTGGAGCCGACGAGCCAGTGGTGGTCGGGTCCGCTCTGGGGCTCGGGGCCCGTGAGGATGATCGTCATATAGAGATACTGACCGTCGTGATGGTAGAACCGCCACTCCCCGTCGCCCGACTGCTCCGCGGTGGTCTCCTGCTGCCAGGAGTCGGGCACGTCAACGTAGAAGTAATCGCACTCGTAGTAGTGGCTCGCGGCGGGTGCGGGTTCGGGCTCAGGTGTGGGCTCCGGCTCTGGTGCGGGTGCCTCGTCGGTCGCCGCCGCGGCGTCCGCGGGGACATCCGCGTCCTTCTCGGCGGGTTCGCCCTGCGCAGCTACCTCCTGCGGCGCGGGCCTGGTTGCCCGGTCGTAGGCCACGAGTCCCGCCGAGGCGATGACGAGCAGGCACAGGCCCACGCCGATGCCGGCGAGGATGTAGGGGACGAGCTTTCTTGCTGACATGGGCGCTCCTTTGGGTGGGGGGGTCGTTGGCCGCAGTCGCTACCTGAGCGTGAGGACGGCACGCCTGTCGGGGCCGTTGTAGCTGTTTGCCAGGAACCCCGCGCTCGCCTCGCCAACATAGACATCGCGTCCGTCCGAGGTGGTGCCAAAGTAGCTGCAACTGCCCGGTGCTGCCACGCCGACGTATATCTCGGCAATGCCAGTCTCGTACTCCGACCAGCCCTCGGTTGGATTGGAGAATACTACCCTGCTGTAGGAGAAGGCGTAGGAGCCGTCACCGTTGTCGACCGCCTTCCAATATGTCGGTCCGCCGTCAACGGGAGTGGCGTCGCTTCTCACCCAGCTGTCGGGAACGTCCACGTAGAAGGCGTCGCACTCGAAGTCGTGTGTCACGGCGGGTTCCGGCTCGGGCTCCGGCTCCGCCGCGGGCGCCTCCTCGGTCGCCGCGGGCTCCCCGGCGTCGGCGCCCTGCTCGGACGCGCCCTCCCCCTCCTCGGCAGGGGCGTCGGCGCCCTGCTCGTTCCTGGGCGGGATCGGGTCGATCACGAGCGCGTAGACCAGGTAGGCGGCCGAGGACGCGGTCGCGAGGGCGAGCACGACGAGGGCGGCGACGATCGGCGCCGTAAGGCGCCGACGCGGCTTCGGGGTCTCGGGGCCGGGGGCGCCCGATTCCAGGTCCTCGACGGGCGCGGGTGCGGGGGCGCCGCAGCCGGGGCAGAACCTGGCACCCTCTTTGAGCTCGGTGCCGCAGTTCCCACAGAACATGGTGCTTCCTCTCCTCGAGTTGTTGTTACGTCCAGTGTACGAGTTCGAGCCTGAGAGCTCACCTGCTGAGCCGGCTTTTGCCGTGATCAGTCGTTCTCTCGTACGTGGGTGAGAACGGTTATGTACACCACTGAAGCCCGTTGGGGCATTTCGCGGCTGCAAAAGCCCAGGTACACGGCGTGCGAGAAGAACGCGGTGCGTGCTGAAGTGTACACAACCGTCATGTCTCAGGTTTCGCCGCCGTTTCCGGAGCGCTTCTCGCGTATGGCGGGCAGAAGACGCGCTCGTGGCGAGCGCGTAGCAAGTTCGTCTCGCTTTTCTCGGCCCTCGGCGGCGCGCCGTAGACTCGCCCTTGGAACCGAACGAGGGGAGTCCCATGAGCAGAAACGGCCTCTATCGCGCCGAGTACGAGCACGACGCCTGCGGCATCGGCGCCATCGCGCACCTGCACGGCGTCCGCAGCCACCAGACGCTCGACGACGCGCTCTCGGTGCTCGTGAACCTCGAGCACCGCGGCGGCAAGGGCCTTGAGAAGAACACCGGCGACGGCGCGGGCGTGCTCTTCCAGCTGCCGCACCGCTTCTTCCGCAAGGAGGCGCAGAAGGAGGGCCAGCTCCTGCCCGACGAGGGCGACTACGGCGTGGCCATGCTCTTCCTGCCGCATGACGACCCCGCGGGCGTCACGGCGGCGCGCCAGGTCTTCGAGCGGGGCTGCGCGGAGTGCGGCGTGCCGCTCATGTTCTGGCGCGAGGTGCCGGTGGACCCGCACGACCTCGGCTCCACGGCGCGCGCCTGCATGCCCACGATCTACCAGGCGTTCCTGCGCCGTCCGGAGGACGTGGCGCGCGGCCTCGACTTCGAGCGCCGCCTCTACGTCTGCCGTCGCACGATCGAGCGCGCCGCGGACGCCACGCCCGCGCTCGACGGCAAGATCTTCTACGTCTGCAGCATGTCCAGCCGCACGATCGTCTACAAGGGCATGCTCGTCGCCACGCAGATGCGCCGCTTCTACCTGGACCTCAACGACGCAGCCGTGGAGACGGCGCTCGCCCTCGTGCACTCGCGCTACTCCACCAACACCACGCCCTCCTGGGAGCGCGCGCACCCCAACCGCTACATCATCCACAACGGCGAGATCAACACCCTGCGCGGCAACGTGAGCTGGATCCGCGCGCGCGAGCCGAGCCTCTACTCGCCGGCGCTGGGCGCGGACCTGGCGCGCGTGCTGCCGATCATCAACCGCGAGGGCTCGGACTCCGCGATCCTGGACAACGTGCTCGAGTTCCTCGTCATGAACGGGCGGCCCCTCGACCGCGCGGTCTCGCTCATGATGCCGGAGCCGTGGGACAAGAACCCCGCACTCAGCGAGAAGCGCCGCGCCTACGATGCCTACCAGTCCATGCTCATGGAGCCCTGGGACGGCCCCGCCGCGATCGTCTTCACCGACGGGCGCACGCTGGGCGCCGCGCTCGACCGAAACGGCCTGCGCCCCGCGCGCTACTACGTGACGCGCGACGACCGGCTGATCCTGGCCTCCGAGGTGGGCACCATCGACGTGGAGCCCGCCAACATCCTGCGCACGGGCTGCCTCGGCCCCGGCGAGATGCTCGAGGTCGACCCTGTGGCCGGCCGCGTCGTGGGCAACGACGAGATCCGTGACCGCCTGGCGGGCGAGAAGCCCTATCGAGACTGGCTCGACGAGGAGACGATCGACGTCGCCGACCTGCCGGAGGCCCCCCGCGAGGAGGCCCCCGTCGCACCCGCCCCACTCGCCGCTCGCCTCGCCGCCTACGGCTGGCACTACGACGACGTGGACGAGGTCGTGCGCCCGATGGCCGAGAAGGGCGCGGTGCCGCTGGCCTCCATGGGCGTGGACGCGCCGCTCGCCTGCCTCTCCACCAAGACGCGCTCGTTCTTCGACTACTTCAACCAGCTCTTCGCCCAGGTGACCAACCCGCCGATCGACGCCCTGCGCGAGAGCCTCGTCACGAGCACGGTGCTCTACCTCGGCAACCACGGCAACCTCCTCGAGGACTGCCGCGACTCCTGCCGCCTCGTGCGCCTGCCCGGCCCCATGCTCTCCCGGGCCGACTTCGAGCGCATCCGCGCGATCGACCGCGCGGGCTTCCGCGCGGAGACGGTGCGCGCGGTCTACCCGTCGGACGGCGGCGACGGTGCCCTCGAGCGCGCCCTCGACGAGCTGGCCCGCGCGGCCGAGCGGGACGTGCGCTCCGGGGCCAACATCGTCGTGATCTCCGACCGCGCGGGCGCCGGCGAGACGCCGATCCCGTCGCTTCTGGCCCTCGGGTGCGTGCACAACCACCTCATCCGCTGTGGCCTGCGCACCCGCGCCGACCTCGTGGTGGAGACCGGCGACGCCCTCTGCGCCCACGACTTCGCGAGCCTGGTGGGCTACTCGGCGAGCGGCATCTACCCCTACCTGGCCCACGATTGCATTGCCGACCTCTGCGCCCGCGGCGAGCTCTCCCTCGCCCCCGAGGAGGCCTGCTCCGCCTACGACCGCGCCGTCACGGCGGGCATCGTCTCGATCATGTCCAAGATGGGCATCTCCACGATGCAGGGCTACCACTCCGCGCAGATCTTCGAGGTCCTGGGCCTCTCCGACGAGCTGGTGGAGAAGTACTTCACGTTCACGGCCACCCGCGTGGGCGGCCTCACGGTGGCCGACCTCCAGCGCGAGCTGGACGCCCGCGCCGCCGCGGCGCGCGCCCAGGCGGCCTCGCCCGCGCCCGACCAGCTCCCCACGCTCGGCCTCACCAAGTGGCGGCCCGGCGGCGAGGAGCACCTCATCGACCCGAAGGCCATCTACCTGCTGCAGCGCGCCTGCCGCGAGGGCGACTACGGCCTCTTCAAGGAGTTCTCCGCGTGGGTCCACCGCCCCGGGCGTGCCGTCACCCTGCGCGACCTCATGGGATTTGCGCCCGCCGGCGCCCCGGTGCCGCTCGACGAGGTGGAGCCCGCGAGCAAGATCGTGCGTCGCTTCAACACCGGTGCGATGAGCTACGGCTCGATCAGCCGCGAGCAGCACGAGTGTCTGGCCATCGCGATGAACCGCCTGCACGGGCGCTCCAACACCGGCGAGGGCGGCGAGGACCCGGCCCGCGAGACGGCGCTTCCCAACGGCGACTCCGCATGCTCGGCGATCAAGCAGGTGGCCTCGGGGCGCTTCGGCGTGACGAGCCGCTACCTCTCGAGCGCGATGGAGATCCAGATCAAGATGGCCCAGGGCGCCAAGCCCGGCGAGGGCGGCCACCTGCCCGGC
>DBQY01000009.1:0-79755 GCA_002305805.1 Atopobium sp. UBA1382 | reverse complement strand
ATCTCGCCGCCGCCCCACCACGACATCTACTCGATCGAGGACCTCGCCGAGCTGATCTTTGACCTCAAGAACGCCAACCCGGGCGCGCGTATCTCGGTCAAGCTCTGCGCGCTGGCCGGCGTGGGCACCATCGCCACGGGCGTCGCCAAGGGCGGGGCCGACAAGATCCTCATCTCCGGGCACAACGGCGGCACGGGCGCCGCCCCGCGCGACTCGATCTACCACGCGGGCATCCCGTTCGAGATCGGCCTCGCGGAGACCCAGCAGACGCTGCTCAGAAACGGCCTGCGCTCCCGCGTGGTGCTCGAGACCGACGGCAAGCTCATGAGCGGGCGCGACGTGGCGATCGCGGCGCTGTTGGGCGCCGAGGAGTTCGGCTTCGCCACGATGCCGCTCATCGCCTGCGGCTGCCTCATGCAGCGCGACTGCCAGCGCGACACCTGCCCGGCGGGCATCGCCACGCAGAACTGCGCGCTGCGCGGCCGCTTCGCGGGCCGGCCCGAGCACGTGGTGAACTACCTTACCTTCGTGGCCGAGGAGCTGCGCGAGGTCATGGCCGGGCTGGGCTTCCGCACGGTGGACGAGATGGTGGGCCGCGCCGACTGCCTCACGCAGGTGCCGGTGGCGGGCGAGGCCAACTGGAAGGCAAACCGCCTGGACCTCGCCGACCTTCTCGCCTGCGCGGAGCCCGAGTTCGGCCAGCACATCCCCGGGGCCGACGGACGCCACTTCCTGCCGGAGATGGGGCCCGACCTGGAGCTCGAGAAAACCCTCGACGCCACGCTCTTCGTGCCCTACACGGCCGAGGCCCGCGCGCACCTCACGCCGGTGCGCTTCCGGGCGGACATCGACAACGTCAACCGGTGCGTGGGCACGCTTCTGGGCAGCCACGTCACGCGGGCGCACCCGGAGGGCCTGCCGGAGGGGTCGATCACGGTGGACTGCGAGGGGTCGGCAGGCCAGAGCTTCGGCGCGTTCCTGCCGGCGGGCGTCACGCTGAGCGTCTCCGGCGACGCCAACGACTACTTTGGCAAGGGGCTCTCGGGCGGCGTGCTGTCCGTGCGCCCGGCCGACGGCGCCACCTACAAGTTCGACGAGAACGTCATCGTGGGCAACGTGGCCTTCTACGGCGCCACGAGCGGCCGGGGCTTTGTGAACGGCCTCGCGGGCCAGCGCTTCTGCGTGCGCAACTCCGGCGCCACGGTGGTGGTGGAGGGCGTGGGCAACCACGGCTGCGAGTACATGACGGGCGGCTGCGTGGTGGTGCTCGGCGAGGTCGGCGCCAACTTCGCGGCCGGCATGTCCGGCGGCGTGGCCTACGTCTACGACCGCTTTGGCACGCTGGCGCGGCGCTGCAACACCGAGCTCGTGAACCTGGAGGAGCCGGACGCCCAGGACCTCGAGCTCGTGCGCTCGCTCGTGGAGGAGCACGTGCGCCGCACGGCGAGTCCGCGCGGCATCAAGCTGCTCTACCAGTTCGACGAGGCGTCGGCGCACTTCGTGAAGGTGATCCCGCGCGACTACGAGCGCGTGCTCGCGCTGGTCGCCGAGGCCGAGGCCGCGGGGGCCACCCATGAGCAGGCGCTGAGCCACGCATTCGACGCGATGAGGGAGGCCTAGGATGGGCAAGCCAGGAGCGTTTCTCACGGTGGGCCGGCGCGCCCACGATCTCAGGCCGGTCGCGGAGCGCACGCGCGACTGGGATGAGCTCTACGTGGAGCCGGACGAGGGCGTGCGCCGCGCGCAGGCGAGCCGCTGCATGATGTGCGGCGTGGCGTTCTGCCAGGCGGGCTTTGGCTTTGGCGGGGCGCGGCCGAGCGGCTGCCCACTGCACAACCTCATCCCCGAGTGGAACGACCTCGTCTACCGGGGGCTCTGGCGCGAGGCCGCAGACCGCCTGGCGATGACGTCGCCCTTGCCGGAGTTCACGAGCCGCGTGTGCCCGGCGCTCTGCGAGGCGGCCTGCAACCTGGGCTGCCACGGCGAGCCCGAGACGATCCATGACAACGAGCGCGCCATCTCGGACTGGGAGTGGGCACACGGCGGGCCCCGGCGCTTCTCGCCCGCCGGGCCGGACGCCCCGCGCGTGACGGTGGTGGGCTCCGGTCCCGCCGGACTTGCGGCGGCATGGGAGCTCGCCCGGCGCGGGGCCCGCGTGACGGTCGTGGAGCGCGCCGACCGCGCGGGCGGGCTCCTCACGTACGGCATCCCCAACATGAAGCTCCCCAAGGACGTGGTCGCACGGCGCGTGGCCCTCATGGAGGAGCTGGGCGTGGAGTTTCGCCTCAACACGGACGCGGCCGAGAAGGACGTGGCGTCCGCGCTGCTCGCGGAGAGCGACGCGGTGGTCGTGGCCGCGGGGGCACGCGTGCCGCGCGGGCTCTCGGCGACGGGCTTCGAGGCCGGGCTCGCGGCGGGCGGCGTGGTCTGGGCCGTCGACTACCTCGAGGCGGCCACGCGGGCGCTGCTCGACGGCGGCGAGCCCGCCGTGAGCGCCGCCGGGCGCGACGTGGTGGTCATCGGCGGCGGCGACACGGGCAACGACTGCCTGGGCACCGCCGTGCGCCAGGGCGCCCGCAGCGTGACCCAGCTGGAGTTCCTGCCGCGCCCCGTCGAGCCGGGCCCGGGCTCGACGCGCTGGCCCGAGTGGCCCGCCACGCTCAAGACCGACTACGGCCAGGCCGAGGCCATCGAGCTCATGGGCGGCGAGATGCGCGCCTGGGGCGTCGACACCCTCGAGGTCCTGCTCGACAAGGCCGGCGCGGTGCACGGGATCGCCGTGGCGGACCTCGACTGGTCCGGCGGGCGCCCCGAGCGCGTGGAGGGCTCCGAGCGGGAGCTCGGCGCGCAGCTCGTGCTCGTGGCCTGCGGCTTCACGGGCCCGGAGCGCTCCGTGCTGGACGCGCTGGGCGTGGGCGTGGGGGAGCGGGGGCTGCCCGCCACGGTCGAGGGCGCGCATCGCGCGGCGTCCTCCGGCGAGACGCCCGTCTTTCTCGCCGGCGACGTGCGGACCGGCTCGTCGCTCGTGGTGAGCGCCATCGCGGACGCACTGGCGTGCGTGGACGAGGTTGCCGCGAGGTTGGGTCTCTGACATGGACGCGCGCGACGACGGGAGAGTTGAGGGAATCGTCTGGCTGGAGAAGGGCGACGAGGTCGCTTTTGAGCCCGCCGGCCCGCGTCGCCCCTGGCTCGAGGAGTCCTCCGGCTGGAGCGAGGGGCCTCATCCGGAGGAACCGCAGGGCACCCCGCGGAAGGAGCCTCCCAAGCTCGTCTGGCTGTGAACGCACCGTCCTTCTCGCCCATTGAGGCCGCCCCTGCCGCTCCCGGCGTGCCAGGAATTCGTAGGTTTTGGGTTTGGCCCTCCCTCGCGCTCGCGGGAGGGCCGATTTCGTAGTGAACTCTCCGGTTTTGGGGCAAAGGTCTTATGTCTGAGGTCCGAGCCGGAGGTCCTTCTCGTCATCTGGGGCCAAAATCGCCAGGAAACAAGCGGTTGTGGTTAAACGCATGATGCCAGGGCGTCCCGGGCATCATGCGTTTGCCCCAAAACCGGAGAGTCCGCAGGCGGGGCGGCTCCCGTGCGAGCGCTGCCCCAGCCTATTCGTCGGAGCCGGGACGTCCGGCAAAGTCGAGTCCGCCCACCAGCTCGCGCAGGCGGGCCCCGTCCCCGCGGACGAAGGCCTCGGCGATCGCGGGGTAGACGAGGCGCGCCTCGTCGAAGAGGTCGGCGAAGCTGTCCGTGCGGGCCTCGCCCGTGAAGGGGTGGGTCCACGCGCGGCGCTCGAGGTTGGCGGCGGGGCACTCGTCGCCGCGACGGACGTAGTGGGCGGACGCGACCGCGAGCGAGGTGCCGCGCAGCAGGCGCTCCGCGCGAGCCGTCGCATGGGCGCGCAGCGTCCCGACCGGCTCGATCATGTGGTAGACGAACTCGTAGTCGCGCACCGCGGCGGCGTACTCGCGCGCGCTGATCTCCGTGTCAAAGACGCCGAGCGCGACCTGCGAGAGCAGGGCGCCGGCCACGCGCTCCGTGCGCTCGGTCCGCATGAGGTTGGAGGCGGCGGGGCGCTCCTCGATGGTGGCGCGGCGCTTCTCCCAGAGGATCCAGGCGTCGACGTCGGACTCGATGACGGCGTGGACCTCGCGCTCGCGCCCCTCGAGCGACGGCTCGACGTCGCAGAGCGCGCGCTGCTGGGCGATGATGAACGGGTGGGCGGCGCGGTCGAGCGCGTAGTGGCCCACGAGGCCGAGCGCGAAGGCGCGCCCGACGCGCTCGTCGGGGCGGGGCAGGCGACCGACGCCCTCGCGCAGGGCGAGCAGCGACCGCGTGATGCGGCCGGCCTGGATCCTGTGCGCGAGCTCACGGCAGGTCGCCGCGCGGGAGGGGAGCGTCGAGAACCGCGCGAAGAGCGGGTCGGGACCCTGGTTGCCCAGCAGGAACGCGATCAGCTCCTCCTCGCCGGAGACGAGGCCGGCGGGCAGCTCGGAGAGGATGTCTTCACCAAAGATGTGGTGCGTGATGAGCGCGGGCATGGTCCCTCCTCGAGCGCGCGGTCCTTCTCGGCAGTACCACTAGGGTAGCGCAACGGAGCCCGGGCGAGCAGGGCTATCCGTCGAAGCCGGCGTCCTCGGCCAGGTCCGTGCCGTCGGCGGCCGTCGTGGCCAGCTCGTCGCAGCGCTCGTTCTCGGGGTGCCCGGCGTGGCCCTTGACCCAGACCCACGTCACCTCGTGCGGCTCGCAGGCCGCGATCAGGCGCTCCCAGAGGTCCACGTTCTTTACGGGCTGCTTGCTCGCGGTTTTCCAGCCGCGCCGCTGCCAGCCGGCGATCCAGTTCTGGTTGAAGGCGTTGCACACGTACTGCGAGTCCGTCGTCATGGTCACAGCGCACGGCCGGCGCAGGACCTCGAGCGCGGCGATCGCGCCCATGAGCTCCATGCGGTTGTTGGTGGTGCGCCGATAGCCGCCCGAGAGCTCGCGCTCGTGGACGGTGCCGTCGGGGCCCGTGTAGCGCAGGACCGTTCCGTAGCCGCCCGGGCCCGGGTTGCCGCGCGACGAGCCGTCCGACCAGGCCTCCACGCGCATGAGCGGGCTTGACGCAACGACCTTCTCGCCCGCCTCCCGCGCAAACTCCTCCCAGCTCGCCACTACTTGGCCTCCGCCCAGTTGGCGCCGTAGGACACCTCGGCGATGAGCGGCACGCTCAGGCTGATGACCCCCTCCATCGTCTCGCGCACGAGGGAGCTCACGGTCTCGAGCTCCGCCTCGGGGACCTCGAGGTCCAGCTCGTCGTGGATCTGCAGCACGAGCTTGGAGGCAAGGCCCCCCTCGTGCAGGCGCCGCTCCACCTGGACCATGGCGAGTTTGATGATGTCCGCGGCGGTGCCCTGCATCGGGTGGTTCATCGCGGTGCGCTCACCAAAGGCCACAAGCTGGCGGTTGCGCTGCTGGAACTCGCGGATGTGGCGCTTGCGGCCAAAGAGCGTCTCGGCGTAGCCGCGCTCGTGGGCGAGGCGCACGGCCTCGTCGAGGAAGGCACGCACGCCGGGGTAGGCCTCGAAGTAGCGGTCGATCATCTCCTGCGCCTCGGCGCGCGGAATCTTGAGCGAGCTTGCCAGGCCAAAGGCCTGCTGACCGTAGACGATGCCAAAGTTGACGGCCTTGGCGCGGCTGCGCAGCTGCGGGGTCACCTCGTCCAGGGGCACGCCAAAGACGCGCGCGGCCGTGGCGGCGTGGAAGTCGCGGCCCTCGCAGAAGGCGGCGATCAGGTGCTCGTCTCCGGAGAGGTGGGCGAGCAGGCGCAGCTCGATCTGCGAGTAGTCGCAGGCGAGAAACACGCTGCCCTCGGGCACCGTGAACGCCTGGCGCACGCGATGCCCCAGCTCGGAGCGCGTGGGGATGTTCTGCAGGTTGGGGTCGGAGCTCGAGAGGCGCCCCGTCGCGGTAACCGTCTGGTTGAGCGTGGTGTGCACGCGGCCGTCGCCGCGCACGAGCGCGGGCAGGGCGTCGAGGTAGGTGCTCTTGATCTTGGAGCGCTCGCGGTAGTCCAGGACGTCGGCCACGATGCTGTGCTCGGTGGCGAGGTCGGCGAGGACCTTGGCGTTAGTCGAGTAATACCCGCGCTTGGTCCGCTTGAGGCCGTAGGTGGGAAGCCCCAGCACGTCGAAGAGGACGTGGGAGAGCTGCATGGGGGAGTCGATGTTGAAGGTCTCCCCGGCAGCCCCGTGGATCTTCTCGACCATGCCCGAGATCTCCTCGCCGAGCTCGGCGGACTGCGCTGCCAGGACGCGCGTGTCCACGGCGAGGCCCGCGCGCTCCATCTCGGCGAGCACGGGCAGAAGCGGCATCTCCATGTCGTCGAAGAGACCCGCGGAACCGTCGCGCTCGAGCTGCTCGCGCAGGGGCGCTACGAGGTCGTGCGCGCGGACGGCGTCGAGGGCGGCCTCGGGGACCTTCTCGGTGGCGGCGGGCAGGACGCGGCTGAGGTAGGCCTCGGCGAGCTCGGCGGGCGAGAAGGACCCGCGCTCGGAGTCAAGCAGGTAGGCGGCCACGGCGACGTCGAAGATGCGCGCCGGGTCTGCCTCGCGCGGGGAGAGCCGCTCGGGCTCGCTCGAGTCGACGGGGGAGAGAACGTGCAGGAGCGCCTTGACGTCCGCCGCGGCGAGGCGGCCCGCGCGCAGGAGGCGCTCGAGCGCCGCGTCGGCGTCGTCGCCGTCAAGGCGGCAGAGGCTCTCGGACGTGGCAGCCCAGAGCGTGTGGGCCGTGCCAAAGAGTGCGCCCTCCTGGCGGTCGTCGTCGAGCGCGCAGCCGACCCAGGCGCCGTCGGCGATCGCCGCGTCGAGTGCGGACGTGGCCTCGTCGCCGGAGAGGGGCGCGGGCAGCGGCGCGGCCTCGACGGGCTCGTCCTTCTCGCCGAGCGCCACGCGGGCGGCCGAGACGGCGTCGTCGCCGGCCAGGCGCACGAGGCGCGTGGTCATGCCGGTGAAGCCGAGCGCCGAGAAGGCGCGCGCGACCTCGGCGGGGTCGAACGTGGGGAAGCGCGCGTCGGAGAGCTCGAGCTCGATCGGCGCGTCGGTGCGGATGGTGGCTACCTTGCGGGAGACCAGGGCGTCCTCCACGTGCGCGCGGAGGTTCTCGCCCATCTTGCCCTTGACCTCGTCCGCGTGCGCGATGACCTCGTCGAGGCTGCCGTACTGGACGATGAGGGCGGCAGCCTTCTTGGGGCCGATGCCCGGCACGCCGGGGATGTTGTCCGAGGAGTCGCCCTTGAGGCCGTAGAAGTCCGGCACCAGCTCGGGCGTGATGCCGTGATAGAGGTCCTCCACCGTGGTGGGGTCCATGATCACCACGTCCGTGACGCCCTTCTTGGTGGAGACGATCTTCACGTGCTCGGTGGTGAGCTGGTACATGTCGCGGTCGCCCGTGAAGAGGTACATGTCGTAGCCGGCCGCCTCGCCGCGGCGCGCCAGGGTGCCGAGGATGTCGTCGCCCTCCCAGCCCTCGAGCTCTGCCACGGGGACGTCGAGCGTGGCGAGCAGCTCCTTCACCATCGGGAACTGCTCGCGCAGCGACGGGTCCATCGGCGGGCGCTGGGCCTTGTACTGCGGCAGCATCTCCATGCGCACGCGCGGCTTGCCCTTGTCAAAGGCGCAGATGACGCCGTTGGGGTGGAAGGTGTCCACCATCTTGATGAACATGTTGAAGAAGCCGAAGAGTGCGTTGGTGGCGCGGCCGTCCGGCGCGTTCATGGGCTGGCGGATCGTGTGGAACGCGCGGTGCATGAGCGAGTTTCCGTCGATGACGGCGATGGTGCGCGGGGCGTCTGGCATGAGGACCTCCTTGTGGTTGCCCTCGATTGTAGGCGAGAAGGACCGGCGGGGTGGGGCGGGCCGCGAGTTCTTCTCGCCATGAAATGGCCCTGAAGATGCAACCAAACCATGCCCCGCGCTTCACGCGGGGGCAACGGCTGTGAAACAATGGGCCCGTAGAGTATTCGACCGTAAGCCACAACGCCAAGAGAAGGGGCGCACATGGGCAAGGATAGGGTCTCGCAGGAGTACGGCAGCCTGCTCTTCACCGACGCGGTGATGCAGGAGCGGCTCCCCAAGCCTACGTACAAGGAGCTTCGTCAGGTCATCGATGACGGCAAGCCGCTCGATCTGGACATCGCCAACGAGGTCGCGCACGCGATGAAGGAGTGGGCGCTCGAGAAGGGCGCCACGCACTTCGCGCACTGGTTCCAGCCGCTCACGGGCATCACGTCCGAGAAGCACGACAGCTTCCTCACGCCGATCAACGACGGCACGATCCTGATGTCCTTCTCGGGCAAGGAGCTCGTCCAGGGCGAGCCGGACGCCTCGAGCTTCCCCAACGGCGGCCTGCGCGCGACCTTCGAGGCGCGCGGCTACACCGCCTGGGACCCCACGAGCCCGGCCTTCATCAAGGACGAGGTCCTCTGCATCCCCACGGCCTTCGTCTCCTACACCGGCGAGGCGCTCGACAAGAAGACGCCGCTGCTGCGCTCGCAGGTCGCCCTCGAGCAGCAGGCCAAGCGCGTGCTCGCGCTCTTTGGCCGCGAGCCCAAGCGCGTCTCCACCACCATCGGCCCGGAGCAGGAGTACTTCCTCGTGAAGGAGGAGGACTACGAGGCGCGCCCCGACCTCGTCTACTGCGGGCGCACGCTCTTTGGCTGCGAGCCGGTCAAGGGCCAGGAGCTGGAGGAGCACTACTTCGGAGCCATCCGCCCCACGGTCAATGACTTCATGAAGGAGGTCGATGACGAGCTCTGGAAGCTCGGCGTCCCGGTCAAGACCAAGCACAACGAGGTCGCGCCGTCCCAGCACGAGCTGGCGCCGATCTTCGAGCAGGGGTCGCTGGCCATCGACGACAACCTCCTCACCATGGAGAAGCTCAAGCTCATGGCCACCCGCCACGGCCTGGCCTGCCTCGAGCACGAGAAGCCCTTCGAGTACGTAAACGGCTCCGGCAAGCACAACAACTGGTCGCTCTCCGCTGACGGCAAGAACCTGCTGGAGCCGGGCGAGGTCCCGAGCGAGAACCTGCAGTTCCTGGTGTTTCTCGCCGCGCTCGTGGCGGCCGTTGACGAGCACGCAGACCTGCTGCGCACCTCGGTTGCCTCCGCGGGCAACGACCACCGTCTCGGCGCCAACGAGGCGCCCCCGGCAATCATCTCGGTCTTCCTGGGTGACCAGCTCCACGCCATCGTCGAGGCCCTCATCAACAAGGAGGAGCCCGAGGTCCACGAGGCCGAGGTCATGGACCTGGGCGTGCCCGCCCTGCCCGACCTCCTGCGCGACTCCACCGACCGCAACCGCACCTCGCCCTTTGCGTTCACGGGCAACAAGTTCGAGTTCCGCATGTGCGGCAGCCAGCAGAACCTGGCCGACCCCAACGTGGTCCTCAACACCGCGGTGGCCGAGCAGTGCGACCGCTTTGCCACCAAGCTCGAGGGCAAGACCGGCGACGAGTTCACCAACCTCGCCCTGCGCTGGGTGCGCCACACCCTGCGCGACCACCAGCGCGTGCTCTTCGAGGGCAACGGCTACTCCGAGGAGTGGGAGGCCGAGGCCGCTCGGCGCGGGCTGCCCAACCTCAAGACCACGCCTGATGCCCTGCCCTGCATGATCCGTCCCGAGAACGTGGCGTTCTACGAGAAGTACCACGTGCTCGACGAGGCCGAGGTCCACGCGCGCTACGTCTCCAAGGCGGACCAGTATGCCAAGCTCCTCAACATCGAGGCCAACACGATGGTCTACATGGCGCGTCACCTCTACGTGCCGGCGCTCTCCGACTACTCGGGCGACCTCGCCACGAGCGTTGCCACCAAGGCCGAGATCGGCATCGAGGCCACGGTCGAGAAGGACCTCGTGAGGACGATCACCGAGGGCATGGCGCAGATTGACGAGGCGGCCCGCGCTCTCGAGGCCGCCAACGCCTCCGCGCGCACGGTCGAGGACCCGCAGGCGCGCTGCGACGTCTACCGCGACGAGGTGCTGCCTGCCATGGACGCCCTGCGCGCCCCCGTCGACGCGATGGAGCAGATCTGCGGTGCCGACTACTGGCCTGTGCCCACCTACAACAAGATGCTCTTCTGGGTCTAGGGGCCTCTCCCAGCCTTTGACGGTCGCCTGACCACAAATCCCGACTTACGCACGCTGGCGCGGTCGCGTAAGTCGGGATTTCTGTCCGTTTGGACAGTATTCTCGAGCTACGCACGCCGGGAAGATGCGGGCGAGAAAACGCTCCTACGCCTCTGCGTGCTCCGGGACGCGCAGCATCGTGACAAAGCCCACGACGAAGAGCACCGCGATGGAGAGCACGCCGAGGCTTGAGTTGCCGGTGAGCGCGGTGAACGTGCCCACGAGGAACGTGCCGAGAATGGCGGCGTACTTGCCAAAGATGTCGAAGAAGCCAAAGTACTCGTTGGCGCGCTCCTTGGGGCAGAGCTTGCCGAACTCGCTGCGCGAGAGCGCCTGGATGCCGCCCTGGAACATGCCCACGAGGATGGCCAGGAACCAGAACTCGGCAGCCGAGCGCAGGAAGAATGCGGCGAAGAGGGTGATGCCAAAGTAGGCGGCGATCGCGATCAGCAGCATGCGGCGCGTGCCGTATCGGCTCGAGAGACGGCCGTAGATGATGGCGCTCGGGAAGGCCACGAACTGCGTGACGAGAAGCGCGAGCACGAGCTGCGTGGAGTCGATCCCGAGCTCCGTGCCGTAGCTCGTGGAGAGCTTGATGATGGTGTGCACGCCGTCGATGTAGAAGAAGTACGCGATCATGTAGTAGCGAATCGCCTGGTCGGTCCAGATCTCGCGCAGCGTGCCGGCCAGACCGCGGACAGCGTTGGCCACGGCGTGCGGAGCGCGCGGCTTGAAGTGGAGCTGCTGCACGTTCTTGAGCAGCGGCACCGTGAAGGCCGCCCACCACAGGCCGGTGATCAAGAACGCAATCTGCATGGCGGTCTGCATCGTGATCCCCAGCGCCTCGTAGCCCAAAACCACGCCCAGGCAGGCGATGAAGGGAACGCAGCTGCCGATGTAGCCCCACGCGTAGCCCTGGGAGGAGATTTCGTCCATGCGCTCGTTGGTGGTGGTGTCCACCAGAAGCGCGTCATAGAAGACCATCGACGAGTTGAGCGCCACCGAGGAGATCACGTAGATGATCAGGAACGCCAGCGCCGTGGTCACAAAGCCGAGCGCCACCGTGGCGATCACGCCCGTGCCCACGCAGCCCACGATGAACTTCTTCTTCATGCCCTGCATGTCAGCGATCGAACCCAGCACGGGCATGAGCAGCGCGATGATCAGCGACGCCACCGTCTCGGCGTAGCTCCAGGCCACCACGACCTCGCCGTCGGGGGAGAGGGAGGAAAAGTAGATCGGGATCACGCTCGTGGCGAGAAGGACGAGCGCGGAGTTACCCACGTCGTAGACGATCCAGCTCTTCTCGGCCTTGGTCATCTTCTGGTGCGCCATGTGCTTCCTTTCCCGCGACGCCACAACACTTCCATGTTACGCGTCCGCGCGAGCTGCGGGCGGTAAGAAGTGGGTAAGCGTCTCCATGATGCTCGCCCGACCGCCGCGCATCGTCGTGGCATAATCGGGACAGGACACGACGAAAGGGCCCGCGATGCCTGCCATCCTCACACACGACCTCTTCGGACAGGGCGTCCTCGAGGACGTGACCAGCCTGCTCAAGGTGCGCTCCGCGGCGGAGCGTGATGCGTTCCTGCTGGGCAACCAGGGTCCGGACCCGCTCTTCTACCTGGTCGTGGACCCGCTCATGCACAAGTGGAGCCCGCTCGGCAACGCCCTGCACGACACCTCGGGCGCCACGGTCCTTCTCGCCCTGCGGGAGGCTGCGCTGCGCCTGGAGGGGCGCGAGCGGAGCGTCGCGCGCGCCTACGTGGCCGGCTTCGCGTGCCACTGGCTGCTCGACTCCACCGTGCACCCCTTTGTCTACTGGTGGCAGAACGGCCTCTGCTCGGCCGGCGTCCCGGGCCTCGACGAGAGCGCCGCGCCGCGCGTCCACGCAGAGATCGAGCGCGACCTCGACGAGATGGTCCTCTTTGCTACGACCGGTCGCACCGTGGAGCGCTGGCGCCCGCACGAGCACGCGCTCGCCGCGTCGCGCTCGACGCTCGCCGCGATCGACAAGCTCTACTTCTACGCCACGCTCTGGATCTTCGAGCGGGCAATCGACCCGCGCACGTTCTCTGTGTCGGTCCGGGAGTTCCGCCTGGTCCAGCGCCTGTTTGACTCCCCGTCGGGCAAGAAGCGCGCCGTGCTCGGCACCGTGGAGAGCCTGGTGACGAGAAGCCCCTTCTCGCTGGTGCGCTCGATGGCCCACCGCCCACGTGCGTGCGACACCTCGGACTTCGACAACCGCGACCACGGCGCGTGGGAGAACCCGTTCACGCACGAGGCCTCCACCGCGAGCTTCTGGGACCTCTACGACGCCGCCCGCGCGCGGGTACTGCCCGTCCTCGACGAGCTGCTCGCCCCCGAGTTCGACCTCGAGGCCGCCCGCGCCCTGACGGCGGACCTCAACTTCGAGGGCGCGCCCACGTCGCCGGACGAGCGGGTCGCGTGGTAGCACGCCCGCGCGTCCCCGAGGCGTCCTCGGAGGCCACGCGCCACGTCATGCAGGCCAACCGCTCCAAGAACACGAGCCCCGAGCTGCGGGTGCGCGCCGCCCTGCGCGCGGCCGGCCTCACCGGGTACCGGCTCCACTGGAAGAAGGCGCCCGGCAGGCCCGACGTGTGCTTTCCCGGTCGGCGCGTGGCGATACAGATCAACGGGTGCTTCTGGCACAGATGCCCGTTCTGTGGGCCGTCCCGGCCCAAGACCCACCCCGAGTTCTGGGAGCAGAAGTTCGCGCGCAACCGCGAGCGCGACGAGCGCAACGCGCGGCTGCTCCTGGAGGACGGGTGGACGCTGCTCGTGGTCTGGGAGTGCCAGCTCAAGCGCGGCCGGTTCGACGCCACGATGGCGAGGGTCGTCGCCGAGGTGCGCGCTGCGGGCGAGGGCCGGCTCCCGGCCCATGTGATGGACGCCGGGGCGCCGCCCGTCTGGCGTCTGCGTGCCGTCCGGGCCCGTCGTCGCGCACGGCGGCGCTAGGAGTGTGACAATTGAGCACAGCGCGCCGGCTTCGATCCTAGGGAGGTTCTGACCATGTCCACCTACGTCTTCTCGGACGTGCACGGTCACCTTGCCCCGCTCGACCGCGCGCTGTCGCGCATCTCGCCGACCGAGGACGACCGCATCTTCTGCCTGGGCGACATGATCGACCGAGGGCCGGACCCGATCGGCGTCCTGCGGCTCGTGCGGGGGCTGCCCGGTGTCGTGGCGCTTCTCGGCAATCATGAGGACCTCATGCTCGACTGCCTGCGCGACCAAAACGACGCCCTTGCGGCCATGAACTGGGCCATCAACGGCGGTGCCGTCACGTCGCAGGGCCTCTCCGAGCTTGCCTCCGACGAGCTCGACGACCTGCTCTCGTGGGTTCGCTCCTGCCCGCGCAGCGCGCATGCGCGCGTGGGGGAGCGTCTCTACCTGTTTGCCCATGCGGGCGTGAGCCTGGACGCCGTCGTCCCGCCGACCTGGGACGAAGAGGAGGCCGAGGCCTATCTCGCCGCGCAGGTCGACGAGGACCTCACCTGGATCCGCGAGGAGTTCTGGGGCGCGGAGCGCGGTCTTTTGGGCTCGGACGGCAGGGGACCGGTGGTCATCGCCGGGCACACGCCGACGCCCTATCTCGAGAGCATGGCGAGCGAACTGGACCGTTCGCCGGTCGGGGACGACGGCCTGGCGCGTATGGTGCGCGTGGGCGCGGAGCGCGACCGTTGGGATATCGACAGCGGCGCCGCCGGCGGCGCGGGCTTTGGGCAGGTGCTGGTGCTCCGGCTGGACGACGGCGAGGAGTTCTACGAGCCCATCCTCGACGGGGAGTAGCGCCCCATGCAGAGCGAGCCCGTTATCCGCGCCGCAGACCTGCTGCACGGCGCCCTGGACCTCGTCGACGTGGGCGGCGGCTGGGTGCGGCCGTCGCGCTTCTCGGCGCCCCAGCTGCGCGCGCTCGGCAGCGTGCGCGCCTGGCATCCGGGCCTCTATCGCCAGATGGCCGCCTGCACGGCCGGCGTGACCGTGGAGTTTGAGACCGACGCCTCCATCGTGACGCTCGAACTGCGCTCGGGCGAGGTGCCTCGTGGGACCGCGGGCGCGCTCGATGACGTGGCGCGCCACACGGGCGTCGAGCCGCCCCGACCGGACGCGATCTTCGCCGACGTGGACGGCCGCCACCTAGGCCCCCTCTTCCCGGACGAGAAGAACCTCCTCACGCTGGATCTTGTGGACCCGGATGCGCTTGTCGTGCCGCTGCCGGGCCTGGGCGAGCCGCGGCGCGTGCGGGTGTGGCTGCCCTGCCTGGCGCCCTGCTCGCTGCGCTCCGTCACGCACGACGGCAGCCGTCTCGACGCCGTGCCGGCGCGACGCTGTCTGCTCGTGCTCGGCGACTCCGTGGCGCAGGGGTTCTGCGCGGAGGACCCGTCGCGCACATGGCCGGGGCTTCTCGCTGAGCACCTGGGGCTGGACCTCGTCAACCAGGGCGTGGGCGGCCAGGTGTTCCAGCCGGGCACGCTCGCCGGGACCGAGGCGCTCGACGTGGCGGCCATAGTCGTCGAGCTTGGCGAGAACTATCGCTTTGAGCCGTGCAGGGCCGACGTCGTGGAGCGCGACGTGCGCACCTACCTGGGCGAGGTGGCCGCGGCATGGCCTGATGTGCCCGTCTGGGTCCTCACGACGCCCCCGCATCTGGAGGTCGCCTATCCAACGCACCCGCGCAGCTGCTACGACGAGGTCGATCGCATCATCGCGGAGGCCGCGGCACGCCATGCACAGATGAGGCTCGTGGACGCCGGTGCCCTTCTCGACCGGCACCTGCTGCCGCGCCTTTTGAGCGACGGGTCGGACCACCCGGGCCCGGAGGGCCAGCTCATGATTGCCGACCGACTGTCGTTTGTCATGGACGCGACCTGGGACGAGCCCGCCGGGCGCCGCTTGCGTGCCCTTGAGGTCGCGCGCGGGCTGGGCGACGCGGCGCTGCCCCTCGCCGACGCGCTCGCGCGCGGCGTGGGCGAGGTGCTTCTCGCCGACGAGCATGCCGTCATCGTCGACGTGCCCTATGGTGCGCGCCTGCTCTGGTCGAGCGACCGCAAGCTCGTGCGCCGGGCTCTCTCCTGTCTGGGGGCGGCTGCCGTGACCTGCGTCTGCGGGGAGGGCACCGTGGCGCGCGAGGTCGCGCGCGCCAGTCGCGGCAAGGCACGGCCCTGCGAGCTCGTGGTGTGGCGCGCCGCGACCCCCGCGGTCGATCCGGCGCGCGACCTGCGTACGCTCACCCCCGCCTACGCCGGGGCGATCGCCGAGCACTACAGCCATCCCGAGTACCTGCGCCCCGGCGAGCTCGAGGAGCTGCTCGCTGCCGGACGCGTGATCGGCGGCTTTGAGGACGGCCGCCTCGTCGGGTTTGTCGGCGAGCACCCGCACGGGGCGATGGGCATGCTCGAGGTGCTGCCCGAGGCGCGTCGGCGCGGCTGGGGCAGCACGCTGGCCGCCGCCAAGGTCCGCCAGCTGCTCGACGAGGGGCGCCTGCCATGGGCGGAGGTCTGGCCGGACAACGACGCCTCGCTCGCGCTCGAGCTCTCGATGGGCTTTGAGTTCCCGGAGACCGGGCAGCTCTGGTACGTGTCGTAGCGAACGCCGCGCCCGCGCTCCACCGAAGGTCCACATTCGCCGCCCAATTATGAAATAGATTGCTATCTGACCAGCTAACACCTACAATGCGCGTGCTATGCGTGACGTGTTCGCGCTGCGACAACACAGAAACGAGGGAACCATGAGCAACCTTCGCTGCCGTGAGCTCGAGGACGAGTATCTCGGCATCCTGAGCGACCTGGACGGCGACGCCGAGGGTCGCGAGCTTGCGGCATCCTATCTTGCCTCCGCGCACCCCGTGGCAAACCGTGAGGGCACCCCCACCTGGGCCCTCACCCCCAAGGTCCTTACCAGCGCCGAGCTGGGCATCCTGCGCGAGGCCGCCGAGACAATGGGGCGGATCATCGAGAAGGTCACCGCCCGCTACCTGGACGACGCCGACTTCCGCGCCCGCTTTGGCCTCTCGCCGGAGCTCGAGGCGCTCACGCGCATCCCCACCGGCTACGAGCAGCTCATCCCGTTCGCGCGGGTTGACGTGCTCTTTGACGAGGAGACGGGCAGCTTCACCCTCGCCGGCGTCGCCACCGACAGCTCGCTCGGCATGACTGCCTCCGTGGAGGTGACGCGCGCCGCGCAGCTCACCGAGACCTACCGTCGCTTCGCCGAGCGCCACCACGACATCGAGACCTTCGACGTCACGGGCGGCGTGATCGACGCCCTGCGCGAGACCTACATGTCCTGGGCCAACGCCGACTCCGGGACCAAGCACCCCGAGCGCCCCACCGTTGGCATCGTGGACTATCCCGAGAGCGCCTCGGCGAGCGAGTTCTCCGACATCATCGAGCGCCTGGCCGACGAGGGCGTCTTCGCGCGCTTCGTCGACATTCGCGACCTGCGCGTCGAGGAGGCCGGCGGCATCCGTCGCCTCGTCGACTCCCAGGGCCCGATCGCCTGCGTCTACCGTCGTGCCCTGCTCTCCGAGATGATCGAGAAGCCCTGCGACGGCGCCGCCGCCCTGGCGGAGGCCGCCCGCCGCGGTCTGGCCTGCGTGATCGGCGGCTTTGGCACCTGGCCCGTCTCAACCAACGCCCTCTTCGCGGTGCTCACCTCCGATGCGGTGGAGGACGTGCTCGACCACGAGGAGCTCGCCTTCGTGCGTGCCCACGTCCCCGAGACCCATCTGCTCGACCGCACGTCCGACCTCGCCCCCTACCTCGCCGAGCCCGAGCGCTGGCTCGCCCGGCCCGCCGGTGCCTACCGCGCTAACGAGGCTGTTGCGGGCGCGTCCTGCACGGACCGCGACGACTGGTGGCGCGTCCTTCTCGGCTGCGCCGAGGAGGGGGGCGTCGTCCAGGTGCGCGAGGCGACCTATCGCTCTTCCGTCGTGCTGGGCGCCCCGGCCGTCGACGATGACGCCGATCGCGGCTCCGAGCCCGTCGAGGTGGAGAACGTCCTCGGCCTCTACCTCTTCCGCGGCGAGTTTGGCGGCGTGTATGCGCGCGGCGGCTACGACGGCGAGATCGGCCCCTGGTCCAACCGCGTGACCATGGGCTGCCTCGTGGTGCGGGACTAGCGTGCCCATGGGTGCGTCCGGTCTGACAGTGAACCCGCTCGCCCCCGGCCTGACCGGGCGGCTCTCCGAGCGGGCGAGCGCGCTCGTCGACGAGCGCATCGCGTCGGGGGAGCTCTCTCCCTTCGCGTGTCATGACGACTCCGCCATCCGCCGAGACCTCTGCGAGCGGGACCGCGACACGGCGCTGCGCCCCGCCTTCGTGCGCGACGCCGAGAAGATCGTCCATCTGCCGGCCTACAACCGACTGTCCGGCAAGACGCAGGTATTCTCGTTCCGTGCGAACGACGACCTCTCCCGCCGGGGCCTGCACGTGCAGCTCGTGGCCCGCGTGGCGCGCGACATCGGACGTGCGCTGGGTCTCAACCTCGACCTCATCGAGGCGATCGCGCTCGGGCACGACCTCGGTCACACGCCGTTCGGGCACGCCGGCGAGCGCTTCCTCTCCGACGCCTACCACGAGCGCACGGGACGCTGGTTCTTCCACAACGTCCAGAGCGTGCGCGTGATGGACGAGCTGGCCGGGCGCAACGTGAGCCTCCAGACGCTCGACGGCGCGCTCTGCCACAACGGCGAGTTTGAGCTCCAGCGCTTCGAGACGAGCGGCCTCGCCGAGTTCGACACCTTCGAGCGCGTCGTGGAGTCGTGCTGGGAGCGCGGTGCCGAGGCCATCTCGCACCTGCGTCCCATGACGCTCGAGGGATGCGTCGTGCGCGTCTCGGACATCATCGCCTACGTGGGCAAGGACCGTCAGGACGCGATCTGCGCCGGACTTGCCGACGAGGGCACCTTCGACGACGGTCTGGGCGGCGGCTACAACGCCTGGGCGCTCGCCGCCTTCGTCGCGGACGTCGTGGAGAACAGCGCAGGCGAGGACCACATCGCGATGAGCGAGGAGGGCTTCGCCGAGATGCGTCGCGCCAAGCGCGAGAACTACGAGAAGATCTACGGTGCGGGCGAGGTCAACGGCGACTTCTCCCACGAGATCGCCGAGCTCTTCTCGGCTCTCTACGAGCACGAGCTGGAGGCGCTCGCGGCCGGCGACGAGAGCGCGGCGATCTTCGCGCACCACGTTCTCCCGCTCGAGCGGCGGCTCTCGTTCTACGATCGAAGCTACGACTGGGAGCGTGACCCCGACCGGACCGTGGTGGACTTCATCTCCTCGATGACCGACGACTACTTCGTGGCCACCTGCGCGGCGGCGTTCCCCGAGACGGCGGGCCTCTTCCCGAGCCGCGGCTACCTCCCGGAGGGCGTGCGCGCCTAGCGTCCGTGGGGCTTCTAGAAAACGCCGCCCTTGTCGGCAGGGATTCTATGAATTGACGCCCTTGTCGTCTTTGAGCCCGCAAATTCGCGACAAACCCAGCGATTTTTAGGGCTCTGCGTGACAAGCCCGGTGATTCTTAGAGTTCCGAACAACAAGGCCGCCAATTCCTAGAAGCCCCCATGACAAGCCCGGCAAATCCTAGAAGGTGTCCCCGGGTGCCTCAACGTCTCGGTAAGGGCCAAGGACCCGATGCTAGAATGTCCCCTCGTGAAAGACGGAAGGGAAGTACATGGCACTGTCGAGAAGAGCCAAGAGGGTCGTCGCCGCGGTCGTGATCGCGCTCGTCGCGGTCGCGGTCATCGGCCTGGGCGTGGCAGGCAACTTCCTCGTTGACTTTGCGCTCAACCCGCACGCCGAGGTCTCGATGGCCAACACGATGCGCGCCGGTGACGTTGACGGGCTCGACTACGCGGGGGCGCCCAAGCTCGACGAGGCCTACGCCGAGGAGGCCGCCTCCTGGTTCGACGCCGAGAAGAGAAGCGTCTCGCACCAGGCCGACGACGGCACGGTGCTGCTTGGCTGGGAGCTGGCCGGTTCCGACGAGGGCTCCCTTGCGGACGGGCACACCTGGGCCGTGGTCTGCCACGGCTACGTCGGCGAGCCCGCCGACGTGGCCAAGTACGCCTATCACTTCTCCCAGTTGGGGATGAGCGTGCTCATGCCCGCCGCGCGCGGTCACGAGCGCAACGCGGACACCGGCCTCATCCAGATGGGCTGGCAGGACGCCATCGACCTCGTGGGCTGGGTCGACGACATCGTCGCACGCGATCCCGGGGCGTGCATCATCCTCTTCGGGACCTCGATGGGCGGCGCGGAGGTCATGATGGCGTCCGGCATGGAGGGCCTCGCGGACAACGTGCGCCTGATCGTGGAGGACTGCGGCTACACGAGCATATGGGACGAGTTCGAGCTGCAGCTGGGCAACGTCTTCGGCCTGCCGAGCTTCCCGATCCTGAACGCCGCCGACGCCGCGTGCCTGCTGCGCGCGGGCTACACCTTCGAGGGCGCCTCGGCTGTGGAGAGCCTGCGCTCGGCGAGCGTCCCGATGCTCTTCATCCATGGCGACGCCGACGAGTTCGTGCCCTTCTCGATGCTCGACGAGTGCTACGAGGCCTGCGCGAGCACGGTGAAGGAGAAGCTCGTCGTGGAGGGCGCCGGCCACGGCCTCTCCGCCAGCACGAACCCGGACCTCTACTGGACCACCGTAGACACCTTCATCTCCACCTATCTGTAAGAACGCCGACAGCGCGGCGCCACTAGGCGGGATGGGGTTGTCCCCGCGCGCAGTTCTTGCCCAGCAAGCTGTCTGAGCACGGGGACAACCCCATCCCGCCTAGCGGCTTCCCGCCACACTGGCGTACAATCGCCCCCATGGATACGCTCTTCACGCACATCGAGAATGCCCGCCGCGACGAGAACGCGCCGCTCGCGGCACGCATGCGCCCCACCACGCTCGAGGGCTTCGTCGGTCAGGCAAAGGCGGTGGGCCCCGGCTCGTGGCTCCGTCGTGCCATCGAGCACGACACGCTCTCCTCGGTCATTCTTTACGGCCCGGCCGGTACGGGCAAGACCACGCTCGCGCGCATCATCGCCAACTCCACGCACGCCGAGTTCGTCGAGGTCAGCGCCGTCACGGGCACGGTCAAGGACCTCCGCCGGGAGATCGATGCCGCCAAGAGCCGCCTGCTCTCGCTCGGGCGACGCACGATTCTCTTCGTCGACGAGATCCACCGCTTCAACCGTGGCCAGCAGGACGCGTTGCTCCATGCCGTGGAGGACCGGACCGTCGTGCTCATCGGTGCGACGACGGAGAACCCCTACTTCGAGGTCAACTCCGCCCTCATCAGCCGCAGCCGCGTCGTAGAGCTCACCGCGCTCGACGACGACTCAATCCGCGAGCTGCTGCGCCGCGCGGTTGCGGACGAGCGCGGACTGGCGGCCGCCTTCGAGCTCTCTCCCGAAGCGGAAGACGAGATCGTCACCCTTGCCGGCGGGGACGGCCGGGCGGCCCTCACCTCGCTCGAGCTCGCCAGCCAGATGGTGGACGAGAAGGACGACGGCTCGCCGGCCACGATCACGCGCGAGCACGTCCTCGAGGCGAACCCCCGTCGCGGCCTCACCTACGACAAGTCCGGCGACATGCACTACGACATCATCTCCGCGTTCATTAAGTCCATGCGCGGTAGCGACCCGGACGCCATGCTCTACTGGCTCGCCCGCATGCTCGACGCTGGCGAGGACCCCAAGTTCATCGCGCGCCGCATCATGATCTGCGCCTCGGAGGACGTGGGCAACGCCGACCCGCAGGCGCTGCTCGTGGCCCACGCCGCCTTCCGCGCGACCGAGGTCATCGGCATGCCGGAGTGCCGCATCAACCTGGCGCAGGCCGCGACCTACATTGCGCTCGCGCCCAAGTCCAACGCCGCCGAGGCCGGCATCGACGCCGCACTCGAGGAGGTGCGCCGCGGCCCGCGCCGCGAGGTGCCCAACCACCTGCGCGACCGTCACCGCCCCGGCTCCGACGAGTACGGCCCCTACCTTTACCCGCACAACTACCCGACGGGCTGGGTGGAGCAGCGCTACCTGCCGGAGGGCCTGGAGCGCGGCTGCTTCTACCATCCGAGCGGCCGCGGCTGGGAGGCGTGGCGCGAGGAGGCCGTCGGGCGCGAGCGCTCCGAGGCGGGGGAGTAGCGGCCGCGCGGGCAGCCCGGCAGGGACCGCTCGCGCGAGCGGCGCGCATCGCGCCCGCTCGGTTGGGTAGAATGTAAGTTCGAGGAACGATGCCAAACCCTCACGTCCCGAGGAGGACGCAATGACACTGGACCTGATTCTCTCGATCGCCCTCGTGGCCCTGGTGGTCGTTGGGGCCTGGGCCGCCGTCGAGGTGGCGCTCACCATGCGCTCCGCCCGCAAGGACGTGAGCGCCCTCACGAACTCGGCCCGCGAGGTGGTGGAGCAGACGCAGCCCGTGGTTGCCAAGCTGGATGGCATCATGGACGAGCTCGAGCCCGCCGCCAAGCGCGTGACGCCGCTGCTGGAGAAGACCGAGGCCGCCGTCAGCGACGCCACGGTCTCGCTGGACCGTCTCAACGGCATCCTCGAGGACGTCTCCTCGGTCTCCGGCGCCGCGTCGAGCGTCACCGGGGCCGTCAATCGCGTCGCCGAGAGCGCGGCCTCCGGCGTGGCCGCCGCGGTGTCGCGCCTGCGCGGCGGCTCGTCTCCCGCCCCCGAGGCGCTCCCCGAGACGCAGTCGGCCTCCGAGCCCGCCCCCGCGCCCGAGGCGCCCACCCGCTACGTCGACTACGGCGAGGTGGCCTCAGAGCAGCCCGCCGCTGACGATTCCAACCAGGAGAACAAGTGATGGACGAGAAGTACGTGCTCCTGCGCGTCCCCGCGGA
Source organism: Atopobium sp. UBA1382 (assembly GCA_002305805.1). GTDB lineage: Bacteria > Actinomycetota > Coriobacteriia > Coriobacteriales > Atopobiaceae > Thermophilibacter > Thermophilibacter excrementavium. The sequence goes on along the minus strand of DBQY01000009.1, from coordinate 57,737 downwards.
GCCCGCGTTTGCCCGCTCGGTGCGCATGACCGCCTCGGCGCTCGCCGTGGCCGCTGGCGTCGAGAGCGTCGAGGACCTCGAGGACGTCAAGATGATCGCAGACGAGGGCTTCGTCTACGCCTGCGCGACGCGTCCCGAGAGCGTCGAGATCGGCTTCACGCTCACGGAGGGCGTCGTGGGGATGGACTTTGCGCTCGGCGAGGACGAGCCCACCGACGACGCGGTCGACCTCGTCCGTGTGCTGCTCTCCGCGCTCTGCGACGAGTTCTCGTTCTCCGAGGACGGGTCCACGCTGCACCTCGTGCGCGCGACCGGCGATTCCGATGACGAGTAGGGCGCGCGTCGGGCAGGACGTGCCCCGGGCCGCACGCCGCACGTCGAAGGGGCGAGTCGCCTGGGACAAGGACCGCACGCGCGAACTCTTCCGGCGCTACAAGGGCGAGGGCGACACCGAGGCGCGCGACCAGCTCATCATGAGCCACCTCAACCTGGTGCGCTTCCTCGCCTCCAAGTTCAAGAACCGCGGGGAGTCCCTCGACGACCTCATCCAGGTGGGCACGATCGGCCTGATCAAGGCCATCGACCGCTTCGACCCGGACCGCGGCCTTGAGTTCACCACCTACGCCACGCCCACGATCATGGGCGAGATCAAGCGGCACTTCCGCGACAAGGGCTGGTCGGTGCGCGTGCCGCGCCGCCTGCAGGAGCTCTCCGCGAAGGTCAACCAGGCGACCGACGACCTCACCAACCAGCTGCAGCGCAGCCCGTCGGTCGCCGAGATCGCCGAGAGCCTGGGCGTCTCGGTCGACGAGGTCCTCGAGGCGATGGAGTCCTCGAGCGCCTACAGCTCGGTCCCGCTCGAGGGCGGCGGCTCCTCCGATGACGACGAGGCCCCCTCGGTCATCGACCACTACGCCACCGAGGACGCCGACCTCGCCTCGTCGGACGACCGCATCGTGCTCGAGGAGGCCATCGCCGACTTCTCCCCGCGCGAGCGCGACGTCATCCGCATGCGCTTCGCGGACGGGCTCACGCAGGTGGAAATCGCCGAGCGCCTGGGCGTCTCGCAGGTCCAGGTGTCCCGCCTGCTGCGCCGCACGCTCCGACGCATCCAGGACAAGATCGGTCCCGAAGGCCTGGCATAGCCCCAAGGCGTCCCCGCCAGGCCCTGGAAGGAGTTGGATGGCAACCAAAACCCGTTCGGCGCGCTACGAGAAGTGGCGCCTGCGCGCGGTCGTCGCCTGGACGATCGTGGGCGCCGCCCTGGTCTTCATGCTCGCCGTGCGCGGGCTCTCCATCGTGGGCCAGGCCGTCGAGCTGCTGCTCGTGGGCACGATCGTGGGCTACGTCTGCAGCCCGATCACCAACCGGCTGGAGGACCGCAGGGTCCCGCGCGGAATCGCCGCGCTCCTCGCGCTCGTGCTGGTCGTCGCGGCGATCGCGGCGGTGGTTGCCCTGTTCATGGGTCCGTTCCTGCGCGAGCTCATCGCGCTGCTCCGCAGCGTCCCCTCCTATTTCACGCAGGCGCAGGCCGCGCTCGAGACGTTCTGGGATACCTTCGGCTCCTCGAGCAGCGGCAACGTGCAGCAGGCCGTCAACTCGTTCGTGAACGTGCTCGTCGACACGGGCACGGGCCTCGCCTCCGACCTCGCGCGCCAGCTCTCCACGGGTCTCGTCACGAGCATCACCGACATCGCCGGCCACCTCGTGACCGTCTTCCTGTCACTGATCCTCGCGTACTGGTTCGCGCTCGACTACCCCAGGATCATGCGCGAGTTCGCCGTGATCGCCGGACCCGAGTACGACGACGAGCTGGTGCTCAGCCTCGCCGTGCTCTCGCGCTCCGTCGGCGGCTACATGCGCGGCACGCTCATCACGTCGCTGGCCAACGGCCTCATGGTCGCCGCGGGGCTCTGGCTCATCGGGCACCCCTACGCCGGCCTGCTCGGCATCGCCACGTTCGTCCTACACTTCATCCCCGTGGTGGGCCCGATGCTCTCCTCGGTCTCCGCGGTCCTTCTCGGCCTCTTCGTGAGCCCGCTGTGCGCGTTCTGGACGCTCGTGATCACGATAGTGGCACAGAACGTGACCGACAACGTGCTGTCCCCGCTGGTCATGCAGTCGGCCGTCAAGATCCACCCGGCGCTCTCGCTGGTGGGCATCGTCGCGGGCGGCGCGATTGGCGGTGCCGTGGGCATGGTCCTGGCCGTGCCGCTCACGGCCGCCATCAAGGGGCTCTTCGTCTACTACTTCGAGAGCCGCACCGGCCGTCAGCTCGTCTCGCCCGGCGGCGCCTTCTTCGGCGGCACCGCGTACTCCGACGCCGCCGGCAAGCCGCTCGCAACCTTCGACGCGCTCGACGACGACACCTTCATCGCCCGCTCCCGCCTGCTCGCCGGCCTCGCGCGCCTGCACGACTACGACGACCTGCTCGGCGACAAGGACGCTGGCGAGAAGCCCGACAAGCCCGAGTCCGACAAGCAGGGCGCGTAACCCGTACCTGTGGTCGGGGCTTGTGGTCGTTCCGCGTCGCCGCGTGCGCGCGTCAGAGCGCGCCGTCGCAGCTCGCGCTATACTAGGACGGTTGATTACGCGAGAAGAACCACCCGACTGAGGGAGACACATGAGCACCGCCGACTACAAGACCATGACCACCGCCGAGATCCGCGAGGACTTCCTGCGCTTCTTCGAGGCGAAGGGCTGCAAGCTGTACCCGTCCTCGTCGCTCGTGCCGGACGACCCGTCGCTGCTGCTCACCAACGCGGGCATGAACCAGTTCAAGGAGTACTACCAGGGCAAGCGCACCATGCCCGAGATCGGTGCCTGCTCCTGCCAGAAGTGCCTGCGCACCAACGACATCGACAACATCGGCGACGCCACGCACCTCTCCTTCTTTGAGATGCTCGGCAACTTCTCCTTTGGCGGCTACACCAAGGAGAACGCGATCGAGTGGGCGTATGACTTCATCACCAACCCCGACCACCTGGGCCTTCCGCCCGAGCGCCTCTACATGACCGTCTTCGAGGACGACGACGAGGCCATCGAGCTCTGGCACAAGCAGGGCGTTCCCTACGACCACATCTCCCGCCTCGGCGCGGACGACAACTTCTGGGCCGCCGGCCCCACCGGTCCCTGCGGGCCCTGCTCCGAGATCTACTTTGACCAGGGTGAGGAGTTCGGCTGCGGCGGCGAGCACTGCGGTCCCGGCTGCGACGACTGCGACCGCTTCCTCGAGTTCTGGAACCTCGTCTTCACGCAGTACGACCGCCAGGAGGACGGCTCGCTGCCGGAGCTGCCGCACCGCAACATCGACACCGGCATGGGCCTCGAGCGCATCGCGGCCATCATGCAGCACAAGGGCACCAACTACGACGGAGACCTGCTGCAGGGCCTGATCGGCGTCGGCGAGCGCCTCTCCGGTCACACCTACGGCACCGACGCCGCGCGCGACCGCAGCCTCCGCATCGTGGCCGACCACGCCCGCGCCGTCACGTTCATGATCGGCGACGGCATCCTGCCGGGCAACGAGGGCCGCGGCTACGTGCTGCGCCGCCTGCTGCGCCGCGCGGTCTACCACGGCCGCCTCATGGGCATCGAGGGTGAGTTCCTCGGCTCCTACGTCGAGAAGATCTGCGAGCTCATGGGCGAGAACTACCCGGCGATCGTGGAGAGCCGCTCGCTCATCGACGGCATCGTCCGCGCCGAGGAGGAGCGCTTCGGCGCCACGCTCGACGCCGGCGAGGAGAGCCTCGCGCAGGAGCTCGAGAAGCTCGACGAGGGCGCGGCGCTCCCCGGCGACGTGGCCTTCAAGCTGCACGACACCTACGGCTTCCCGATCGACCTCACGCGCGAGATCTGCGAGGCCGCCGGCCGCTCCGTCGACATGGACGCCTTCGACGCCTGCATGACCGAGCAGCGCGAGCGCGCCCGTGCGAGTGCCAACCGCGATGCCTGGGGCACCTTCAACGACGTGTGGACCGCGCTCTCCGATCGCCTGGCTGCCACGGAGTTTGTGGGCTACGACCAGAACGAGGCCGCCGCGCACGTGCTCGCCATCGTCGCGGACGGCGCCGAGGCCGAGCGTGCCGAGGCGAGGCAGACCGTCGAGGTGGTTCTCGACGTCACCCCGTTCTACGCCGAGATGGGCGGCCAGGTGGGTGACACCGGCGCCATCACCACGGCCTCCGGCGCGCGCCTGCGCGTGAGCGACACCAAGGTCAAGGGCAGCCTCTACGCGCACGTCGCCGTCGTGGAGGAGGGCTCGCTCGCCGTGGGCGACGAGGTGACCGCCGCGATCGACGCCGGCCGCCGCGAGCTCATCCGCCGCAACCACACCGCTACGCACCTGCTCGACGCCGCGCTCAAGCAGGTCCTGGGCGACCACGTGAGCCAGGCCGGTTCGCTTGTGGCCCCCGACCGTCTGCGCTTCGACTTCACCCACTTCGAGGCCGTGTCTGCCGACGAGCTCGCTCGCATCGAGGGCATGGTCAACGCCCAGATCTTTGCCGCCGAGCCCATCGTCACCCGCGTCATGGGCATCGAGGAGGCCAAGGCCTCCGGCGCCGTCGCCCTCTTTGGCGAGAAGTACGGCGACGTCGTGCGCGTGGTTTCCACCGGCGACACCGACGCTCCCTTCTCGCGCGAGCTCTGCGGCGGCACGCACGCGCGCAACACCGCCGACCTCGGCCTCTTCAAGATCGTCTCCGAGGGCTCCGTGGGCTCCAACGCCCGCCGCATCGAGGCCGTGACCTCGATGGGCGCCATCGAGTACGTGGACGAGCGCCTGCTCGCCCTCGACGAGGTCGCCCACGAGCTCAAGTGCCGCCCGGACGCCGTTGCCGAGCGCGTCGCCGCGCTCGAGCACGAGCTGCGCGAGACCCGCAAGGCCCTCGAGGCCGCCACGACCGGTGCCGGTGCCACGAAGGTGGCCGACGCCTACAAGGGCGCGGTCCAGCTCGACGGTTACAAGGCCGTGGTCGCCCGCATCGACGGCCTCTCCGGCAAGGAGATGCGCTCCGCCTGGGACGGCATCCGCGACGCCGCGAACGGCGAGGCCGTGGCCTGCGTGCTCGCCTCCGCCACGCCGGACGGCAAGGTCGCCCTTCTCGCCGGCGGCACGGACGGCGCCGTCTCCGCGGGCTTTGCCGCGGGCTCCATCATCAAGGACATCGCCGGCCTCGTGGGCGGTCGCGGTGGCGGGCGCCCCAACATGGCGCAGGCCGGCGGCTCCGACGCCTCCGGCATCGATGCCGCGCTCGACGCCGCTCGCGCCGCGCTCGGGATCTAGCTGCGGTGAGGGTTCTCGCGCTCGACATCGGCGAGGTCCGCGTCGGCATCGCCGTGAGCGACCCGGCCGGGCGCGTGGCCTCGCCGGTCACCGTGCTCCCCGCGCAGGAGGTGCTTGCGCACGCGGTCACCTTCCGCAGGGTGCTCGAGGACTGGGAGCCCGAGCTCCTCGTCTGCGGGCTGCCCCGCACCCTGGCGGGGGAGGAGGGACCGCAGGCCGAGCGCATCCGGGCCCAGGCCGAGAAGATCGCGCGCTCCTGCGGACTTCCCTTGGAGTTTGAGGACGAGCGCCTCTCGTCCGCCGAGGCTAAGCGTATCCTGAAAGAACAGGGCCTCTCCGAGCGCGCCATGCGTGGCAAGGTCGACTCGGTAGCGGCCGGGCTGTTCCTGCAGTCCTGGCTGGACGCCAGACAGATCTGAAAGGGCAAGATGGCCACTTCCAACGGCAGCACCCCCAGGCACGGGGGCTCGCACTTCTCGAACGGCGCCGCACCCCGCGCCGCCGCCCCCCGTACCCAGCGCGCCGCCGCACCCATGGCAAGCGCCAGCACCCCGCGCCCCGCGCTCTCGAGCGGGCGCGTCTCCAGCCGTACCGCCGCGGCGACCCAGCGTGCCGTCACGCATCGCCATCGCGACCCGCGCGGCGGTTCGGGGAAGCGCGGCATCCCCCTTGCTGCGATTGCCGTGGTGCTGACCATCGCCATTGCCTGCGTCGTAGCCTTCGTCGTTGTTCCCCGCCTCGTTCCCACGCAGGAGGAGACCCAGACCCAGCTCGCGCCGGAGGGCACCGAGGTGACCATCACCATCCCCGACGGTTCCGGCGCCGGCGTCATCGCCCAGATACTGGCCGAGAACGGCCTCATCTCCGACCAGAGCGACTTCCTCGCCGAGGTCCGCCGCACCGAGGCCGAGTCCATGCTCAAGAGCGGCTCGTATCGCATCGTCGCCGGGAGCGACGACACCTCGATCATCAAGCTGCTGACTGCGGGCCCCAACGCCTCGACGGCGCAGCTCACCATCCCCGAGGGCTACACCTCGAGCCAGATCGCCGCCACCGTGCAGGACTCCCTCGGCGTCTCCGCCGACGACTTCCTGGCCCAGGCGAAGGCGTCGAACTACGTCGCCGACTACCCCTTCCTCGCCGCTGCGCACGAGGACTCGCTCGAGGGCTACCTCTTCCCCAAGACCTACGACTTCTCCGGTTCCGAGAGCGTGACGGCTGACACCGTGATTCGCGCGATGCTCGATCAGTACCAGGCCGAGACCAGCTCGATCGACCTCGCCGCCGCCGCCGCGTCGCTCTCCGAGCGCTACGGGATCGACCTTGACGAGAACGACGTCCTCACGATGGCGTCGATCGTGGAGCGCGAGGCCGTGACCGACGAGCAGCGACCGAAGGTCGCATCGGTCTTCTACAACCGCCTGCGCGACGGCATGCGCCTGCAGAGCGACGCGACGCTGACCTACTCGCTCGGTCGCGCCGCCACGGCCGAGGAGATCAACACCCTCGACGACCCGTACAACACCAACCTCTACGCCGGTCTCACGCCGACGCCGGTCTGCTCGCCGAGCCTTGCCTCCATCGAGGCGGCCTGTGAGCCTGCGGACACCAACTTCTACTACTTCTTCATCACGCAGGACACCGAGCAGTTCTCCGAGACGTACGACCAGCACATGCAGGCGTACTCGTAGGAGGCTCGATGGGACTGTTTCGTGCCACCCGCTACGTGGCGAGCCTGCCGCTGCTCGATGTCGACGAGCTGGTTGCGGACGGCGTTCGCCTCGTGCTGCTCGACCGTGACAACACCTGCGTCCCGCGCGACGCCGCCGAGCCGCCTGCCGAGGTCATGGCATGGCTCGGCCGCGCGCGCGAGGCGGGCCTCAAGCTCTGCCTCGTGTCCAACAACTTCCATTCCTCCCAGGTGCGCGGCAGTGCCGAGCACATGGGCGTGGACGTGGTTGACCACGCCATGAAGCCGCTGCCGTTCGCGCTCGTGCGCGCGATGCGGCTCATGGGGTCCATGCCCGGCGAGACCGTCATGATCGGCGACCAGGTCTTCACCGACGTCGTGGCCGGAAACCTGGCCGGCGTGCGGACGGTCCTCGTGCGACCGCAGTCCCGCAAGGACCTCTGGTACACGCACGTCTTCCGCGTCTTCGAGCGTCTTGCCCTCCACAACGTCACCTTCGACGGCGAGTAGCACTCCATGTAGTCGTCGGGACGCGCCCCGGGGGAGTATCGAGTAGAATCTCTTCTCGGTAGATCAGTGAGAAGGGAGAGGGCTGTGCCGCACGATCCGAGATACGTCGTCCACGAGGGGTGCGACCACCTCTTCTTCGTGGGCTTTCTCGGCGCCGGCAAGTCGACCCTCGCCCGCAACCTCGGCTCGCTCTTCCATCGTCCGCACGTCGACACCGACCGTCTGGTGGAGCGTGCGCTCGGCGGCTCGGTGGCGCAGATTTTTGCCTCCGAGGGCGAGGAGAGTTTCCGCGACGCCGAGACGGTGCAGCTGAGGAAGCTCGCCGCCCGCAAGTCGCTGCTCGTGAGCTGCGGCGGAGGAATCGTCGAGCGACCCGTGAACTGCGAGCTCATGCACGAGATGGGCGTAGTGGTGTTTCTCGACGGCGATCTCGAGGACTCCCTGCGGCAGATCCAACGGCCCGAGCTTCGGCCCGACCTCGGCTCGGACGAGCATGCCGCCGAGGTCTACCGGCGCCGTCGCCCGCTCTACGAGCGTGCGGCCGACATCACCATAGACATCCGCAACAAGACGTTCGAGCAGGTGGCTCTCGAGTCGGGTCAGCTGCTCTGGGAGAGGGGCCTGCTTTGAGTGACGAGAAGAACGAGCCGCTTCGCTCCGTGCGCCAGTGGGTGGTCGTGCGCGGCACCTCGATGGACCTGCGCGTGGGGACAGGCATCCTGTCCGAGTTCCCGCGCGTGCTGAAGTCCGCCGCCGGACGTCCTCACGCCTGCGCGCTCGTCCACGAGGACTCCGTCTCCGAGGACGTGGTGCGTGTGCTCCACGACAACCTTTGCGACCAGGGGTTCAAGGTGAGTACCTGCGCGCTCGTGCCGGCCGGCTGCAGCCTCGCGGCGGTCGAGGCGCTCAACACGCAACTTGCCGAGGCACGCGTTACCAGTGATGACATCGTGCTCGTCGTGGGCGGGCTCGAGACGCTCTCCGTCGCCTCGTTCGCGTGCGCGGGCTGGTGCGGCGGGACGCGACTCGCGGAGGTGCCGATCGACCTGCCGAGCGCGGTCGTCGCCGCCACCACGCCGCGCGCCCTCGACTCCGCGGGCCGCGAGCGCGTGCTCTCGCAGGACGCGACGGCGCGCTACACGATGATCGACCTCGACCTCATCGACGCGGACCCGACGGGCGAGTCCGCGCTGCTCGCCTTCGCGCTCATGGTGCAGACGGCCATGTGCGACTCCGACCGCTCGTTCGGCCGCCTCTGGGACGCCGCGGACGCGATTGCCGCCGGCGACGCGGACGCGCTGATCGCTCAGCTGCAGGACACGCTCAAGAGCCGCGGCAAGATCTCCTCGGCGACCTCCGCCGCGCTGCGGCAGTCGCTCGAGTTTGGCACTACCTTCGCCGACGCGCTGCTCTCGCTCGCTCCCGAGGTGAGCCGCTCGACGGCGCTCGCCGATGGTATGAGGTTCGCGGCGCGGCTTGGCGTGGCGCAGGAGACCCTGTCAATCGACGACATGCTCGCGGTAGACGAGGTCCTCGAGCGGCTCGGCCTCGACACGACGCATGCGGACGTCGACCCGACGGCGCTCGCCGACCGCATCCGAGAGAATCGCTTCCTGTGCACCAATCGCTTCATGCTCGCCGTGCCCCGCGGGCTCGGGCGCGTGCGCCTCGCGGTTATGACCGACGAGCTGCTCGCCGAGCACACCGCCGCCTGGTGCGCCTCGCGACCCGAATAGCCAAACGCGACGTGGGGCGGGGCCTGGCGGCGCCGTCCCCTCGTCAGATCGAGAAAGGATGCAAGATGGCAGATGCACAGGCATGCGCCGGGCGCGTGGAGCGCCTGCGCGAGCTCATGGCGGAGCGCGGCTATGACGCCGTGATCCTGAGAAACAACCCCGACCTGCGCTGGCTTACCGGCGCGGAGCGCACCTTCGACGACGAGGTCGCCCACACCGCCGTGATCACGGCCACGGGCCAGTGGCTCCACACGGACTCCCGCTACTACAACACCTTCGTCGAGCGTCTGGGCGAGGACAGCGCTTGGGCCCTCGACATGGAGGTCACCACGCCGGCAGCCTGGGCGGCGCGCCGCCTGGCCGCGGAGCGCGTGCGCGTGGCCGCCGTCGAGGACACGTGCGACCTTGCGTTCTACGACGACCTTCTCGTCGAGCTCTCCCGAGCCGGCGTGGCCTGCCTCACCCCGCGCCTGCACGGTGACATCTGCGACCTGCGCATGGTCAAGGACGCCGAGGAGGTCGCGCTCATGCAGCGCGCCCAGGAGATCACCGACGAGGCCTTCGCGCACATCTGTGAGTTCATCAAGGTCGGCATGACCGAGCAGGAGATCCGCGTCGAGCTGGAGAACTACATGCTCTCCCATGGCGCCGACGCCCTCTCCTTTGGCACGATCATCGCCTCCGGCCCCAACGGCGCGAACCCTCACGCCCAGCCCGGCGAGCGCCAGGTCCAGCTCGGCGACCTCATCGTCATGGACTACGGCGCCGGCTACCACGACTATCACGCCGACATGACGCGCACCGTTGCCGTCGGCGAGCCGGGCGAGGAGCAGCGTGCGGTCTACGACGTCGTGCGCCGCGCCCACGAGGAGAGCGCCGCCGCCGTGCGCGCCGGAGTGATCGGCCGCGACATCCACGAGATTGCCGCTCGCGTGATCGAGGAGGCCGGCTACGGAGACAAGTTCGGCCACGGCCTCGGCCACGGCGTGGGCATCCAGATCCACGAGAACCCCAACTTCAACCGTCGCTGGGACCGCCCGGTGCCCGAGGGCTCGGTCGTGACCATCGAGCCGGGCATCTACCTGCCCGGGCGCTTCGGCATCCGCCTCGAGGACTTCGGCCTGGTGACGGCCACGGGCTACGAGCCCTTCACCCGCTCCACGCACGACCTCGTGGTCGTGGGGGAGTAGGGGCGCACGTCCTTCTCGCCACATCATGGAATCCCCACGCAGACGGCGTGCGGGTGCTAAACTAGACAACCGTATGTGAGCACTACGGGAAAGGCACAACATGGCAACCATCAGCACCGCAGACTTCAAGAACGGCATGGGCCTCAAGATCAACGACAAGTACTACACGATCGTCGAGTTCCAGCACGTCAAGCCCGGCAAGGGCGGTGCCTTCGTCCGCTACAAGATCCGCGACCTCAAGACCGGCCGCGTGATCGACCAGACCTGCAACGCCGGGACCAAGTTCGAGAACGTGCAGCTCATCACCAAGGAGATGCAGTACCTCTACAACGACGGCGCCACGTTCTACTTCATGGACAACGAGACCTACGAGCAGGTCGAGCTCTCCGCGGACTTCATCGGCGACAACGCCAAGTGGTTCAAGGAGAACGACAACGCCCAGCTCCTCTATGCCGACACCGAGCTTCTGGGCGTGGAGCCCCCGATGTTCATCGAGGTGGAGATCACCGAGACCGACCCGGGCTTCAAGGGCGACACCGTCCAGGGCGGCTCCAAGCCGGCCACCATCGAGACCGGCGCCGTGATCCAGGTGCCGCTCTACCTCAACGTGGGCGAGACCATCAAGGTCGACACCCGCGACGGCGGCAAGTTCGTCGGCCGCGTCTAGCGCCGGGCGAGAAGAGCGCGCAATCGGGGCCGTTCCGGAAGACCGGGGCGGCCCCGTTTCTTGACGCGCCCACCGCTGCGCCGCCGAGCCGTGCTCGCCGCCGTCGGCGCACAACGGGTATACTGTGAGAATGACCGAACGCACCGAGCAAGGGGGTCCCTCCATGGCAGATAGCGAGCTCTTCGTCTCTGGCATCGGCATCTCCAAGGATGTCGTCTCCACGATCGTCGGAATCGCGGCCCGCCGCGTCGAGGGCGTGGCCTCCGTCGGGGGCAACGACATCGCCTCGAGCCTCATCTCCGTCTTCACGAGCAGGAGCGTCTCGCCCGAGAAGGCCGTGGAGTCGTTCGTCGAGGACGAGTCCCTTCACGTGACGGTCCACCTTGCCGTCTTCTACGGCTACCCGTTCACCAAGCTCGCCGCCGACGTCCGCGCCGAGGTGGCCCGCGCCGTCACCGAGCAGATCGGCGTGCCCGTCTCCGCCGTGGACGTCTGCATCGACAGCCTCGTCTTCCCCAAGGAGTAACCGTACCTTGAGCACTCACTTCGGCGGGCGCACCCTCGCCCGCAGCCAGGCCCTCCAGCTGCTGTTCCAGGCGGAGGCCAACTCCCGTGCCGTCCTGGACGTCCTCGATGGCGAGTACGCCCTGTCGCAGGGCCCCCTCGACGACTACGCGCGTCGTCTCGCCCTCGGCTCCGACGAGCGCCGCCCCGACCTCGACGCCGTCATCGAGGCGCGCTCGACGGGCTGGTCGATCTCGCGCATGAACGCCGTGGACCGCAACCTCCTGCGCCTCGCGCTCTACGAGATGCTCTATGTCGACGAGGTCGACGTCTCGGTGACGATCGACGAGTGCGTCGAGCTCGCCAAGGCCTATGGGACCGACGAGTCCTCGCGCTTCGTGAACGGCATTCTCGGCCGCGTCGCCGACGACCTTGACGCCGGCGTTGACGTGGTCGCTGCCGCGCGCGAGGGCGCCGAGGAGGCATAGGCATGGCGCGCGTCGACGTCTCCCAGTACCAGACCTTCGGTCAGATCAACGACCGCCTGGACGAGCTCGTGGGCCAGGTGCGCGACAAGGACGTCTCACTGGAGCGCTCGCTCGACCTCTTCGACGAGGCCATCGCGCTCGGCTCCAAGGCCGTGAGCCTCGTGGACGCCACGGACTTCTCGCCCGAGGAGGAGGCCCGTCTCGCGGAGACTGAGGCTCAGGCCGAGAAGACCGAGGAACCCGCGGAGCCCACGGAGGACGCCGCTTCCGAGCCCGCCTCGGACGGGCAGTAGGCACATGCCGCGCCGCCGCCGGCTCGACGCAGAGCTCGTCGAGCAGGGGTTCTTCTCGTCAACGGACGAGGCCCTGCGCGCCGTCATGGCCGGCGACGTCTCCACCACCGACCGACGCCTCACCTCTCCCGGGGAGCAGGTCGCCCCCGGCATTCCCCTGCACGTGCGCGGCCGCGCGGCCTACGTGAGCCGCGGGGGCCTCAAGCTCGAGCGCGGCCTCGCCGCCTTCGGCGTGGACCCCGCCGGCCTCGACTGCCTCGACGTGGGATGTTCCACGGGCGGCTTCACCGACTGCCTGCTCAAGCGCGGCGCCGCGTCAGTGGTGTCCGTTGATGTTGGATACGCGCAGTTCTCCTGGGAGCTGCGGCAGGACGCGCGCGTGCGGCTGCTCGAGCGCACCAACATCGTGGACGTTCCGACGCTTCTGGGTGCGGGCGTCGTGGACCTTGCCGTGTGCGACGTTTCCTTCACGTCGGTAATCACGGTGCTTCCGGCGGTGCTCGAGCTGCTGCGGCCGGGCGGCACGTTCCTCACGCTGGTGAAGCCGCAGTTTGAGGCCGCGCGTGAGGACGTGGGGGAGGGCGGCGTCGTCCGCGACCCCGCGGTGCGCGAGGACGCGCTCTCTCGCGTGCGTGCGGCGTTCGAGGAGTCCGGACTGCTGGTCCGCGGTAGTTGCGAGAGTCCGATCACCGGCCACAAGGGCAACGTCGAGTACCTGCTCTGCGCCGATCTCCCCACCTAGCGCGCCGTCCTTCTCGCCCGCTCTGCCAACAAAACCATGGTTTTGCTGCTGGGACCCGGTCGCGCGCGCGGCGCGGGGACGTCGGCGCGCGGGGTATACTGACCAGAGCGAGAATCGAGAGAAAGGCACGCAACCGTGAAGGTCCTCATCGTCCCCAACTACGCGCGCGAGGACGCCATCGAGAGCGCCCGCCGGCTCGAGCAGTGGCTCGACGGCGAGGGCGTCGACGTCTCGTGGGCGCACGACAAGAGGCTCCTCCCCGACGTTACCGCCACCGCTGACGACTGCGACCTCGTGGTCTCGCTCGGCGGCGACGGAACGCTGCTGCGCGCCGCTCGCATCGTGGGCTACACGGGGGTGCCGGTGCTCGGCATCTCCTACGGCCACCTGGGATTTCTCACCGCCGCCGGACCGGACGACCTGCTCGAGACCGTGCGCGACGCCCTCGCCGGCGAGCTGCACGTGTCCCGCCGCGCCACGCTCGACATCGAGTGCGAGTTCGCGGACGAGACGGGCGCCGTGCACACGACGCACAGCTTTGCGCTCAACGACTTCGCGCTCAGCCGCGGCGGCGCCGGCGACATGGTGGAGTTCGACGTCTCCGTCTCCGGCAAGCACATCGACCGCCTGCGCGGCGACGGCTTTGTGGTCTCCACGGCCACCGGCTCCACGGGATACGCGCTTGCCGCGGGCGGCCCCATCGTCACGCCCGAGTTCACGGGTATGGTCTGTGTTCCCATCGCGCCGCACACGATCATGGCGCGTGCCTTCCTCACCTCACCCGCCGACGTCGTGGAGATAGAGATGAGCCCCGAGCGCCCCGCCATGCGCCACTTCTTCGCCGACGGCCAGCCGATCCGCCACGAGGGCGGCACGGGCGTGCGCGCCGTCGTGCGGCGCGGCCCCGGCGACCTCGTGCTGCTCGACCGCAGCACGCAGAGCTTCTACGACTCCGTGTCCCGCGTCTTCTACGGGCAGGTGGGCAAGTGATGTCCCTGGGCGAGAAGAACGGGCGGGTTGCGCGATGATCGACGAGCTGCACGCGCGTGACGTCGCGCTCATCCGCGATGCCGCCATCGAGCCGGCGCCCGGGCTCACCGTGCTGACGGGCGAGACCGGCGCCGGCAAGACGGCGCTGCTCTCCTCGATCAAGCTGCTGGTGGGCGAGCGCGCCGACGCCGGTATGGTGCGCGAGGGCATGCCGGCGCTCGAGGTCGAGGGTCGGCTGTTTCTTCCCGGGGACGACGAGGACGGCACCGTGGTGCGCCGCCGCGTGAGCGCCGACGGACGCGGCCGCGTTGAGCTGAACGGCCACATGGCGAGCGTCCGCGAGCTCTCGGAGCGCGTGGGTGCCACGGTCGACCTCTGCGGCCAGCACGAGCATCAGCGCCTGCTCTCCGTCCAGGCCCATGTGGAGCTGCTCGACTCCTGGATCGGCGCCCCGGCGATCGACGCACTGGAGGCCTATCGCGCCGCGCTCGTGGATGCCGACGAGGCGGCCGCCGAGCTGGAGCGCGTGCGGGAGCTGGGACGCGCCACGGGCGAGCGGCTCGACGAGGCCGCCTTCGTGCTGCGCCGCATCGACGAGGTCGACCCGCGCGAGGGAGAGCTCGAGGAGCTCGAGGCGCAGCTTCCTCGCGCCGAGCACGGCGAGGCCCTCATGGCCGCCGCCGCGGGCGCCCGCGAGCTTCTCTCCGGGGACGACGGTGCCTGCGACGCGCTCGGCGAGGCGGTGCGCGCGCTCGAGGACGCGGCGCGCTATGACGGGCGGCTGTCCGGCTGGGCGCAGACGCTCGAGAGCTCGCTGATCGACATCGAGGACGTGTCCGCCGAGCTTCGCGACTACGCGGACGAGGTGGACTTTGACCCGGAGGAGCTCGACCGGCTTCAGACGCGCCTCGCCGCGCTCGAGGGGCTGCGCCGGACGTACGGGCCGAGCATGGCTGACGTGCTCCGTCGCCGCGACGAGGCGCGCAAGGTTGTGGCCGCCGCGAGCGATGGCGGCGAGTTGGAGCGCCGTGCCGCCGAGGAGGTACGGCGCCGCGAGGAGGCCCTTGTCGTCGCTGCGGACGCCCTCGACGCCGTGCGCCGCGCGGGGGCGCCCCGCCTGGCGAAGGCCGTCTCCGAGCAGATGGCGTTTCTCGAGATGGGGAGCGCCGAGCTGGAGGTCTCCGTCGACCGGCTGTCCCGCGCGGAATGGGGGAGCCGCGGCCCGTCCCGTGTTGAGTTCCTCTACCGACCGGGCGCAGGCCTCACGGCGCGCCCGCTGCGAAAGATCGCCTCAGGCGGCGAGGTCAGCCGCGTGATGCTGGCGGTCAAGGTGGTGCTCGGCGAGGCCGACGCCTGCGAGACGCTGGTCTTTGACGAGGTCGACGCCGGCGTGGGCGGCGCCACGGCGGTCGCGCTCGCGGACGTACTTGCCCGGCTCGCGACCACGCGCCAGGTGATCGTGGTCACGCACCTCGCGCAGGTGGCGGTCGTCGCGGAGCGGCACTATCTCGTCGAGAAGCGCGCGGGGGAGGGCGGCGTCCCGGAGACCACGCTCACGGAGATCGCGGGCGAGGACCGGGTGGCGGAGATCGCGCGCATGCTCTCCGGCGACACGGGTGAGGCGAGCCGCGACCTCGCCCGCGAGATGCTGCGGACACGCGCTTCTCGCCGCTAGCTCGCAGCTATTCCCTGCGATTCCGCGCCGTCGTGCCATCCAGGTCGAGGAGCTCGGTCACGGGCAGGTCGAAGACCCATGCCAGGGAGAGCAGCGTGTGGTAGGTGGGGTTCATGGGCGTTCCGGGCTTGGACTCGCCCTTCTCGAACTTTTGATAGGTGTAGAGCGCGATGCCGGCGCGGTGCGCTACGGACTCCTGGCTGAGACCACGCTCGCGGCGCAGGTCGCGCAGGCGGTAGCCGAGTCGCTGGGAGCAGTCTCGGTAGTCGAGGGTGTTGTTCTTCTCGCGCTCCATGCGACCACTATCGTGCCGGCCGCGCGACCACACCATCATACCCGTATTACAATCAGAAAGCTGCAAGGCGCGAGGGTTTTGCGGACCCAACGAGAGTTGGGTACTTTTTTCAAGGCGGGTCGAGTATCACCGGATTTTGAGTTTGCATAACAGCAGGTAGAAGACTTGCATTAATGCTCGCTACTTTGAGGGTAAGGTAAAAAGTACCCAATCTTTGTTGACGCCACCCAAGACGCGTACGGAGCGAGCGCGCATCTCGGGGATGCGTCCCCTCAAGACGGCGATGATGTGCGAGAATGGCAGAAAAGCCGGCGAAGGGGTGCGGGATGGCCGAGAAGGGCGTGCGCCGCGAGGGTCGCGGACCCAGTCGAGCCGAGCAGGCCCGGCGTCACATCGAGGGCATGGACCGGAGGTTCCCAGGCGAGATCGCTGCGGCGGTTGCCTCGGTGCACGCCTATGACGCGACCCCGTCCGTACGGGTGATCGAGCCGCGCGTCCCACAGGTCGCCGTCGTTGACGAGGACTCCGTGACGGCGGTGCTCGCGCGCGGAAGGGGCCTTGCCTCGGCGTGCGACCTGGCCGTCCTCGACTTCGCCTCGTTCCTGTACCCCGGTGGTGGCTACGAGCGCGGCGCATGGGCTCAGGAGCAGGCGCTCTGCGCGTCGAGCTTCCTCTACAACGTGCTGCGCGAGAAGGGCGTCTGGTATTCCGAGAACCGCCGGCGCAACGTGAACTGCCACCTCTACCGAAACCGCGCGCTCGCGGTTCCGCGCGTGCGCTTCGAGCGCGACGGCTACCACTCCTATGCGGACGTGATCGTGGCGGCCGCGCCGGACGTGCGCCGCGCCCGCGAGGAGTACCGCGTGGGGGAGGACGCGCTGCTCCGCGCCCTGCGCGACCGCATCCGGCTGGTCATGGCCATCGCGGACGACCTAGGACACGAGAAGCTCGTGCTCGGCGCCTTCGGCTGCGGCACCTTTGGCTGGGAGGCGGCCGTGGTGGCGGAGGCCTTTCGCGCCGAGCTCGCGCGCGGGACTCACGTCGCGCGCGAGGTGGTCTTTGCGGTGCCCCGCGGCCGCCTCGACGAGAACCTCGAGGTCTTCGAGCACGCTCTGGCAACGTTCCCCGAGGTCAACGACGCCCCGTACGTGAGCCGTGCCGAGCGCGCCGCCGCGGAGGCCGAGCGCTCCGCCGCGAATGACGCCGACGAGGACGACGACTGGCGCCAGTACCTGTAGGCCCGCCGCCTAGGACCGGGCGCGGGCGCGCGCCAGCGCGGTCCCGGCCACCGCGATCGCCACGGCGAAGAGCGCCACGATCGCGGACTGCGCGAGCACGCTCGCCACGAGCTCCCCGGTGAGGCCGTCGGCGGCGTACACCGCGCCCATGGCGTGGATGACCCACCAGATGGGGGTGAGCCGCGCCACGGCCGTCACCGCGGCGCCCATGCTTGCCTGTTGGACCCAGGTTCCGCCCAGAAACGTGAGCACCATCGAGCCCATGTTGCCCGCGGCGTGCGCGAGGTCGCCGGTGGCCCCGAGGCCCCAGAGCAGGTAGCCGTACGCGGCGCCCACGCAGGCCAGGGCCAGCAGCGGCACCTGCGCGAGCAGCATGAGCCGCACGTCCGAGCTCGCCAGCGAGCCCGCGCACCACAGCACCCCGAGCACGCCCATCGCCGCCCAGACCGCGAGGCCCACGCCGAGGCAGGCGAGCGCGAGCTGGGTCCCGCGCGTCGCGTCGGAGACCGGGGCCGCGAGCAGGCGCGCCGTGACCGGCTGGTCGCGGCCGAGCGAGCGCAGCCCGCATGCGATGAGGATGGCCGTCCCGCCAAAGAGGGCATAGGTCGAGAACTGCATGAAGACGAGGTAGTCCGTCGGCAGCGCCCCGGAGTCGCCGGACGCGATGACGCCCACCTCCAGCTGTGCCCCCTCGGACGCGCGAGCCTCCTCGGCACAGGCCACGGCCTGCTCGACGGAGAGCCCCGTCTCGGCGAGAAGCGCGTAGAGCTGCTGGGCGTAGGCACGCACCCGCTGGTCGGCGAGCGAGCCGCTCGCGTCGCTGTAGCTAACCACGCACTCGAGCGCGGGCATCTCGGCGCCCCCGCGCGCCGCCGCCTCGAGCGCCTCCCCGTAACCCTCCGGGATCACGAGCACGTAGTTGGCCAGGTCCTTGGCGGCGGCGTCCTGCAGCGCGTAGGCGGTGTCGGGCAGCGCCACGAGCTCGCCCGCCTCGGCGGCGTAGTCGGCGAGCGCCTCCGACACCGCGGAGCCGTCCCGGTCGACCACGGCCACGGTTGGTCGGACTGCCTCGTAGGCGCTCGAGTCCGTGCCCACGTAGGAGGCCATGAGCCAGCCAAAGGCCCCGAGCATGACCACGTAGAGGGCGAGAAGCCCGCGGTGCCGCAGGACAACGTGCCCGGCAAGCCTAAAGAGCTGCATAGCGCTGCCTCCTCATGAAGAGCGCCGCCACGACGAAGAGAGCGGCGGAGATGGCAAGGAGCGTGCCCAGGGACTGGGCGAACGGTGCGAGCGAGTCGTAGAACGCCAGGCGGTAGAAGGCCTCGCCGACCTGCACCGCCGGGTTTATCGCCTGCGCCCACGGCAGGTGGAGGGAGAGCCAGTCGGCCAGGCGAAGCGACGGCGTGCCGAAGAGCCCCGCCGGAAGCGAGAGGCCCATCGTCGCGATGGTGCATACGACATCCTTGGCGGACGTGGAGAGCCGCGGGATCGAGCCGATGAGGGTGCCGACGGCGCAGCTCACCAGCGCGCACGCGGCGCAGGCGGCGACCGCCAGCCCCTCTCGGCCGCCGAAGGAGACGTCCGCGACGAGCCTGATGTAGACGAGGGCCACCACGAGGCACGCAAAGACCACGACCCACGCGGCGAGAAGCGCAGCTGCGAGCTGGCGGACCGGCCCCACCGCGCCGAGCTGGCGCCGGGCGCCCTCCGGCGAGCCGTCCGCGCGCTTGGTGACCACGAGCAGGAGCGCCACCTGCGCGCCCATGAGGCTCGAGAAGCCGAGCATCGCGTAGTAGAAGCGCGCGAACTCGCTCGACTCGGTGCGCAGGACGGAGAGGCGCTCGGTGAGCACGTCGTCACCGGCGAGCGCCTCGGCAAGGTTGGTCGCGGCCTCCGCGGAGGAGAGGGCCTCCGGGTCGGCCTCGGCCACGGCGGCCATCGTCGCGGAGACCTGCAGGTAGCGCTCGAGCACGAGCTGCACCACCGCCTGGTCCACGGTGCCGGTCGAGCGCGCGGGCACCTCCATGCGCGGCGCGGCCTCCGCCGAGGCCACCACGTAGGCGCAGACCTCCTCGGCCTCCGCCCCCGCGGCGGCGCTGGCCTCGTCCGGGTAGGTCACGACCTCGAGGACCGCGTCCTCGCCATCGGAGAGCTCGTCGAGAACGGCAGTGAGCTCCGCAGCCGTTGCCGAGCCGTCCGAGACCACGCCCACGCGCGCGGCGTGTGCCGCACTCCCCGAGGCGTAGCCGTCGAACATGAACACGAAGACCGTGGCCAGCAGCAGCGGGAACAGCAGCACCCAGATGACCACGCCGCGGTTGCGCAGCGCCTGGGTAAGGTCGAAGCGCAGGAGCGAGAGCACGTCTTTCACGGCACACCCCCTAGTCGCGCAGCTCGCGGCCGCAGAGCTCGAGGAAGACGTCGTTCAGGGTGGGCGGCTCGCTCCAGACGCGCCCACAGCTCACGCCGGCCGCGTGCAGCTCCTCGAGCACGTCCACGAGCGCGTGGGCGGCAGGCGCGCAGTCCACGCGCAGCTCGCCGTCGACGTAGGAGACGCGGTTCACGCACGGCAGCGCCTCCAGGCGCGCGAGCGTCTCGGGTGCGAGGGGGGCCGTCTGCGCCACGACCTTCTCGCCTGCGTCGATGAGGCGCTTGAGCTCGTCGCAGGTGCCCTGCGCGATGGCGCGCCCGGCGTCCATGATCATGACGCGCCCGCAGATCTGCTCGACCTCCTCCATGTAGTGGCTCGTGTAGACCACGGTGGCGCCCGCGTCGCGCAGGCGGCAGATGCCGTCCAGGATGGCGTTTCTGCTCTGCGGGTCCACGGCCACGGTGGGCTCGTCGAGGAAGAGCAGCTCGGGCCGGTGCGCGATGCCGCAGGCTATGTTGAGTCGCCGCGCCAGGCCGCCCGAGAGCCTGCGCGGGCGCTTGTCCGCGTGCTCGGTCAGGCCAACGAAGTCGAGCGCCTCGTCCACCAGGCGGCGGCGCTCGGCGCGCGCGGGCACGTAGAGCGCGCAGAAGGCATCAACGTTCTCTCGCACGGTGAGCTCGTCGAGCACGGCCACCTGCTGCGGGACCACGCCGATGCGCCGCTTGAGGTCGTGGCGGGAGGGCGCCATCGGCTCGCCGAAGAGCTCGATGGTGCCACGGTCGTAGGTAAGCAGCTGCAGGATGCAGTTGATGGCCGTGGTCTTGCCGCAGCCGTTGGGGCCCAAGAGTCCGAAGATCTCCCCCTTGGCCACGGCGAGGTCGAGGTGGTCGAGCGCCAGCGTCTGGCCGTAGCGCTTCACGAGCCCCTCAACGCGCACGATGTCGGTCATGTCTCCTCCTTCTGCGGTCGGTGGTCCAAGTGTGCGCTGCGCGGACGCCGGCGGGAAGTGACGTATGTCACGAGAGGGGCGGGCGACGCGTGACAGATGTCACGGGTGCTGGTCGCGGCGCGCCTGCTAGAATCGCCCGCATGGAGAGAATTGCCGACAAGTTCGTGGTTCTCGCGTGCTGCGTGGGCGCGCTTGCCCTCACGGGGACGGGCGCGGACGTCGTGGGCGCTCTGCTTGCCTCGGTCTCCTGCACTTTTGCCGCCGAGCTGCTCCGGGGCCGCGCGCAGCTCGTGCCGGTCCTCGCCTTCGTGGCGCTCTCGCTCGCGGTGCCGGTGGCCGCCGCCTTCGTTGCCCCGGTCGCCTACGACCTGGCCGCCGAGCGATGCGGTCGCTGGCCTGCCGTCGCGTGCGCGCTCCTACCGCTCGTCGCCTCCTGGCGGGGCGCCCTCGTCGCGCCCGCGGCCCTCGTCGCGCTTCTCGCCGTGCTCGTGGCGGTGCTCCTGGCCGGGCGCACGCGTCGCATGCTCGAGCAGCGCGCGGAGAACCTGCGCATCGCGGACGGCCTGCGCGAGCGCGAGCTGGCCCTCGAGGCGCGCAACCGCGACCTCATGGACGCGCAGGACTACGAGGTGCGCCTCGCCGCGCTCTCCGAGCGGGCGCGCATCGCCCGGGAGATTCACGATAACGTGGGCCACCTGCTCACGCGCGCGGTCGTGCAGGCGGAGGCGCAGCGCGTGGTCCACTTCGGGGAGCGGTGCGAGAGGGACTTCGCGGCAGTGGCGGACACACTGCGCGAGGCGCTCGACGAGGTGCGCGCGAGCGTGCACGACCTGCGCGACGACGGCTGCGACCTCTCCGTGCAGCTGCGAGCGGCGGCGGAGGCCGCCTGCGCGGGATCGGGGGTCGAGGTGAGCTGCCGGACGGAGGCGATCGACGCGCCCCCGGCGGTGGCGAGATGCCTTCTGGCGGTGGCTCGCGAGGCGCTCTCGAACATGCTGCGCCACTCCGACGCCCGGCACGTGAGCGTGGAGCTCGCGGAGCATCCGGGGATCTGGAGGCTGCGGGTGGCCGACGACGGAACGCCGGACGCGGGCTCGGGTTCGGTCCCGGGCGGCTCGGGCATGGGGCTTGCCTCCATGGAGGAGCGGGTCCGCGCGCTGGGCGGCTCCTTCCGCGCCGGCCCCGGGGAGCGCGGGGGCTGGGTGGTCTTTGCCAGCGTGCCGAGATGAGGGGGGGCGGGGATGCGACTTGTCATAGCCGACGACGACGCGGTGGTGGTGTCGTCGCTCGAGATCGTGCTCGGCGCGCAGCCGGACATCGAGGTCGTGGGGAGCGCCGCCGACGGAGCCGAGGCTGCGCGCCTGGCGGCCGAGCTCTCGCCCGACGTGGTTCTTCTCGACATCCAGATGCCGGGAACGGACGGCCTCGCGGCGGCGGAGCGGATTCTCGCGGCGCCGGAGCCCCCGCGCGTGGTCTTCCTCACCACGTTTTCCGACGACGAGTACATCGTGCGCGCCCTCTCGCTCGGCGCGGCCGGCTACCTCATCAAGCAGGACGTGGCCGGCGTGGCGCCGGCCCTGCGCGCGGTCATGGCGGGGCGCAGCGTGCTGGAGGGGGAGGTGCTGGAGCGGGCCGTCTCCCTCGGTGCTCCGGCAGGAGGGGAGGACATGCCGGAGCCTGACCTCGCCGCGATGTTTCCGCAGCTCACCGAGCGCGAGCGAGAGGTCGTTCGCCTCGTGGCGGAGGGCCTTGACAACCGCGAGGTGGCCGCGGCGGCCTACATGGGGGAGGGTACGGTGCGAAACCACATCAGCCAGATACTCGCCAAGCTGGGGCTTCGCAACCGCACCCAGATCGCGGTGGCCTACTGGCGCGCCCTGCGGTAAGGGGCGGCGTCGGCCCCGTTTCCCGCGCGTGTCGTTTTGTTTCGCGCGTGCGTCCGATTCGGCGAGCGACCGCGCCGCCCCTCTCGCCGCGCGCTACCATGGAGACCCGTGGAAACGAGACGGATTCTACGGGAGGTCCCCATGGCAAAGCACATCTTCGTGACCGGCGGCGTCGTCTCTTCGCTCGGCAAGGGAATCACGGCCGCCTCGCTCGGGCGCCTGCTCAAGGCGCGCGGCTATCGCGTCATGATGCAGAAGGCGGACCCCTACCTCAACGTGGACCCGGGCACCATGAGCCCGTTCCAGCACGGCGAGGTCTTTGTGACGGAGGACGGCTACGAGTCGGACCTCGACCTCGGTCACTACGAGCGCTTCATCGACGAGAACCTCACGCGTGCCTCCAACTTCACCACGGGCGCCATCTACCAGAGCCTCATCTCCCGCGAGCGCGCCGGAGACTTCCTCGGCGGCACGGTCCAGGTCATCCCGCACGTCACGGACGCCATCAAGGAGCGCTTCCGCCGCGTCGAGGACGAGACGGGCGCCGACGTGGTGATCACCGAGCTCGGCGGCACGACCGGCGACATCGAGAGCCAGGCCTTCGTGGAGGCCATCCGCCAGTTCAGAAACGAGAAGGGACGCGAGGACTGCATCCTCATCCACGTGAGCCTGGTGCCCTACATCGCCGCCGCCCACGAGGTCAAGACAAAGCCCACGCAGCACTCGGTGCGCGAGCTGCGCTCCTTCGGCTTGCAGCCCGACTTCATCGTCTGCCGCTCGGACCACGAGGTGGACGCCTCCATCCGTGCCAAGATCGCGAGCTTCTGCGACGTGCCTGCCGACCACGTCTTCGAGAATTCCGACTGCCCCTCGATTTACGACGTGCCGGCGCACCTGGCCGCGCAGGGCTTTGACGAGAAGGTCTGCGAGAGGCTGGGCCTCGACCCCCGCGAGAGTCACATGGAGGGGTGGTACGCCTTCACGGACGCGATGCATGCCGCCAACGCTCGCGAGGACGTGACGCGCATCTGCGTGGTGGGCAAGTACACGCAGCTGCCGGACGCCTACCTCTCCATCATCGAGGCACTGCACCACTCGGGCGTGCTCTTCGGGCGTCACATGGACATCCGCCTCGTGGACGGCGAGGCGCTGGACGAGAAGAACGTCGAGTCCGTGCTCGGTGATGCCGACGGCATCCTGGTGCCCGGCGGCTTTGGCCTGCGCGGCATCGAGGGCAAGATCTGCGCCGTGCGCCGCGCTCGCACCCGGCTCGTCCCGTACCTCGGCGTTTGTCTCGGCCTGCAGGTCGCCGTCTGCGAGTTCGCGCGCGACGTCTGCGGCCTTGCGGGCGCGAGCTCGGCCGAGTTCGACCCAAAGACGCCCCATCCCGTGATCCACATCATGCCCGACCAGGCCGACGTCACCGAGAAGGGCGGGACCATGCGCCTCGGCGCCTACCCGTGCAAGGTCGTCGCCGGCACGCTCGCCGAGGAGGCCTACGCCGAGCCGCTCGTCTACGAGCGCCACCGTCACCGCTACGAGGTCAACAACGCATACCGCGAGCAGCTCATCTCCGCCGGGCTCGTCATCTCGGGCCTCTCGCCCGACGACCGCCTGGTCGAGATGGTCGAGCTCCCCGAGGACGTGCACCCCTGGTTCGTGGCGAGCCAGGCGCACCCCGAGTTCAAGAGCCGCCCGGACCGCCCGGCGCCTCTCTTCCGTGAGTTCGTGCGCGCCGCGATCGCGCACCACGAGGGCTGCGACCGCCGTGCCGTGACCCCGCTCGACGCGAGCGTCTCGTAGGGAAGGCGGGAAGGTTGCCGTGGACCTGAAGCGCGCACGCGAGGAGTACCTGAGCTACCTCGCCGTCGAGCGGGGGTGCTCGCCCAACACCATCGACGCCTATGGGCGCGACCTGACCCGCTATGTGGCCTGGCTCGCCGAGCGTGGCGTGACGAGCCCGGACGAGGTGACCCTCGAGCTCGTGGAGGCCCACGTCGCCGGGCTCAGCGAGAGCGGGCTCGCCGCCTCGTCGGTGGAGCGCGCGGCTTCCGCGGTGAAGGGCTTCCATCGCTTCATGCTCACCGACGAGATCTCGGGGACGCTGCCCACGGCCGACCTGCCCCTGCCGTCAAAGCCGCAGCGCCTGCCCGACGTCATCTCGCGCGAGGCCGCGGCGCGCCTGCTCGACCAGCCGTTCCCGGCAACGCCCACGGGCTTGCGCGACCATGCGGTACTGGAGGTCCTCTACGGCTGCGGCCTGCGCGCGAGCGAGCTCTGCGGGCTCGACGAGCGCACGGTCCTTCTCGACGAGGGGGTCCTGCGCGTCTTTGGCAAGGGCTCCAAGGAGCGCGTGGTGCCCATACTGGGGGCCGCGGCGGACGCGCTCGAGCGCTACCTGGAGCAGGGCCGCGGAGCGCTCGCGGGCCGTCGCCCCTGCCCGGCGGTCTTTCTCAACGCCCGGGGCGGGCGTCTTTCTCGCCAGTCCGTGCATGCGATCGTCGAGAAGTACGGGCGGGTCGTGGGCCTCAAGGGCCTGCACCCACACACGCTGCGGCACAGCTTTGCCACGCACCTGCTCGAGGGCGGGGCGGACCTGCGCGTGGTCCAGGAGCTGCTCGGGCACGCCAACGTGGCGACCACCCAGCTCTACACGCACCTCGACCGCACCCACATCCGCCGCGTGTACCTCGCGGCACACCCGCGGGCGTAGCGCCCGCCCCCGGTGACCGTCGTGGTCGGGTGGTAGAATCGGCTGTGTGCAGGGTGGCGAGAGGGGAGGGCGGCATGAACCGCTCAGGAGACCGACCGATTCCGATGCTGGCGGGCGTGGGGCTGATCGTCGCCGGCATGCTCTTCCTGGTATATGCCTTCTTCCAGTACGCCTCCATCGGGGGCGACCCGTCCTATACCGGGGTGGGCTGGCGCGACACCTACGAGATGCGCGACACCGCCCGGGGGATGCTCCTGGGGCTTGCGCTCGTCGTGCTGGGGATCCTGGTCGTGGCGCTGCGGCTGCGCGACCGTCTGCGGGCGCCCTCGGCGCCCCGGGAGGCCGAGAAGGACGCGGCGCCGGTACCCGCGCCTGCGCCGAAGCCCGCGCCTGCGCCGACGCCCGCCCCCGCGCCGAAGCCCGCGCCCTCCCCAAAGCGTTCGGACGGCGGCATCTCGCCGCTCGACCAGGTGCTCCCGCGCTCGGACGACGCGCTCGCGACGCTGCGCTACTTCATCGTGGACGCCCCCGACCAGATGCTCGCCGACCAGTGCGAGCTCGTGCGGCGCACGGGGCTCGCGGACTGGACGGGCGAGCCGCGCTGCGGCGCCCGCAGGCTCGCGCGCAGCGGCCGCTGGTGGCTCGTGCCCGAGGGCTCGCTCGCGGCGTCGGAGGACGCGGACCGTGTCTGGGCCGTCGAGGCGGCCCTCAACCTCGGGCAGGACGCGGCCAAGATGGCCGAGCCTCCCGCCACGCTGGACGAGCGGCTGCACGTCCTTCTCGCCGGCGTCTCCCGCTTGGAGCCCGTGCGCCATCCGGGCAGCCGCTTCCTTGCCACCGCAACCGAGGGTGCCGAGCCCCGGGGCGAGTGGGCCGTGCGCGTGGCCTTTGCCGACGCCCTGGAGAACCTGCCGGTGCCCTTCCGCATGGTCGCGGACTTCAGGCTCAACGTCTCCGAGGGCCTGCTCGGGGTGAGGGTGGCCGTGCCCCGGCCGATGGCCTTCTCCTTTGTCCCCGAGGCGGACCGCCCCGCGCTCGCCCGAGCCTACGCGTATGACCTGGCGATGCTCGTTGCCCGCACGGCGCTTGCCGCCTCGCCGGCGATTCGCCGCGTGGTCGTCAACTGCCACGAGGACGGGAGCGTTGACTGCGTCCTCTCCGCGGACCTCACGCGCTCCTCGATCGAGCGCATGGCGGCCGCTACGCGCGAGGGCGGCCTGCCCGAGCCGTCCGCGGAGTTTCGCTTCCTGCGCGGTGCGGACGGCTGGCTCGCCCCCGTCGCCCCGCTGCTGTCGTTCGCCGACCGTCGACTGCGCCCCGCCGAGCGGTATCGTCCGGTGGAGCTCTCCGACGAGCCCTGCCCCGAGGCGGTCGTGCGCACCTGCGGGGCACGTCGGCGCTCCGAGCTCGGCATCGCGGAGAGCGTGGCTCGCTGGGACGCGTGGGAGCGCGTCGCGGACGACCTCGGCGGGCTCGGCGACACGACGGAGGACGCGGTGGCGGCCCTCTCCGAGCTGCGCGCGTCCGCCTCGGACGCCTCGATCGTCGAGGCCTGCGAGCGCACGACGCGCGCCTTGGTCGCCGGCGAGCTCGACGTGGAGGACGCCGACGGCCTCATCGAGTGCTTCGTCGGCGGCTCGGCGCTCGAGCGCGCCGTGCGCCAGGCGGGGCCCTGCGTCTCCGCGGCGGACGAGCGGGGCCAGGAGGAGCTCTCGAGGGTGGCGGGCCTGCTCGAGGACGCGCTGGTGCCCGTCGAGGCGCTCGGCGCCTATCGCGACGACGAGCGGACTGCCCACCGCTACTTCCGCTCGATTCCCGAGCGCGTGACCTACAACCTCGACTGTGCCGACGGTCGTGCCGTGCGGCTCGTTCCGGACGCCTACTTCCTCGCGCACCAGTACGCGGCGGTCCTCGAGCGGAGGCTCGCGCTCCCCGGCAGCCTCGACCGCGCGCTCGCCCATGCCGAGCGCGCCGCAGAGCTCGCTCCGTGCACGGTCGAGGCGGCGATTGCCCGTGCGGACTGCCTGCGCGATCTGGGAAGGACCGACGAGGCCCTGCGCGCGGTGTCCGGCGCCGCGGCGCGCTGCTCCACCGTCGACGGCCTCTCCCTCTGCCTCTACCGCCTCGCCGCGCTTGCGTACGACCTCGGCATGGTGGGGGCCTCCGTCGCCTGCTACCGGCGCTGCATCGAGCTGGGTCGCGCTCAGGCCGAGCCCGCCCGCCGCGAGCTCTCCGCACTCGTCGAGCACGAGCACGAGGCGCTGGCCGCGAGCCGCCTCGACCCGGCGAAGCTCACGGGCGAGCGCCTCGCGCGCGCGCTCGAGGGGGCAGGCCTGCCCGCGGGCGACGTGGGGCCGATCTCCGAGCGCCTGCGCGCGGCCGCGGCTGCATGCACGGACGCCGGGATCTTCTCGGTGGCCCATCCGCTGCTCCAGGCGTACCTGCAGGCGGCCGACCGGCGTGACGACGCGCTCGCCGACGTGCTCGCGTCGCTGAGGGCCTAGGCTCCCGCCGAGACGGCCTCGTCCCAGCTCTCACGGCTGTAGGAGAGCTCGTCGGCGGGAAGCGTGCCTCGTGCGACCTCCGCGCCCGTCTCTGCGTCCAGGAGGGTGACCTCGACGGCCCAATTCCCCTGCCAGTCGGATCCCGGGTCGAGGAGCTGCAGGAAGCCGCAGGCGGCGACGAGCTGGTAGAGGTCGGTGTCCGCATGGTCCGCGAAGGAGGGGCGCGCCGTGACGGCCACGGCGTCGCAGCCGTCCGAAACCTCGACGGAGACGACGGCTTCGCTTGCGCCCAGCGAGTCGAGGCTCTTGCCGAGCTGGTCCTCCCACATGGTCCGCAGCCGCCCGTACCAGTGGTCCGTGACGTAGAGCTCGAGCGACCCGTCCTCGAGGACGCTCGTCGCTATGTTGCCGTCCGAGTAGTCCGCGTAGTCCCGCGCCGCCCCGTCCGCCGTGTTACCGGTGAACGCGAGGTAGGACTCTGGGATGGTGAGGCGCATCTGCACCGGCTGCGTCCACACGTCGGGACCCTCGCCCCGATCGGGCTCGGGTTCGCTCCCGATGCAGCCGGTGAGCAGGGCGAGCATTCCGGCGGACAGGGCAAGGAACTCATGGCGCGTATGCATGGTCGTACCTCCTCTTTCGGGCTGAGACCATAGTAGGGCAAGGGTGGTCGTTCCTAGACGCCGCGCGGACGGGGCAAAGGTTCCTGGCGGCTCTGCGAACACGGGCGGCGATTCTCGGACGGTCCGGTGAAGGGATGGTGGGGCGCGTCTCCACGCCTGTGACACAAACGCACGAACCCCCTTGTGTTCAGGAATGGGCAAGCACGCAACATCTGGGGGCAGCGGCACGGGTAAAAGCCGTCCGCGCCCACTTTTCAACCGAAAGGTGTAGCAAAGTGTTTTTCTGTGTCGCAAAGTGTGGCCAATGACGTATAGTTATCGCACGCTCCGTTCGGGGCAGGGTTCTCGTCTCGAAGGGAGGGTGACATGCTTGCCGGATCGTATCCGATGTCCGTGGATGCCAAGGCGCGCGTTACCCTGCCGGCCGTCTTCCGCAAGCAGCTTGTGGACGGCGACAAGAAGACGATATACCTCGTCCCGCTCAACGGCTGCGTGAACGGCTTCACCCCTGAGGGGTTCGAGGCGTACGTCGACGGCCTCTTCGAGTACGGCGACAACCACTTCGATCCCCGCAGTCGCGACGACGTTCGTCTGAGGACGGGGCTGTGGGCCCGCGCCGTGGAGGTCGACATCGACTCCGCCGGTCGCGTCGCCCTCGGCAAGCTCGACGTTGCCAAGCCTGGCATGCGCGAGAAGCTCGGCCTCACCGACGCCGTCACGGTGGTGGGCGCCGGGGACCACTTCGAGGTCTGGAACACCGAGACGTGGGCCGCGACGCAGGAGAGCCTCGAGGACGACCTCGACGCGCTGCTTTTCCACGACTAGGGGGTGAGGGTCTTGACAGCAGAATATCGGCACGTTCCCGTGATGCTCGCCGAGGTTCTCGCCGAGCTCGACCCCCGGCCGGGGGAGGTGGTGTGCGACTGCACCCTCGGGGGTGCGGGACACACCGTCGAGCTCGCGAGGCGCGTGGCGCCGGACGGCCTGTCGATCGGCATCGACCAGGACGACATGGCGCTGACGGCGGCGACCGAGCGCCTCGCGCGCGAGGTCCCCGAGGCGAGCACCCGTCTCCTCAAGGGCAACTTCGGCGACCTCGACGAGCTTCTCGTCGAGGCAGAGGTCCCCGGGGTCGACTGCTTTCTCTTCGACCTCGGCGTCTCGTCGCCGCAGCTCGACATCCCGGAGCGCGGCTTCTCGTACCACGAGGACGCCCCGCTCGACATGCGCATGAATTCGGGGAACCACACCATAACCGCAGCCGAGGTCGTGAACACCTACAACGAAGCAGACCTCACCCGAATCCTCCGCGTCTACGGCGACGAGCGCTTTGCGGCGCGCATCGCCAGGCGGATCGTCGAGCGGCGCGCCAAGCAGCCCATCGAGACCACGCTCCAGCTCGTGGAGGTGATCAAGGAGGCGATTCCCGCGGCGGCGAGAAGGACGGGGGGACACCCCGCCCGCCGCACGTTCCAGGCCCTGCGCATCGAGGTCAACCACGAGCTCGACGTCTTGGACCAGGGGCTGAGGGCTGCGATTCGCTGGGCGAACCCCGGGGGGAGGATCTGCGTCATCTCCTACCACTCGCTCGAGGACCGCATCGTGAAGCACGTCTTCGCGGAGCTCTCGCAGGGGTGCACCTGCCCGCCGGACCTTCCGGTGTGCGCGTGCGGTCACGTGCCGATAGTCCGAGTCAGGACACGGAAGCCCCTCGTTGCGTCTGACGAGGAGGTGGCGACCAACCCACGGTCGCGCAGCGCCCTCATGCGCGTGGCGGTCAAGCTCGACGTCGCGTAGCGGGGCATCAAGGTGTCGTAGCCGGCGAGAGCCGTCTATGAGGAGCACGAGAAACGAAGCACAAACGCACTACTACGAACCATAAACGCACTACCTTCGAACACTAAACGAACTATCAACCATCTCTAAAGGAACTCGTAAGGTCGCTCAAGTACACCTTGAGGAAAACAGTCAAGTAACCCTCAAGCTCCCAGCGTACCTGCTACAGCAAAGCAAGCCATCGGCCAGTGGCCGACGTTGCAAGGAAGAGGTCATGAGGTACCAGGGGTCTGAGGCATACAACATGGAGGCGACGGAGCGGAGGCGAGAGCGCCTCGAGCGACGGGCCGCCCCCTCCTTCGAGGTCGTCACCGGCGGCGGTCTCGACG
The DNA here is from genome assembly GCA_002305805.1 of Atopobium sp. UBA1382. Taxonomy (GTDB): domain Bacteria; phylum Actinomycetota; class Coriobacteriia; order Coriobacteriales; family Atopobiaceae; genus Thermophilibacter; species Thermophilibacter excrementavium. The sequence goes on along the minus strand of DBQY01000009.1, from coordinate 27,221 downwards.
CCCGTGCGCGCGCCGGCGTCTCGGCGACCTTCGTCGCGAGGGTCCGCGCGGTCCTCGCCGTCGCCGCCGTCCTCATCGTCCTGGGCATGGCGCGCGTGGGCATCGCGGCGGCCACCGTCTCGCTCCTCAGCTCGAACTCCGCGCTCTCGAGCCAGATCGAGGAGGTCTCGTCCCTCAACGAGCAGCTGAGGGTCCAGCGCTCCGTCCTCTCGAGCAACGCGCGCATCACGCGCATCGCCACGCAGAACTACGGCATGGTCCTCACCGGCGATGCCGTGACGGTCGACCTTGGCTCCGCGGACGAGGCCCAGGCCGCTGATGGGGAAGCTGCGCAGACGGGGGACGCCGCCTCGGCACAGCCCGACATGTCGTAGACTCGATACCTGTGAGCAGCAGGGACAGACAGAACCGCCGCGCTCGGCGCAACCATCCGGAGGCCTCGTACGACGAGGCCTCACGTGCGCGTTACCGCGTGCGGGCGGCCCGCCCCGGTGGGTCGGGGACGGGCGGGGACGACCACGGCCTCGCGGTCACGCGCGCGACCTTCCTCGGGCTCCTCGCCGTCGTGGCGGCCCGGCTCGCCTATCTCCAGATCTTCAAGCACGGCGAGCTCTCCTCGTCCGCCGAGGCCCAGCGGACCAACAAGATGGTCCTCCATGCCAAGCGCGGCACCATCTACGACCGCAACGGCAACGCGCTCGCGATGAGCGTCGACTGCGAGACGATCTACGCCAACCCCAAGGCCGTCTCCGACCCCTCGGGCGTCTCCAACGTCCTCGTCTCCGCGCTCGGCGGCGAGAAGGACGACTACATGGAGCTGCTCACCAAGGACACGACGTTCGTGTACCTGGCGCGCCAGGTCGACCAGGAGGTCGCCGACCAGCTCTCCAAGCAGCTCGCCGCGCGCGAGCTCACAGGCGTCTACTTCATCTCCGACACCAAGCGCGTCTACCCCTACGGCTCGACCGGGGCCCAGGTCGTCGGCTACGTGGGGACCGAGGGGAAGGGCCTCTCGGGCCTCGAGCTCTACTACGACGACATCCTCACCGGAACCGACGGCGAGATGCTCATGGAGGCCGGTCTCGACGGGACCCCCATCGCGGGCGGCGCCTCCGAGGTGACGGAGGCCCGGGACGGCGTCGACCTCGTCACCTCGATCGACGTCGACCTCCAGGCGGTCTGCGAGGACGTCATCTCCCGGGCCGTGGAGACCTACTCGGCGGAGTCGGGCTCCGTCATGGTCACCGACCCGCTGACCGGCGAGATCCTCGCCGCCTGCTCGACGCCCCTGCCCGACTTCTCCAACCTCGAGGACGCCTCCTCGCTCAACCTCAAGCTCGTCTCGAGCGCCTTCGAGCCGGGCTCGCTCTTCAAGGTGCTGACCACCTCGATCGGCATCGAGGGCGGCTTCTTCACCGAGGACACGGTCTACACCGTCCCCCCGCAGGTCCTCGTCGGAGACGACTACGTGACCGACGTCGACGGGCGCGACTACACCATGGACATGAGCGTGCGCGACATGCTCGTCAAGTCGTCCAACACGGCCATGGCGCAGCTCGTCCAGGACGTCATCGGGGCGGAGGCCTTCTCGGAGGGCGTCGCGCGCTACGGCATCGGGAAGGCGACCGGGATCGACTTCCCCGGCGAGGTCGACGGCATCGTCCGTTCGCTCGAGGAGTACGACGGCGCCACGGCCGGCTCGATGGCGTTCGGCCAGGGCCTCGCGGTCCCCCTCGTCCAGATCGTGCGCGCCTTCGGGGCGGTCGCCAACGGCGGCGTGCCGCTGACGCCGCACTTCCTCGTGTATCGTGGTGACGAGCAGGTGGAGTGGCCGGCGGGGGACCGGATCATCTCGGAGGAGACCGCGGCCCAGGAGGTCGACATGATGCGCGGCGTCATGGCGGAGGGCTCGGGAACCACCGGGCAGGTCGAGGGCTACGACTTTGCGGGAAAGACGGGAACGGGCGAGCAGGCCTCCGAGGACGGCGGCTACCGCCAGGGCTCCTATGTCTCCTCCCTGTGCGCCTTCGCCAACGCCGAGGCCCCCGAGATCCTCGTCTACGTTGGCCTCAACAACACACCCTACCTCTCGTCCGGGTCCGCCGGCGTCGCCTTCAGGGAGATCGCGCAGCAGGCGGTGGGCATCCTGGGCGTGAGCCCCGCGTCCTGATCGGAGTGACTGAGCATGATTCACATGAGCGCATCTGACATCGCGGCCGCGACGGGGGCGTCCCTGCTCTCGCCCGGGACGCGCGAGGTGTCCGGCGAGGCCGTCATCGACTCCCGGAAGGTCGGGGAGGGCTCCCTCTTCGTCGCCTTCGCCGGGGAGCGGGTCGACGGCAACGACTACCTCGCCGCCGCCGCGCGCGCCGGCGCCGCCGTCGTGGTGGCCTCGGCCGAGGTGGGGCCCGACGCCCTTGCCGAGCTCGCCTCCCTGGGGTGCGCCGTCCTGCGCGCCGAGGGCGACGACTGCGAGGAGTTCCTCCTGCGCCTCACCGAGCGCGTGCGCGAGGCGCACGGGGAGTGGCTCGTCGTGGGCGTCACGGGCTCGGTCGGCAAGACCACGACCAAGGAGATGCTCGCCGCCGCCTTCGGCGCGCAGCGCAGGACCCATGCGACGGCCGGCAACCTCAACAACCTGATCGGCCTGCCGCTCACCGTGCTCTCAGCCCCCGACGACGCGGAGGTCCTGGTCTGCGAGCTCGGAATGAACCACGCCGGCGAGATCGACCGGCTCGCCCGCACCTGCCGTCCCGCGCTCGCCTGCATCACCAACGTGGGCACGAGCCACATCGGGCTTCTCGGCAGCCGCGAGAACATCGCCCGGGCCAAGGCGGAGATCGTGGGCGGCATGCGCGCGCACGGCGAGCTCGGCCCCGTCCTTGCGCTCGTCTCCACCGGCGACTTCACGCCCTTCATCGCCGACGGCTTCGCCCGCCCGGCCGGCGTCGAGGTCGCGACCGTGGGGCGCTCCGCGTCCGACGAGGTCCGCTGCGACGCGCTCTCCCTCGACGAGGAGGGCCGCGCGACCGTGACCGTCTCCTGCGCGGACGGCTGGTCCGGCACCGTGCGCCTTCCCATGCCCGGCCGCGCCCCTGTCGACGACCTCCTGCTCGCCCTCGCGCTCGTCTGGCGCGCCGGGCTCGACCGCGACGCCGCGCTCGCGGCGATCGAGCGCATGCCTCAGGCGCAGATGCGCCTCGACGTCCACGTCGCCCCGTCGGGCGCCCGCGTGATCGACGACTCCTACAACGCCGCGCCCGCCTCGATGGCGTCCTCGCTCGACGTGCTCGCCTCGATGTCGTGCGCCGGCCGTCGCGTGGCGGTGCTCGGCGAGATGGGCGAGCTCGGCGACGAGGCGCGCCGCCTGCACGGCTACGTGGGCGCGTACGCCGCGGCCAAGGGGGTCGACCTGCTCGTCCTCGTCGGGGACGAGCTCGCCGACGAGATGGCGGAGGCCGCGCGCACGATGGGGCTCTCCGAGGACGCGATCGAGCGCCTCGGCTCGGTCGAGGAGGCCGTGCGCGTGATCGGACCGGTTCTTTCCGAGGGTGACCTCGTGCTGGTTAAGGCGTCGCGAGCCGCAGGGCTCGACGCGTTTGTGAGGGGAGTGCTCGCTCGATGATCGGAAATCCCGCCTACCCAACCTTCCAGGTGTTTCTCGCCATCGGCGTGGCCGCGCTCGTGACCGGCCTCCTGATGCCGTTCTTCATCCGGCTCATGCGCTACGAGGGCGTGGGCCAGCAGATCCGTGCGGACGGCCCGCAGCGCCACCTCGTCAAGCAGGGGACCCCCACGATGGGCGGCGTCATCATCCTGGTCGGCGTGCTCGCCTCGTGCGCGCTCGTCGCCGAGTGGACGCCCGGGCTCGTCCTGGCCGTCGGCGCGACGCTCGTGACCGGCTCGCTCGGCCTGCTCGACGACATCGAGAGCGTGGCGCACGGCCGCTCGCTCGGCCTCACCCCCTCCCAGAAGATGGCGGGCCTGATCCTCATCTCGGTCGTCTTCTGCCTCGTCGCGGTCAACGTCTGCGGCGTCGCCCCCGCGATCAGCTTCCCGGGCGGCTTCGTGATCGACCTCGGCGTGCTCGCCACGACCCTCGAGCTGGGCGGGACGGCCGTCTCCATCCCCTGGCTCTACCTCGTCTTCGTCTTCCTGCTCATGGCGGGCCTCTCCAACGCCGTCAACCTCACCGACGGCCTCGACGGCCTCGCCGGCGGCTGCACGATGGTCGTGATGCTCTTCATGGCCATGGTCGCGTTCCTCTACAACGAGCTCGACCTCGCGATCCTCGCCGGCGCCATCGCCGGCGCGTGCGTGGGCTTCCTCTGGCACAACTGCTACCCCGCCTCGATCTTCATGGGCGACACGGGGTCGCTGGCCCTGGGCGCCGCGCTGGCGTCGCTGGCCGTCCTCACCAAGACCGAGGTCACCTCCCTCATCATGGGCGGCGTCTTCGTCTGCGAGGCGCTCTCCGTGATGATCCAGGTCACGAGCTTCAAGCTCACGGGGAGGCGCGTCTTCCTCATGACGCCGATCCACCACCACTTCGAGCAGATGGGCTGGGCGGAGAACAAGGTCGTCATCAGGTTCTGGATCGTCACCGCCGCCTTCGCGTCGCTCGGGTTCGCCCTCTACTTCCAGCTCGGCTAGGGGATGGTGCAGATGACCGTCAGCTCTCGGGAGCATCTTGGAAGCGTCGCGGTGCTCGGCCTCGGCCGCACCGGCGAGGCCGCGGCGCGCTACCTCGCGTCGCTCGTGCCGTCGCGGGTCGACTCGGTGACCCTCTTCGGCGGGGCCGCCTCGGCGCCCGGCGAGAGGACCCGCGCGCTCGAGGACCTCGGCGTGGCCGTGACCTGCGGCACCGACGAGGTCACCGGCAGCTACGACCTCGCCGTGGCCTCGCCCGGCATCCCGGACACCTCCGACTTCTTCCTGAGCGCCGCGGCGTGCTCGGCCGAGGTCGTCGGCGAGCCGGAGCTCGCCTGGCGCGAGAGCCCCGAGCGCTGGGTCGCAGTCACGGGCACCAACGGCAAGACGACCACGACCTCGCTCGCGACGCACCTCCTGCAGGGGGGCGGGCTCACCGCCGAGTCCGTGGGCAACATCGGCCTGCCTCCGATCGAGGCGATCGCCGGGCGCCCGGCGGACGGCTGGTTCGTGGCCGAGCTCTCGAGCTTCCAGCTCGCCACGACGCGGCTCTTCCACCCGCGCGTGGCGGTCCTGCTCAACGTCACGCCCGATCACCTCGAGTGGCACCACACGATGGAGGCGTACGCTGCCGCCAAGGAGCGCGCCTTCGCCAACATGGGCGCGGGCGACCTCGCCGTGATCTCCGCGGACGACGACTGGTGCCGCGCCGCGGCGGAGCGCGCCGAGGCGCGCGGCCTGCGCGTCTGCGGGCTCAGCGTCGAGCGGGAGGTCGAGGGCCCGTGCGCCGCGTTCCTGCGCGGGAGCACGCTCGTCGTGCGCCTGGACGGCGTCGAGCACGAGCTCACACAGACCTCCGACCTGCAGATCTTCGGCGCGCACAACGCCGAGAACGCGCTCGCGGCGTCCGTCGTCGCGCTCGAGCTGGGCGTCGCGCCGGACGACGTGCGCCGCGGACTCGCGTCCTTCTCGCCCATCGAGCACCGCATCGAGCCGGCGGGCGAGGTCGGCGGCGTCCGCTTTGTCAACGACTCCAAGGCGACCAACACCGACTCGGTGGAGAAGGCGCTGACCGCCTTTGACAAGGGGTCGATCGTGGTGCTCCTGGGCGGGCACGACAAGGGCACCGACCTTACGTCCCTTGCGAGCGCCGTGCGCGAGCGCTGCCGTGTGGCGGTATGCTTCGGCGAGGCCGGCGAGCGCATTGCCCGCGCCCTCGAGGGAGAGTCCTCCGCGCTCGAGGTCGTGCGCGCCCCGCACCTGCGCGAGGCGTTCTCCGCCGCCCTCGCCGCGGCGCGCCCCGGCGAGACTGTGCTCCTCTCGCCGGCCTGCTCCTCGTTCGACGAGTTCAACAACATGGCCGAGCGCGGCCGCCTCTTCAAGGACCTCGTCCGCGACCTCGCGGCGGAGGGGGAGTGAGCGCCATGGCGAGGGCCGTCGCAGCACAGGGAAGGACGGGGCGCCAGGGGCGCAGCGACTGCCCGGAGCGGAGCATCTTCGGCGTGCCGGAGCGCTTCATGCGCCCGCGGCTCGTCCTGCTTGCCTGCGTCGCGGTACTCGTGGGCTTTGGCTTGCTCATGGTCTTCTCGGCGTCATCGGTCACGGCCCTCAACTCCACGGGCGACGCCGCCTACTACCTCAAGCGACAGCTCGCCTTCATCGCCGCGGGCACCCTCGTCGCCTTCGTGCTTGCCAAGATCGACTATCGCATCTGGGTGCGGCAGCTGATCATGCCCATCTGGGTCGTGACGCTGGGGCTGCTCTGTGCCGTCATCGCGCTCGGCACCGACAACGGCATGGGCGCCACGCGCTGGATCGACCTGGGCTTCTTTGACCTCCAGCCCTCGGAGTTCGCCAAGATCACGATCATCTTCACCGCGGCGAACCTCGCCGAGCGCTACTACGACCAGGGCTCGCTCGACTGGAACCACTTCCTGGTCCTTCTCGGCGCCGGCGTGGGCCTGCCCCTGCTGCTCATCATCGCGCAGCCCGACAAGGGCACGACGATGGTCGCGGGCCTCACGCTCGTCGTGATGGGATACCTCGCGGGCATGCCCAAGCGGCTGCTCATCGGGCTCCTCGTGCTCGCCGCCATCGCGTTTCTCTTCATCTCGCTCAGGGACGACTACTCCCGTGCGCGCTTCCTCACGATGTTCGACCCCTGGGCCGACCCGTACGGCAACGGCTGGCAGCTCATCCAGGGCTTCTACGCCTTCGGATCGGGAGGGCTGCTGGGCGTCGGGGTGGGCTTCTCCCGTCAGAAGTACGCCTACCTGCCCATGGCCCACAACGACTTCATCTTTGCGGTGATCGGCGAGGAGTGCGGTCTTCTCGGCACGCTCGGCCTGCTCGCGGGGTTCATGGTGTTCCTCTGGGCGGGGCTCGAGATCGCCCGCCGCGCGCCGGACCTCGCCGGGCGCCTGGTCGCCGCCGGCTGCACCACGATCGTCCTCATCCAGCTCTTCCTCAACGTGCTGGGCGTCATCGGCTTCTTCCCGCTGTCGGGCAAGCCCATCCCGTTCGTGAGCTACGGTGGCTCGTCGATCATCGCGAGCCTCATGCTCGTGGGCCTCATCACGTCCGTCTCGGTGCACTCGAGCCTGCCGGAGACGACGCACGACAACGCTCGCAGGGCTTGGCGCGAGGTCGGCAGGGGAGGGGAGAGCGAGCTCTCGCTCGTGGGCGAGGCCACGCCGCGCTCCGAGCGCCGGGCGTCCAGGTCGGGCCGACCGGCTCGCGACGGCCTGCGCGTCGTCGAGGGCGGCGGCGCCGGGAGCGGCTCGGGAAGGGCCCCGCGCGGCCGCGTGAGCGAGAGCGGGGGCAGAAGGAGAATCGACCTCGGACCGAGCGCCACGGAGCGCCTGCGCGGGCGCGGAGGGTCCGGGGGAGGACGCAGACGCTAACGCTAGGGGGAACCATGGCTGAGGGGAAGCTCGAGGTCGCAATCGCCGCCGGCGGTACGGCCGGTCACATCAATCCTGCGCTCGCGCTCGCTGAGGAGCTGCGCGACCGCGGCCATCACGTGCGGTTCTTCGGGCAGACGTCCAAGCTCGAGGGGCGCCTCGTGCCCGAGGCGGGCTTCGAGCTCGTGCCGGTCGTGGTCTCCGGCTTCGACCGCTCACGTCCCTGGACGCTCGCGACCTCGCTCTACCGCATGCGCCGGGCGCAGTCGCAGATCGCCAAGCTCTTCTCTGCCGAGGGCGCGCCCGACGTCGCCGTGGGCTTCGGCGCCTACGTGGAGATGGCGCTGCTCAACTGCTGCCACCGCCTCGGCGTGCCCTACGTGCTGCACGAGCAGAACTCGGTGCCGGGGCTCGCGAACAAGGCGCTCGCGCCGCACGCGGCGAGCGTGTGCATCTCGGTCCCGGCCGCCCGCGCCGCGTTCGAGCGCGAGGGCCGCGCCGCCCGCGAGGTCGTCCTCACCGGCAACCCCGTGCGCCGCAGCGTCGTGAACGCCAGCCGCGACGAGGGCCGCGCCGCCTTTGGCGTGGAGCCGCACGAGACGATGCTCCTGGTCTTCGGCGGCTCGCTCGGCGCCGCGCACATCAACGAGGGCGTCGGCCGCCTCAAGCGCGAGCTCCTCGCGCGCGAGGGCCTCGTCGTCGTGCACTCTACGGGCGCCGACGGCTTCGACGAGACGGTCTCCGCGCTCGCGCTCACGCCCGAGGAGCAGATCCGCTGGCGCGTGATGCCCTACATCTCCAACATGGGCCAGGCGCTCGCCGCGGCCGACCTCGTGCTCTCCCGTGCCGGCGCCTCCTCGATCGCGGAGATCGCCGCCGTGGGCGTGCCGAGCCTGCTCGTGCCCTACCCGCACGCCACCGCCGACCACCAGACCACCAATGCGCGCTTCCTCGTGGACGCCGGCGCGGCGGTCCTCGTTCCGGACGCGCAGATCGACGACCCTGTGTTCTCGTCCGAGCTGCTGGGGCTTCTCGACGAGCCGGCGCGCCGCGACGCCATGCGCGAGGCGGCATTGGGCCTGGGGCAGTCCCGCGCCGCGGCCGCCCTGGCCGACGAGGTGGAGGCCGCCGCGGGTCGCTAGCCCCCTTCTCGCCGATTTCCGAGAATCAGGGCCCTTATCGGGACACGCTCTAGAAAACGCCGCTCTTGTCGCCTGGCGCTCTAGAAAACGCCGCTCTTGTCGCATAGAAACGGCTTCGCCCCGTACAAGCCCCCGTTTTTCTAGAACGCCGCCGAACAAGGGCGGCGATTATCGGAACGCGCGCGGACAAGAGGCGGAATTCATAGAACGCCGCCGAACAAGGGCCGGTAATCCTAGGGCGCCCCACGACAAGGGCGGCGATTCTCGGACGGTACCTACACGCGCGCGTCAAGCGGGATTTGTGCAGCTGTCCGGAGCCGGCCTGAAGTGGCCCCGTTTGGGCTACAGTAGTGCGTGTATGTGACGAGAAGGACGGAGGGTCCGCAGATGCCCGACATTGACAACGTTTCGAGTGCCCACTTCATCGGCATCGGTGGTGCCGGCATGAGCGGGATCGCCCTCGTCCTGCACGAGCGCGGCTGCCGCGTCACGGGCTCCGACCTCAAGAGCTCCCACTACGTCCGCGACCTCACAGCCGCGGGGATCGACGTCCGCGTGGGCCATGACGCGGCCACCATCGACGAGGTGTCCCCGCAGGTCGTGGTCACCTCCACGGCCATCCCCGAGACCAACCCCGAGGTCGTGCGCGCCCGCGAGCTGGGCATTCCCATCTGGCCGCGCGCCAAGATGCTCTCCTACCTCTCCGGCGCCTCCACGACCGTGGCCGTGGCCGGCACGCACGGCAAGACCACCACGAGCTCCATGGTGGCCACGATGCTCGACAAGATGGGCCTCGACCCGTCGTTCCTCATCGGTGGCGTGGTGGAGGGCTATGGCACCAACGGTCGCAACGGCTCCGGGGAGCACTTCGTCTGCGAGGCGGACGAGTCCGACGGCTCCTTCCTCTACCTGCATCCCAGCGTCGTCGTGGTGACCAACATCGAGGCGGACCACCTCGACCACTACGGCACGCTCGAGAACATCGAGAAGACCTTCTGCACGTTCATGGATCTCGTCGGCGATGCCGGCACGGTCATCGTCAACGGCGACGTGGCGCGCTACGTCGAGCTCGCCCGCTCGACCGGCCGGCGCGTGGTCACCTACGGCTTTGACGCCGTCTGCGACTACGTCTGCATCCCCGAGCCCGCAAACCACGCGCTCGCCAGCAGCTTCTCCGTGAGCGCTCCGGGCGAGAAGAGCGTCCATGTGACGATCGCCGCCAACCCGGGCCGTCACAACATGGCCAACGCCACGGCCGCCGTGGCGGTGGCCGACGTGCTCGGCCTCGATCTCGATGACGCTGCCGCGGCGCTGTCCCAGTTCAAGGGCGCCCGCCGCCGCTTCACGCACGTGGGCGACGTCGCCGGCGTGACCGTCGTCGACGACTACGGCCACCACCCCACCGAGATAGCCGCCACGCTCGGCGCCGCCGCGGACCTGCCCTTCGAGCGCATCGTCTGCGTGTTCCAGCCGCACCGCTACAGCCGCACCCAGGCACTGGCGAATGAGTTCGGCACCGCGTTCGACGATGCCGACGTCCTGCGCGTCATGGACGTCTTCAGTGCCGGCGAGATGCCCATCCCGGGCGTCTCCGGCAAGACGATCGTCTCGTCCGTGCGCGAGCGGGGGAGCGTCACCGACGTCACCTACGTGCCGAACCGCCATGCGCTTATCGAGGACCTCTGCGCGACCTGCCGTCCCGGTGACCTGCTCATCACGCAGGGGGCGGGCGACGTGACCGCCATCGGCCCCGCGTTCATCGAGGCCATGCGCGAGCGCGAGCGGAGGTAGGGAGCGCACGTGAGCGTCTTCAACGCCTACATGAGCCTCTCGGGTGCCGTCGACGCCGACATCACCCGGGACGAGCCGCTCTCCCGTCGGACGAGCTACCGCATCGGCGGCCCCGCCGCGCTCGTCGTGCAGCCGCGCGACTACGCGGCGCTTGCGCGCACGATCGAGGTGCTCGACGCGGAGGGTGTGCGCTGGGTGGTGCTCGGCAAGGGGACCAACGTCCTTGCCGACGATGCCGGCTACGACGGCTGCGTGATCGTCCTCGGCGGCGAGTTCTCCCGCGTGAACGTCTCCGCGGACGACGCCACCGTGACGGCGGGCGCCGCCGCGTCCCTCTCGCGCGTGGTCAACGAGGCGCTCAGGGCCCGTCTCTCCGGGCTCGAGCCCTGCGTGGGCATCCCGGGAACGCTGGGCGGCGCGCTCTCCATGAACGCGGGGACGCGGCGCGAGTGGATCGGACGTCGCGTCCGGGACCTCGTGGTGTACCGCCCCTGCCAGGGGATGCACCGCTACGCCGCCGACGAGGTCGAGTGGGGGTATCGCACGACGTCGCTCCCCACCTCGGAGATCATTCTCGAGGCGACGCTCGCCCTCATGCCGGCGGACCGCGACGCGATCGCGGCCGACATGGACGCGCGCCTGCGCCGCAGGCGCCAGACGCAGCCCCTCTCGCTGCCCAGCTGCGGCTCGGTCTTCCGCAATCCCCCTGAGCGCTCCGTGGGCGCCCTCATCGAGTCGTGCGGGCTCTCCGGCCTTGCCCAGGGCGGGGCGCAGATCTCTCCCGAGCACGCCAACTTCATCGTCAACCGCGGCGGTGCTACCGCCTCCGATGTGCTTGCGCTCATGACCCGCGCCCATGACGCGGTTCTCGCGCGCTACGGCATCGACCTCTTCCCGGAGGTCAAGTTCCTGGGATTTGGCGGCTAGGCCATGGCTGTCGACAAGAGCAGGAGGCCCACGCCCAGGAAGCGCGGGTCCAAGAGCGCGTCCCGCCCCGCGGCCGCGCCGGTCCGCACCGGCTCCCCCGTCGCCCCGAGGAGGAGCGCCCCGGCGAAGAGGGCGCCCCGCGTCTCCCCACCGGCGGGCGGGAGGGCGCGCCCCGGCGCCGCCGCCAAGAGCCCGGCGCCCCCGCGCGAGCGCAGGATCAGGCACCAGCGCGCCAACGTGGTGCGCGTCGTCCTCACGGTCGCCGCCGCCCTCGTCGCGCTGGCGGTCGTCGTCACGGTGGCGCTCTTCGCGCTGCGCAACTCGTCCGTGTTCGCGATCACGTCGATCGAGTTCGAGCCGACCGAGCACGTGAGCGCCGAGGACGTCCAGAGCCTCGCGCGCGTGCCCGAGGGCGCCACGCTGCTCAACGTCGACACCGACGCGATAGAGGAGTCCCTCAGGAAGAACCCGTGGATCGCCTCCGCGAGCTTCTCCCGCATACCGCCCGGAACCCTCAAGATCACCGTCGAGGAGCAGCGTCCCGCCGCCCTCGTGGTCATGAGCTCCGGGACCGTGGCGTGGTACCTCTCCGAGGACAACACGTGGATCGAGCCCGCCAAGCTGGAGCCGGCGGAGGGCCAGTCCGTCAACGACGCCGCGCTCGCCATCGCGCAGGCGCAGGGCTGCCTCCTCATAGCGGACGTCCCCTCGACCGTTGACCCCAAGGCGGGCTCCCAGGCGACCGATGAGGTGCTCGACGCGGTCAGCCAGTTCCAGGACGGCTTCTCGAGCGACTTTGCCTCCCAGGTGGTCTGCTACAGCGCGCCCTCGACCGAGAACGTCTCGTGCGTGCTCGAGAGCGGGGTCGAGGTCTCCCTCGGCGCGGCGACGGAGATCTCCCTGAAGGAGAGCATCGTCCAGGGGTATCTCGACCAGAGCGACGGTCAGGTCGTGCGCATCAACGTCCGCGTCCCCTCGAACCCCGCCTATCGGGTGATCGACTCTCCCAACGTTCAGGCTGGCGACGGCGTAGCGGCTCAGGACGAGGGTTCCCAGGAGTAGCGCCCGCACCGTCCCTGGCTCTCTGCCGGACCGCTGAGCTGCGGGGTCCACGATTTCGTCATACGACTTGACGAGCGAGCCTCGAGTATGCAATCATGCTTCGCTTTATCCCAAGCATCGGGGTTAACTTGACCTTTAGGGTTTGCCTCGTACGGGACGGAGCGAGAGGCACGAATGCAGAACGCTCTACAACGAGGCACGAAAGGCAGAAGGAGAGCACGATGATCAAGGACACCGACACCCTGAGCAACTATCTCGCCGTGATCAAGGTCGTGGGCGTGGGCGGCGGCGGCACCAACGCGGTGAACCGCATGATCGAGGAGGGCATCCGCGGCGTCGAGTTCGTCGCCGTCAACACGGACGCGCAGGCCCTCGCCATCTCCGACGCCGACATCAAGGTCCACATCGGGACCGACATCACCAAGGGCCTCGGCGCCGGCGCCAACCCCGAGGTGGGCAAGGAGGCCGCCGAGGACTCCCGCGACGAGATCAAGGCCGCGCTCGCCGGCTCCGACATGGTCTTCATCACCGCCGGTGAGGGCGGCGGCACCGGTACGGGCGCCGCGCCCGTCGTGGCCGACATCGCCAAGAACGACGTGGGCGCGCTCACGGTGGGCGTCGTCACCAAGCCGTTCACCTTCGAAGGCCACAAGCGCTACGCCTCGGCAGCCCAGGGCATCCAGAACCTCTCGGAGAACGTCGACACGCTCATCGTGATCCCCAACGACCGCCTGCTCGACCTCTCCGAGAAGAAGACCACGATGCTCGAGGCCTTCCGCATGGCCGACGACGTCCTGTGCCAGGGCACCCAGGGCATCACGGACCTCATCACGGTCCCCGGCCTCATCAACCTCGACTTCGCCGACGTCTGCACCATCATGAAGGGTGCCGGCACCGCGATGATGGGCATCGGCACCGCCTCCGGCGACAACCGCGCCACGGACGCTGCGGAGGAGGCCATCTCCAGCCGCCTGCTCGAGAGCTCCATCGACGGCGCCACGCGCGTCCTGCTCTCCATCGCCGGCAACAAGGACCTGGGCATCCAGGAGATCAACGACGCTGCCGACCTCGTCGCCAAGAACGTCGACCCCGAGGCCAACATCATCTTCGGCACGGTCGTTGACGAGTCCCTCGGCGACCAGGTGCGCGTGACCGTCATCGCCACCGGCTTCAACGACTCCAACGTCCAGCAGACGCTGCCGTCGCTCTCCTCGGTCTCCTCGCGTCGCGAGCGCTCGTCCGCGCCCGTGCGCGAGCAGCGCCCGGTTGCCGCGCCGGCCGCCCAGCAGCCGGCCTCCATGCCGATCAACGTGAGCCGTCCGGCGTCCTCCTCGTCCAACGACAAGGAGTTCGACATCCCCGACTTCCTCAAGCGCAGCCGTCTCTAGCGATGGCCTCGCTCACGCGACAGACCTCTGGCGGCGTGACCCTGCTCTCGGACGAGACCCGTCCGATCGGGGTCACGCTCGCGTTCACCGAGCGGTCGGGCGGCGTCTCCGCTGCCCCGTACGCCTCGCTGAACCTCGGCGCCCGCTGCGGTGACGACCCTGCCCGCGTGGCAGAGAACCGCCGTCTGGCTCTGGCGGCACTTGGAGCCGAGGACCTTCTCGACCGTCTGGTGGTCCCGCGCCAGGTCCATGGCGACCATGTCGTCGTGGTCCGCTCCGCCGAGCCGGACGTGCTTGCCGCCGCCCGCGCGGGGGCCGAGTCCGGCGCCGACGCCGTCGTCTGCACGGCCTCCGATGTCCCGGTGCTCATGTGCTTTGCGGACTGCGTGCCCGTGGTCCTGGTCGCCCCGGGCGCCTTCGCCGTCGTCCACTCCGGCTGGCGCGGCACGATCGCGCGCATCGCCGAGAAGGCGGCGCGCGTGCTCTGCGCCGAGGCGGGCTGTGCACCCTCCGATCTTCTCGCCTACGTGGGCCCGCACATCGGCGCGGCCGACTACGAGGTCTCCGAGGAGCTTGCCGCTCGCTTTGTCGCCGAGTTCGGCCCTGCCGTCGTGCCGACGGAGCGCCACCTCGACCTGACGGCCGCCGTCATGGCCGCGCTCGCTTCCGCGGGTGTGGGCGAGAAGAGCGTGGCGGTCTGCGACGTCTCCACGGCGAGCGCTACCGACCGCTTCTATTCGTATCGCGCCGAGGGTGGCGAGACCGGTCGCCACGGCGCGATTGCTTTTATGAGAGCAGGGGAGGCGACGCTCGGATGAGTGACGATCCGAGGTCATACGAGACGTTTCTGCGTGATCGGCGCGCGTCGATCCTCGAGCGGGTCGCCGACGCCGCGAGGCGGGTCGGGCGCGACCCGGGCGAGGTCGAGGTCATCGCGGTCTCCAAGACCGTGGACGCCGACGCCGCCCTTCTCGCCATCCGCGCCGGTTGGCGCCTCTTTGGCGAGAACCGCCCGCAGGAGCTCGGGCGCAAGCTCGAGGCCCTGGAAGGGCGCGACGAGGCCGCCGGCGTGCGCTTTGACATGATCGGCAACCTGCAGAAGAACAAGATCAACCAGGTGATCGGTCGCGTTCGCCTGATTCACTCCATCTCCTCGGCACACCTGGCCGAGGCGGTCTCGACGCGCTGCGAGGCGCGCGGGATCGTGGCGGACGTGCTGCTCGAGACCAACGTCTCGGGCGAGCGGTCCAAGTCCGGTTTCTCGCCGGACGAGCTGCGCTCGGCGATCGAGGGCGTCCTCGACCTGCCGGGCATCCGCGTGGACGGCCTCATGACGATGGCCCCCGCCGGCGACGCCGACGCGGCGAGAAGGACCTTCTCGGGCCTGCGCGAGCTGGCCGGCGAGCTGCGCGGGCGCACGGGGCTTGCACTGCGCACGCTCTCGTGCGGCATGAGCGACGACTTTGAGATTGCGGTGGAGGAGGGCTCGACCCTCGTCCGCCTCGGAAGGTGCGTGTTCGACCGGGGATACAACCTCGACTAGCAGGGCTGGAAGCGCCGTGGGGCGCACTACGTAAGGAGGGCACATGAGCTTCCTCGACACGATCAAGGACCGTCTGCGCGGCGGTGGCGACGACTACTACGAGGACGACTACTACGACGAGGGCTACGAGGACGACGGCTACGCCGGCGGGGCATCCCGCCACGGCGACGCCGGGAGCGGCCGCCTGCTCGGTACGACCCCGCGCCCAGAGGCGGAGAGCGTCTCGGTCTACACGCGCTCGGGTCGCCCCGTGGGCACGCGCGACCAGGGCGTCTCGGCGCGCTCCTACAGCGACCCGACCCCGGTGATGCCGGTCGCCGGCGGCTACGATGCCCCGGCCCCCTCGCCACAGGTGACGACGGACCTCTCCGCGCGGGGCGCCTCCCGCGTGACCTCGGGTCAGCTCCCGCCGTACGTGCTGCGCCCCGTCTCGTACGACGACGTGGAGACCGTGGTGCGCCGCGTGCGCACCAACCAGCCCGTGGTAGTCGTCTTCCGCAATACCAACATCGAGACCGCAAAGCGCATCCTCGACTTCTGCTTTGGGTTCTCCTACGGAGTGAACGGTGAGGTCACCGAGCTCGGCGACCGCGTCTTTGCCGTGCTGCCCGCGGGCGTGACCCTCTCGAGCTCCGACCTCGACAAGCTCGTCGCCGACGGCGACCTCGTCCGTTAGGCGGTGCACCGTGGCAGACGAACTCTCCCTGACGGTCGGCGTCGTCGGTGCCGGTGCGATGGGCGGCGCGATCGCGCGCGGCCTCGTCGAGTCCGGCACGCTTGGCTCCGAGCGGCTGCTCGTGGCAGACAGCGACGCGGCCCGGCTCGCATCCTTCGCCGCGCTCGGCGCGCGCACGTTCGCCGATGGCACCGAGCTTCTCGCCTCTGATCCGGACGTCGTGGTGCTCGCGGTGAAGCCGCAGGTGCTCGGCTCCGTCATGGAACAGCTCGCCCCGCAGGTGGGCGGACGGCTCGTGATCTCCATCGCCGCCGGCGTCTCCACCTCGACCATCGAGGCCGCGCTGCCGTCTGCGCGCGTGGTGCGCGTGATGCCCAACCTGCCCGTCCAGGTCCGCTCCGGCGCCACGGCCGTGACCGCGGGCGCGCGTGCGGGGGAACAGGACGTCAGCGTCGCCTGCGAGATCTTCTCGGCCCTGGGCGCGGTTGCGGTGATGCGCGAGGACCAGCTCGACGTCGCGGGCGCCGTCTCTGGCTGCGCGCCGGCGTTCTTCTCGCTGTTCGTCGATGCGCTCACACGCGCCGGCGTGATGGCCGGGCTCCCGGCCGCCTGCGCGCGCGAGATGGTGGAGTCCACGATGCGCGGCTGCGCCGAGCAGCTTCTGACTGAGGGGGTTCACCCGAGGGAATACATGGAGCGTGTGACCTCGCCCGGGGGCACCACCGCGGCGGCCCTGCGCGAGCTCGAGGGGCCGCTCACGGAGGGGACCTACGCGGCGATCGACGCGGCCCTCGCGCGGACGCGCGAGCTGGCAGCAGGATAGACGGAACCGCTCTGAAAGGCAGTCATGGGACTCTACCAGCTCATCTCGATCGTTCAACGGCTCTTTGACATCTACGGGTGGCTCATCGTCGCCTGGTGCATCATGTCGTGGGTCCCGGCACGTCCCGGCGGCTTCCTCGACGACCTGCGCGGCGCCGTGGGCATGCTGGTCGAGCCCTACCTCAACCTCTTCCGGCGGTTCATCCCGCCCGTCATGGGGGTCGATTGGTCGCCCGTTGTGGCGATATTGGTCCTGAGCATCATCGAGCGGCTCATCTACACGATACTACTGTAAGATTTATGACGTCATGGGCACGCGGGCCGCGGCCCGGGTCCTTCGAAGCGAAAGGGAACAGGAATGGCAATCACACCCGCAGACATCGAACAGCAGACCTTCTCTCCCTCCAAGCACGGCTACGACACCGAGGAGGTCGACGCCTTCCTCGAGCAGCTTGCCAACGAGGTTGACGCGATGCTCCAGAAGATCGCCGACCTCAAGGGTCGCCTGACCTCCACCGAGCAGCAGCTCTCCGCCGCGCAGGCTCAGATCGCGAGCATGGAGGAGAACGGCAGCGCCACCGTCGCGGCCCCCGTCCCGATGCCGGCCGCCGACCCGCTGGCCGCCTCCGAGCGCCAGATCTCCCAGGTCCTCATCGTCGCCCAGCAGTCCGCTGACAAGCTGCTGTCCGAGGCGCGCGACAACGCCGACCGCATCCGCAACGAGGCCGACGCCAAGGCCCGTGAGGTCATCCGTCAGGCCCTCGCCGAGAAGCAGAACGAGCTCGACGAGATCGACCGCCTCAAGGCCTCCCGCGAGGAGTTCCGCGGCGAGTACAAGAAGCTCCTGCAGCACTTCATGGACGACGCCGAGGCGATGTTCCCCATGCAGTCCAGCCTCACCAGCGCGCCCACCGGCTCCACCGGCACCACTCACGCCGACGCGCCCGTCGCCGCTCCGGCTCCCGTGGCCGCCCCGATCCCCACGCCCGCTCCCGCGGTGAATGTGGCCGACTTCGGCGACCTGGACTAGTTTCGGGCTCCATAGACACCGCGGTCCCGGGCCCTCTTGAACTGCCTCCCATTTCTTGGACAGAGAAATAAAGTCCGAGAGATGGGAGGCTTTCTCATGTCGATCGACCTGCGATTTAGGCGCGATCGCTCGCTCAGGAGACTCGCCGCCGACCTGTTCGAAGGGGGGCATGGGCGCGCCTCCGCCGCCAGGGCCCTCGGAATCCCCGAGGAGGCTGTGAGAAAATGGCAGCAGACGTACCGAGCCGTGGGGAGGGACGGCCTGCTGAACATGGGCAAGGCGCACACGAGATACGACTTCGAGACCAAGGTCGCCGCGGCCAGCGCCGTGGTCGACGGCGGGGTGGCGAAGCCCGAGGCGATGGAGCGCTTCGGGATAGCGAGCCTGTCGCCGCTCAAGGAGTGGTGCCGGCTCTACCGCGAGGGCGGCGCGGAGGCGCTCAGGCCCAGGGCCAAGGGCAGGCCGAGGGGGTCCGGCGCGGAGGCGGCGCCGAGGACCCGCGAGCAGGAGCTCGAGGAGCGCGTGCGCAAGCTCGAGGCGCAGGTGGCGTACCTAAAAAAATCGATAGCCCTGAAGGCGGAGCTGCGCTCCCGAGGCGGGAGAAGGCCCTAGCGGTCGCAGAGCTTTCAGGGCTGGGGCACGACCTGGCCGACCTGCTGGAGGCCGCCGGCCTCGCCAGGTCCACGTACTATTACGCGCTCGCGCACCCCAAGGCCCCGACGAGGCCCGAGCTCCGGCCGCGCGTCGCCGAGATCTTCGGGAGGCTCCCGAACGGCGTCGGGCACCGCCAGGTCGCCATGGAGCTGCGCGCCGTCGACGGCGTCCGCGTCGCCGACAAGACCGTCCTCAAGGTCATGAGGGAGATGGGGCTCAGGTGCGGCATCCGCAGGGAGACCGACTACCACAGGTACAACTCGTACAGGGGGGTCGTCGGCGAGGTGTTCGAGAACGTGATCGGGCGCGACTTCTCCGCGGACGGTCCCTGGCAGAAGATGGGCACCGACGTCACCGAGTTCAGGCTCTCGTTCGGCAAGGCCTACCTCGCGCCGGCCTACGACTTCGGCAGCAAGGAGATCGTGGCCCACTCGATCTCGCGGCGCCCCGACATGGCCCAGCAGGAGGAGATGCTCGACATGCTCGAGGCCGCCATGCCGGAGGGCGCCTCGCCGGTCATGCAGATGGACATGGGCTGGCAGTACCAGCACGCCGCGTTCGTCGGCAGGCTGCGCGGCATGGGCATCACCCAGAGCATGTCGCGCAAGGGCAACTGCATCGACAACGGCGCCACCGAGCAGGTCTTCGGGCACCTGAAGGACGAGTTCCTCCGCGGCCGCGACTGGGACACGTTCGAGGGGTTCAAGGCGGACCTCGAGGCGTACATACACCACTGGAACCACGTGAGGCGCCAGGTCGGGCTGAAGGGCCTGACCCCGGCGGAGTTCCGGGAGCAGGCCCTTCGGGAGGCCGCCTAGCGGCTATGATTTATCGCGTCCAAGTTTTGGGGTGCAGTTCACTCTTGGCCCGGGGCCTTTTTGTGCTTCGACGGCCGAGGGGCAACGAAGGTGCGAGGTGGGCCTGTAAGCCGGGTTCTGTCGTGGGCGGCCATTTATCTACGACGGTCGTCACCGACCGCCTCTAGCGCGCAACCCGAGCGCAGTGCGGGCCACACCATGGCGCTCCTATTTGCGTTTGCTCCGGATGGGGCTTGCCAAGCCGTCGCGTTGCCGCGGCGCTGGTGGTCTCTTACACCACCGTTTCAGCTTTTCCCTTTGCGCGGCCCGAGGGCCGGCCAGTTGGAGTCTTCTTTTCTGCGGCGCTTTCCGTCGGGTTACCCCGCCCGGCCGTTAGCCGGCATCCTGCCCTGTGGAGCCCGGACTTTCCTCATGACGCGCAAGCGCGTCCCGCGGTCGCCTGGCCCACCTCGCGCGGGTATTCTACCACGAACGAGCTTCTCGCCCGCGGGCTTCGCTTGTTCTACAATACCTAACCGGAAAGGAAGGCCGCCTGACGGCGGCGCGTGTGGAAAGGCAGTACGTGGGTCTGTTCGACAAGCTGGGCCTGTCGCTGTTCGACCGGCCCGGGCAGACGATCAAGCCTGTGCCCACCCCCGAGGATCCCCAGGCAGTGTGCGCCCCGGTGGCGGGGCGCGTCATGGCGCTCGACGAGGTGCGGGACCCTGCGTTCGCGCAGGGCATGCTCGGCGTTGGCGTGGGTATCGCGCCGGAGGGCGACGTCGCCTACGCCCCGGTCGACGGAACCGTCGTGGCCGACATCAAGACCGGTCATGCCCTGCTCATCAAGGCCAGGAGCGGGGCCGAGGTCCTGCTGCACGTGGGGCTCGACTCCGTCGCCCTGCGCGGCGAGGGGTTCGACCAGCTCGTGCACAAGGGCGACGAGGTGCACGCCGGACAGCCGGTCCTGAGCTTCGACCGCTCCCTCATGACGACGCGCGGCCTTGACGACACGGTCGTGGTGACCGTCACCAACACCGGCGACTTTTCGAGCGTGGAGGTCGTCGCCTGCGACTTTAAGGTTGTGGCAGGCTCCACCGTGCTCCGGTGCGAGCGTTGACGGGGGAGGGCTATCGCACGCTGCGCTCCGGCGCCGAGGCGGTGGGCGAGTTCGAGGACCGGCGCAGCCGCTTCATTGCGCAGCTCAGGCGCGTGAGGAGCGAGGCGGAGGCCGAGGCGTTCATCGCCGAGGTCCGCGCTCGGCACCATGACGCGCGCCACAACGTCCCGGCCTGGATTCTCGCGGACGGGCGCGAGCGGTGCTCCGACGACGGCGAGCCCAGTCGCACGAGCGGCATGCCCACGCTCGAGGTCCTGCGTGGTGCCGGCCTTGCGGATGTGTGCTGCATGGTGACGCGCTACTTCGGCGGGACGTTGCTGGGACCGGGCGGGCTCGTGCGCGCATACACCGCGGCGACTCAGGCGGCGGTGGCCGCCGCCGAGAGGGACGGCGCGATCTGCGAGATGACGCTCGTGTGCCCGGTGACGGTACAGCTGCCGTATGCGCTGTTCGATCGCGTGACGCGGATGTGCATGGACGCTGGTGGGCGTGTGACCGATCAGCTCTTCACCGAGGACGTGCAGCTCACGTGCCTGTTTCGTGCGGGTGACGAGGAGAGGTTCTGCTCGGCCGTGTACGAGCTTGCCGGCGGCGAGGAGCTCGCCCGCGCTGGCGAGCCGCGCTTTGCGGAGTTCTGAAATCCCCCTTCTGGGAGGTTTGGGTTCACGGTTTGGGCGCGATTGCCCTGACCTCCGACAAAACCGCAGGTAACTAGTTTTGAAAACAATATCAGTGCCCTCGCGGCGCGTAAAATGAACCCAAACCGTTTTCCGGTTTGGGTTCACGTTAAGGCTCCGTGGCCGAATCAGCTAAACGCCAACAGGGCTTTTGTCGCGAGTAAGTCGTGTTTTCCAGAAATCGCGAACCCAAACCTCTTGGGAGCGATGCTGGGCCTACCGCACACGGGCGAGCGAGCCCATCGGATCCCACGGTGCGAGCACGCGCGCCTCCTCGGTGTCGTAGGCGGCGCGCTCATCGTCCGTGAGGTAGCGGCGGTCCACGACGACCTGGTAGACGTACTCGTCGAACCAGGCGTCGGAGAGCGTGTCAAAGCCGTCGCGGCCATGGTCCTTGCCCCAGCTGTTCTCGACCTTCCAGAGCTTGGGGTGGCCGTCGGCGGTGAGGTTCACGCCCTCGAGGACCATCGCGTGCGTCATGAGGGACTCTCCGTAGTCCAGGCGCTCCGCGCGGTTCAGGCAGCCCTCCACCGGGAAGCCAAAGAGGCCGTCCACGTCGAGCGCCGCGGTGTCCATGATGCCCTCGGCGCGCAGGTAGCTCTGGTCCACGTCGCAGCCGAACCACACGGGCAGGCCGTCTTGCAGCTGTGCCACGGCCGCCTCCTTGAGACGCTCGATCGGCAGGTTGAGGTAGCGCACGCCGCCGTCCTCAACGACGTTGCCCAGGCGGCTCACGGTGTAGACGTGGCCAAAGGGCCTGTCGGCGGTGGGTGCGGAGATGAGGCTCACATAGTCGTCGACGTCCATGCCCACGGCCTCGGCGAAGAACTCCTGGGGCGTGAAGCTGCCGGAGAGCACGAGCTTGTCGTCCTTGTCGCGCAGGCGCACCTCAAAGCGCGCGGGCGGCTCGCCCAGGCAGGTAACGAGGAAGTGGTAGACGTCGCCCATCATCTCCCGCTGCATGTCGAGAAGGTCGTCGGCGCTCACGCCCGCCTCCGCGCTCTCGCGCAGACGCCGCGCGCATCCGCGCAGGTAGCGCGTCAGATACTTGTCCATCTCGCGCGTGTTGCGTGAACAGGCGGTCTCGGTCATGGCCTCCTTGGGCACGACGCCGTACTTCTTCACGAGGCTGCGGAACATGTCCCACTGGCCGCCGTCGCAGATCGGGTCGGAGAGCAGGTAGCTCACCAGGCGCCCGTCGATCGGCTCGTCGAGGGTGTCCAGGATGTTGGCGAGGAACCAGTTGCACTTCTCGAGCTTGTCCCAGAAGAGGGGATAGGTCTGGCTGAGCTCGAAGGTCTTGAGGTTGTAGCGACGGATGATGCGATGGCGCATGGTGTTGAGGCTCGCGAACATCCAACAGCGCCCGGAGTGCTGCTGGTCGCAGCGCTCCCCCTGACGGACCTCCACGTCAAAGGTCATGGCGTTGGCGCCCACGGCCTCAGGCACGCGCGCGGCGGCGCGGATGCCGCTTGCGGTGACGGCGTTCTTGGCGACGACGTTGGCGCGCTCGGCGCGGAAGTCGGCGCTGGCGGCGGCGAGGTCGTCGGGGGTGACGGTGAGCTTCTCGTCCATAGGAATCCCTTCTCGCGTGATTTAACGAGCCGAGCATAGCACGGGCGCCGGGGCGGTGCTCGGGGGCGTTCCTGCTAGAATCGGGCGAGAAGGACGACGGGCAGAGAAGGACGCGGGGGAGGTGGCTCGCATGGGTACGGACGTCGAGGCGCGTCTGGCGCGCGAGCTGCCCGCCTACGCGCGGCGTGTCCTGGGCGCGCTCGAGGGCGCGGGCTATGAGGCCTGGGTTGTCGGCGGCTGGGTGCGCGACGCGCTTCTCGGCCGGCCGGGACATGACGTGGACGTGACCACCTCGGCGCCGTGGCAGGAGACCGCGCGCGTGCTGCGCGAGGCGGGCATGGCCGTCCACGAGACGGGGACGGACCACGGCACGGTCACCGCCGTCGCGGACGGGCGTCCCGTCGAGACGACCACCTACCGCGTCGAGGGCACCTACTCCGACCGCCGCCATCCCGACGAGGTGCGCTTTGTCACGGACGTGCGCGAGGACCTGGCGCGCCGCGACTTCACGGTGAACGCGATGGCCTTCCACCCGGAGCGCGGCCTGCTCGACCCCTTTGGTGGCGAGAAGGACCTCGCGGCGTGCGTCATCCGTGCGGTGGGGGAACCACGGCGGCGCTTCGAGGAGGACGCGCTGCGCGTGCTGCGCGCGGTGCGCTTTGCGTGCCGGCTGGGCGCGCGGATCGAGCCTGCGACGCAGGCCGCGCTCGAGGCCTGCGCGCCCGAGCTCGCCGACATCGCGTCCGAGCGCATCGGCCAGGAGCTGGACGGGATCCTTGCCACGGGGCGTGCCGCGTGGGCGCTGCGCCACGAGTTTGCCGTGCTTGCGGCCGCCGTGCCCGAGCTCGCACCGATGGCCGGCTTTGACCAGAAGAGTCCCTATCACGCCCATGACGTGCTCGAGCACACGGCGCGCGTCTGCGCGGGCGCGGAGGAGTTCGCTGGCGGCCGGCCGAGTGCAGCGCTGCGTTGGGCGGCGCTTCTCCACGACGTGGCCAAGCCGGCCTGCTGGAGCGAGGACGTCTCCGGCCGTGGCCACTTCTTCGGGCACCCGGAGGAGGGCGCGCGCATGGCGCGGCGCGTGATGGGGAGGCTGGCCGTGCCCGGCGACGTCACGCGCGCGGCGGCGGCGCTCGTGCTGCTGCACGACTTTGAGATCCGCGCGACGGCGCCGTCCATGCGGCGGATGCTCTCTGAGCTGGAGGCGGTGGCGCCGGGGCAGGCGCGCGAGCTGGCCTTTGCGCTTCTCGACCTCAAGCGCGCCGACGCGGTGGCCAAGGCGCCTGCGTGCATGGGCTACGCCGTGGAGCTCGACGCCATGAGCGCGGTGCTGCGGCGCGAGCTGGCGACCGGCGGCGTGTGGCGTGCGCGCGACCTCGCCGTGGGCGGTGCGGACGTGATCCGCGAGCGTGGGATCGAGCCGGGGCCTGGGGTGGGCATGGTGCTCGCGCAGCTCCTGGAGGCCGTGAAGGCTGACGAGGTTCCCAACGAGCGCGAGGCCCTTCTCGCCTGGCTGCGCTGGTAGGGGAACGTCACCTGCCGGTAGTTCACCTTCGTATGTCACATCGCGCGTGGTTGCATACCTTCGTGCCGCCCCGCGCTCGCGAGACGGCCGATACCGGCCCGCCATGCTAGGTTTTGGGCAACAACTTTTATGCCCAGGCCCCTCCGGCGGGACCCAAGGCGCGCAAGGTGCCGAGAAGGACGACGTTTCCGCAGGTCGTTCTTCTCGCCTGCCGAATGATAACGTGCACAGGCGGCCCCGACATAAAACTTGTTGCCCAAAACCACGGGGGAGGGCCGGCGGCCACGCCAAGCGCCGGCAAAATGAGAACGGGGCTGCCGCCCGTCCCCGCTGAGCGTACGCCGGTCGATTGAGGCCGCCCGCGTGCCGGCGCACCCGAGACGCCCCGGTACACTTTTGATGTCGCGGCGCCGAGGCCGCGCGCTGGCGTTGCGGGGAGGGGCGGTACCATGAGACGCATTTCTGGGGGACGGACGGGTCTCTCGGCGGCAGCGGTCGCTTGCGCGCTGGTCGCGGCGCTGCTTTCGGCGTGCTCGGGCGCAACGGGCGCAACGGGTGCAACGGACGTCGCGGACGAGGCGAGCCCGGCGCCTCGCTCCCAGGACGTCAGCCCGTCCATGTGGTCGCCCGAGGCGGCCTGGGTGCTGGAGGACGATGCCTTTATGCCCACACTTCCCGAGGTCGAGGCGGATCCCTCTACGCTCGGCAAGCCCTGGGCGGTCTCCGAGGTTCGCAAGTGCCGCGTGGGCGACGGCCTTAGCCAGGGGTACGGGGCGGCGTCGTACGTCTATGGCGACGACGGGATGCTCCGGGAGATGCAGCGCTGGACCTACCACCCCGACGAGACGTTCCTGATTCAGGCCGAGGAGGGCGAGCCGCAGATCACGTCGCGGGTCGTCTACGAGGGGAGCGGGCAGGCGGAGGGCGGCGAGACCGTGACCAGCGTCACGACGTACAACGCCCAGGGCGAGCCGACGAGCACCTCCGCCACCTACGCGGGGACGACCGAGGACGGGGTGGCGTACGAGCGCGAGGAGCTCGACGGCGAGCTCGTGGGCTACACCACCACCGAGACCACCGAAGACGGCTCGCGCCGCGTGGTCACGACCTACGACGGCGAGATGGCGCCCGAGAACGTCTCGGGGACGAGCGTCACCACCCTTGACGAGAAGGGGCGGCCGCTCTCGCGCACCGGCGTCGAGAGCCCCTTGGAGAACGGCATCATCATCTCGGCGGAGGACCTCACGATCCGCGAGAGCGACGCGGGGACGTACTGGGCCTACGACGACGCGACGGGGGCGTCGACGGAGCTCTACGTCAACCTCGAGGACGGCGAGACCATCGGCTCGCCCGGTATGGGCCGCTACGAGTTCCAGGCCAAGGACGAGAACGGCTGCGTGTACTACCGCCGCTATGCCGGCAACACCATGGGTACCCAGGACAACACGCGCCACGAGTACACCGAGTACGACGAGTCGGGCAACCCCACCATGCAGATCACGAGCCTGTGGGGGTATCCGTTGGGCGCGAACATCGAAGAGAAGGTCGAGTTCACCTACGACGAGAACGGCAACCTGCTCTACGCCGTTCAGGGGAACTACTATGACGACGGCGAGCTCGACGACTACTTCGTCTGGACCTTTGGATACGTGAACACGGAGACGGGGGAGCGGATCGAGCCCACCTCGGCGCTCGACGTCGCCGCGCCGGCGCTTTCCGACGAGGACAAGGACCCGCTGCCCTCGCGCCGCGCGTTCGAGGAGCTCGACTACCAGTGTCCGATGTGGGGTTATTTCGCCACGCCCGAGGGCGCCACCGCCACGGCGGAGGGCGAGGAGTACGAGGTCATGCTGTATGTGAGCATGAGCACCGATTACGTGGCGCAGCTGGGCGGCACCTTCTCCATGGCCGCGCCCGGGAGCTCCGACGCGAGCTTGGAGTACGTGTTCTTCGTGCCAATCTCCGATGACACGGAGCTCATGTGCACGACCGCGAGGGGCACGAGCTTCGTCGTTTCCTACCCCGACGACGCGACCGCCCACGTCGAGGGGCGCAGGGTCGACGGCACGGCGCTCTCGTTCGACCTCGCCCGGCAGGAGACGCCCCCCGACTGGGGCGTGTAGGGCCGCGGGTCCTTCTCGGTCTTCTCGGCCTTCTCGGCCGCCCCGTTGCAAACTGTCGTTTTTTACTGCCCACAGCAGAGAAATCCGGCCAACGAGCCGTCAAAACCGACAGTCTGCGTAGGAGACGGCGACAAGAAAAAAGGGCCGGCACCCAAAGGCACCGACCCTGAACGTTTGGTAGCCCGTACCAGATTCGAACTGGTGATCTCCGCCTTGAGAGGGCGGCGTCCTGAACCGCTAGACGAACGGGCCGTTTGGTAGCCCGTACCAGATTCGAACTGGTGATCTCCGCCTTGAGAGGGCGGCGTCCTGAACCGCTAGACGAACGGGCCACATATGCGATTGTGAGGCAAGCGGCAAATGGCTGGGACTGAGAGAGTCGAACTCCCGTTGACGGAACCAGAATCCGCTGTCCTACCACTAGACGAAGTCCCAATCTGCCACTTCGTGCGCCTCTCAGCGCAAGGAAGTACTATACGGGAAACCTCCCGCCCGCGCAACCGGAAATTCTGGAGAAGTTATGCACCGACTCCGTGCTCGCGCAGACGATGCCGGGCTCCCTGCCCTCCCCCGTGGTTTTGGGCAACAAGTTTTATGTCGGGGCCGCTCTTGCACGTTACCAATCGCATGCCGAGAAGAACGACCTGCAGAAACGTCGTTCTTCTCGGCGTCTTTGGGTCCGGTCCTATTTCTGTTGCCGGCTCCGTGCAGACTGTCGGTTTTGACGTCCTATCGGCCGGATTTCGTGGCTGCGGGCAGTAAAAAGCGACAGTTTGCGGAGGGCGGGCGAGAAGGGCGGGCGAGAAGGGCGGGCGA
>DBQY01000016.1:265270-265605 GCA_002305805.1 Atopobium sp. UBA1382 | reverse complement strand
TGCCCCACACCTAGCATTCATCGTTTACGGCGAGGACTACCAGGGTATCTAATCCTGTTCGCTCCCCTAGCTTTCGCTCCTCAGCGTCAGTTGTGGCCCAGAAGGCCGCCTTCGCCACCGGTGTTCTTCCAAATATCTGCGCATTCCACCGCTACACTTGGAATTCCGCCTTCCCCTACCAAACTCAAGTCCGCCGGTATCGGGAGCGGGCGGGGGTTGAGCCCCCGGATTTGACTCCCGACCTAACGGACCGCCTACGAGCGCTTTACGCCCAATGAATCCGGATAACGCTCGCCCCCTACGTATTACCGCGGCTGCTGGCACGTAGTTAGCCG
>DBQY01000016.1:182340-265240 GCA_002305805.1 Atopobium sp. UBA1382 | reverse complement strand
CTGCTGCCTCCCGTAGGAGTCTGGGCCGTGTCTCAGTCCCAATCTGGCTGGTCGGTCTCTCAACCCAGCTACCCATAATCGCCTTGGTGGGCCGTTGCCCCACCAACTAGCTAACAGGCCGCGGGCCCATCCCTCGCCGTCTGGGCTTTCCCGCCTCCCCCATGCGGGGGTGGCGGAGTATCCGGTATTATCCACGGTTTCCCGAGGCTGTCCCGGTGCGAGGGGCAGGTTGCCCACGTGTTACTCAGCCGTTCGCCACTTTATACACACCCGAAGGTGCTTTAACCGTTCGACTTGCATGTGTTAGGCGCGCCGCCAGCGTTCATCCTGAGCCAGGATCGAACTCTCCGTTCAAATGCCAGGCGGCGTGAAGCCGCCTTACAGTGTGAGTGGTCGGTCCGTCCCGTCCATAGATCCCGCTGATCTCGGATTCGCTGAAATTGACGTCTCTGACTGATGTCAGAATTCGAATTTCGCTTGTCTGTCACGTCGATCTTTCGATCGCAGTATCCGGTTCTCAAGGTACTCCCGCGCAGGTCGCGGGCCGTCGGCTCGTTGCTGCGCGAGGAATAACTATACGCACCCGGGCGCCCCTCGGGGGCGGGAATCGGCGTCTCCACGGTTTCTGCACAAGTAGGGCTCAGAGGCCGCGTCGCACGAGGTCACAAGCGGCGGCGAGAAGGTCGTCTCGCTCCGCCGCGGAAGGCGCCTCCGCGTAGACCCTCACAATCGGGCTCGTGCGCGACGGTCGGATGAGGACCCAGGAGTCGTCCTCGAACTGGACCCTGAGGCCGTCGGCGTGCGACACCTCCACGGGCGTCCTCCCGGCGAGCTCGCCCGGGTTCAGGCCGGGCAGTACGTTTCTGAACGCCTGGCTCGACGCGGGGTCGAGCCGCAGGTCGCGTCTCGCATACCACATGGTGCCGATAGTCGCCTCGAGCTCGGCGGTCATCGTCGACACCGTCTTCTTCGCACGCGCGAGCATCTCGACGGCCAGCAGGCAGACGAGCAGTCCGTCGCGCTCCCGCAGGTGCGCGGGCACGCACAGGCCGCCGTACTCCTCGACGCCCATGATGACGTCCTCGTCGAGCATCTCTCGATAGACGCGCGAGAAGCCTACGGGCACCGCCGTCGTCTCGCACCCCAGCCGGCTCGCTTCGCGCTCGATGCACGCCGAGCAGGTGAGTGTCGTGACCACGCGCCCGTGAGCGCCGTGGCTCATCACCAGGTTGCCGAGGATCATGGGCACCAGCACGCGCGCCGGAAGCAGTCTTCCCTGCTCGTCCACCACCGCGGCGCGGTCCGCGTCGCCATCGAGCAGCAGACCGAGGTCGGCGCCATGCGCGACGACCGCCTGCTCGCAGGAGTCTGCCCAGGGGTCGAGCGGGTCGGGATGGATGCCGCCAAAGTCCTCGCGCGCCTCCACATGAATCTCCGTGACCTCACAGCCCAGCTCGGCGAGGAGGCGGGCAAGATGGCCCGTGCCGGCTCCGTACATCGCGTCGACAACGACCTTCGGTCGAGTCGCCTCAATCGAGGCACGGTCGACCCAGGCGGCAAGGGAGGAGAGATACTCGCTCACAAGGTCCGTCTCCTCGAAGGCGCCCCGCGCGGTAGCGGGCGTGAGGGACACAGCCTGCTCGATCTCATCCATGAGCTCGTGAGGGACGGGTCCGCCGTCCGCCCCGCGCACGATGATGCCGCCGTACTCGCATGAGCGCTCGCTCGCCGTCAGGACGACGGCCCCGACGGCACGCTCGTCGCGCGCGCACGACCAAGCGACGGCCGGGGTGGGACACGGCCCGTCGGAGACCTTAACCGCAAGGCCATACGAGGCGAGCACCCCCGCTACAAGACGTGCGTTGCCCTGCGCCTCGTGACGCGTGTCGAAGCCAACGTAGACGGTCGCCCCGGGATGGGCATCCGCCCACACCAAGCCGAGCGCGTCCGCGATGCGTGCGACGTTTTCCTCGGTGAACGCATCGTCAAAGCGGGCGTGCCAGCCGTCCACCCCGAACCTGATTATGTCCGCCCTCTTATCCAAGGCGTGCGGCGCCATCCGCCCCAAACGCCTCGAGGAACGCGTCCCTCTGGCTCGGGTCCTCGAGGACCATGCGGGCATTGGTCGCAGCCCATGCGGCGGGCGTTCCGGTGTCGCACCCCTCCGCGGGGTCAACGACGAGCGCGTACATCTCCTCCTCGGCGAGCAGGCGCTCCATGGCGTCAGTGAGCTGAATTTCATTGCCGGCGCCCGGACCCTGCGTGGCGAGCAGCTCCATGATGCGCGGGGAAAGCAGATAGCGGCCAACGATGAACAGGTGGGACGGAGCGTCCTCAGGCCGGGGCTTCTCGACGAGCCCCGTCACCTTCCAGACCGCGCCCTCCTGCTCGCCGGAAGCATCCGTGCCGGGCAGGCACCCAACGCACTCGCCGGCGATGATGCCGTAACGGCTCACCTGGTCGGCGGGAACGGGGGCCACGGCTATGACCGAAGCGCCGCCGTGCTCGCGCGAGACCTCGGCCATGCGGACGCACATCTGGCGACCGGGAACGAAATAGTCGCCGAGAAGGACGAAGAACGGCTCCTCGTCGATGGTGTCGGCAGCCTGGAGAACGGCGTGCCCGAGGCCGCGAGCCTCATCCTGATAGACAAAGGACACCGGCAGCGCGGCCGCCGCGTGCACGCGGTCCGCCTCCGCGGACTTGCCGCGCTCGCGCAGCATGGACTCAAAGGCCTCGTCCGACGAGAAGTACTGCTCGATCTGAGGCTTCTCATGAGAGTTGACGATGACGGCACCGTCCACGCCCCCGGGCTCCAGAGCCTCCTCGACTACATACTGGATGACGGGCTTGTCTATGACCGGAAGCAGCTCCTTGGGAGTGCACTTCGTGGCGGGGAGAAAGCGGGTTCCAAGGCCGGCGGCAGGGATGATTGCCTTCATTGACTTCCCTTCGGGTCGTGTGTGCGGACGCCGTGGCGAGACTGCCCAGCGGCACTCACAACATACCCCAACCGTCAGCCTTCATACAGGACCCGTCCCGTAAGCGGCGGGCGGGACGCGGCGGGGCGAGGGAACGAGCCTAGTCCGGAACGACGATGCCCTGACGCTCGAGATAGCCGACGAGCCGCTCCATGGTGTCGGCGGAGAGGGCGTGCTCCATGAGGCACGCCTCGGCATCGGCCGTCTCGGGCTCGACGCCCAGGTCAGACTCGAGGAAGGTGCGCAGGGCTCGATGGGCGCGCCAGACGAGCGCGGCGTACGCCCTGCCTTCCTCGGTGAGCGTCACGCGGCCGTAGCGGCTCTGCTCGACCATGCCCGCCTCCTTGAGCATGGACAGCGCCTTGTTCACGCTCGCCTTGGAGACGCCCAGCTGGTCCGCGACGTCCACGGAGCGGACAGAGGTCGCGTCACCCGAGGGGTCCTCGAGCGCGATGCGGTAGATGGCCTCGAGGTAGTCCTCGCCGGCGCGGCTGAGCGCATGATTGTCCTGGTGAGCGGCGTACGTCACAGGTCCTCCTCGTCGACGTCGGGAAGCTCCGTGCGCCTGATGCGTGCCCCGAGCGACGCGAGCTTCTCGACGAAGCCCTCGTACCCTCGGTCGATGTGATGGATGGCCGAGACGGTGGTGATGCCGTCCGCGACAAGGCCCGCCATCACCAGCGCGGCGCCACCGCGCAGGTCGGGAGACTTGACCTGGGTTCCCGAGAAGCCGTCCACACCGTGGACGATGGCGTGATGACCCTCGATTGAGATGTCAGCACCCATGCGCGAGAGCTCACTCGCGAGCATGAAGCGGTTCTCGAAGATGTTCTCCGTTATGACGCAGCTGCCCTTGGCGAGGGCAAGCAGCGTCATCGTCTGAGCCTGCATGTCGGTAGGGAACCCGGGGAACGGGAGCGTCTGGATGTCCGTGGGCAGGAGCGGTCCCTCGCGCCAGACGGTGCAGCAGCCCGTCCCACGCTCGACCGAGATTCCCATCTGCTCGTACTTCTTGAGGACGATACCCAGGTGCAGTGGGGCAAACCCGCGAACCGTCACGGGCTCGCCCGTGAGGGCGCCCACCGCGAGGAACGTCCCCGCCTCGATGCGATCCCCCACCACGCGGTGCGTGACCGGGTGGAGCTCGGAGACGCCTTCGATCTCGATGACGGGCGACCCCGCACCGGAGATCTTGGCACCCATTTCGTTGAGGAGGTTCGCAAGATCGACGATCTCGGGCTCGCGGGCGGCGTTGTCAATCGTGGTGGTCCCCTTGGCGAAGACCGAGGCCATCATGAGGTTCTCGGTGGCACCCACGCTCGCAAAGGACAGCGTCACCGTATTGCCGACGAGGCCGTGCGGCGCGCTCGCGTGAATGTTGCCGTGCTTCACGCTGAACTCCACGCCCAGGGCTTCGAGGCCGAGGATGTGCATGTCGATGCTGCGCGCGCCGATGTTGCAGCCTCCCGGCATGGCGACGATCGCGCGACCAAAACGCGACAGGAGCGGACCGAGAACCGCCGTGGAGGCGCGCATCTGCGCGACGAGATGATAGGGCGTCTCCCACGAGTCCACGTCCGAGGTATCGATGCGCAGCTCGTGCTCGTTGACGACCTCGATGCGGGCGCCGATGTTCTTGAGAACCTTGCCCATGACGTGGACGTCGGCAATGTTGGGGACGTTGGTGAGGGTAGTCACGCCGGGAGCCATGATGGTGGCGGCCATGAGCTTGAGCGCCGAGTTCTTGGCACCCTCGACGTTCACCTCGCCGGTGACGCGATGTCCCCCCTCGATCTGAATGACTTCCATGCGGCCTCCGTGCACGCGAACTAGGCGGTTGCCCCCTCAGCGTGCTTCAGCAGGAGGTTGCACCACCGGATCTTCCTCTCATAGTATGCCGCACGATGGTCGCCCTCGCCAATCTCGTCGAGAGCCTCAATGGCCTCGTCGCGCGTGCGCCTGACGACCTCGGGGTCGATGTCGTCGGTGCGACGCGCGTGGTCGGCGAGGATGATGACGCCGTCGTTGTCGATCTCGGCATAGCCGCCGGAGACCACGACGTCGTACTCGTGCCCGCCGTCCTCCTGCCGGGCGCGCATGCGCACGACGCCGTCGCCGAGCGCCACGATCTCGGGCGCGTGGCCCGGCCAGACGCCGAGCTCGCCCGCATAGGTCACGAGAACGAGGTTGGCGACCGGCCCGTCGAAGAGCAGGCGATCGGGGCGCACGAACTGGCAGTTGAGCTCGGCCATGAGCCTACTCCTCGCCCTTCTCGGCAGACTCGTCGGACTCGGCAGGCTCCTGCTCAGGCTCCTCGACAGGGGTGCCGGCCATCTCCGCGGCACGACGACGGACGTCCTCGATGGTGCCGGCGAAACGGAACGCCTGCTCGGGGAGGTCGTCGCACTTACCGTCGACGATCTCGCCGAAGGAGCGGACGGTGTCCTCGACGGTGACGTAGGTGCCGGGGTTGCCCGTGAACTTCTCGGCGACGTGGAACGACTGCGAGAGGAACTGCTGGATCTTGCGGGCACGGGCGACGACGTGCTGCTGCTCCTCGGAGAGCTCGTCCATGCCCAGGATCGCGATGATGTCCTGGAGGTCGGAGTACTCCTGGAGGGTCTCCTGCACGGCGATGGCCACGCGATAGTGCTCCTCGCCCACGATCGAGGGGTCGAGCGCGGAGCTCGAGCTCGCCAGCGGGTCGACGGCGGGGTAGATGCCGAGGTCCGTGATCGCGCGCGAGAGGACCGTCGTGGCGTCGAGGTGCGTGAACGTGGTGGCAGGGGCCGGGTCGGTGAGGTCGTCGGCGGGGACGTAGACGGCCTGGACCGAGGTGATCGAGCCCTCCTTGGTGGAGGTGATGCGCTCCTGGAGCTCGCCCATCTCCGTGGCCAGCGTGGGCTGGTAGCCAACGGCGGAAGGCATGCGGCCGAGAAGGGCCGAGACCTCCGAGCCCGCCTGGGAGAAGCGGAAGATGTTGTCGATGAACAGGAGCACGTCCTGGCCCTGGTCACGGAAGAACTCGGCCGTGGTAAGGCCGGCGAGGGCGACGCGCATGCGCGCTCCGGGCGGCTCGTTCATCTGGCCGTAGACCAGGCAGGTCTTGTCGATGACGCCGGACTCGCGCATCTCGAGGTAGAGGTCGGTGCCCTCACGGGTGCGCTCGCCGACGCCGGTGAAAACCGAGGTGCCGCCGTGCTGCTGGGCGAGGTTGTTGATCAGCTCCTGGATGAGGACCGTCTTGCCGACGCCGGCGCCGCCAAACAGGCCCGTCTTGCCGCCACGAACGTAGGGCTCGAGGAGGTCGATGGCCTTGATGCCCGTCTCGAAGATCTCCGTGGTGGTGGTGAGCTCGTCGAAGGACGGGGCCGGATGGTGGATCGGGTAGTAGCGGACGTCCTCGGGGACCTCGCCGCCGTCCACGGGCTGGCCCATGACGTTCCAGACGCGGCCGAGCGTGGAGGGGCCGACCGGCATCATCATCGGGTGACCGGTGTCGCGGACCCTGAGTCCACGGGTAAGGCCGTCAGTCGAGGACATGGCCACCGTGCGGACCACGCCGCCGGGCAGCTGCGACTCGACCTCGAGGACCGTGCTCACGTGGCCGACGGGCGTGTCGCCCTCGACCTCGAGCGCGGTGTAGATGCCCGGCACCTGACCGTCGAACTTGACGTCGACGACCGGTCCGACGATGCGGACGATCGTGCCCACGCCGACGGTGCGGTTGAGCTTGTTGTACGCGGCCTCCTCGAGGGCGGTGCGCGTCTCGTGGTTCTTCTCTGCCATCAGTTGTCCTCCAATGCGGAAGCGCCGCCGATGATCTCGTTGAGCTCAGTGGTGATGGAGCCCTGGCGGACCCGGTTGAAGTTGCGCTCGAGCGTATCCAGAACCTCGCGCGCATTGTCGGTCGCGGACTGCATGGCGCGGCGGCGCGCACCGTGCTCCGCGGCGGCCGAGTCAAGCAGCGCGTGGAAGATGACCGTCCTGAAGTAGGCGGGCATGAGGTGGCCCAGGACCTCCTCCGCGGAGGGGTCGAAGGCGAAGTCGGTGTAGGCGTGGCCCTCGACCGTGGTGAGCGCCTCGCGCTCGCGCGGCTTGTTGGGCATCGTGAGCTGCTCCTTGGAGATGGGCAGAAGCTGCTCGACGACCTGGGTCTGCTCGACGCGGTTCTTGGCGTGCCAGTAGTAGAGCACGACGCGGTCGATCTCCCCAGTGGCGTAGCCGCGCATGACGTAGGAGGCAATGCGGTCGGCCTCGTCCTGGTTGGGCTCGGACGAGATGCCGACGAACGACATCACCGGCGCCATCTTGCGGTACGTGAAGTACTCGGTGGGCTTGCGGCCGCAGGTGATCACCGAGGACTCGATGCCGCGCGCCTTGAGGCGCCGCATCTCGGTCTCGACGGCACGCTGCTGCACGATGTTGAAGCCGCCCGCCAGGCCCTTGTCGGATGCGACGAGGATGAACAGGACGTGCTTCTCCTCCGTGCGCTGCGCGAGCAGGGGCTGCTCGGTGGTGAAGCCCGACTCGGCCACGTTGGCGAGCATGCGCGTGATGGCNNNNCGCGTGATCTGCATCGTGCTCTTGATCGAGCTCATGCGGCGCTGTATCTCACGAAGGCTGGCCATGGTCTACTTCTCCTGGCCGCCCAGCGGCTCGTGCCCGCCCTCGGGCGGGGCGACGACGGTGTCCTCAGCGGCCTGCTCCACGTCCTCCAGACGCTTGCGGTTGGGATGCTCGGCGAGGAAGAGCTTCTTGTAGCGAGCGATGCGGCCGCGCAGACGCGAGGCGGTGGCATCGTCGATCTTGCCCTTCATGACGGAGGAGCGCAGCTTGGGGCAGTGCTCGGACATGTACTTGGCGAGGCCGTCGCGGAACAGGGTCACGTTCTCGAGGTCGATGTCGTCGAGGAAGTCCTCCTTGGCGGCAAAGATCGAGATGACCTGGTCGCGGACGTCGAGCGCCGAGTAGCGCTGCTGCTTGAGCATCTCCATGACGTGCGCGCCATGGTTGAGCTGGTACTGCGTCGTGGCGTCCAGGTCCGAGCCGAACTGCGAGAAGGCCTGCTTCTCGCGGTAGGCGGCAAGGTCCAGACGCAGCGTGCCCACGACCTGCTTCATGGCCTTGATCTGGGCGTCGCCACCGACGCGCGAGACCGAGATGCCCACGTCGACGGCGGGGCGCTGGCCCTGGAAGAAGAGGTTGGACTGCAGGTAGATCTGGCCGTCCGTGATGGAGATCACGTTCGTCGGGATGTAGGCGGAGACGTCGCCCTCCTGCGTCTCGATGATCGGGAGCGCCGTGAGCGAGCCGCCGCCGTTGGCGTCAGAGAGCTTGCAGGCGCGCTCGAGCAGACGCGAGTGAAGGTAGAAGATGTCACCGGGATAGGCCTCGCGTCCGGGCGGACGGTGCAGCGTCAGCGACATCTGACGATAGGCGACGGCCTGCTTGGAGAGGTCGTCGTAGACCACGAGGACGTGGCCGCCGGGGTGCTCGGCGTCCGCGGGGTTGCCGTGGCCGTCGGTGTACATGAAGTACTCGCCGATCGCGGCGCCCGCCATCGGGGCGATGTACTGCATCGGGGCGGACTCGGCGGCGGTGGCGGAGACGATGACCGTCTTGTCCAGGACGCCGTGCTGCGCGAGCGACTCGCGGATACCGGCGACCGTGGAGGCCTTCTGGCCGATGGCCACGTAGATGCAGATCATGTCGGTGTCGCGCTGGTTGACGATGGCGTCGATGGCGATGGCCGTCTTGCCCGTCTTGCGGTCGCCGATGATGAGCTCGCGCTGGCCGCGGCCGATGGGCACCATCGCGTCGATGGCGAGAAGACCCGTCTGGACGGGCTCGCACACCGGCTGGCGATCCATGATGCCGGGGGCCTTGAACTCGATGGGGCGACGGTGTGTGGCGTTGATCGGGCCGAGGCCGTCGATCGGCTGGCCGAGCGGATTCACCACGCGGCCGAGCATGGCGTGGCCGACCGGGATGTCCATGACACGCCCTGTGGTGCGGCACTCGTCGCCCTCCTTGATCTCCTCGGCGTCACCGAAGAGAACGGCGCCCACGTCATCCTGGTCGAGGTTCTGCACCAGGCCGTAGACGTCCAGGCCGGTGGCCGAGCTCGTGAGCTTGAGCAGCTCGCCGGCCATGGCGGACTTGAGGCCCGAGATGCGCGCGATGCCGTCGGCGACCTCGGTGACGACCGAGGCCTCCTGGCGGTCGACCGTGGCATTGATCTGCGCGAGCTCCTCGCGCAGCGTGCTCATGATCTTCTCGGAGCTGATGGTTTCCATTTAGCGTTCCTCGCCTTCGATGAAGCTCGACGAGAGGGTCTTGCGGATGTTGGCGAGCTGGGCGCGCACGGAAGCGTCGTAGCGCTTGCCGCGCACCTCGAGCATGATGCCGCCGATAATGGCCGGGTCGATGCGCTCGACGAGGTAGACCGGGGCGTCGAGGTCCTTCTCGGCCTTGGCGCGCACCTTGGCGCGCAGGTCGTCGTCCATCGGGACCGCCGTGGTGACGGTCACCGAGACCGTGGCGTCCTGGGAGTCGAGGAGCTCCTTGTAGTACTTGGCGACCTCCTCGACGAGGCTGAGATCATCCTCGCGCTGCATGGCGGCGAGCGTCTCGAGGACCTCGGGCGTGAACTTCTGGGCATGCTGCCACTGGACGAGGTCCGCGTTGGCACGACCCTCGGAGCGGGCCGCCTCCAGGAGTGCGCGCGTGTACGCCTCGACCTTCTCGGCGTCCGCCCTCTTAGCGGCCATCGGACTTGCCCACTTCCGCGAGGTACTTCTCGGCCAGCTTGCGCTGCTCCTCCACGGAGAGGTCGTTGCCGATGATCTTGCTCGCGATCTCCACGGAGAGGTCCACGACGGAGCTGGAGAGCTCGATCATGGCCTTGTGGCGCTCGGAGTCCACGGCACCGCGGGCCTTGGCGATGATGTCGGCTGCCTCGCGCTGCGCCTTGGCGAGCACCGCGGAGCGGACCTCCTCAGCCTCCTTCTTGGCCTTGGCGACGATGGCGTCGGCCTCGTGGTGCGCCTCGAGGATCTTGGCCTCGTAGCTCTTGGCCTCCTCGGCCGCCTCGATCTTGGAGCGTTCCGCGGCGTCGAGATCGTCCTGGATCTTCTGCTGACGCTTCTCCATCATCTCCAGGACCGAGGGCCAGACGAGCTTGCTCAGGATCACGAGGATGACGAGGAAGGCGATGAGCGCAGGGATGAACTCGGCCATCTTGGGGATCAGGATGTCCGGGCCGACGGCGGACTCCTCGGCAAACGCCAGGAAGGGCGTGCCGAGAACGACGCCGGCGGTGACGCCCGCGCGCGCAAGCAGCTTTGTGATGGTGTTCTTCATGCTTGCCTCCACTCGGAAACGTGCGACAGCGCTACTTGACGATGAGGCTGACGACGAAGCCGATGAGGGCGAGGGCCTCGACGAAGGCCGAGCCGAGGATGAAGACCGTGAACAGACGGCCCTGAACCTCGGGCTGACGAGCCATGCCCTGCGCAACGCCACTGGCGGCCAGGCCAATGCCGATGCCCGCGCCGATAACGCCGAGACCATAACCAACGACACCGAGAGCTCCCACTGTTCCTCCTTTGACATTCGCCCCGCTAAACTTGTGTGAGGTGGGGCGAGTTTCAAACCAACGTGCTATGCCTCAGCGGGCGGACGCCCGCGAGTTACCGCTTTTCTTGCCTACTCCTCGTCGGACTCGGCAATCTGGATGTAGACGGCGGAGAGTAGCGCGAAGACGTAGGCCTGGATGGCGGCCACCATGATCTCCACGGCGTAGATGACGAGCAGAATGCCGATCCACAGCACCGACGCCCCCGCCTGCACGGCGGTGGCCGCCGAGAAGGCCTGGACCATGGGCTCGAAGAAGAGCGAGGCCAGTATGGCGAAGGTGCCCATGACCACGTGGCCGGCGAAGAGGTTGCAGAAGAGTC
Organism: Atopobium sp. UBA1382; assembly: GCA_002305805.1. Taxonomy (GTDB): domain Bacteria; phylum Actinomycetota; class Coriobacteriia; order Coriobacteriales; family Atopobiaceae; genus Thermophilibacter; species Thermophilibacter excrementavium. The sequence goes on along the minus strand of DBQY01000016.1, from coordinate 254,298 downwards.
GCACGGCGAGGGTGACGAGGCGCAGGATGGTGGAGAAGACCTCGATCAGCCAGACGAGGGCGTTGAGCGGGAACATCACGCCCGCCGGGGCCAGGCTCTTGACGTAGCCGAAGGTGCCCTTCTTCTTGACGCCGCAGACGATGAAGTAGACGAACGAGCAGAGCGCGAGCGCGGCGGTGGTGGAGATGGTGCCGGTGCCCGGCTTGCAGCCCGGGAGGATGCCCACGATGTTGTTGGCGAGGACCACGAGGAAGACCGTGGCGATGAACGGGAAGTGCTTCTTCCAGGACTCACCGAGCAGGCCCTTGCACATGTCGTCGCGGACGAACTCGACCACGTACTCGACGCCGTTGACGAAGGCACCCTGGGGCACGAGGCTCGCCGCCTGCTTCTTCTTGAACACGAAGAGCACGACGAGCATGAGGATTATCGCCACGGCAAACCAGAACGAGTACTGCGTGAAGCCGACGGTGTCGAGCGACCCTACGATCGGCTGAGACGTGAAGCTCGCAACGAGCTCGTTGACCTCGTCTCCCAGACGGTCCAGAGGATTCAAGATCATCCTTCCCCTCTATGCGGGGGACGGCCGTTTGCCGCCCTCCACGCCCTTATCGCCTCGACGCCCCAGAAAAGCAGGAACGAGGCGACCAGCGCACACCCGAACTCCAAGAAGCCGGTGTTCGTGGCAGTGTACACCACGAGCAGGACGACGGTAAGCGTGAGAAACGACACAATCACCGCCGCGAGGCCGGAGGCGAGCGACACCCCCGGGCTCCCCCTCAGAGCACGCTCGAACAGCGCCGCAGGCGCCACGCACCCCAAAAGACCGAAGAGCGCGCCGGAGACGATAGCGACCTGAGGATCCAAGCGCAGGCGCCTCCCGTTCGAGCGAATAAGGACACGAGAACTCTAGCGCGCCGGGGGAAATAGTCAAGCTGAGCGCCGTTCGCCCCCGTTTCGCCACAATCGGGCGATGAGGGGTGGACGGCGGGGGCCGCGACTCCTGGGGCCGGGCCTACTTGGTGCCGTAGATGCGGTCACCCGCGTCGCCGAGGCCGGGCAGGATGTAGGCGTGGTCGTTCAGGCAGCGGTCGAGCGCGCAGGTGTAGAGACGCACGTCCGGGTCGAAGTCAAGCGTGGTGCGCACGCCCTCGGGCGCCGAGACGAGCGTGAGGCAGCGGATGTCGCGCACGCCGGCGTCGCGCAGGAACTTGATAGCTGCGGTGAGCGAGCCGCCCGTGGCAAGCATCGGGTCGACAACGAGGCAGGTACGGTTCTGGATGTCGTCCGGGAACTTGCAGTAGTACTGATGCGGCTCGTGGGTCTCCTCGTCGCGATACATGCCCACGTGGCCCACGCGAGCGGAGGGTACGAGCTGGAGAATTCCATCGACCATGCCCAGGCCGGCACGCAGGATCGGGATGATGGCGACCTTCTTGCCGGCAACGCGCTTGCAGGTGGTGACCTCGAGCGGCGTCTCCACCTCGACGTCCTCGAGCGGGAAGTCGCGCATGGCCTCGTAGCCCTCGAAGATGGCGAGCTCGGTCACCAGCTCGCGAAACTGCTTTGTGCCGGTGGCCTTGTCGCGCAGGATGTGCAGCTTGTGCTGGACAAGCGGGTGGTCGATGACCGTAAAGCGCGTCGGGTCGAACTCTTCTGCCATGTGTGGTCCTTTCCTCGGAATGCCGCTAGTCAAGCTCGGGATAGAGCGGGTGGGCGTCGAGGAGCTCGCGCACCTCGAAAGAGACGCGGTCGGCGACGTCCGCGGAGCCCATGTGGGTCACCATGTCACCGATGAGTTCGCCGACGCGTTCGCACTCGCGCTCGTCGAAACCGCGCGTGGTGACGGCGGCGGAGCCCACGCGGATGCCGCTCGTGACGAACGGTGAGCGGACCTCGCCCGGGATGGTGTTCTTGTTGACCGTGATCCCCACGCCGTCGAGGGCGCGCTCGGCGTCCTTGCCGGTGACGTCGCCCGCCGCCGTGAGATCAACGAGCAGCAGGTGGTTGTCCGTGCCACCGGAGACCAGGCGCAGGCCGCGCGACTCCATGCCGCGACCCAGGGCCCGTGCGTTGGCCAGGATCGCGTCCGCGTAGGTGGCGAAATCGGGGGCGAGCGCCTCGCCGAAGGCCACGGCCTTGCCGGCGATCACGTGCTCGAGCGGGCCGCCCTGGCTGCCCGGGAAGACCGCGGAGTCGACCTTCTTGGCGAGGTCCGGATCGTTGCAGAGGATGAGGCCGCCGCGCGGTCCGCGCAGCGTCTTGTGAGTGGTAGTGGTCACCACGTCCGCATGGGGCACGGGGCTGGGATGACGCCCGGTGGCCACCAGGCCGGCGATGTGCGCCATGTCGACCATCAGGTACGCGCCCACGGAGCGGGCGATCTCGGCGAAGCGTTCGAAGTCGATGACGCGAGGATAGGCGGAAGCACCGGCGATGATCACCTTGGGGCGGTGCTCGCGAGCGAGCGACTCAACGGCGTCCATATCAATACGCTCGGTCTGAGCGTCCACACCGTAGGAGACGACGTTGTAGAGCTTGCCAGAGAAGTTGGCGGGCGAGCCGTGCGTGAGGTGACCGCCGTTGTCGAGCGCCATGCCCAGGATCGTGTCGCCGGGCTGGGCGAGCGCGGCGAGGGCCGCGTAGTTGGCCTGCGCGCCGGAGTGGGGCTGCACGTTGGCAAAGCCCGCGCCAAAGAGCCGCTTGGCGCGCTCGCGCGCGAGGTCCTCGACCTTGTCGACCGCCCAGCAACCGCCGTAGTAGCGCTTTCCGGGCAGGCCCTCGGCGTACTTGTTGGTGAGCGGGGAACCGACGGCCTCCATCACAGCGAGGGAGACGAAGTTCTCCGAGGCGATGAGCTCAATCGAGGAGCGCTGACGGCGCAGCTCGTCTCCCACCGCAGAGAAGACCTCGGGGTCGGACGCGCTGAGGTGCTCGTAGGTCATGGTGCCTCCTTATCGTCACGCCCGGTCGGGCGCTCGGCAGACGGGCCGACGCAGGGGACCTCCCCTGGGCCGCACACACCACTGGAACCTTATCTAGAGTACCACGCGCGCGAAGGGCGACGTCAGCGCGTGGCGAGAAGGACCTCGGCCTCGGTGAGCGCGCCGGCGCGCAGGACGCGCGGCTCGTCACCCGTGGCGTCGACGATCGTGGACGCCACGCCCACCGGCGCGGGGCCCGCGTCGAGCACCAGGTCGACGGCGCCGACGATGGCCGGGTCAAGCGCGCTGCCCGACGTCGCCGCGCTGGCGCCATGGAGGTTCGCACTCGTCTGGGCGAGCGGCGAGCCCACGGCCCGAACGATTGCGCGGTCGAGCTCCGACCCGGGAACGCGCAGGGCCACGGTGGAACCTCCGGTTGATGCCTGTGCGTACTCGGGGGGGACGGCGTCCGAGGCGCGAACCACGATGGTGAGCGCACCCGGCCAGTACCGTTCGGCAAGGCGCAGCGCCCAGGTGGGCACGTCGCGCCCATAGCGCTCGAGGTCGGCAACGTCTGCGACGAACCACGGCAGGGTCTGGGCACGGTCGCGGCGCTTGACCTCGAAGATGCGGGCATGGGCGGGGTTGCCGGGCGTCGCGGCGCAGCAGATTCCGTAGACGGAGTCCGTGGGGAGCACGACGACGCCGCCGGCACAGAGCGTCTCGGCCGCGCGCGCCACCACCTCGGGGGTCGGCTCGGACTGGCTGGAGAGAAGCATGGCGCCCATGGCTAGGACTCCCTTCTGGCGACAAGAACGCGGGGGCGATGCGTTAGGTCCTCGCGCACCTCAACCGAAGACCAGCCTTCGCGCTCGCGGACGAGCGCGGCCGCGTCATCGAGAGATCCCTCGTAGAGCTCGACGACGAGCATGCCGCCCGGCACGAGCGCCGTAGGCGCAAGATCGAGCAGGCGCCGGAACACGTCGAGCCCGTCGGGTCCTCCGTCGAGCGCGAGCTCCGGCTCGAAGTCGCGGACCTCGGCCGGGACCTCCTCGGAGAGCACGCGGGTCGGGATGTAGGGCGGGTTGGAGACAAGCACGGAGAATGTGCCCATGAGCTCGGAATCGACCCCGGAGGCGAGGTCGCATTCCACGATGTCAACCGCCCCTTCGAGGCCGAGGGCCTCACGGTTGCGCGTCGCCAGCTCAATTGCGCGCTCGGAGAGGTCCGTCGCGACGACGTGGGTTCCCGGGCGCTCCGAGGCAAGAGAGAGGGCAATGCAGCCCGTGCCGGTGCCCACCTCGAGCACCCGCACGTCCTTCTCGCCCGACAACGCGTCATCGACCCCCTCGAGGGCCGCATCCACCAGGATCTCCGTCTCGGGGCGCGGGATGAGCACGCCGCGCTCGCAGCGCAGCACGATGTGGCGGAAGGGCATCTCGCCGGTCACGTACTGCAGGGGCTCGCCCGCCGCCCGACGCTCGATGGCGGCGTGCATCTCGTCCAGCTCGGCCGCCTCAAGGGGCTTGTCGAAGTTGACGTAGAGCTCGACGCGGGAAAGGCCCGTGACGGCGGCGAGCAGCCACTCGGCCGAGAGCCTCGGATGCTCGTCCCCCTTGCGCTCAAGGTACCCGCTCGTCCAGTCGAGCACGCGCTTTATCGTCCAGGGGTCGGCTCCGGGCACGTCTACGCCACCTGGGAGAGCTTCTCCGCGCGCTCGGCGGCCGCCAGGGCGTCGATGACGCTCGGGAGCGTGTCGCCGAGAAGGACGCCGTTGTACGTGCCGTTGAAGCCAATGCGGTGATCAGTCACACGGTCCTGCGGCTGGTTGTAGGTTCGGATCTTCTCGGAGCGGTTGCCGTGGCCAATCTGGGAGAGGCGCTCGGCACCCTGCTCGGCCTGCTGCTTCTCCAGCTCCATCTCGTAGAGGCGGGCGCGCAGCATCTGCATGCAGACCTCGCGGTTCTGGATCTGCGAGCGCTGGTCCTGGGACTGCACCACGGTGTTGGTAGGCAGGTGGGTGATGCGCACCGCCGAGTAGGTGGTGTTGACGCACTGGCCGCCGGGGCCGGAGGCGCAGTAGGTGTCGATGCGCAGGTCGTTCTGGTCGATCTGGATGTCGATCTCGTCGGCTTCGGGCAGCACCGCCACGGTGGCGGTGGACGTCTGGATGCGGCCCTGGCTCTCGGTCTTGGGCACGCGCTGGACGCGGTGAACGCCGGACTCGAACTTGAGCACGGAGTAGACCTTGTCGCCGGAGACCTTGAACTCGATGGTCTTGAAGCCGCCGGCCTCCGAGGGGCTCGAGGAGAGGACCTCGACCTTCCATCCGCGGTGCTCGCAGAAGCGCTCGTACATCTTGAAGAGGTCGCCCGCAAAGATGGCCGCCTCGTCGCCACCAACACCGGCGCGGATCTCCACGATCGTGTCCTTGTCGTCGTTGGGGTCGGCCGGGATGAGCAGGAACTTGATGTCCTCCTCCAGGGCCGGGAGCTTGGCCTCGTTAGCGGCGATGTCCTCCTGGAGCATGGCTTTCTCGTCGGCGTCCGCCTCGTGGAGCATCTCCTTGGCCGTCTCGATGTCGTCGAGCGCGCCGAGGTACTCGCGCGCCTTGGTCACGAGCTCGGCCTGGCCAGCGTGCTCCTTGGCGAGGCGCGCGTACTCCTTGGGATCGGAGACCACGGCCGGGTCCATGAGGCGCTTCTCGAGCTCCTCGTATGCCTGGATGATCTTGAGCAGCTTGTCTCGCATGTTCACTCCCCGCGTTGTGTTCAGCCTTTCTATCATACCCGAGGCCGCGGTGTGAGACACTAGACGCACGCGAATCCAAGGAGGCACCATGTCAGACCGCGAGCAGGACGAGAAGGGCGAGGAGGTCGAAAAGACCACGGAGCTGGCCGAGGCCACCACGGAGCTCGATGGGGCCGGCTCGACCGAGCGCCGCCCGCCCGTCGAGGCCACGGCACCGCGCCCTGCAGCCCCCGAGCGCGCCGACGAGCCGCGGCTGCGCGACGTGGGCGGCGCGCTCGCCGGGTATCTGCGCGGCAGGGCCGCCCTGCTCGCCGACCTCGTGCGCAGGCATCGGGGCACCACCGTGGCGCTCGCGCTCATCGCATGCGCCGCCGCCGTCCTTCTCGGCATCGCGCTCTCCCGCGCCCTCTCGGTCCCCGACGAGGCGACCGTCGCCGACGGAGCCCGCACGGTCCTGAGCACCCCCGAGTACTCAAGCGGCACCTATGGGACCGACACGGCACTCGTCTCGCAGGACATCGACGTCCGTGGCGTCACCCGCTCCCAGACCGCCCCCGACGGAACCGACGCGCAGTTCGGGGCGTCGGGATACGCAACGGCAGAGGTCGTGGTCACCTATTCCGGTCAGTCCGTGAGCGCAAGCCAGGGGGCGACGCTGTCCTTCGCACTCGTGGACGGCGCCTGGTCCGTCATGCCGGGCGTCGCAAACGAGGGGGTCACCTGGCGCGCGACGGGCGGCGTGGACCAGAACAAGGTGCTGAGCAACGTCCACCTGCTGCTCGCGCGCGCTGACGAGGCGGACGACACCGAGCCCCCGCTCGCGGAGCTGTACGCCTACGCCGCCGTGGCGATCGAGGAGGAGAGCTTCGACGAGGACGCCCAGACCGACACGCTTACGATCTCCTGCGTCCGCACCGAGGCGTTCGAGACCTACGAGTGCCTGCTGAGCGTGACCTTCTCGTTCAGCCAGACGAGCGGGCAGTGGGGCGTCTCGCAGGTGGAGGTCAGCGACGGTGCGCGTGAGCGCAACCTCCACGCGCTTTTCGGCACCTGGACGGGCACGTTCCAAAGCCAGCAGACCGACGGGGGCAAGTGCCTGGCGGCGCGCGAGGGTGGGCTCACCGTGGAGGTTCTCGGTGCGAGCGTTGGGGACAGCGCCGTCATGCTCTCTGGCTACGTGGGCGGCGTCGCGCACTACCACGCCAACCCCGCCGAAGACGCGCCCTCGTGCAAAGGCGACGTCGCGCTCGGCGAGGTGCACTTCACCGCACGACTCGAGTCGGACGACGAGGGTCTCGTGTTTGTCGCCGAGCTGCCGGAGGACGTAGGCGGCAATGCCGTGCTCACGCTGCGCTTTGGCACGTCCGAGGACCCGTCGGCGGCGGTCGCGGAGATGCGCTCCGAGTTCACCTACGACGACGCGATCCTGTTCATCCCCTACGAGCGAACGGCCACCTACGTCGATTCGTTCACGCTTCGCCGCACGGAGCAAGCCGTCGACCCCTCGTGAAAAAAGCGCCCCGCAGGCGACGTGCCCGCGGGGCGCTTTGCTTGCGCTGTGCGTCTGGCGCTACTCGGCGGCCTCGGTGGTCTCCTCGGCGACAGCCTCGGCAGCGGGCTCCTCGACAGGAGCGGCAGCAGCCTCGGCCTCGGCCTTCTTGGCGAACTCGGCGGCACGCTTGGCCTTCTCGGCGGCCTTGGCCTCCTTGGCGGCCTTCTTGGCAGCGGCCTCCTCGGCAGCCTTGGCGGCGCGGGCGGCCTTGGCCTCCTCGGCCTTCTTCAGCTGGGCAGCAGCGGCGCCACCGAACTTGTCGGCGAAGCGCTGGACGCGGCCGCCGGTGTCAACGAGCTTCTGCTGGCCGGTGTAGAACGGGTGGCACTTGTCGCAGAGGTCGACGCGCATCTCGCTCTTGGTGGAGCGGGTGGTCCAGGTGTTGCCGCAGGAGCAGCGAACGTTGCACTCCACGTACTCGGGGTGGATACCTTGCTTCATGGCAGGACTCCTCTTCTTCGGCCCTGGTTTCCGACCAGGGCAGGGGTTCGTCTTGGTTCCGACCAAGACACAATAGCCGTATGACTATATCAGAAAGGCCATGAGGCATATGTGGAGATTTGCGCGTAAGATGGGGCGAGAAAAACACGGCGCGGAGGTGAACCATGTTCCTTGCGATCGACGTCGGCAACACGCAATCCACGCTCGGCCTCTTCGACGAGGGGGGCGCGCTCATGCGCGGGTGGCGCATGTCCACCGACGCCACGGACACCTCCGACATGCTGCACTCACGGCTGTGGGGCTTCTTTGGTAAGGACGGCCTCTCGCTCGCCGACGTCACCGACGCGGGCGTGGCGAGCGTGGTGCCCGCACTCGAGCGCGCATGGCGCCGCTGTCTGGAGACGCACCTCGGGCACGACCCGCTCGTCGTGAGTGCGGGACGCTCCTACGGGATGGAGATCGCCATGCCCAACCCACGGCAGGTGGGGGCCGACCGCATTGCCAACGCCATCGCGGCGCGCAGCACGTATGGCGCGCCCGTTATCGTGGTGGACTTTGGAACGGCAACGAACATCGACGTGGTGGACGCGACGGGAGCCTACCGCGGTGGCGCCATCTCTCCGGGGCTCATGCTCTCCGCAAACGCGCTCTTCTCGCGCGCGGCCAAGCTCGCAAGCATCCCCGTGGAGGCGCCCGAGCGCGCCCTCGGCGACTCCACCGAGGCGGCGCTGCAGTCTGGCCTCGTAATCGGGGCGGCAGCCCAGGCGGAGGGGCTCGTCTCGCGCATCAAGGCCGAGCTCGGCGCTCCGGACGCGACCGTCGTGGGCACGGGCGGGCTCGCGCGCACCGTCGCACGGGCGACCAACGTCTTTGACGCCATCGACCCAGACCTCACCCTGCGCGGCATCCGCGAAATCTGGCTCGGCGAGCGCGGTCGCGCATAGCCCCTCAAACGGTTTGGGTTCATCGTTCTGCCGCACAACAGATTACTGATTACAAAAACCGCAGGTCATCGCGTTGGAGGTTTTTGGCCAGCAGTGATGCATGGACGTCAATGAACCCAAACCGGAAAACGGTTTGGGTTCACTCATCGGGTGGCCAAATACCACCCGATTACAAATACGCAGGTAAACAGCAGTGTCGAAAAACGGATACCCACCGTCTGGCAAAACGGTGAACCCAAACCTCGGAAAGAGGGCGTTCAGACGTAGCGAAGTCGGGCCTGCTCCGGGGCGATCTCCAGCTCCTGGGATCCGTTTGCCAGGCGCACCGTCGCACGCCCCCACACGTCCACGGCGATGAGCGTGCCCTCGCCAATCACGCGGCCGCCGCGCAGGACCTCGACCCTCTCGCCCATGCCAAGCAGGGTGTCAAAGTAGTCTGAGAGCACCGGGGCGAGCGGGCCGGCGACGGCACGACCCCCCGAGACGTCCTGCGCCCACCCCTGGACGGCCTGACTCGCGGCGCTCTCAAGCGCGTCGGCGTCGAACCCTCGCTCGTCATCCCAAGTGAGGTCGCAGCGAACGAAGACGCCCTCGTCGTCATAGCCGGCGCGCGCATCGACCCTCACGAGCGGCTCCCCGTCCCGGCCAACCACCTCGTGCGGCCACCGCACGCGAGCCTCCAGCTCGCGCGCGATGCCGAGCGCGCACACATGCGGCACGCCCGTCATATGGCCCATCGGCACCGCCGGCCGCAGCGTGAACGACGTCCCTACTCCCACACGACCTCCCCCAGGTCGGCGGTGACCTGGCCCACGCGCTCCTCGCGCGGGGTCACGGAAACGCCGGCATGCGCGAGGAAGCGTTCGGGGTCGTGCATGAGGTCCTCCATCGGCACGATCACATAGTCGCGCTCGCCAAGTCGGGGGTGCGGCAGCGTCAGGCGCGCACCGGCATGGGACTCCCCCTCCACCCAGACGAGATCACAGTCGATCGTGCGGGGCCCACTGCCGGGCTTCTTGGGATCGCGCGTGGAGGCGTCGGGGCGAATGCGCCCGAGCTGGTCCTCAACCTCGAGGAGCTTGCTCATGAGCACGAGCGGGTGTAGCTCGGTGCGAATCTCGGCAACGGCGTTGGCCACCGGCGTGGCAATGCCGTAGGCCGGCTCCGTCTCGTAGGCGTGGCTCACGCTGACGACGCACGTGAGCGGGATCTCGTCAATCAGCTGAACGGCGCGGGCAAGGTTGGCCACACGGTTGCCCACGTTGGAGCCCAGGCTCACAAAGCCCTGGCGCGCGTCCTTGTGCGAGACGGCCCAGTAGGCGTTCACGGCCTGGGCGACCTCGGCGACGTTGTGGACGCGCAGGATGCGTGCGCCGTTCTCAATCGCGGATATGCAGACGCCCGCCGTCGCCGCGTCGCGCGCCGCGGGGTCGGCCTCGCCGCCGAGCGCGCCCACGAAGCGCTTGCGCGAGACGGCGCACATGAGCGGGTAGCCCATCGAGGCCATGGAGCGTGTCGCGCGCTGGATAACCACGTCCTCGTCGGCGTACTTGTCGAAACCGGCACCCGGGTCCATGCAGATGCGGTCGCGCGAGACGCCGGCGCGCATGAGGGTGCGCGCCTGGTCGCCCAGAAAGCCCATGACCTGGCGCATGACGGGCGCCTGGTCGGGCAGGGTGAAGCGGTGCTGGGAGGTGGCAGGGCGCGGCAGCGCGCTGCCCGAGGGCCGCGACTCGTCGAGCAGCACCTGGCGCCGGGCCACATGCGTGCCGAGTCCGCTCTGGTTCCAGTGCACGACGACGCAGCCGCAGTCGGTGTCGGCGGCAACCTGGACCATCTCCGGGTCGGCAAAACCGGTGACGTCGTTCACGATGGACGCTCCCAGGCGCACGCACATGCGCGCCACGTCGGCGTGGCGCGTGTCGATGGAGACGATGGCGCCCGCGTCCACCAGGGCGCGAACGACCGGCACCACACGCTCGGCCTCCTCCTTGGAGGAGACGGGGGTATGTCCCGGGCGCGTGGACTCCCCGCCCACGTCGATGATGTCGGCCCCCTCGTCGAGCAGGGCGAGGCCGCGCGCGATGGCGGCATCGTGGTCGAAGTTCTCCCCGCCGTCCGAGAAGGAGTCGGGGGTCACGTTGAGAATGCCCATGATGCGGGGGCGCGCGAGTGAGATCTCATGCGCGCCGCAGCGCCACGTTGCGTAGCTCTCTCTGAGCATGAGCGGTCCTCCCTGGAGCGCCTTCGTTTCGTCCCATTGTACCCACGGGACGGGCAGACGGGCGAGAAGGACGGCGGACGCCGCGCGACGGGGCTAGCCCAGCGTGATGTAGCCGGTGCCCTCGTCCGGGTCATCCGGGCGCGGACCGGCGTCCGGCGCACCGAACAGAAACTCCCTCACGCGCGGCATCTCGCGCACGTACTGTGCGTGTCCGGCCTCGTAGGCGGCCGTCAGCTTGCGGGGATTGACCGTGGCGTTCTCGACGGGCATCTCGTCAGGGTAGATGACGAGCGCACGGCCCCTCTCGGCAAGCTCCTCCACGTGGTCGAGCGCGGCATTGTAGCGCTCCCAGCGCGTGAGCAGCGCCTTGCGCAGGTAGGGATAGTCGCGCGCCACGGCCTTGAACATCTGCTTGTCGCGCGCGCCCGGCTCCTTCTTGCGATAGCCGCGCGGGCGCGTGGCCACGAAGAGGAAGCGCTCCATGCCGTCATCCTCGGCCATGCCGACCGGAATGCCGGCACCTGTGCCCAGGCCACCGTCCATGAGGACGCGGCCGTCCACCTCGATTGGCTTCATCATGCCGGGAAGCGTGGAGCTGACCCTGACGAGGTCGATCATGCGCATGGGGTCGGTCATGTCATCGCGGCCAAAGCGAACCGTGCGGCCGGTGTCGCGCTCGAAGGCCTGGATGCGCAGGCGCGCGGGGTTGGCCGAAAACGTATCCCAGTCAAACTCGAGCGTCCCGTCGCGCAGCGCGCCCTCGTAGAGCGCGTCGGCATCGAAGTAGCCGTGGCCGCGCAGCAGCGAGCGCAGGCCGACGAGCCCCCTGGCGGCCCCGCCGGTCATGAAGGCCTCGCGCACGCGCTTGCGGTCGCGCGAGAGATAGTTGACGGTGTTGCTTGCCCCGGCGGACAAGCCGCATACGTAGTCAAAGTAAATGCCCTGCTCGAGCAGGACGTTTGCGAACGCGCAGGTATACGCGGCGCGATAGCCGCCGCCCTCGAAGACGAGCGCGCAGTCAAAGACGTTGTTGTGCAAGGGCTCCATGTGCCGCCTCCCTCTTGCATGACATAAGCTACCTTGTTCCCAACTGAGCGGGGTCGCAGACGTCTCCGCAGGATTACCATGATAGGAGGACGTTCGAAGGAGGCGTCATGGGACACACAATCGCAGATCCCGCCGAGGCGGCGGCCGCGCTTGAGGAGCGCTTCTCAAAGGCGAGAAGGGCGGTGTTCTTCGGCGGCGCCGGCGTCTCCACAGCAAGCGGCATTCCCGACTTCCGCAGCGCCGACGGCCTCTATCACCAGCACTTTGCCTACCCGCCCGAGGAGATGCTCGGGCACGGCTTCTTTATCACGCACACCGAGGAGTTCTACGAGTTCTACCGTGAGCGCATGATCTGTCTGACCGCGCGGCCCAACCGTGCGCACACGAAGCTCGCCGAGCTGGAGGCCGAGGGACATCTCGCCGCCGTGGTCACGCAGAACATCGACGGCCTGCACCAGGCGGCGGGCTCGCGCGTGGTCCATGAGCTGCACGGGTCGGTCCACCGCAACGTCTGCATGCGCTGCGGGGAGGCCTACTCGGCCGAGTGGGTCCTCGCGACCGAGGGTGTGCCGCACTGCGAGAAGTGCGGCGGGCTCGTGAAGCCGGACGTGGTGCTCTACGGGGAGCAGCTCGACGAGCACGTCCTTCTCGCCAGTGTCAAGGCAATCGAGGAGGCCGATCTGCTGGTCATTGGAGGCACGTCGCTCGTGGTGTACCCGGCGGCGGGGCTCGTCAACTACTTTGGCGGTGACGAGCTGGTGATTGTCAACCGGGAGGGCACGCCGCAGGACGGCGCCGCCGACCTCGTGTGCGCCTGCGACATCGCGGCTGCGTTCGACTTCTAGGTCGGAACGCCAGGCCCACACCGCGTTACAGCTCGATCGTGAGCTCCACGGGGCAGTGGTCGGAGCCGTAGACCTCGCTGAGGATCGAGGCGCTGGTCACGCGGTCGGCGATGTCGTTGCTCACGAGGAAGTAGTCGATGCGCCAGCCGGCGTTGTTCTTGCGCGCGTTGAAGCGATAGCTCCACCAGCTGTAGGCGCCCGTGAGGTCGGGATGGCGTGCGCGGAAGGTGTCGGTGAAGCCGGCGTCGAGCAGGCGGGTGAAGCCCTCACGCTCCTCGTCGGAAAAACCGGCATTGCCGCGGTTGGGGCCGGGGTTCTTGAGGTCGATCTCGTTGTGGGCCACGTTGAAGTCTCCGCAGGTCACCACGGGCTTCTCGGTAGCCAGGCCGCACAGGAACTCACGGTAGGCCGCGTCCCACGCCAGGCGCGTGTCGATGCGCGCGAGCTCGTTCTGGGCGTTGGGCGTGTAGACGTCCACGAACCAGTAGCTGGGGAACTCCAGGGCGCAGACGCGGCCCTCGTCGTCGGCCGCCGGCGCGCCGATGTGGTTGATCACCCGCAGCGGCTCATCGCGGCTGAAGACGGCGGTGCCGGAGTAGCCCTTGCGCTCGGCGTAGCTCCAAGTCTGATGATAACCGGGCAGGTCGAGCTCGATCTGGCCCTCTTGGAGCTTGGTCTCCTGGACGGCAAAGACATCCGCGCCGGTGGCCTCCACCACGTCGGTGAAGCTCGGGTCCTTCTTCATGACGGCGCGCAGACCGTTGACGTTCCATGAAACAAGTCGCAGCTCGCGGGTGGTGGACATGGGGCTCCTTCCGGGGGTTTCCGCTCCTGCAAGTGCAGCTGCCGGCAGGCGAGAAGAACTCGAGGCCGACGTCCGAGCCGATGCTAGAACTCGGGTGTCCGCAGGCCGGCGGCGCCCATCGCGGCCAGAAACGCATCTGCGGAACGGGTGGCTACGAGTTCCTGTGGGAAGTGAATCTCCTCGAGCATCTCGAGCGCGGGCGCAACACCGCCCACATCGCAGCAGATGTGCGCGTCGCTGCTGATGACAATCTGGCAGCCAAGTTCGGCGCAGGTCTCGGCGATCTTCCGACAGCTCCGCCAGGTGCGACCCTCGCGGCGGCGCGCCTCCAGGCTGTGGGCGTTGACCTCGATGAGCTTATGCTGGCGGGCAGCCTCCCCCACGACCTCAGGCACGTCGAACGGGATGCCGGCGCGCCCCGCATGGCCAAGGACGAGCACCTTGGGCTGGGCAAGCGCACCGAGGTACATCTCCGTCGCCTGGGCGAGGGTCGCCTCGGACGCGAACCCCCGGTAGTGAACGCTTGCGATCACGTAGTCGCAGCTCATCGCAACGCGGTCGTAGAGCGTGGTCGCCTCGCGCATGGGACCGCCGGTGATGTCACGGTCGAGCGCGACATCCTGGCCAAAGAGCCGCCCGTCTAGTGAGCGAACGTCCGCCTCCACGCCATGCAGCAGACGCACGCCCTCCCAGACGCGCGGCCACACGACCGTGTTGATGAGGTACTGGTAGTCGCGAAGGTCGGCATGCATCAGGTCCGCACTGGGAAAGAGCATGTCGGAGAAGTGGTCCGTCACACCCAGCAGCTCAAGACCCGCATCGCGGGCGGCAAGCACATCCTCGCGCACCGTCGAGTACGCGTGGCGCGAGAAGAGCGTGTGCGTGTGGACGTCGCAACGATTCTGCAGCATGACGGTTCCCTAGCGGTAGGACTCGGCGAGCTTGGCCCAGGCGGGCAGCGAGTTCACGATCGTCTCGTGGGAGACGCAGTAGCCCACGCGCACCCAGCCCGGGCAGCCGAAGGAATCGGAGGGAACGGGCAGCAGCTCGAGGGCCTTGGCGCGCTCGAAGAACGCGCCCGCGTCCGGCTCGAGCGCCTTGACCCACAGGTAGAACGCGCCTTCGGGCTCGATGAACTCGTAGCCCAGGGCAGCGAGCCCCTCGGTGAGAGCACGGCGGTTCTCGGCGTAGGCCTCCACGTCACTCGGGCAGTCCACGCAGTCCGCGAGCACGCGCTGGAAGAGCGCCGGAGCACAAACAAAGCCCAGCTTGCGGCCGGCTCCGGCCACGGCGAGCACCAGCTCGTCGTGCTCGGGGCTGGTGGGCGGCACCAGCACCCAGCCGATGCGCTCGCCCGGCAGCGACAGGCTCTTGGAGTAGGAGTAGCACACGATCGTACGGTCGTAGAGGGACGGCACCCAGGGCACCTCGGCACCGTAGGTGATCTCGCGATAGGGTTCGTCGGCCACGAGGTAGATGGTCGTGCCGAGGCTCTTCTCGGCCTCGTGCAGCGCGTCCGCGAGCGCGGCAAGGTTGTCACGGGAGTACACGGAGCCCACCGGGTTGTTGGGCGAGTTGATGACCACAGCCTTGGTGCGCGGCGTGATGGCGGCGGCCACGCCGGCAACGTCCACCTGGAACGTGGCCGCATCCGCCATGACCTCCACGCACGTGGCGCCCGAGGTCTCGATCCAGACGCGGTACTCCGGGAAGTACGGCGCGATGACGATGACCTCGTCGCCGGGGTTCACGATTGCGTTGAACGTGATGGAGAGCGAGGCCGCGGCGCCGCAGGTGAGGTAGAGGTCATTTGCGGAGGCGGTGCCGTCGCCAAAGCGGCGCGTCAGGCTCGCGGCCACGGCCTCGCGCACGGCGGGCAGGCCGCTCGCGGGCGTGTAGCCGTGGAGCTGCGTAGCCGGCAGCGCGAGCGCACGCTCGATGGAGGCGCGAACGGCGTCCGGCGCGGGAATCGAGGGGTTGCCCAGCGAGAAGTCAAAGACGTTCTCGGCACCGATCTCGGCCTTGCGGGCGTTGGCATACGCGGAGATCTCGCGGATGGAGGACTTCTGCGCTCCGTACGCGCGGCTCTTCTCGTTGATACTCACTGCTGCTCCCCTCCGGCGACCTCCGCCGCCTCGTCGTTCTTCTCCCCCGCGACGTACTTGTCCCAGCGGCCGTCGAGCAGGGCCTCCACGGCCTCGCCCTCCACGGTCTCGCGCTCGAGCAGCACGCGCGCCATGGTGTCCATCTGGTCGCGACGCTCGGCCAGGACCTCGCGGGCGCGCTCGTGGCCCTCGCGCATGATGCGCTCGACCTCGTCGTCGATGCGCTTGGCGGTCTCGGCAGAGTAGTCCTGGCGGTTGGCGTAATCGCGGCCGAGAAACACCTCGTGCTGCGCCTCGCCAAAGACCTGGGCGCCCAGCTCGTCGCTCATGCCGTATCGGGTAACCATCGTACGCGCGAGCTTGGTGGCCCGCTCGAGGTCGTTGCTCGCGCCGGTGGTGACGTCGTCGCAGAAGAGCTCCTCGGCCGTGCGGCCACCCAGCAGCACCGCAATCTGGTCGAGCATGCCGTCGCGCGTCTCCAGGAAGTGGTCCTCCTCGGGAATCTGCATGGTGTAGCCGAGCGCCTGGCCGCGGCTCACAATGCTGATCTTGTGGATGGGATCAGAGTGCGCCAGCACGTGGCCTACGAGGGCGTGGCCGGACTCGTGGTAGGCGATCACGCGGCGCTCGCCCTCGGTGATGACGCGGCTCTTGCGCTCGGGGCCGGCCATCACGCGCTCCATGGCCTCCTCGACCTCGTCGGGACCAATCGTCTCCTCGTGACGGCGTGCGGCGAGAAGCGCCGCCTCGTTCATGAGGTTGGCGAGGTCTGCGCCCGTGAAGCCCGGGGTCACCTTGGCCAGGCGCGCCAGGTCCACGTCATCGGAGACGGGCTTGCCCTTGGCATGCACCGCAAGAATCTTCTCGCGGCCGCCCACGTCGGGACGGTCCACGGTCACGCGACGGTCAAAGCGCCCGGGCCGCAGCAGCGCCGGGTCGAGAATGTCAGGCCGGTTGGTCGCGGCGATCAGGATGACCGCGGAGTTCTCCTCGAAGCCATCCATCTCGACGAGCAGCTGGTTGAGCGTCTGCTCGCGCTCGTCGTGCCCGCCGCCGAGACCCGCACCGCGCTGACGGCCAACGGCGTCGATCTCGTCAATGAAGACGATGCAGGGCGCCGCCTCCTTGGCCTGCTTGAAGAGGTCGCGCACACGCGAGGCGCCCACGCCCACGAACATCTCCACAAAGTCAGAGCCGGAGATCGAGAAGAACGGCACGCCCGCCTCGCCGGCCACGGCCTTGGCGAGCAGCGTCTTGCCGGTGCCCGGAGGGCCCACGAGCAGGAGGCCGCGCGGGATGCGCGCGCCCATCTTGTGGTAGCGCTCGGGGTCGGAGAGGAAGTCGCGGACCTCCTGGAGCTCCTCCACGGCCTCGTCGATGCCCGCGACGTCGGCGAAGGTGACCTTCGGCCGCTCGCCCTCGATGCGCGCCTTGGTCTTGGCGAACGACATCGTCTTGTCCTGCTGACCCGACATGCGGTTCATATAGAAGATGAAGACGCCTACCAGAAGCAGCGTGGGGACCACGGAGACGAGGATGGTCTCGAGCAGGTCGCCCGAGCTCGTGTCGATCTGATAGGTGATGTCGGGATGCTCCGCCATGAGCTCAGCGAGGGAATCAGACCCAACGTAGACGCTTCGGTAGTCCGTGAGCTTTCCCTCGTCGCCCTTGTCGGTCGACGACTTCCAGTACGACCCGGTGACGCTACCGTCTGAGACCTTGTAGCTCACGTCCTTGACGCGACCCGACTCGACGGCGGTCACGAACTGGTTGGTGGGCAGGACGTCCGTCGTCTGGGCACGGCTCGTAAGCGACGTACCCATGGAGTAGGCAAGATAGACGACGATGGCGATGATGAGCAGTGTCGTAATCGTGTTGGAGCGGGACGGGCCGCCCGGAAGATCGGGCATGCCCTTCCCGCCGGGACGTTGCGGCTCGCTGTTGTTATCTGACACGCGATCTCCTTGTCAGGTTACTGGTAAACCTCGGGCTTGAGGATGCCGATGTAGGGCAGGTTGCGGTAGCGCTCCGCGAAGTCCAGTCCGTAGCCGACGATGAACTCATCGGGAACGTGAGTGCCCACGTAGCGGGGCTCGATGGCAGGCGTCTTGCCGGTGACGTCCTTCACGAGAAACGCGGCCACCTCGACAGAGGCGGGTCCACGGCCCTTGAGCAGGTCGATGAGGTAGGACAGCGTGAGACCGGAGTCGAGGATGTCCTCGACGATCAGCACGTCGCGCCCCTCGATCTTGGTGTCGAGGTCCTTGACGATGCGGACCACGCCGGAGCTCTTGGCCGCCTCGCCGTAGCTGGAGACCGCCATAAAGTCCACCGACATCGGGCAATCGATGGCGCGCATGAGATCCGCGGTGAAGACCACGGCGCCGCGCAGCACGGCCACGACCAGCGGGTTCTTATCGGCGTAATCACGGGTGATCTGCTCGCCCATGCGGCTGACGATACCGCGGATGTCCTCCTCGGAAAGCAGGACCTCCTTCACGTCAGGATGCAGTGAACCCATGGCTCTCCCCTTTCTTCGCGGCGCGCGCCGATTCTCCGTCATCCAAGGATAACGCAGGACAACGGCACGTGGGCGGACGCCGGGAAGGCGCCCCTCGAGGTTTGGGTTCGTCGATGCCGCCCCGGCACGAGCACCCGCGACAAAACCGCAGGTAATCGATTTCTCTTTTGATTTTCTTGCCTCATGACTGCCGTGCGTGAACCCAAACCTGTATTCGGTTTGGGTTCACGCACGGCGTAAGCGCTTTAATATATGATGCCTCAACTGGGGTTTTGTCGAACAGCATACTTTCTTGGGCTAAACCGTGAACCCAAACCGTGGGAGAAGGGCGTCACAGCGCCGACAAGAGCGTCAGCTCGAGCATCCATTTCGTCGAAGCCGAGCAACGCACGCGCTCGTCCGGGCGGATGGGGGCAACCCACACGATCCTGCCAGTGGGCGAGACGCGCACCACGGGCACAGCGGCACGGTCATCGAGCGGCACGCCAGCCTCGCCGAGCAAATCGGAGACCTTCTTTGACTGACCGTGCATCCCAAGCGGGCAGATGACGTCACCCGAGCGCGGGGCGTCAACCCACAGGCGACCACCGCGTGCCGGGTCGACACTCGCTGCGGCGGCATCGAGCAGCACGGACTCCCCGTCCCACTCGAGCGCGTGCGCACGGGCACGCGCAGCAGCATCTCCGCCGGCAGGAACCTCCACTATCCGGGCGGCGAGGGCGCGCCCGTCTGCGAGCTCGAGCCTGCCGGGGACCTCGAGCCATGCGGCGGACGGCGCGGGGACGGCACCCCGTCCGCGAATCACGAGCAGCCCGTGCTCCACGCGCACGGAGACGCCCATCGGCACGGTAAGCGACCCCTCGCCCGCCGCGACAGTGCCCAAAACGCCAGCAATGTGTCGAGCCTCGAGCCGCGCGCCGGGGCAGACGGAGAGCAGGGCCGCCCGCGCAACGCGGCGGGCAACGGCAACCTCGAGCGCAGCGAGACGCGCCGCATCCAGGACGAGAAGCCCATCCTCCTCGCGGCGCGTAAGGTCGCGCAGCGCCCGCGCGGCAACCGAGGTGAGGTACGCATCCTCGTCGGAGAGGATGTCGCAGGTGCTGGCAAGGTTTGCGGTGATGCGCGGGTTTCTCGCCCGCACCACGGGCATGACCTCGTGGCGGACGTAAGCGCGCAGGTAGCGAGTATCGGCGTTGGTATCGTCCTCGCGCCAGACAATCCCGCGCATGCGCAGCAGGTCGCAGAGCTCCTCGTGGGTACGGTCGAGCAGCGGCCGCACGATCCGGTTGCGCCGACGCGGGATGGACGAGAGGCCCGCCGCGCCCGTGCCGCGAATGGCGTTCATGAAGAAGGTCTCCGCCCGGTCGTCCGCGGTGTGGGCCGTGAGGATGCGAGCGGCGGAGCGCGGCGTTCCGAGCCGCGCAGAGAGCTCGTTCGCCAGGCGCGCGGCCTCGGCGTAGCGCAGCTCGCGGCCGGCGTTCTCCACATTGTTCCCGGCAACCTGGGCAAGGGCGGCAACGTCGGCACGGCGAATCGTGCAGGGGATACCGTAGCGCGCCGCGAGGTCGCGTACGAACTCCTCGTCCTCCTCGGCATCGAGCCCCCGCAGGCCGTGGTTCACGTGCAGCACGTGCAGGCGCTCGCGGGCAACGCGCGCTACCCCGCGACCGTCGTCGATGTCCAGCGACGACGTGGCAGCAAGGACGAGAAGCGCCGTGGAGTCCGCCCCGCCCGAGACCATAAGAACGACCGGCGCCGCGAGCTCGGCATCCGGACGGCCGCTCGGACGGTCAAAGCGGCCGCCGACTGATCCGTATCGACGAGAGACGCTCGGCATGGCCCACCTCCAACGGGTACCCTGTACATCGGCGGCGCGCGGGGCGCCCCGAGAGAAGTTTACGACAGCGAGAGGATCCCCATGACCCCTCAGATCCACCTGCACGTGCTGGCCAGCGGCTCCAAGGGAAATGCCGCCGTGGTTGAGGGCCCCGAGGGCTCCGTGCTGGTGGATTGCGGCATCTCCCGCCGCGCCCTTCTCGGCCGGGCGGGCGAGCTCGGAGTGGACATGGACCGCGTCGTCGCGGTGGTTCTCACCCACGAGCACTCCGATCATGTGGGCGGGCTCAGCGTATTCTGCAACCGCTTTGACGGACCGCTCTACGCGACCGCGGGCACCGTGGCGGCGCGACGCTATCTCACCGAGCTGCCGTTCACGCTCGTGGGCCATTCGGACGAGATCGAGATCGCAGGGATGCGGATACGTACCTTCCCCACCTCGCACGACGTGGCAGACCCCATAGGCCTGCGCTTCTTCACCGACGATGACGCGCTTGGGTTCTGCACGGACACCGGCGAGCTGGGCGCGGAGGCGCTCAAGGGCCTGATGGGCACCCGCATCCTAGCGCTCGAGTCCAACCACGACGAGCGCATGCTCGCCGCCGGGAACTACCCGGCCTACCTCAAGGCGCGCGTGGGCGGGGCACGCAGCCACCTCTCCAACGCCCAGGCAGCAACGGCGCTCGCGCAGCTCGTGGGCCCGGACACCGAGACCGTGGTTGCCATGCACCTCTCCCAGGAGAACAACCGGCCGAGTCTCTGCGTGCGCACGCTGGCGGAGGCTGTCAGGGCGCGAGTCGCCCCTGGCGACGACGGCCGCACCGAGGCGCGCACGCCGGACGGCAGGCTCACGATCTGCTGCGCCGCCCAGGACTGGCCGCTCTCCGTGTTCTGACCGCGGTCGCGCCCGGGCGCCTCGCCGCACGAGAAGCGGGCCGGAGCCCGTAGGCCCCGGCCCGCTGAGTCGCCCCTGCGATAGCCGCTAGTCGATGGCGATCTTGGTGACGTTGGCCTTCTCGTCCTGCTTGGGGACGTTCACCGTAAGGATGCCGCCCTCGAGCTTGGCGGTGAGGCCGGTCGTGGCCGCGTCCTTGAGGAAGACGCCGCGCGTGGCGCTCCACTCGCCGGACTCCTTGTAGAGGTAGTTCTTGCCCTTCTCCTCGTCGGTCTCCTTCTTCTCCACGGAGACGGAGAGACGGCCCTCGTTGAGCTCGACGTCAATGTCCTCGCGCTTGACGCCCGGCAGCTCGGCAGTGACCACATACGCGGTGCCCGCGTCCTCGACGTTCATCTTGAAGCCCGCGTTGCCCGTGGAGAGCGCGGCGAACGGCGCGTCGAAGAAGCGGTCGAACTCGTCAAACGGCCAGCTGCGAAGAGCCCTCGAGTAACGGTCATACGGAATCATGCTTGCCATAGTTATCACTCCTCTTATCTGTGGTGGGCGCCTCCCGGGGCACCCTGTCGCTCGTTGGTAGTTATTCCCCGTCGCGCGACCTTTATGCGACAGAAAGCGATTTTTCTCAGCGTCATATACTCATCATATCTAAGTTGCCTGAACTTAGATTTTGAACAGAGACGGGGCTGTAGCATAATGTCGCAAACCGAGAAGAACGTCGGAGGCCCCATGAGCAGCAACGAGCCCAACAACAGCGTCGCAGGCCGGCATTCCGCCCCCTACGTGCGCCAGCGCCCGACCCACCGCAGCGTGGAGCCCATCGATGACCTCGCGCAGGAATCTGACGACTCCGGGCTGGTGGCGCACGACTCCGACTTCACCGTCCGCGGCGGCGCACTCTCCGGGCGTGCCTACCGTCGCTCGCGCGCCGAGGGCGCGCAGCTGCGCCGCGACCTTCACTATGGTCAGTACCTCGAGATTCCCAAGGGCCGTCGCGACATCTTCGCGTCGCGCGAGCGACGCACGCGCATCAAGACTGCCATCGCACTCTTCGTGGTGCTTGCCGTCCTTGCAATCGTGGTCTTCTTCGTCTGGGAGTACATGCAGACTAACTGGGGCTCGACCGCTCGCTAGCCCCAGGGGTCACGCTCGAAGAGCGGCTCGGGGTCCGGACGACGGTCCGAGTATGGGTCGTAGCCGTCGTCGTCCTCGTTCTCCGCACGGCGGAACTCGTCTCTCTCCTCGGGCCTTTCCTTCTCGTCCATCGTGATCACCCCGTGAACAGATCGATGTAGGCAACGTAGTCGCAGGCACTCCCGCCAAACGAGGAGAGATCGACGGCCGAGAAGTGCGCGGTCGGCGCGACCATAGCCACCACGCCCGTCGACTCGCCCACGCCGCCGATGCGCACCACCCAGGTATAGCCGTCCTGCCGACCGGTCGCGCACACAAAGTGCGCCGTCTCGTAGAGCTCGCTCTCCAGGAGCTCCTGGGGGAGCTGGGCATCGTCCTGGGTGCACAGGTCCGTCATTCCCTCGAACCCGCACGCCTCCATCACGGCACGCACACCCTCCTCGGTCTCGTTTGCGGCTCCGTCCGGAAGGGAGGCGGCGGAGAACGCAAAGCGCAGACCGCCAATGCCCGCCCCGCGGGCGAGGACGTCCCCGTCCGCGCTCCCGTCATAGTGGCCGCTCTCCGGCGCGTCGGAAATCTGGAGGACGTCCCCGTCCTCGCTCTCGTAGGCGCACCGGGCGTTGCCGCCCGAGACGTAAATTGCGCTGTAACGCAGCGAGAAGCCCTCGTCGGCGAGGTACTCGGAAATCTGCGCGGGCTCCGCCTCGAAGTAGTCGAGCAGTGCCGTCGGCGAGGACGGGAAGGGGCTCGAGACGCTCAGCGTGACGGAGGACCCGCCGGCAACCTCGGTGCCGGCCACCGGATCCGAAGAGACCACCTGGTTCTTCTCGGCGTCGGACTCGACATAGGAGACGCTCCCGTCAAGACCGGCACCCTCGAGCAGCGCCAGCGCATCGGACACCGACATCCCCTCGACCTCCGGAACCACGTAGGGCTGGGCCACGGTCAGCGTGACCTGGTCCGTGGAGACAAAGGGCGCGCCCTCCGCCGGATCGACGGCGAGCACCGTGCCCGCGGGCTCATCGGAGCTCTGCCGCGCGACCAGGACCTCGCTGGCGCCGGCGTCGTAGAGGGCGGCGGTCGCCTCCTCCTCAGAGAGCCCCAGGACGCTCGGGATGACGCGCTCGCCCGCTACGACGAGCGTGACGCCCTCGGACGGGTCGATGCGCGTGCCCTCCTGGGGGCTGCACGAGAGCACCGTCCCATAGTCGCCGTCACCGGCGCGGTACTCAACTTCAACGGCAAAGCCGCCCGACTCGAGCTCGGCGCGCGCGTCCTCCTCCGTGAGGCCGACCACCTTGGGCACGCTCCTACCGCCCCAGACTTCGTTCTCGTAGGTGAGGTAGGCAACCCCTGCCGCTGCCGCGAGGGCGAGGATGGCGAGAAGGACGATGGCCCAGCGTGGAAGACGGCGCTTGCGCTCGGGAAGGCTCTCGACCGGGGACTCGATGGCTATGACCTGCCTCGCCGTCGTCAGGTCGGCGGGCGCGGCGGGCGAGAAGTACGGGTCGGCGAGCGCGTCTATGCCATCGCGCGCGGGGGCGTCTCCCGGCGCCTCCGGCGCGTCTACGGCGGGCACCCGGCTCGCCACGCGCGTCCTCTCGGGCTGCGTGGCGGCCGGGTCCGGAAGGTCCTCGGGACGCATCCTCACAGTACCGTCCCTGTCCTCCTGCTCCGCCATGTCGCCTCCAACCATCCGTTGAATCACGGCACTATGGTAGCGCTACTCCAGGGCATCCGGCTCCAGCGGCTCGTCATCCGAGGCGCCGGGCGTCGCGGAGGCGTCGGCATGGCGGCGCTCGGAAGCCGCAGCGTCACGCGCGGCATAGAGACGGTCGTCGTCGCCCACGTCGATGCGGACCACGTCACCCTCTCCGAGCGAGCCGTCGATGATGAGGTTGGCAACGCTGTCCACGACCTGGCGCTGGATGAGGCGCTTGAGCGGACGTGCGCCATAGACCGGGTCGAGGCCGTCGAAGGCGAGCGACTGCTTGGCCGCCGGCGTGAGCTCGAGCTGGATGCGATCGCGGGACAGACGCTCGCGCACGTCCTTGAGCTGGATATCCACGATCTTCTCGATGTCCTCGAGACCGAGGGCGTGGAAGACCACCACGTCGTCGATGCGGTTCAAGAACTCCGGCTTGAAGGTCTGGCGCAGGGCATTGTTAACCTCGCGCTGTACCTCGTCCGGGTCGCTCGAGGCGTTGGCGCCGGCGATGAACTGGGACCCAACGTTGGACGTCATGATGATGATCGTGTTCTTGAAGCTCACCACGCGACCCTGGCCGTCGGTGAGGCGTCCGTCGTCGAGCACCTGCAGCAGGATGTTGAAGACATCGGGGTGCGCCTTCTCCATCTCGTCCATGAGGATCACGGAGTACGGACGACGGCGCACGGCCTCGGTGAGCTGGCCGCCCTCGTCGTAGCCCACGTATCCCGGGGGCGCACCGATGAGGCGCTGCACGCTGAACTTCTCCATGTACTCGGACATGTCGATGCGCACGAGCGCGCGCTCGTCGTCAAAGAGGTTCTCCGCGAGCGTCTTGGCGAGCTCCGTCTTGCCCACGCCGGTAGGGCCGAGGAAGAAGAAGCTGCCGATCGGCCGGTTGGGGTCGGAGAGGCCCGCGCGGCTGCGACGCACGGCGGCGGCCACGGCCGAGACGGCCTCGTCCTGGCCGATCACACGCTTGTGCAGCTCGGCCTCGAGGTTCTTGAGCTTGTCCATCTCGCCCTGCATCATCTTGGAGACGGGCACGCCGGTCCACGAGCTCACGACCTCGGCGATCTCCTCGGTGGTGACCTCCTCCTTGAGCAGGCCGCCCGCCTCCTGCTTGGCGGTGAGAGCGGCCTCCGCCTCCTCGTACTCGCGCTGGAGGCCAGGAATCGTGGAGTAGCGCAGCTCGGATGCGCGCGCGAGGTCGCCCTCGCGGGTAACGCGCTCCATCTCCACGCGCGCGTCCTCGATCTTGGACTTGAGGTCCTGCACGCGGTCGATCGCACCCTTCTCGTTCTCCCAGTTGGCCTTCATGCCGTCGAGTTTCTCGCGCGTGGTGGCGATCTCGCCGCGCAGCGTCTCGAGACGCTCCTTGCTGGCGGCGTCCTCCTCCTTCATGAGGGCCTGCTCCTCGATCTGCATCTGCGTGAGCTGGCGGTCCACCGCGTCGATGTCGGCCGGCATGGAGTCGAGCTCCATGCGCAGGCGGCTCGCCGCCTCGTCGACGAGGTCGATGGCCTTGTCGGGCAGGAAGCGGTCCGAGATGTAGCGGTTGGAGAGGTCGGCGGCGCTGACCAGAGCGGAGTCCGTGATGCGCACGCGGTGGTGCTGCTCGTAGCGCTCCTTGAGTCCACGGAGGATGGAGATCGTGTCCTCCACGGTGGGCTCGGAGACCATGACGGTCTGGAAGCGGCGGGCGAGCGCCGCGTCCTTCTCGATGTACTTACGGTACTCGTCCAGCGTGGTGGCGCCGATCGCATGCAGCGTGCCGCGAGCGAGAGCGGGCTTCAGGATGTTGCCGGCATCCATGGAACCCTCCGTGGCGCCCGCACCCACGATGGTGTGCAGCTCGTCGATAAAGAGGATGATGCGGCCGTCGGAGTTCTGGACCTCCTTGAGCACGGACTTGAGGCGGTCCTCGAACTCGCCGCGGTACTTGGCGCCGGCCACAAGGGCGGACATGTCCAGCTCCACGATGTCCTTGTCGCGGATGGTGGACGGGACGTCGCCGTTGACGATGCGCTGGGCCAGGCCCTCGACGATGGCGGTCTTGCCCACGCCGGGCTCGCCGATGAGCACGGGGTTGTTCTTGGTGCGGCGACTGAGCACCTGGATGGTGCGACGAATCTCCTCAACGCGGCCGATCACCGGATCGAGCTTGCCCTGGCGCGCGAGGTCGGTGACGTTGCGACCGTACTGCTCGAGCGCCTTGAGCTGGGGCTTGGCATCCTGGCTGGTGACGTGTTCGCCGGCGCGCAGTTCCTCGTAGGCCTGGCTCACGCGCTTGCCGGTGACTCCGGCGGCCTTGAGGATGGAGCCGGCCTCGTCCTTGCTGTCCGCGAGCGCGCAGAGCAGGTGCTCGGAGGTGACGTAGGAGTCGCCCATCTTGGACGCGAGCTTCTCCGCGGCATCGCCCACGCGCACGAGGTCGGCACCGGCGCCCATCTGGGACGCGTCGCCGCTCACGCGCGACTGGCGCGCGATGGCTTGGTCGACCTGCGCCTCGATGGACGCGGGATCGGCGCCCACGCGCTCGATGATTGCGTTGAGGTTGCGCTCCCCGGAGCCGAGAAGCGCCTTGAGCAGATGCACAGGCTGCACCTGGCCGGCGCTGGCGTCGGTCGCGATGCCCACGGCCGCCTGCAGCGCCTCCTGAGCCGTGACGGCCCACTTGTCGAGTCTCATAGTTGCCCCCTTCTGGGTTCGTGGTTAGTCAAGGACTATTGTTCCCGTGTGAGCTGGGGCGTATACGCAAATCTAAGTCTCCATATGTTAGATTTCTCAGCAGAGTCTCAAGGTGTCACGGATTGGGAGGTTTTGGGTTTCTCGCCCGTTCGCGTCGTCGGAAGCGACGAATCCAGGAAGCGACTACGGGTTTTGGGGCGAACGTTTTATGTCGCGGGACGGCATGCCGCGCTCTCCCGTGTTGTGGGCAACAACGCTTATGCAAAACCTCCCGCTCCTCGGCACGGCATCAAACCTTTTGCCCAAAGCCTCGCGGCGGGCCCGAGGCGAGAAGGGCCACTTGACGAGAAGAACGCACACCTGAAAAAGGGAGCGCCCCGCGCCTAGGGGGGACGCGGGGCGCCGGGCCCAGAGGAGCTGGGCCCGAGGGAGTCTGGAAAGAACGGGGACTAGGCCTCGTCCTCAGCAGCGCGGGAGCGGCTGTAGATCATCTTCATGGAGAGGATGAAGATGAGCAGGCCGCCGAGAACGACCAGTCCGCCGATGAAGAACACGTTGGCGTAGGTCGAGGCGGCGCCGGCGGTGGTGCCGAAGAGGCTTCCGTCGGGCATGGCGCCGTTGGCCATGAGCTGGCCGAAGAGAGCAACGCCGATGGAGCCGGTGAGGGCCTGGATCAGGTCGTTGAAGCCGAGCGCGCGGCCGGACTCCTCGGCCTCCACCGTCAGCGTGGCGGTGTCGACGATCGGCTGGTAGAAGAACGAGGTGCCGAAGTAGTACACGCACGGGGCGATGCAGATCGACCAGAACGCGCCCATCGGGATGGCCGCGGCGGTGAAGATCAGGCCGCCGCCCATGCAGGCGAGCGCGAGAATGACGGACGCCTTGCGGCCCATGCGCTTGATGATCGGGCCGGCGCCCAGACCGACGATGGCGGCCACGATGCTCGACCACACGAGCAGGTTGGAGACCTGCGCGGAATCGAGACCGTAGACGTTCATGCCGATGTTGTTGCAGCCGGAGCTGATCGTGTAGCTGAAGAAGTAGCCGACGAAGATGACGATCATGGTCATGACGAAGGCCGGGTTGGTGAGCATCTTCGGGGTGATGAACGGGTTCTTAGCCTTCCAGACGTAGGCGATGAAGGCGATCAGCGTCACGAAGATGGCGACAAGCCAGAATGTGCTCATGTCGGTGAAGTACATGGTGACGGAGCAAGCGAAGGCACCGATCAGCGTGAAGCCGATCCAGTCGATGGTGGCGCCGACGGCGTGCTCGTCGGGCAGGTTCTTGGACAGGAACGGCAGCAGGGGCAGAGCGACGAGACCCACGGCGAACAGAATGCGCCAGTCGATGAGGGTCACATAGCCGGCGAGGAAGACGCCGAGGGCGGCCGCGATGCGGAACACGGCGACGAACAGGCCGTACCAGACGACGCGATCCTTCTTGCTGATGTACTTGGACACGAGCACGAGGAAGATCGAGCCGGTGACCTGCCAGCCGGCAGACTGGACGGTACGCGCGATGATGACGAACCAGATGCTCAGGTTACCGAAGATGCCGAGCACGGAGCCGAGGATGAAGACGATCGTGCCGACCGTGATCATCTTCTTGAGGGACAGGAAGTCACCGAGCGAGCCGTAGATGACGCAGACGATGCCCAGGACGATGCCGGGGATCGAGGTGATGAGCGGAGCGAGGCCGGGCTGCCCGAGCTGATCGCCAATGTTGACGTAGATCATGTTGAACGCCTGCTGCATGAAGACGCCAAGCGTGAAGATCACGAGGACCAGCGGCACGGAGACGCGGGCCATCTTGTTGAGCTTCAGCCATTCCTCCGATCCCTCTTCGGGAACGGGAATACGGTTCTGCTTCTCCAATTCTTCTGCCATTGAAAACTCCTTTCGTTCTTGGTAGTGACAGACAGAATCTGCATTGAGCCCGCCCCTCCCGGCGAGCCTGGTGCACTAGTTGGCGGGAGCCTGCCCGTCAGAGACGAGAAGCTCCTCGACCTCCGCACGCACGGGGATGGAAGGCGCCGCGCCCTTACGCGAGACGGCGAGCGCCGACGCGGTCGACGCGATGCGGAGCGCGTCGGGGACCGAGGTGCCCCTCGATCGCTCGGCCAGGTAGTAACCCGTGAAGGTGTCTCCGGCGGCCGTGGTGTCCACAGCCTCGACCTTGCGGGCGGGCTGACGGAACGTCTCGCCGGAGCTCAGGCACATCGACCCCTCGGAGCCAATCGTGAGCACCGTGTCGGCACGCGGGAAGCGCTCCCCCATGGCGGCCAGGAGCTCGGCGGGCGAGCTGGCGCTCGCATCGAGACCCGTGAGCTGTGCCGCCTCGCCCTCGTTCAGGATGAAGCAGTCGACGAGCTCGAGCGGGCAGTCGAGAAGGGCTCCGTTCACCGGCGACGGGTTGAGCGCCACCCACATCCCCCGGTCCTTCGCCGAGCGAATGGTATAGGCGAGGCTTCCCGTCTCGTTTTGCAGCAGGACCCAGTCACCCGCAGAGAAGGACGCAAGGACCTCGTCGACGAACGTCTCGTCGACCCGCTGGTTGGCTCCGCCGTAGAGGATGATGCAGTTGTCCCCCTCGCGGTCGCGCTGGATGATGGCGTGACCGGTCGCGCATTCGTCGGTCTGACGGACCCAGTCCACGTTGACGCCCGAGGCGCTGAGAAGGTCGCGCAGCGGCGCGCCCTCCGGGCCGACCATGCCCGCATGGCACACCTCGACGCCGGCTCGGCCCAGCGCGATGGACTGGTTCAGGCCCTTGCCGCCCGCAAACGTGCTGCGCCCCTCGGACGAGATGGTCTGACCCTTCTGCACGAAGTTGCGGACGTCATAGACGTAGTCGATGTTGAGGGACCCGATGTTGACGATTCTCATCAGCGACCCCCCTCGCACGCGCCGAGGGCCATGTGGAAGATCTTGGAGCAGTCGTCGCGGTCAAGGCGCATCACCGAGCCGATGGAGTCGTCGTCGCCAAAGTACTCGATGGTGTCGAGCATGGGCTCGATGCCCTCCTCGCCGACCCCGACCTCGGCCAGGGACGTGGGCATGCCCAGGCTGCGGAAGAAGTCCTCCGTGGCCGCGATGCCCGCGAGGGCGAGCGCCTCGAGGTCCATCTGCTCGTCGCGGATGCCAAACACCTCGCGGGCGAAGCGGGCGAACCTCCGCGGGTTCGCCTTGTAGACGTAGCGCATCCAGGACCCCATGACGGCAGAGATGGTCTCACCGTGGGCGATGTCAAAGTGGGCGCTCAGCTCGTTAGAGAGCGCGTGGGTCGCCCAGTCCTGGTTACGGCCCATGCCGATGGAGTTGTTCTGCGCGACCGTAGCCATCCACATGGCCTCGGAGCGCAGCTCGTAGCTGCCAAGATCAGCCATGAGGCGCGGGCCAACGCTGACGATGCTGCGCAGCACCCCCTCGCTCATGGCGTCGAGGACGCCGAAGTCGGCGTCATCGGTGAAGTAGCGCTCGCACACGTGGCAGAACATGTCAGTCAGGCCACAGGCGGTCGGCCGCGCGGGCAGCGTAACCGAGAGCTCGGGGTTCATGATGGCAATCGCGGGTCGGACCACGGGGAGGCTCACCAGCAACTTGGCGTGCTCCTCCTCGTTGTTCACGACGACGACCTGGCTCGACTCGCTGCCGGATGCCGGGCAGGTGATGATGGCGGCGACAGGCAGCGTACTCGTGGGCTCGGCAACGCCCCGGAAGAAATCCCAGACGTCGCGCTCCGTGGCCGCACCCAGGCCGATGGCCTTCGCGGAGTCGATGGTGCTTCCGCCGCCAACGGCCACCACCGCGTCGATTCCCTCGCGTCGGCACAGCTCGATGCCCTCGCGGACCAGGGAGAGGCGCGGGTTGGGCTGCACGCCGCCAAGACGGACGCTGGCAAGGCCCGCCTCCTCGAGACTCTTGGCCACGGTGTCGAGAAGACCGCTCTTCTCGAGGTAGTCGCCACCGTCGTAGTGAATCAGCGCTTTCGTTGCTCCGAGAGCGCGAAGCTCCTGCCCGACGCGCTTCTCGGCGTCATGGCCAAAGACGAACCTCGTGGCGATCTGAATATCAAAGTCGTTAAGCATCTCTATAAACTTCCCAACAATATCGTTCCAAGCTGCTGAACGTCATCCGCAACGTGCTCCGGGCCCTCTGAGAGGAGTCGCTCCACGTTGCCGTCCCCGTAGGTCACGGCGATGCTGACGACCCCCGTTTCATGCGCGCCCGCGACGTCCCCCCAGGAGTCGCCGACCATGACGCTGTGACGGGCGTCAACGCCGTTCCCATCGAGCGCCCTGCGAATCATCTGGGCCTTGGTGAGGTCACCGCCCTCGCCCATATCGGCGCAGACCCAGCCGTCGAACAGCTGGGACCAGCCCTTGAGATCGAGGAGCCGCTCGAGGGCCCCTTGAGGCTTGTTGGTCACGATCAGGCTCCTCACGCCCCGGGAGCGCAGCGTCCCGAGCAGCTCGCGCATCCCGGGGAAAAGGAGGGTCCGTGGATGGGTGCTGATCGTGCGGTAATGCCTCGTCACGTCCTGGTCAAAGCTCTCAAGCCCGCTGGGGTCGGGTCGGGGGACCAGGCTGGCGTAGATGCGCTCCACCGGAAGCGAAAGGTTGACGTCATCGTCCTCAAAGCCGTCAACGAACCGGCAGCCGATCCTCTCGGCCGCGTAGCACAGGGAGCCCCAGACATCGCCGCTCGTGTAGGCGAGCGTTCCGTCGAAGTCCCAGAGCACCAGCTCGATGCCAGGCTTTACGCAGGATGAAGTCGCATCTACGCCCATGGACAGTCTCACCTAGTTGTAGTTGCGAAGCGTCTCGTAGAGAAGCTCCATGAAGCCGGGGAAGTCCAGCTCGAGGGCGCCCTCGGCGTTGGGGTCCTTGTCGCGGTAGCTCATCTGGGCAGTGCGCTCGATGTCCACCTTGGGGTCGACGCCGCGCAGGTGACGGTAGTCGCACACGGTCATGCCACGGGTGAGGGCACCGTTGAGCTCGATGTCGATGTGCATCGGGGCGGCGACGATGAGCGACGGGTCCACGATCCAAGCGACGGCGCAGGCGTCGTGCATGCAGGCGATGGGGGGCTCGCCCTCCTTGATGTCCTGCTGGATGAAGAAGTCCGTCAGGTCGGCAGCGAAGTTGGCCGCCTTGGTCCCGATCTTGCGGAACTCCTCCATGTGCTCGATGCCGATGCAGCACTGACGCGTGAGGTTGATGCCGGTCATCTTGACGTGGGCGCCGCAGTTGAAGACGCGATACGCGGCCTCAGGATCGACGAAGATGTTGAACTCCGCAGCGGGGGTCCAGTTGCCGAAGGTCACCGAGCCACCCATGATGCAGATCTCCTTGACGCGCTCGGCGATGCGCGGCTCGCGGTTGAGGGCGGCGGCGATGTTGGTGAGCGGGCCCGTGGCGATGATGGTCACGTCGTCGTTGGCCATCACGGTGTCAACGATGAAGTCGACCGCGTGCTGCTCGCGCGGGGCATGCGTGGGCTCGGGCAGGACGGGACCGTCCAGGCCAGTCTCGCCGTGGAAGTTGGGGGCCGTCACCAGGGGCACGGCGAGCGGGCAGCTGTGGCCGGCATACACGCCGATCTCGTCGGCCTTGCCGAGGACCTCGAGGGTCTTGATGGCGTTGCGCGTGACGTTCTCGAGGGTGCAGTTGCCACCGATGGTGGTGATGCCCAGCACGTCGAGATGCTGCGCGGCGAGCATGATGCCAAACGCGTCGTCATGACCGGGGTCGCAGTCGAGAATGACCTTCTTCTTCTCCATGGTTCCTTCCTTTCTTCTTGTCTGACTAGCCCTCGCGGGCGCTCATGAACTCCTCGAGCTCCTGGGCGGTGGGGGTACTGCGCGAGCCCTTGCGGGCAACCGTGTAGCCGGAGACCGCGTTGCCGAGACGGAGCGCCTCGGAGATGTCGCGGCCAGCGAGGATTCCCGAGATGAACCCGGCGTTGTAGACGTCACCGGCACCGACCGTGTCCTCTACTTCCACCCGGTAGGCGTCCGCGCGGACGACCTTGCCGTCGAACAGCGCCATGGAGCCGCGAGCGCCGTCGCGGGCGATGACCATGCGGCCGTCGCGGGCGAGGGCGGCGGCGTTCTCCTCCCAGGTGCCGCCGCCCAGGTAGGCGAACTCGTCAGGGCCGGAGCCGAGCAGATAGTCGACGTCGCCCATAATCGCGTCGAGCGCCTGGGCAAAGTCCGGGTCGAGCACGCCGTCATCGACGCGCAGGTTGAGGTCGAAGGACGTGGGGACGCCGGCGGCGTGGGCCTCGCGGAAGATGCGCGTGATCGTCGAGCGGGCGCTCGTGTCGTAGACGAGCGACATGCCCGAGGAGTGGACCCAGTCCGCCCTGCAGATGCGCTCGAAGTCGACGCGGTTCTCGTCGATCACCTTGAAGGACTGCTTCTCGCGCGGCCACCCCCACAGGTAGCGCTCGCCGGTCTCATCGATGAAGGCGAAGACGCCAACGGTGTTGAGCGAGGGATCGACGACAAGACCAGAGACGTCCACGCCAAGCTCGGCAAGGTCGTCGCGGACGAAGCGGCCGTAGTTGTCGTCTCCCACGGTGCCCACGAACGCACAGCCAAGGCCGAGCTTGGCGAGGGCAGCCGCCGTGTTCGACGAGGTGCCGCCACCCTGCATCTCGGGGTTGGGCCAGACGACGTGCGTCTTCTCGGGATCGAGGAAGCGCGGGTACTGAACGATGATGTCGACGTTGGCATCACCGACGACGATGACCTCAGGCATTCTTGGCCGCCTTCACGAAGGCCTCCACCTTGGCGGGGTCCTTGCAGTTGAGGCCATTGGCGCGCTCGTCATCCCAGTTGGTGTGCGTGTAGGAGTCGACGCCATAGGGGTGGGTCTCGTGGATTGCCTCGGCGACGTTCTTGTCGTCAAGGCCGCCGGCGATGATGCACTTGACGTCGGTCGCCTCGACGATGGCGCGGTCGATCGAGCGGTCATGCGTAAGACCGGTGGCGCCGATGTCGCTGGCGTCGGCTGACTTGGTGTCAATCAGGAAGAAGTCGGAGACGCCCTCGTAGGCACGGACGTAGTCGAGCGCCTTCTGCTCCTCGAGGGGCACGCCGGCAAGCACCGGGATGGCCTGCATGATCTTGAGGCCGGGGAAGCGGCTCTTGAGCTCAGCGACCTGCTCGGGGCTGATGCCATCGATGTCGCCGGAGAGGTGCAGGACGTCGGGCAGGGCCGCCTTCAGGTCCTCGGTGATCTCGTCGATGTCGGTGGCGCAGGTGAGTCCGACACGCACGGCCTCGGGCTGAACGCCCTTGAAGATTTCCTTCGCCTGCTCGCAGGTGAGCTGGCCCGGCGTGTGCTTGACGTGACCATAGGACACGCCGATGTGTTCGGTGCCCATGCCCACTACCATGCGGGCGTCCTCGACGGTACGGATGCCGTAAATCTGAACGATGACGTCACTCACAGTTGTTCCTTTCTTTCCGGACCCTCTCAACGAGGTCGTCCACACTGAACACGGCCTGGCTCATTCCGGCCCCCAGCGCGACGCGACATATCGGGGGCGGGACGACAAAGGATTGCTTGAGCAGGTCAACCTGGGAGAAAACCTCCTCGACCGGCCCTTGTACGAGCACCTTCCCCTGGCACATGACCACGGCCCGAGGGAAGCAGCGAGTTACGAACTTGACGTCGTGCGAAATCGTGATGCACAGCTTGCCGGCATCGCGCAGCGCGGCAATGATGCGCTCGAGCCGTGCGTTGCCCTCGAGGTCCTGGCCACAGGTAGGCTCGTCGAAGATGACGACGTCGCAGTCCATCATCACGACGGAGCCGATGGCGCAGAACTTCTTCTCAGCCGGCGAGAGGTCGGCGGGGTTGACGTCGAGCTTGTCGGCAAGACCGACCAGCTCGGCGACGTGCTTGAGGCGCTTCTCGATACGGGCCTCGTCCATCCCAACCTGACGAGGGCCAAACTCGAACTCCTTGCGGACCGTCTCAAGGAAGAGCTGGTTGTCGGGGTTCTGGAAGACGTAGCCCACCTGCGCCGCCCACTGGGCGCACGTCAGCTCGGAGAGGTCGCGCCCGTTGATCACCACGGTGCCCGAGGTCGGGCGGAGGATGGCGTCGAAGTGCTTGACGAGCGTGGTCTTGCCCGCGCCGTTCTGGCCGATGATGGCGAGCGGCTCGGTGCCCTCGATGGTCAGGTTGACGCCATCAAGGGCGCGCTGTCCGGGAATGTACTCGTGGACCAGGTTCTTTACCTCGATCTTCATCGACCCATCGCCTCCCTTACGCGCTCGATGGTGGGTCCCTCGGTGAGCTCGATGTCGCCGTCGGCGAGGCCGGACGCAGAGAGGGCCCTGGTGACGCGAACGAAGTCTGGAATATCGACGCCCTGCTCCTCGAGCCCCGCCATGCCGAAGACCTCTCGGGGCGTTCCCAGCGCCACCTGGTTCCCGTCCCTTAGGGCCAGGACGGTGTCGGCGCAGCGAGCAACGCGCTCCATGTCGTGATCGACCATGACGACGGTCATCCCGTCCTCGTTGAGCGCGCGGACGATGTCGAAGATTTCCTCGCTTCCCAGGGGGTCGAGCTGCGTCGTGCACTCGTCGAGAACGAGGATCTTGGGATTCAGGATGAGGGTCGAGCCGAGCGCGACGCGCTGGACCTGACCACCGGAGAGCTCGAGGGGGTTGCGCTCCAGGAGCCCGTCGAGACGCAGGGTGTGCGCGATCGCCTCGACGCGCACTACCATCTCGTCGCGCGGCACGCCGCGGTTGCACAGGCCATAGGCGAGCTCCTCGGCAACCGTGTTCGCGGTATACGAGAGCTGGTTGAACGGGTTCTGGAAGACGAAACCGATGTCCGTTGAGAGGTCGGCGATCGTCTTCTTGGAGACGTCGGAGCCAAACACGCTCACCGTGCCGTGGAGCTTGCCGGTGAAGTGATGCGGGATGAGGCCCACGAGCGCGTTGCAGAGCGTGGACTTGCCGGATCCGTTAGGCCCGACGACGCAGAGGAACCCGCCCTGCGGCACCTCGAAGCTCAGGTGGCGCACGGCATAGCGCTTGGTATCACGGTAGCGGAACGAGAAGTCCTCGACCCTGAGGGCAGCTTCTGACATGGCACACCTCCTAGATGGCAATCAGACCGGCAAGGGCGGCGATGCGGATAGCGAGAGACACGACGAACAGTGCGACGGCGATGACGACGATCGGCCGGTCGGCGCGTGCGTGGTGCACGACCACGTAGCTGGTGTGACGTACCTCGTTGAGGTGGAAGCCGTGGGTCTCGAGCGTCATGCTCCGCTCCTCGGCGTCCGTGAGCGAGGACATGATCACGGGGCCGAGCAGGGGGATAGTTGCGCGCAGGCGCGACACCAGACTGCCCTCCATGTCGAGGCCGCGCGAGACCTGCGCCTCCTGGATCGTCGCCATGCGGCGACGCATCTGCGGAACCACGTTGAGGCTCGCGAGCACCAGGTATCCCGCCTTGGGTGGGAGGCCGCGACTCGTGAGGTCAGCAACGAGCTCGCCCGTGTAGGTGGTCTCGTTCATCAGGTAGAACCCACCCAGGAAGACGAGCAGCGTCACCACGGTCTGCAGGGCGCTCATCACGCCCTCGAGCCCTAGGCGCGCAAACCCGAGGTCGGCAATAAACGTAACGTTGGCGGGGCTGTAGCACCCCTGGATGAAGAGCAACATGATCGTGACGGGGATACCAAAGCCAACCATCAGCTTTGCAAAGGGCGCCAGCATCCCCGAGCTCGCCGCAACGACGAACAGGACCACGATCAGGCATGCCCCCAGCACGGGGCTGGGGAAGGCCATAGCGGCAGCGCCCAGCAAGAGGACCGCCGCGAGCTTGGCCGTGGGGTTGAGCCCGCGCAGCCACTCGGCGCGCGCACCTCCAGCCTGCTCGGTCATCGGTTCACTCCCCTCTCTCGAACGAGCCCGGGCCTAGAGGCCCGCGTCGGAATCGTCGAGGTCGTCGAGCTCCTCGACGTCGCCCTCGGCGTCATCGCGGCCAGCCATGGCGTACTGGCTGATGAAGCGGCGGGGAATCTTGCGCCAGATGGCATAGGCGATGAGCACGGAGATGCCCTTGTCGATGAGGTTCTCGATGATTGCGGACGAGAAGACCGAGAGCAGCACGTCCTGCAGGGCGACCACGAAGGCGGCGGTGATCATCGAGGTGCCGTTGATACCCGTGGCGCCACCAAAGACGAACGAGGTGATGAGCGCCGCGGAAATCGAGTTGACGAGCGTGACGGCAATCCAAACGACGATCACGCCCCAGAGCTTGTTGAAGAGGCCCGCGCGAGCGAGGTAGCCCGCGGTCAGACCGACGAGGACGCTCACGATCGCGTACGGGAAGTTGACCGGGTTGGCCACGATGCCCAGGAAGACGTTGGTCAGAAGACCAGTGAGCGCCGCCACCCACGGACCAGACAGGCAGGCGACGACGAGCGTTCCGACCGTGTCCAGGAACAGCGGGAGCTTGAGCATCGAGCAGAGCGTGCCGCCGATGAGGTTAATTCCCACCGCAATGGGAATAAGCACGAGCGACTTGGTCGAGAACTGAGCCTTCAGCTTGTCTCCAAACGTTAGCTTCTCTGACATGCGAAAACCACCAATCCTTTCTCCCCTTACAGCCCATCCCATTCTTTTATTTAAGGAAATTATTTTCCTAAATTTCTTTCCTTCGCACATTGTAGCGTTGTGAGTAAAAATTGAACACGGTCTCGGCAAACGGTCCCTTACCCAGCCCTCAACGGTGCTTACACTGCACTTGCGCGTGAATAACTAAAATCTTGTTGGTTAGGGCCACAGAGGAGGAGCGGAGCACCCATGGACATCGGCGACATTGCCAAGCTTGCGGGAGTCTCCCCCTCCACCGTCTCCAAGGTCATCAACCACAAGGACGCGTCAATCAGCGCGAGCACGCGCGAGAGGGTCCTCAAGGTCGTCAGGGACTATCACTACACGCCCTACTCGCGAGCCCGCGCCAACAGGGACTGGCTCATCGGCGTGATCTTCCGCTCACCCATCTCGCTCGACTCCACGCTGGACGGTATCCTGTCCGTTGCGCAGCAGGCCGGCTATGCCACGCTCGTCTTTGACAGCAACGCCGACCTCGAGCAGGAGCGCAAGAACATTGCGGCCGTCAAGAGCGCCGGTGCCACGGGCATCATCTGGGAGCCGGTAAACGAGAATAGCCTCGAGGACCGCGCGTCACTCGAGACCGGAGATGCGCGCGTCCTCACCATCGGCTCCTACGGGGGCGACCAGTCGCTGCTGCTCCCCTACGAGGTTGCCGCCTATGACATCACTAACGAGCTGGTTCGCCGCGGCCACGAGCGAATCGCCTGCCTCGTCACCGAGGGCAGGCGCACCCGCGACTTCATCAAGGGTTTCAAGCGCTGCCTCTTCGAGAACGGGCTCGCCTTTGGCGGCGCGCAGCTGTTCACCGAGGTCTCGAGCGAGCTCTTCACGAAGGTGGGGACCGGGGAGATCACGGGCATCGTGTGCTCGCACTACCAGATTGCCGCCACGCTCTATGCGCGACTCGAGTCGCTCCACTATCACGCGCCCGACGACGTCTCGATAGTCTCCCTGAGAAACGACGCGGGAACCTCCTGGATCGCGGACACCAACGACGCGATCTCGACGTACACGATCCGCAACTCCGACTTCGGGCGCATCGCCTGCGGACGCCTCATAGACCAGATCGAGGGGCGGGAGCAGAGCGAGGAGTTCTTCCAGAGCTTCAGCCTCGACAACGAGAACTCGATCGGCCAGCCCTCGGCGCATCAGCCCAAGCACGCCGTCGTCGTGGGGAGCATCAACATCGACACGCGCCTCTCCGTCCCCGCGCTCCCCAACACGGGGACCACCGTCACCACGAGGACCTCCCTCGTCTATCCGGGCGGAAAGGGAGCGAACGAGGCCGTCGGCCTCGCAAAGCTCGGGCACCGCGTCGTCCTTGTCGGCGACGTCGGTGTGGACTCTTCCTCCGACATGGTCTACCAGGTCCTCGAGGGCTACGGGGTCGACACGTCCGGCATCTACCGCAAGCCCGGGACGGAGACCGGCCGCGCCTACATCTTCGTCGACCAGCAGGGCGAGTCCATGATCGGCATACTCTCGGGAGCCAACGCCAGCCTGCAGGCGCATGACGTGCACGCGCGCGAGGAGCTCTTCGAGGGGGCACAGTACTGCCTCGTCCAGTCGGAGATCCCCATGGAGGCCGTGGCAGCCGCATGCGACGTGGCGAGGGCACACGGGTCGCGGGTCATCTTCAAGCCGGCGTCGTGCAAGAGCATCCCCGACGAGGTCGTCTCAAGGGTCAGCGTCCTGGTGCCCAACCAGACCGAGCTCGAGGCCATCTGCCCCGAAGGCTCCAGCCTGGAGGAGCGGGCGGAGCTCCTGCTGGAACGTGGTGTGGAGGCGGTCGTCGTGACGCTCGGCGCCGAGGGCTGCTACGTCCACACCGCGACGTACCGGGAGAGCTTCCCCGCCGCTCCGTTCGAGTCCATCGACACCACCGGGGCTGGCGACGCATTCGTCAGCGCGCTCGCCGCCTGCCTGCTCGACGGCGACGATCTGCGGCTTGCCGTCATGAAGGCCAACTACGCGGCGGGTTTCAGCACCACGCGCGAGGGTGTCGCGAGCTCGCTGATCGACCGTTACACGCTCGAGCGCGCATTCCAGGGACAGTAGGCGACGGTCGCTACTCGTCGTCCTTCTCGTCCGGAGCGCCGTTCAGCAGCAGGCGGCGCATGACCTGCTCCGGGCTGCTCGCGGCGTCGTAGCGGGCGAGCGCGGTGATCTTCTCCTGCATCTTGTACTCATGGACCTCGTCCTCGAGCGCGCGGACGCGGGCGCGCAGCTCGTCGAGCTCTGCCTCGCGCTCGAGCATCCGCTCGCGCATGTCGAGGATGCGCACCACGCCGGCGAGGTTGATGCCCTCGTCGGTGAGCTTGGAGATGAGGCTCAGCCGCTCGATGTCCGCCTGGGAGTACAGGCGCGTGTTGCCGCGCGAGCGCCCGGGCGTGACGAGCCCCTTCTGCTCGTAGACGCGCAGGGTCTGCGGGTGCATGCCGGTGAGCTCGGCGGCCACGCTGATCATGTAGAGCGGCTTGTCGCGGTCGCGACCGCGCTCCCGGTCCCGGGCGTCCCTATCGCCTTGCGCCATAGCGCATGACCTCCTCGCGGTAGTCTCGCGTGTCCGCGTCGCGCAGCGCTGCGAGGGCGTCGCGCTCCTTCTTGGAAAGCATTGTCGGAACCTTCACGCGCACGGTCACAAAGAGCGCGCCGCGCGAACCCTTGCGCTTGACGTTGGGCGCGCCGAGGTCGCGGAAACGAAACGTCTTGCCGTCCTGCGTTCCCGCAGGAACCTTGAGACGGACCTCGGTGCCATCGGGCGTGGGCACGTCAACAGTGGCGCCGAGCGTTGCCTCGTAGATGCTGAGCGGCAGCTCCATGCGCACGTCGGCGCCATCGCGCTTGAAGACGGGGTGCTCGGCGACATGCGTGGTGATCACCAGGTCGCCTCGGTCGCCGCCGTTGGTGCCGTACTCGCCGCGGCCGCGGTAGCGGAGCTTGCCGCCGTCCACCGCGCCTGCCGGGATCTTGATCGTGAGCGTCTGCTCCTCGCCCGTGGACGGCACGCGGTACGTGGCCTTGCGCGTTGCCCCGCGGAAGGCCTCCTCGGCGGAGACGTCCACGGACATGGTGAGGTCGGAACCCTTGGTCGGCCGGTTCGCGGCGCGCGCACCGGCCGCCCCGCCAAAGATCGAGGAGAAGTCGAAGCCTCCGAAGCCGCCGTCACCCCCGCGCATGTTGTTGAAGATGTCGGACCAGTCGCCTCCGACGTTCGTCGTGTAGGAGTAGCGGCCGCGTCCGCCGGAGCCGCCGAAGTCTGCCCCGGGAATGCCGCCGAACATCAGCATCTGGTCGTACTCGCGGCGCTTCTTGGGGTCGGAGAGCGTGGTGTACGCCTCGCTGACCTCCTTGAACTTCTGCTCGTCACCACCCGCGTCGGGGTGGTACTTGGCAGCGAGCTTGCGAAACGCCCTCTTGATGTCGTCGTCGGAAGCGTCGCGCTTCACGCCCAGGATGTCGTAGTAGTTCTGATTGGTTGCCATGTCACACGCGCCTCCTTTCGCGTCTCATGCCGTGTGTTGGCGAGAAGAACCGGGCTACGCCTCGTCCTTCTCCACGCTCTCGCCCTCGTCCCCGGATTCCTCCGGCTGCTCGACGGGGCGCTTGGGCCCACCGTAGGTCACCGTCACCATCGCGGTGCGGATGACCTTCTCGCCCATCTTGTAGCCCTTCTGATAGACCTGGGCCACGGTCTCGTCGAACGCCTCGGCGTCCTCGACGCGGCCGACGGCCTGGTGGGCCAGGGGGTCAAAGGGCTCGCCCGCCGGGTCGATCGGCTCTACGCCCTCCTTGGAGAGCACGCCGAGCATCTTGGCGTGCACTGCGCAGACGCCGTCCACGAACTGCTTGAGCTGGGCGTCATCCTCGGTCGCGCCGGCGTGCTCGATGGCGCGCTCGATGTCGTCGATCACGGGCAGCAGGTTGGTAACCAGGCCCTCGGCGGCGCGCTCCTTCTCCGCGAGGCGCTCGGCGGCGGTGCGGCGGCGGTAGTTCTCCCAATCGGCCTGCAGGCGAAGCATGCGGTCCGTGGCTTCGGCGGCCTCCTTCTTGGCCGCCTCGATCTGGTCCTCGACGTCGGTGAGCCTCTTCTGCAGCTCGTCGCGCTCCTCGCGGAGCTTGCCGGCATCAGCCGCGAGCTCGCGCTCCGCCGCCTCCTCGCCGGCACGGATGGCCGCCTCCACGCGGGCGCGCTCCTCGGCGTCCTCGTCCGGCTCGCCGGTCTTTGCCTCGGGCGCGTCGTCCTTCTCGGCAACCGCGTCCGTCTCCATCTCGTCGGGCCCCATGGCCTCGTTCTTCTCGTCCTCTACCTCGATGGGCACTCTCACGTCACCCTCCTCGACCAAATCAGACGGAGGCGGCCGCGAAGCCGTGGCCGCCTCCGAATCTCTTGAACCAGGTACGGCCTACCTGGGGCTAGTTGTTCTTGTCGTCGTCCACGACCTCGTAGTCGGCGTCGACAACGTCATCGGCGCCAGCCTGCGCGCCGGCCGCGCCCGCGTCGCCCGCGGATGCGTCGTTGGTGGTGGAGTAGACAATCTGCGCGAGCTTCTGGGAGGCCTCGGTGAGCTTGTCGCCCGCGGCGCGGATGGCGTCCACGTCCTGGCCCTCGAGCGCCTTCTTGGCGTCGGCGATGGCCGTCTCGACCTCTGACTTCTGGTCTGCGGGGACCTTGTCGCCGAGGTCCTTCAGGGTCTGCTCGGCACCGTAGCACAGCGAGTCGACCTGGTTGCGGACCTCGATCTCGTCCTTGTGCTTCTTGTCCTCCTCGGCATGGGCCTCGGCGTCCTTGACCATGCGGTCGACCTCGTCGTCGGAGAGGGCGGTGGAGCCGGAGATGGTGATCTGCTGGCTCTTGCCGGTAGCCTTGTCCTTGGCGGTGACCTTCACGATGCCGTTGGCGTCGATGTCGAAGGTGACCTCGATCTGCGGCACGCCGCGGCGGGCGGCCGGGATGCCGGTGAGGTTGAACTTGCCGAGGGACTTGTTGTCCGCGGCCATCTCGCGCTCGCCCTGCAGGACGTTGATCTCGACGGACGTCTGGTTGTCGGCGGCCGTGGAGTAGATCTCTGTCTTGGACGTGGGGATCGTGGTGTTGCGGTCGATCATCTTGGTCATGACGCCGCCCATGGTCTCGACGCCGAGGGACAGCGGGGTGACGTCGAGCAGCAGGATGCCGGAGACGTCGCCGGTGAGGACGCCGCCCTGGACGGCCGCGCCGTCGGCCACGACCTCGTCCGGGTTCACGGACATGTTGGGCTGCTTGCCGGTCATCTGCTTGACGAGCTCCTGGACGGCGGGCATACGGCTGGAGCCGCCGACGAGGATGACCTCGTTGACCTGGGAGATCTGGAGGTTGGCGTCCTGGAGGGCCTTGGTAACGGGGCCCTTGCAGCGATCGAGCAGGTCACGAGTGATGCGCTCGAACTCGGCGCGGGTCAGCGTG
This sequence comes from Atopobium sp. UBA1382, assembly GCA_002305805.1. Classification (GTDB taxonomy): domain Bacteria; phylum Actinomycetota; class Coriobacteriia; order Coriobacteriales; family Atopobiaceae; genus Thermophilibacter; species Thermophilibacter excrementavium. Next base: position 211,770 of record DBQY01000016.1, on the reverse strand, counting down.
TAGTCGAGGTGCTTGGGGCCGGTGGCGTCGGCGGTGATGAAGGGCAGGTTGATCTGGGCCTGCTGGGCGGAGGAGAGCTCCTTCTTGGCGTTCTCCGCGGCCTCCTTGAGGCGCTGCAGGGCCATGGGGTCCTTGCGCAGGTCGATGCCGTTGTCCGCCTGGAACTTGTCGGCCATCCAGTCGATGACGCGCTGGTCCCAGTCGTCGCCGCCGAGGTGGTTGTCACCGTTGGTGGCGAGGACCTCCACGACGCCGTCGGCGAGGTCGAGCAGCGAGACGTCGAAGGTGCCGCCGCCGAGGTCGAAGACCAGGACCTTCTGGTCGATGCCCTTCTTGTCGAGGCCGTAGGCGAGGGCCGCGGCGGTGGGCTCGTTGACGATGCGCTGGACGTTGAGGCCGGCGATCTTGCCGGCGTCCTTGGTGGCCTGGCGCTGGGCGTCGTTGAAGTAGGCGGGAACGGTGATGACGGCGTCGGTGACGGGCTCGCCGAGGTACTTCTCGGCGTCGGCCTTCATCTTGGAGAGGATCATGGCGCTGATCTGCTCGGGGGTGAAGTCCTCGCCGTCGATCTCCACGACCGCGCGGTTGCCGGTGCCGCCCTTGACCTTGTACGGGACGGTCTTGAGCTCAGAGGTCACCTCGTCGTAGCGGCGACCCATGAAGCGCTTGATCGAGAAGACGGTGTTGGTGGGGTTGGTGACGGCCTGGTTCTTGGCCGCCTTGCCGACGATGCGGTCGCCGTCGGCGCGGAAGCCGACGACGGACGGGGTGGTGCGGTCGCCCTCGGCGTTGACGATGATCGTGGGCTCGCCGCCCTCGAGGACCGCCATCGCGGAGTTGGTAGTACCCAGGTCGATACCGAGAATCTTGCTCATGGTTGCTCTCCCTTTCCTGCGTGAGGCCCGCGTGCGCCGGCCCGCTCGCTTTTATCCGTGTGTACGGTTGATTTTATCCCCTGTGCGTGACGATTCTATACATAATCTAAGTCTCTACACATGAGATTTTTTGAAGCGCGGGTTTTAGGGAGAGCGCGTGGCTACAGCAGGCGATGCTCGAAGCGCCCGTCCTCGTAGATTCCGCAGCTCGCCGAGCCGTCCTTGGGGATGCCCACCGACCCGGGGTTGAAAATCCACGCGTCACGCTCGGCGTTCTTCTCGCTCACCTTGATGTGCGTGTGGCCGTAGACCAGCGCGGAGCGCGGCGGCAGCGCGGGCCAGGCGTCCACGCTGTTGTGGTAGCCGGGGCCGTAGACGTGGCCGTGAGTGAGGAAGAGCGTCATGTCGGCAGCGGGGTCAAGCAGGACGTTGTGGTCTGCCATGCAGGGGAAGCCGAGGACCATCTGATCGACCTCGGCCTCGCAGTTGCCGCGCACGGCAATCACGTTATTCGCCACGGAGTTGAGCATCTCGATGACGCGCTTGGGCGCGTAGTCGGCGGGGAGGTCGTTGCGCGGGCCGTGGTAGAGCAGGTCGCCCAGGAGGACGATGCGGTCCGGGGACTCCTCCTCGATGACGGTCATGAGGCGTGCGCAGGCGTCGGCGGCGCCGTGGATGTCGGAGGCGATGACGAGCTTCATGAGAGTTCCTTTCTCACATGCGCGACGACGAGCGCGCGGATGGCGGACAGTTCCGCGAGCGAGTGCGGCCAGGTCTGGGCGGAGAGGTCCCGGGCGAGACCCTCGAGCACGTCGTGACGCGCGTGGTGACCGAGCGACATGAGGAGCGGGGCAAGGAGGATCGTGCGCTCGCGGCGCCCCCGGAGAAGGGCGCGCAGACGGTCGGGCGGTCCCACAAGGACGTCACCGCGGCCACGCTCGATCAACGCGCGCTCGAGCTGGGAAAACGTGACCTCGCATTCCGAACCGCGATGGCCGGCGAAGGCAACGCGGCGGCCGGGGAGCGCGGGCACGGCCTCATCAAGCGCTGCGGCAACGGCGGCGTGGTCCGCTTCGCCCGCGAGCAGAGGCGGGGCAAGACGGAGTTTGTCAAAGCCGGGGACGGCGGCGTCCACGGCGGCCGCAGTTTCCTGCTGGAGACGCCCGTTGACAACGTGCGTCGTCGCCACGAGGACGCGGCGGGCACCGCCGCTCCGCAGACCGGCAAGCACGTCTGATAGCGACGGCCCCACTAGACGGCCTCCCGTGCGGGCGCGGACCACCGTGCCCGCGCCGACCGCTGACGCGAGCTCGTCCACGAGCGCAGCCACGCCGGCATCGTCCCTCTCGCCGGACAGGCAACCAGCTATGACCAGGGCGTCGGGCACGTTAGTGGCGGCAGGCATGCTCCTCGCCCATGACGGGGAGCGTGCCGGCGGCGGCCATCTGCGCGACGTCGCCGACGCCGGGGGTCTGGTTCTCAAAGTAGACAGTGATGCCGGCTTGGGCGAAGCCCATCATGGGGCGCATACCCATACCTGCGGCCACGATCGCGTCGATGCCGTTCTGAGCGAGCAGCGCCACGGGGCGCATGCAACCACCCTCCTCGTGAGGAGGGTTATCGATGATGGTCACGGCGCCGACCTTGCCGTCCTCCACGTCGACGACGGTGAAGCAGTCACAGTGGCCAAAGTGACCGGAGCGCTCGCAGTCCAGGCCACCCTTGCCGAGGGTTGGAATTGCAACCTTCATGGGAATCTCCTCTCGCTGAACGCCACGCAGCGTCCACGTTGCTTGACGCCGCCATTCTCGCACATGCACCGAGGGTGGGCGCCCCGCAATACGCTCGCTCGTGATGAACCGAAGGCCAAGAGCCTGCAAAACGACCGCTCGTGATGAAGGGATTCATCTTATTTGAGAGCTTCCGGAGCCCCCGCTCGACAAAACCCCAGATAGCAATATAATCTCTTGAATTAATTGCCGCAGGAGGCGACGAAAGCTTCATCACGAGCGACAGTTTTGCAGACTCTCTCTCGCTTTTTCATCACAAGCGGCCGTTTTGCAAGACGCCGGATGCCGCGCGGACCGAGCTCGGCCGCGCGTCCGTCGTGTCCTGCCGAGCTGCCAACATCTCTCGCCAAATACCCGGGGAAACCGGGGTCCCCGGGTCTACCATGGAACTAATTGCGCCGATGCGGGCGCCACGAGGAGAGGAACGCCATGAGGTACCTGATCGTCGGCGGTGTTGCCGCCGGAACCAAGGTCGCGGCCAAGCTCAAGCGCTGCGACCGGTCCGCCGAGGTCGTTGTCGTGACAAAGAGCGAGGACATCAGCTACGCCGGCTGCGGCCTGCCCTACTACATCGGCGGGGACATCCAGACGCGCGGCGAGCTCATCGTCAACACTCCGGCCGCCTACGAGGGCCTCACGGGTGTGGAGGTGCGCACAGGCGTGGAGGCCGTGGCGCTCGACGCCTCCGCACACAAGGTCACGGTACGCGAGAAGGACGGCTCCGAGCACGGCGAGACGTATGACAAGCTGGTCATTGCCACCGGCGCGTCGCCACTCGTGCCCGCAAGCATCCCCGGCACTGACCTACCCGGCGTCTTCACCGTGCGAACACCCGACGACGCCGAGGCCATTCGCGACTACGCCGACGCCGGGGCACGCCGCGCGGTGATCGTGGGCGCTGGCTTCATCGGTCTGGAGGTGGCCGAGAACCTGCTCGCGCGCGGTCTCTCCGTCACGGTGATTGACGCGCTGCCGCAAATCCTGCCCAACGTCTTTGACCCTGAGATGGCCGGCTTTGCGCAGCGCCAGCTCAAGGCGGCCGGCATGCGCGTCATGACGTCGTGCCCACTCGTGAGCATCAAGGGTGGCGAGAAGGTCGAGGGCGTGGAGACCGGCGCGGGGACGCTGCCGGCAGATCTCGTAATCCTCTCCATTGGCATCCGCCCCAACACCGCGTGGCTCGAGGACTCCGGCGTGGAGCTCGACCGCGGCTGCGTGGTCGTGGACGAGCTCGGCGCCACCAACCTGGCGGACGTATACGCCGCCGGCGACTGCGCCGAGGTCACGAACGCCATCACCGGCAAGCCGATGTGGAGCGCCATGGGCTCGACGGCCAACATCGCCGGCCGCGCAATCGCCCGCACGCTCACGGGCACGCCGACGCCCTACCCCGGCGCGCTCGGCACTGGTGTGGTGCGCCTACTGCCCACGCTGAATGGCGGGCGCACCGGCCTCACCGAGGCGGCGGCGCGCGAGGCGGGCTTTGACCCGGTGAGCGTGGTCTCCGTTGTGGACGATAAGGCACACTACTACCCCGGCTCCTCGAGCTTCATGGTGAAGCTCGTCGCGGACCGCGCATCGCACCGCCTGCTCGGCGTGCAGGTCTTGGGCGCCGGCGCCGTTGACAAGGTCACCGACGTCGTGGTGAGCGCGCTCTACCAGAAGGCGCGTGTGGAGGACCTGGACCTGATGGACCTCTCCTACGCGCCGCCCTTCTCGACCGCCATCCACCCGCTGGTCACAACGGCCTACATCCTGGAAAACAAGCTCGCCGGCGAGCTCGAGAGCTTCACGTCGGCCGAGTACGCCGCCGGCGCCGCCGCGGACTACCACGTCATCGACGTGCTGCCCGCGCCCACGATTCCAGGCGCGGAGTGGGTGGACCTCACCAAGATCGGGCCGGACGGACTGCCCGGTCACGAGAAGGACGAGAAGCTCCTGCTGGTGTGCGCCAAGGGCAAGCGCGGCTACTTCGCACAGAATCGCCTCAAGGCTGCAGGCTACACGGAGACGCGCGTGCTCGAGGGCGGCGTCACGTTCAACGAGGTTCGCGTGCCACGGCCGGCTGGCAAGAAGCTCCCCGCCGCCGAGGTCAAGCGCCTCAAGGGCCTGGGCTGCCTGCAGGACAAGCGCTACGACGACATCTTCAACATCCGCGTGATCACGCGCAACGGCAAGATCACGGTGGACGAGCAGCGCGCCGTGGCCGAGGCCGCCGAGCGCTTTGGCTCCGGCGAGGTCACGATGACCACGCGCCTCACGTTGGAGATCCAGGGCGTGCCGTACGACAACATCGACGCGTGCATCGGCTTCCTGCAGGACCACGGCCTGGACGCCGGCGGCACCGGCTCAAAGGTGCGCCCGGTGGTGAGCTGCAAGGGCACCACCTGCCAGTACGGCCTCATTGACACGTTCGACCTCTCCGAGAAGCTGCACGAGCGCTTCTACGTGAGCTATCACGGCGTGGACCTGCCGCACAAGTTCAAGATTGCCGTGGGCGGCTGCCCCAACATGTACGTCAAGCCCGACCTCAACGACCTGGGCATCGTTGGCCAGCGCGTGCCGCAGATCGACCTCGAGAAGTGTCGCGCATGCAAGGTCTGCCAGGTCGTGAAGGCGTGCCCGATGGGCGACGCGCAGATCGGGCCGGACGGCAAGATCACAATCGACGGATCCGCGTGCAACCACTGCGGCCGCTGCGTGGGCGCATGCCCGTTCGGCGCTGTGACCGAGGGGCTCGCGGGCTACAAGGTCTACATCGGCGGACGCTGGGGCAAGAAGGTCGCGCACGGCCAGGCGCTGGACAAGATCTTCACCAGCGAGGACGAGGTCATGGATCTCGTGGAGCGAGCGATTCTCTTCTTCCGCGACGAGGGCGAGAGCGGCGAGCGCTTTGCCGACACCGTGGCGCGCCTCGGCTTTGACTACGTGCAAGAGAGGCTGCTGACCGCGCCCATCGACAAGGAGGCCATCTTAGCCAAGAGCGTCACCGGCGGCGCCACCTGCTAATCAATCAGGGGCCAAAAGGGGCGCGCCCCTTTTGGCCCCTCGGCAAGGGAGTATGCATGGGCTTTGATCTGGGCGCACTTGCAGCCCTCTTCTTTGTGGCGCTCTTCTTTGATGTGACGGCCATTGCGATCGCCCGGCGAGGAAACCGACGCGACGCCCCGATCGTCTTCGCGGGCATCGTTGCCATGGCGCTGGGATTCACCCTTGCGTTCGCGCTCGCTGCGTTTGCGCCGGGGTCGGACAGATGCGTTGCCGCCTGCGCCCTTCTTGCCATGGGCTCACTGTTTGCCTGCATCGCCGCCAACAACGTTCATGCGCTCTTCGCTTGCCGGGCCAGCGTCGAGGCGGAGTATCTCGGCTGCGAGGAGGTGCCGACCGGTCAGGTCACCACGCTGCGCTATCCCGTCTGCGCATACGCGTTTCAGGGGACCTCCTACCGCGGCAGATCGGTCCAGAGCATTGGTGCCCGGATGGCGCGGCGGATGTCTGCCGCGGGGACATGGCCCATCTACCTTGACCCACGGCGACCCGCGATCTTCATCGTGCGCCGGGGCGTCAGTCTTGTCGCGCTCATCATGGCCGCTATGTCCATAGCCGGCTTTGGCGCAGCGCTGTACGTACTCGCATTTGCCTGAAGGCCGGCGAGAGGGACGACCGGGGCCGCCCTCGTGCCTCAGTCTTGCTCGGGCCCCTTTGCGCTCAGCTCAGAGCTCACGGGTGCCTTTGCCGGACGACGCCTCGCCACTCGAGGACGTCGCAGTCGTTGCATGGGAACCTCGATGTTGATGCCCAGGAACAGGTTCGCAAGCCACAGGAAGAACGCGAGGACCAGAATCGGAATCACGCATGAGGTCACGATCATGACGGCAAACCCCTCGACCAGGCGATTCACCTGATTCATGACCGTCTCGGGAACGCTCGTGAGCCCCTCGAACGCATCCTGCGCGAGTCTCGCGATCGTGTCGAAGAAGTTCTCGGACTCCTCTTCCTCGATCTCGTCGACCTCCTCGCCGGACACGTCCGCCATGATGGCGGCGGAGTCTCCGTACGTCTCGTCGATCTGACGCGTGACGGCGGTGCTCACCGGCACCGCGATCACCAGGATGAGGCCGAGCAGCGCCAGGCGTGCGGCGATCTTGGGGAGGACCCGAGCAATGGCCCAGCGGTCAAAGAGCGCGAGCCACGCGATCAGCGCCAGACAGGCGGCGGGAATGAGGACGAGAAACGCCGCCGTGCCAAAGATGGTGAGCAGGTACTTCTCGAGATAGAGCGCACCGAGGACGATGGCAAGGTCGCCCGCGACGTCGGCGAGCTTGTCGGCAATCGGGGTGCCGGTGTCGTCGGGGATGAGCGTGATACCGGCGGAGGCGCCCATGGCGACGGCAATCATGACGGTGACGTTGGTCTTCTTCTCGTCGAGGGTCTGGATGGTCGTCTGGTAGGCGGACGGGTCGGAGAAGTGCTCGCGCGCCGGCAGGACCGAGACCAGAATCGCAACGATCAGAAGGCCGATAAGGGCAAAGCGCGCAACCGGATGGCTCTCGATGAGCCCGGCAGACTCCTCATAGACGAGCTCGCCGCCATCGTAGACCCCAGGCGTCACGGGCCCTGCCGCCCACACCCCGTCCTCACGTCGTGGCTGCAGCTCGTTCATGGTGCTCCCTTCCGTTGAGTGGCGGCTTTAGTCTAGCCCAGTGGCGACCTGGAGAGCCGCCTTCTGCACGGCATGTCGACAAGACCGACGAGACGGCCTTCTCGTTCGGTCTGCATCTGTCCGGTTCGCCTACGTAGATTTCTAGACCTCGCCGGCGCCGGCGTCGGGGTTGGGCGTGAGGGACGCGACCGGCGAGAGGAGCACGCGCCCGCGGCCACGGTAGACGTTGACCAGCCCCTCGCCCGAGACCGCGGAGCCGACCAAGGACTTGCCGCTACGCTCCACCGAGAAGCTTAGGCCATCGGACCAGGCGATGGCGAAGTTGCCGTCCACCTTGAGCTCGTCACCCTCGAGGTCCACGGTAACTAGCTCGCTCGCGGGGACCGGGGACTCGAGCGCCACGACGCCCGCTCCCTCCAGACCGAGGTTGAACAGGCCCTCGTTGCCCGTGGCTATGGCGCTCGGGCGCTTGACCATGATGGCGCGGTGCTTGATGTCCGAGGTGCACGCCATGAACAGCCCGTCGTTGACGACCATGGTCCCGCCCATCTCCGTCTGCGGACTCATGAGCAGGATGTGGCGATACGTGGGCTCGCAGACGATGGTGCCCTCGCCCATATACTCCGGCTTGATGGCCGACTCGCCGGTCACTGAGTCGCGGAGCGCCTTGCCGAAGAAGTCCCCAACGCCCTTGACGCCCGTCGTGGCCTGGATGCTGCCCGCCGTCCACTGCATGGCCCCTGCCTGCAGCGTCACGCCCGTGCGACCGTCGAGCTGGGCCACGAGCTGACGACGGCGCACGTCCATCTTGGCGGCAAAGTAGGCCGCCTGCGCCCCGAGGTACGGGACCGAAAGATCGCGCTGCCACTCGATCACCTTGAAGGGGCTCTTCTCCGCGATGGTCTTTGCGTCGTCGTTGTCGAGGAAGTTGTAGATGCGCATGGGGCCTCCTTGGTCGGGTTGGGTGAGGCAAGCGTGCGGCAGGCGCACGGGATGGCGGGCGTCTTTTCGGCGGTTGGCGAGAAGAACGCCTAGTCGTAATAGCCCCGCACGCCGAACAGGATGCTCTCCATCTCGCCGTAGGGTGCGTAGACACCGATTGACTGCTCGGTTGAGATCAGCCCGTCGTCGTCGCGCGCGAGCGAGGGAATCACGGCAGCGGCCTTGTCCAGGGTGGTCGGGAAGACGACCTCTCCGTCGACCACGACCTCGATTTCCGGGAACACCTCCACCGCGACGCAGGTGTCGTTCTCGTCGTAGTAGACGTGGAACGAGCCGTAGTCGTCGGTCGTATTATCGCTGGATGGGGACTTCCTAAACTCCTCGAACTCGGGGCCCGCAGCCTCGCGAACGGCCTCGCGATCGGCGCCGAGCTTGATGGGACCCACGCTAGTAAGGGGGTTGGCGGTTAGTCGGAGCATCCCAAAGTCCTTTCCAGTCCACGCGGTTGACGTACGAGCCAAGAAGTGCCCCCGTTAGTGCGCGCCCAGATAATAGGCGGGAAATGACGGCTAGCCCATACGCTAATCATGCCTCCGCTCCCGTATAGCGGAATGAATCGACAGGACGGGCGTTTCACGTAATGCGGCTATCCGCACTTACGAAATGGGGTCGGGCCAGGCGACCCATACTCCCCACTCCCGACAGCTCGCTACTAACATCCGTGTCCATTCAAGCCCAGTAACCATAGATCGCAAATCGTCCGACCATTTCTATCCCTACAGCTCATTTACACTCATATATCGGCAGGTCGCTTCTCCCGCTCTTTATGCTATCAACCTGCAGCAGCCCAGAAGCATCAGGGGACTGCCGTCGCTCAGCCCATAACAATGGAAGACGGCGCACGCCGACCGAAAACGTTATGGCATCCAATCTTCGAAAGCGACAAAATTGCGTTATCTGAAAGCAGCCAATTTCGCCTGATCGATAGCCGCACTTGCCGACGTGCGTGCCCACCAATCGCGGAGGAACTGATGCAGGACAGCATGCGTCACGATGAAAAAGATAGAGAATCCGAGCTCGAACAACTACGGTTTGCCGGAGGATCGAGGGGCGGGCGCAGTAGGCTCAGCGAGTCCCGCTACCACACCCCTATACCGGGACATGCGGAACAGTCCCAATCGATGGCAAACAACGAGCAATACGAAGCTCGAAGTAAGGCAAGCGAGTCAGAGCGTCAGCTTGAGGCCGAGCGCCGTAAAACCCTTAAGTACGAAGAGAAAATACGGAGGCGCAAGGCACGCGGCTCCGTTTTGTCCGCCCTCCTCACTCCAAAGACCATCCCAATCGTACTAGTCGGTCTCGCGATACTCATCACCCTAGGGGTTCTCTTTCTTCCGGGGGCGCTGCAGGGAGATGTCAGCAATGAATATCTTTCCTCCCATCAACTCGAAAGAGCAATTGGTGTCGACAGGCTTTCGTCTGCCAGATACGTTTATAACGGAATCGCCGAGGTGCGCGATGAGGGCGGCAATGTGACACAGCGAATTTACTACTCAGGGACCGTTAGGGCTGGCGTTGATATGAGTGATATAGAGTTTGAAATTGATAATGAGAGGATGACCGTCATGCCTCTCATCCCTGAGATAACCGTGAGCGAACCGAGCATTGATGAGTCCTCCTTTGACTATATGCCCAGTAATCCGAGCCTCGAACTCAATGAGATTATTCAGCTCTGCAAGGCTGACGCCACCTCTGAGATAAACAGGCAGGGTGAAATCTATGAAACGGCCGAGTCAAATCTCCGCATGACAATAGAAGGACTTACCCTTCCGCTAATAGAGAACACGAACTATGAGCTCATTTGGCCCGGAGAGCTTGACGGCATGGGGCCGAGCACTTCAGAATCCAATGTTGATGAATCGGGGGGTGCAGGCCAGTGAACGCTAGAGGGCACGTAAGGCTTTCTCTTATTTCGCTCCTTGCCATTATGTTTATCTTTGCCTCCATGGCTGGCTGCTCACCATCAACCGAAAGCCCTGACGAGAAGCCCGAGTTCTCCAACGCGGGATACATCTGTGAGTTGTCGACGCTCGAAGTTTATTATCACAACGTTGCCCGGGCCGAGCATGAGGCAGTCGGTCCTTTCAACCACGGCTACAAGCGCATGTGGTTTGAGTACAGCGGCGTTGTAGAAATCGGCATCGATTTTAGTAAGGTGAGCATCTCTGAACCCGACGCTTCGAACGTGGTCACTGTCGCCCTTCCGCAGGCGGAAATACTCGATGTCGATGTAGCCGAGGATTCCATAACTGAGCCGGCGATCGAAACCGGCTTCTTAACCGATTTTACAACGGAAGAGAAGACGGATGCTCTCAGCAGCGCACAGGAAAGTATGCGACAGTCAGCGGATCAAGACGAGACTCTCAAACATCAAGCACGAGAGCGAGCGCGTACCATGCTCGAATCATACATAACAAACGTCGGTAATTTAGTGGGCGAAACATATTCGGTCGTCTGGGTTGATGTGTAATCCTGTGTGATTCCACTGCAATCTTAAGAATAAGAGCCGCGTGTCGTCGTCGCGCTCAAGCGAGGGAGTTTCAGCGGCCACCTGGCGGACCGCCCCTTTGTCACATTAGTGGGTCCGACATCAAAAGAACGAGCCCCTCTATAGGATGTGCAAAAACCACTCTGAGAGTTAAATTCATCGCATCCACCCCCATCAAGGCGATACAGCCCAATGAATCTAGATGCGGAACATGGGACATGCGCGAGACAAGTCCAAGCAAACGACATGTCTCATACCATCCCGCGACACTCGCCCACTTTCGATGACGTTAATCCGCCACAAGCGAGCCGATTCCTAGGGCAGACGAGAACGGGCGACGCGCCAGTCTCGGCGCGTCGCCCCTTTTGTCGAATTCTAGCGTGCTATTCGACTACTGCCCAATCTCCAGCAGACGGGCGTTCACCCGGCCCATAACCTCCGTGTAGTAGGCAAGGTCCGCCGCCGACAGAGAGTTCTCGTCGATGGCCTCAATTTGCTCGGCCCAGTTGGCATACTCCTGCATCATCTCGTTATACTGCGTCAGCATGCCCACCACATTGTTGGGATCGCTGTTGTACGTGTTCATGAAGTCGATGTACTCGTTGACATAACTCTCGTACCCGTCCATGGTCGCCTTGAAGTCGGGGTCGACTCCCGATGCATCGGCGCTGGGCGTGGTCGTCTCCGTGGTCGCCGTCTCGCCCTCTGCCACGGGCTCAGCCTCCGCGCCATCGGGCGCGTCCACGCTGACCGACATGGTGTTGAAGCCGCGATACTCGACCCGCAGCGAGACGCCGTCCGCGTTGTCGGCGCCGTACCACGTGTCGCCGCGGTCGTAGTCAACGTTGAACCCCGCCGAAGAGCATGCGTCAACGTAGGCCGCATAGTCCTCCGCACTCGTCTCGCCCACGTAGGCAAAGAAGAACCCCGAGCTGTCGGAGTCGATACTGCCCGTCGTTGAAGTGGGCGCAGGCACCAACGAGCCGGCACCAGCAGTAGGCCAGGAAATCGTGCCCATCTCAATCGGTGCCTCGAGATTGATGTCCATGTTCTCAAGCGAGTCGTAGAAATGCAAGGTTAGGTGATGTCCGTCTTCGGTATATGCATCGAGCTCATCCACGTCTGACGTGGCCTCAACCGAGAAACCCTTCTCCTGACACTGCGCTACGTAGGAGTCAAACTGCTCCTGCGTGTATCCATCAACGCTTGCCGAGAACTTCTCGTTGTCGTTGATCACAACGTTCCCTACACCGGACTCTGGCTTCGGCAGCATCGTCGCAAGCCCGCTCGTGGGCCAGTCAAGGCGCTCGTCTCCTCCGCCTCCGCAGCGGGAGACGCCAGCGATTACGAGCAGCACCACGATCACGACGGCAATGAGGCGGCCACGCCTCTTCTTACCCTTTGGCTTGTCGGCGCTCTTGCTCGCAGGTTCCCAGTCCATACGGCCCTCCATCCAACGAACCTGAACGAAATCCAATCTGCAAGCATTGTGATTTGCCTGACAACCAGTTTCCTCAGTTAGCAACTGAGGAAACGCCGGATCTTCCCTCCTAGCATGAAATGAGACATGCAGAAACGGAGGGTCAGGTGGAGGACTACAATCTCGCTCCGGGAGAGCTCGTTGTCATGCAGGAGCAGTCGGTCAAGCTGGGCAATGACGCGGGCGGCGAGGACCTTGACGAGCTTGTGCTTACCAATCAGAACCTCATTCTCGTTGCAAGCGCCTCTCAGGGCCTGTTCAAAAAGACGCGGATGCTCAAGCGGTGCCCACTCGAAAAGATCCGACGGCAGAACGACGCTCCACAGGTCTTTGCCATCAAGTACCGCTCCAGCCACTGTCTGCAGGCCGCCTTTGAGGACGAGACCACCACGCTGTACTTCCCGGCCAACCCGCGACGCCTGGCCGAGCGGTGGGCACGCGCCATCGCACAAGCCGCCGACGGGGACCTGTCCAGCATAGGGGCAGAGGACAACCTTCCTCCCGAAATATCCAACGTCGTTGACGGGGCCAGGGACTTGGTTGGCTCCATCTTTGGAGGCGGACGGCAGCCCAAAGGCGCCGCACAGAAGGAGCGGCCCGCCAATGTCACCAAGAAGTGCGTAGGCTGCCACGCCCCGATCACCGGACGTGCAGGCTCAACCGTAACGTGCTCGTACTGCGATACTCGTCAGACGCTCTAGGAGGCTGCAATGGGAATCTTCGACGCGGCGTTTGACTCCATCGGCGGCGTGCTTGCCGACCAGTGGAAGGATATCGTCACCTCCCCGGCATTCGACGAGCACACCGTTGTGGCCCCAGGAATTCGCAAGAACTCGCAGAACGGCCGCGGGGCAAACCGCGGGGCGGAAGACATCCTCTCTAACGGGTCGTTTATCTTTGTTCCCGAGGGCACGGCTGCGTTTGTGTTCAGCCAGGCGGGAATCGAGCAGGTCATCACGACACCCGGAAGCTTTGAGTACCGTGACGGGCAGGCCAGTGTATTTGACGAGCAGGATCGCCGTGAAAAGGGAATCGGCAGGATTCTCCTTGACGAGGCGGCAGAGCGCGTCGGCTTCTCGGGCATGTCCGCCGACGAGAAACGCGTGGCCTTCGTCAACCTGCACGAGATTCGCGGCCTCAGATTTGGGACGCGAGGACCGCTTGCCTACAACGACCTATTTTATGGAACCGACCTTGAGGTCTACGCGTATGGTTCGTTCTCGGTTCAAGTGAGCAACCCCGAGCTCCTGGTGAGGAACTTCCTGCCCGCCAACGTGTTCTCCTACTCGCTTGACGACCCGAAGGCGCGAACGCAGCTGCTTGCCGAATTCCTCCACTCATTCATCGCCGCCGTGAACGCACTCTCCGCAAGCTACCGAATCTCCCAGCTTCCGTCACAGACAAGCGCAATCGCCGCGCAGATCGTCTCGGAAGACGACAACGCAGGCACGTGGGAGGCGCGCTTCGGCCTCAAGCTTGTCTCCATTGCGGTTGAGAACATCGAGTTCTCGGAGCAGTCTCGAGAGCTCGTCCGTCAGTTCTCCGAGAAGAAGATGGGCGTACGCGCCTATGAGGGCGTATCCCAGCAGGCGGCCAACGTCGCGGCGCAGCAGATGATTGCAGAGGGCGTGCGCGACAACGGCCTCGGCGATGGCGGCGGCATGCTCTTTGGCATGAACCTCGCAAGTGCGCTCAACCCGCAGAACGCCGCCACGGTTCAGGGGGCCGGAGCTCCGGAGGTGCCCAATGCGACAGCCGCACCAAAGCCGAGCCTGGACGAGCAGATGGAGACGCTCAAGAAGCTCAAGGACCTTCTCGACATGGGCATTCTCACGCAGGAGGAGTTTGACGCAAAGAAGCAGGAGATCCTGGGGCTGTAAGGCTTCCCGTCCGCGGCTGGACTACCACGGGCGGGCGTAGATCTCAAAGCTTGTATAGTCTCCGGGCGCGTCGAAGGCGTCAATCTCAAACGAAGTTGTCTTTCCCACGGCAGGTCGATTGGCAAAGCCGCTGGCACCGTAGATTATCTGCCCAGACTTGTCACGCAGCACAACACTCAATAGGACCTGACCCATGCCCATCGAGCCGTCATCCTCATCAGTAGTGACCTCGCCCACGAACTGGACGCCGCCAAATTTGTCGGACACCCCGCGCGCACCCGATACCGAGAAGACCGCGCGCGCTTCCGAAGCTAATGTGTACTGATAGTCATCTGGCGCGATGGGGGTGATGTCCACCGTTGCCGGAGCCGTCCCGTTGCCTGCCATAGAGGCAAAGTAGCCTGTCTCCCCTGCCGCCACCTCCGAGACAACCCAATCGTCCGAGAAGAGCACAGAACCATCGGCGTCGCGCCCGGTAACGGTCACCGCTGGGTACTCGATAAGCACGCTGCCGTTGTTCCTTAGCGCGAACGCGTAGTTGACGTACCCGGTGGATCCCACCGACCACCCGGACTCAACGATCTCGAGCGGGTTCTCGTCGGCGACGGGAGCGACCGAGCCGCCCGGGCCGTCGGCGTCGTCCACGTCGCCCGCGTCGCCGGCAGCGTCCTCCGGCTGCAGCTGCGTCTGGGTCTGCGCCGGCTCGTCGGCGGTCGAGACGTCCGCGTCCCCCTCACCCCGACCGAGCGTCGTCACAACGATGAGCGCCACCGCCGCCACAAACGCAATCGCCGCCATCACAGCGAAGAGGCCCTTGACCCAGTTGCGGCGCGCCGGGCTCCTCTGCCCGGCCGCCGGAACCGCCTCGGGCGCAGGCGCCGCCTGCGACACCCCCTCCCGCTCGGCCGCCGGCGCAGCCGCGTCCGCCACCTCCGCCCCCAGCGCGCGGGCAAGCTCCGCCGCGCTCTGGTAGCGCGCGCTGGGCTCGAAGGCGCTCGCGCGCTCCACGACGGCTCGCATCCGCGGCGACACGATCCTCTCGTCTGCGAGGGCCTGCTCGTACTCGGCGGCGTCCGGCATCTCGGGGCGAACGCCCGTGAGCAGGTAGCCCAGCACGCGCCCGAGGGAGTAGACGTCGGTGCGGGCGTCGGTCTGGGCAAAGCCGTGCTGCTCGGGCGCGGCAAAGCCGGGCGTGCCAAGCTGTGTGGTGTCGTGCGTGGCGCCCTCGGCCCTGAAGCGCGCGATGCCCAGGTCGATGAGGTGCGCGCCGTCCGCCGCCACGATCACGTTGGTCGGCGAGATGTCCCGGTGGATGATGCCGTGCGCGTGGAGTGCCGCAGCCGCCTCGCAGAGCTGGGCCACCAGGCGCGCTGCGTCCTTCTCGGCAAGGCGCCCGCGCGCGGACAGGAGCTGCTCCAGGTTCTCTCCGGGAACGAAGTCGCACACCACCACGAACTCGTCCGGCATCTCGTAGGTGGCGATCACGCGAGGCAGGCGCGCGCAGTCGCACTCAGCGAGGGTGCCCCACACGCCTCGACGTGCCAGCCTGGACGGTATGCGCTTGCGGACGAACGGGCCCGACTCCCCCAGCGCCACAATCTCGGTCACGCCGCCCGCCCCGCGGGCGAGCACGCGGTCCACGCGATAGGCGTCGTCAAGATCCATGGCATGCATGATTTGCTCGTCGTCCACTCTCTGCCCGCTTTTCTCGACTTTTGGCCTTCTCCATAGAGCTTAAGTTCCGTTGGCAACTGAGTCCTCAGTTGCCAGCTGAACTGCCGACGGGCCTAGGTGAGCGGGCAGGTGTTCTTGAAGAGGGTGTCCTCGTCCAGGCGAAAGAGCTCGTCGTCGGTCTCTTGGCGAGACATGCCGTGCTCTATGCACCAGATGATGATGGCGTCGCGGCGCGTCTTGGGCCAGAGCTCCGAGACGCCGGCCAGGCGCATGATGCGCTGCGTCTCGCGCAGGGTGCAGCCCATGCCCAGAGACAGCATGATGGCCTTGTCACGCCCGGGCTTGCTCTTGCCGCCAAAGATGTCGTAGCCCTGGGTCTGGTTGATGCCGCAGGCCTTGATGATCGTGGAGCGCTTGAGGCCCTTTTCGATGCGCAGCTCGTACAGGTAGTCGGACAGCTTGCGGTCGATCGTGGCGCCCTCGTCGAGGTAGGCCTCCGGACGAGCGGACGCACGCAGGCGCTCAAGCAGCTCTTCTGTCAGACGCTCCTTTGCCATGATCTTCTCGCCCTAGAACTTGTCCACGTGACCGGTCGCAGCCGTGGCCCGCGCGCGCAGGTCCGCAATTGCGGCCGGAATCTCGTCCAGGTCATACGGCGTCATCTGGTACACCCAGTTGAGCCAGTTGCGATACAGCAGGTTGGCGTGCGCGCGCCAGGTGAAGAGCGGCTGCTGCTCGGGGTCATCATCGGGGAAGTAGTTCTCGGGCACGCGGATGGGCAGGCCCTTGTGGAAGTCGCGCCAGAACTCGTCGGCCAGGGTGTCGCGGCCGTACTCAAAGTGACCGGTCACGTAGACCTCGTGGAAGTCGCGCGTGGCGAGAAGCGACGGGCCACTCGTAAAGCCCTCGGAGAGCGTGCAGAGCTCGGGGTGCTTGGCCAGCTCGCCGGTGTCGATCGCTGCGTGGCGGCTGTGCGGCATGTAGTGCACCTCGTCGAACCCGTTGGTGAGGAAGCTGTACTCGTCGCAGAGGCGCTGCTTGAACACGCCGAAGAGCTTGGCGCCGAGCTGGCGCTTGGGGATGCCGTAGAGGTGCCACAGCGCACCGAGCGCGCCCCAGCACAGAAACATCGTCGAGAACACGTGCTCCTGGCTCCAGTCCACGATCTCGCAGAACTCGTCCCAGTAGTCGACCTCCTCGTACTCGAGGTGCTCAACGGGGGCGCCGGTGATGATCAGGCCGTCGTAGTTCTTGTCGCGGAAGGAGTCGAACGTGTCGTAGAACTTGACCAGGTGGTCCTGCGAGACGTGCGTGGACTCGTGGGTGGAGACGCGCATGAAGTCGCAGCTCACCTGCAGCGGGGACTTGGAGATGAGACGCAGGATCTGGGTCTCGGTCTCGATCTTGGTGGGCATGAGGTTCAAGATCGCCACGCGCAGCGGGCGAATCTCCTGGTGGCTGGCCACCTCCTCCTCGAGGGCGAAGATGCGCTCCTGCTGGAGGATGGTCTTGGCGGGCAGACCGTCGGGGATGTTGATGGGCATGCGGACTCCGTTTCTGCGGCTTAACCTGTCCAGTATACGGCGCGGAGCCGCCCCCTCAAAGGTTGGGTACTTTTTCGCGGCCATCGTGAGTATCCGACGCCGAGAGCTTTCGGTTTGCGCAGGTAGAGAATTGGTACCCGCAGGGCAGTACTTACGGGGATCAGAGAAAAGTACCCAACCTTTGAGAAACGGCGCGACGGACAGGCAGCCGCAGCGCCGACGCACATGCACTATACTTGCAAGCATGACTACTACATTTGCCGAGCTCGGGCTTAACGAGCAGATTCTCGCCGGGGTGGACGCCCTCGGCTTCACCACCCCGACCCCCGTTCAGGAGCAGGCCATCCCCGTGGTCCTCACGGGTCGCGACATCGTGGCATCCGCGCAGACGGGCACGGGCAAGACCGCGGCCTTCGCGCTGCCCGCGCTGCAGCTCGTGGCCGG
This sequence comes from Atopobium sp. UBA1382, assembly GCA_002305805.1. Lineage (GTDB taxonomy): Bacteria > Actinomycetota > Coriobacteriia > Coriobacteriales > Atopobiaceae > Thermophilibacter > Thermophilibacter excrementavium. The sequence goes on along the minus strand of DBQY01000016.1, from coordinate 193,930 downwards.
CGCCAAGGGCAAGGGCCCGCACGCACTCGTGGTCACGCCCACGCGCGAGCTCGCGGCGCAGATAGAGAAGGTCGTCTCCGTGGTGTGCGAGAAGACCGGTCAGCGCGCGGTCATCGTCATGGGCGGCGCCAAATTCGACCGCCAGATCAAGGAGCTCGAGCGTGGGTGCGACCTGCTCGTCGCCACCCCGGGTCGCCTGATCGACCTCATGGAGCACAACCACGTGAGCCTGAAGCAGGTCAAGGTGCTCGTCCTCGACGAGGCGGACCGCATGCTGGACATGGGCTTCTGGCCAAGCGTGCGCCGCATCATGCACGCGCTTCCCGCCGAGCACCAGACGCTGCTCTTCTCGGCCACCATCCCGCCGTCGATCAAGTCCACCATCGACGCGCTGCTCACCGACCCCGCCACCGTGGAGATTGCCCGCGTCGGCGAGACCGCGGACACCGTGGAGGAGCACCTCTGCCCCGTCACCCAGGGCCAGAAGACCGAGCTTCTGCGCGCGCTGCTGGACACCGGCGGCGCGGCGGGCGAGAAGCCCGAGCGCGTGCTCGTGTTCTGCCGCACCAAGCACCGCGTGGACGACGTCTCCAAGACGCTCAAGGCCGCCGGCGTCAAGGTCGACGTCATGCATGCCGACCGTCCGCAGAAGGCCCGCGAGCGCGCGCTCGAGAAGTTCCGCGAGGGCAAGGTCCAGGTGCTCGTGGCAACCGACGTCATGAGCCGCGGCATCGACGTCTCCGGCATCGACGCCGTGGTCAACTTCGACGTCCCCATGGACCCCGAGGACTACGTGCACCGCATCGGCCGCACGGGTCGCGCGGGCGCCACGGGCCACGCCTACACCTTCGTGGCACCGGACGAGATCAGCCCCCTGCGCGAGATCGAGTACTTCACCAAGAAGCTCGTGCCCGTGTGGGACCTCGACGGCTTCACCTACGACTCCGGCCGCATCGTGCCGCAGGCGGACCGCCCGACCAAGCGCTCCACGCGCACGATGTTCGCCGGCTCGCGCAGCCGCGGCCGCGGCATCGCCGGCGGCCGCTACGGCCGTCACTACTAGGGCTGGCGAGAAGAACGTGAAGCAGGCACGTCCCTACCCACGCGTCACGGTCACCCGCAAGGCGGCGCGAGCGCTCGCCGGCGGTCACCCGTGGGTCTTTGAGGGCGAGGTCATCTCCGCGGAGCCCGCCGAGAACGGCGCGATCGTGGACGTCTTCGAGGAGAACGGCACGTGGCAGGGCGCGGGTCTGCTCTCGCAGGAGTCCAAGATTCGCGTGCGCGTGGTGAGCCGCAACGCCAACGACCGCTTTGACGACGCCTTCTGGGCGCGCCGCGTCGCGTGGGCCTGGCAGCACCGCCGCACGACCATGGGACGCCGCGGCCTGCCCGGCGCCGAGCCGGACACCACCTGCTGCCGCGTGGTCTTCTCCGAGGCCGACGGCCTGCCGGGCCTCGTGGCGGACCGCTATGAGAACGTACTGGTCACGCAGGTGGGCACCGTGGGCATGGAGCGTCTTCGCCCCGTCGTGTACCGCGCGCTCGTGGACGCCCTTGCCGCGGACGGCGAGAAGATCGACGCCATCTACGAGCGCAACGACGGCGCTTCGCGCGCCAAGGAGGGCCTGCCGCAGTACAAGGGCTGGTGGGACGGCCTGCCCGCGCCGGAGACTGCGCGCCTGATGGTGCGCGAGAACGGCCTGCGCTTTGACCTCGACCTCGAGAACAGCCAGAAGACCGGCTTCTTCCTCGACCAGAAGTACAACCGTCGCGCCGTGCGCGAGATCGCGGCCGGCCGCCGCGTGCTCGACTGCTTCTGTCACGTGGGGCCCTTCGGCCTGAACGCCACCGCGGGCGGCGCCGAGTTTGTGCGCTGCGTCGACGTGAGCGATACCGCGATTGAGCTCGCGCGCGAGAACGCCCGGATCAACGGGTTGGACGCCCGCATGGACTTCACCTGCGCGAACGTCCTCGACTACCTGCCCGAGCTCGCCCGCGACCGCGCCCGACTGCGCGAGGAGAGCGGCCCGTTCGACCTCATCGTGCTGGACCCGCCCGCCTTCACCAAGAGCCGCGGCACCGTCTCCCACGCCGCGCGCGGCTACCGCGAGATCAACTACCAGGCGCTGCGCCTGCTGCCCCGCGGTGGCTACCTGGCCACCTGCAGCTGCTCCCACTTCATGACGCGCGATCTTCTCGCCAAGGCGATCGCCGAGGCCGCCCACCAGGCCAACGTACAGCTCAAGCAGGTCGAGGAGCGCCAGCAGGCACCGGACCACCCCATCCTCTGGGGCTTCCCCGAGAGCCACTATCTGGACTTCTTTGTCTTCCAGGTGGTCTAGCGTCCCAAAAGGGAACGTGCGAGTGCTAGATTAAGGGGCTGACTGACCGCGCGACCTCTGGAGTCACCGCAATGCTCGAGCTCTTTGGCATGTTTGTCCTCGCACTCGCCCCTATCATCTGGCTCGTCATCGCCCTGTGCGGCATGCACATGAAGGCGCACCTCGCCAGCCTCGGCGCACTTGTCGTCGCGGCCGTCTGCGCGATGCTGGGCTGGGGCATGACGCCCGTCAACATGGCCACGGCGGCGCTCGAGGGCTTTGCGATGGCGCTCTGGCCCATCGTGATCGTGATCATCGCCGCCGTGTTCACCTACAACGTGACCGTGCACACGAGCGGCATGGAGACGATCAAGGCCATGCTCTGCTCGGTCTCGGATGACAAGCGCATCCTCACGCTGCTCATCGCCTGGTGCTTCGGCGGCTTCCTCGAGGGCATGGCGGGCTTTGGCACCGCCGTCGCCATCCCCGCGAGCATGCTCATGGCGCTCGGCGTCTCGCCGGTCACGGCGATTCTCGCCTGCCTCATCGCCAACGGCGTCCCCACGATGTTCGGCTCCATTGGCATCCCCACCACAACGCTCGCCTCCATTACGGGCATCGATGCCTTTGAGCTGGCCTTCGTTCAGGCCATCCAGGTGCTTCCGTTCGTAATCGCCTGTCCTATCCTCATGGTCGCGCTCGTGGGTGACGGACCCAAGGCGCTCAGGGGCTCGCTCTCTGCCGCGCTCGTCGCGGGCCTCTCCTTCGGGCTGCCCATGATCGTCGCCGCGCGCTTCGTGGGCCCCACGCTCGCCGACGTGGTGGCGGCAACCTGCTCGCTCGTCGCCACGTTCCTCTTCGCCCTCGTCCGACGCGACCGCGAGGTCCCTTCGGAGTACCAGCTCACCAACATCCATCACTACCAGGGGTTCGGCGGGCCCGCGCTCCAGATCCTCCTCGCGTGGTCACCGTTCATCCTCATCCTGGTGGCCCTGCTCCTCACGAGCCAGCTCGTCCCCGCGGTCTACGGCCCCCTCTCGTCGGTGGCCACAACGGTCAACATCTACGCCGGCGACCCGTCCGCCACGCTCACCTTCACCTGGATCGACACGCCCGGCGTGATCATCATCGTCTGCGGCATCATCGGCGGCGTCATCCAGGGCTGCAGCGTGCACGAGCTCCTGCAGGTGCTCGCCGACACGTGCAAGCAGATGGCCAAGACCATCGTCACCATGCTCGGCGTTCTGGCCTGCGCCAAGATCATGGGCTACTCCGGCATGATCGCGAGCATCGCCGCCTTCTTCGTGGGCACGCTCGGCGGGCTCTATCCGCTCGTGGCCCCGCTCCTGGGTGCGCTGGGCACCTTCGTCACGGGCTCCGGCACCTCGAGCGAGGTCCTCTTTGGCAACGTGCAGCTCAACGCCGCGCAGTCCATCGGCGTCAACGAGACCTGGCTCGTGGCGTCCAACTCCCTCGGCATCTCCGCCGGCAAGATGCTCTCTCCGCAGAACATCGCCATCGGCTGCGCCGCCTGCGGCCTCGTGGGCGCGGACGGGGAGATCCTGGGCAAGATCGCCAAGTACGCGTTCGGCTTTGCGGCCGCAATGGCCGCCCTCGTCTACGTTGGCTCGCTCGTGCTGTAGCGCCAGCTAGCGGCGGCGACGGGCGCGGAAGAACGCCCGCAGCAGCCCCGCCGCCTCGTCGGCGAGCACGCCGGGCGTGACCTCGAACTCGTGGTTGAGGCGCTCGTCGCGGCTCACGTCGTAGAGGGTCCCGAGCGCGCCGCCCTTGGGGTCGGCCGCACCGTACACGCAGCGGTCCACGCGCCCGTTGACCATGAGGCCCGCGCACATGAGGCACGGCTCCAGCGTCACGTAGACCGTGCACCCCGTGAGCCGCCAGCGCCCCAGCGCCCGCGCCGCCTCGACCATGGCGAGAAACTCCGCGTGCGCCGAGGGGTCAGCATCGTTCTCGCGCCGGTTGTGGGCCCGCGCGACCACGCGCCCGTCGCAGACCACCACGGCACCGATGGGCACCTCGCCCTCTGCCGCGGCCGCCTCGGCCTCCTCGAGCGCCAGACGCATGTACTGCTCGTCGTTCTTCTCGCCCACGCGTGCCTCCCGCACTCGGCAACCCCCCACATGGGGTAGGATACTAGTGCTCGCGCACTCGGAGGAGTGGCAGAGTGGTTGATTGCAGCGGTCTTGAAAACCGTCGAGCGGGTAACCCCCGTTCCGAGGGTTCGAATCCCTCCTCCTCCGCCATTGCGCACGCTTGCCCTAAGGAGCGCCCGTGGACCCCATCGTCGTGATACTCTTCGTCGGTCTGGCCGTCATCGCCCTGGTCATGGTCTACACCCGCACCTACCTCAACATCATGGGCGCAGACGAGAAGTGCCGCACCACGTGGAAGGTCCTCGACGCCGCCCTCGTGCGACGCGGCGAGCTCGTGGCCTCGCTCGAGGCGACCATGGCGGAGCGCGGCGAGCACGGCCGCGAGATGCTGGACGCGCTCTCTTCCGCCCGCGTCACTGTTGACGCCGCGGAGCAGCCGGCCGATAAGATCGTCGCCTCGCAGGCCCTCACGCAGACGCTGCGCGAGATCTTTGCCGTGGCCGAGCGCTCGACGGCCCTCATGACCAACCCTGACCTCGTAGCGCTCATGGGCCAGATCGCGGAGGCCGAGAAGGACCTCGAGCAGGCGCGCCGCGCCTACGACGAGGAGGTCCGTGGCTACAACGCCCTGGTCACCAGCTTCCCCGGCAACAAGATCGGCGGGATGCGCTATCGCCCGCGCATGAGCGTGCGCGCGAGACGGGACGGCAACGGGGCCGGCCGCGAGCTGCCCTGGACCAGGTTCTAGAAGGCCGCGACAACAGAGGGGCGCGCCATGACAAGGGACGAGTTTCTTGCCCGACTCCGCGAGGACGACGAGTACGCCCCGGGCTGGCAGGCCATCGACGACGCCTTCGAGAGGCTCTACCCGGGGCAGCTCCCCGAGCACTACGGGACGAACCTGCACGCCAGGGCGATGTTCGGCGGCAACGAGTACCTGGACGGCTTCTCCTTCTACACCTCCCCGAAGGGCTACAAGCACCTGGTCACCTATGGGATGACCGTGCTCTACGGCGACGAGGACGCCTTCGGGGGCACGCGCAACGGCTGGGGCTACGAGATGACGATGAAGCTCGCCGAGAAGGACGTCGAGGAGTGCCTCTGGGCGGTCAGCACGATGTCCAACCTGGCGAGATACACGTACACGACCGGTCGCCCCACCCTTCCGGGGGCGTGCATCAGGGGCGACGGGAGCCCCCTTCGCATCGGCTCGGACTCCCTGATCACGGCGCTCCTTCTGGTGGACGACACGGAGGCCGAGCCCCAGACGTCCGTGTACGGGGAGACCAGGTTCGTCCAGCTCGTCGGGATAACCGCCGCCGAGGCGCAGGCGATCGCCGACGACCATGACAACGCCGGCCGACTGGTCGAGCTCATGAGGGCCGACGGCAACGTGGACCTGGTCACCGACATGCGCAGGACCGCGTCGTACCTCTGATTCCCCATACCCGGCACCGCGCGGCCCGCGCTTGGGCTACAATACAGCCGACAAATCCACCTAGGAGAAAGGTCCGCATGAAACCTCGACCTCACAGTCGATGACCTGCGGCGTGCCCTGCGGCGCGCCGGTGAGCGACGCGCGTAAGGAGCACGAATGATCTACCTGTCCCAACTCCTGGGCAACCCCGTTCTTGACGCCGACGGCGAGAAGGTCGGCACGGTCTCTGACCTGGGCATCGCCACGGGCGAGGTCTTCCCCCGCATCACGAGTCTGGCCTTCATGGGCCCCGGCCGCACGCCCATCATGATCTCCTGGCGCAAGTACGTGGACACCTACGACGAGTCCGAGGTCCACCTCAAGGTCACGGCCACCGACCTGCGCTTCTCGTACCTCCAGCCGGACGAGGTCCTCCTGGCCCGCGACATCCTCAACAAGCAGATCGTGGACACCCACGGTATGCGCGTCGTGCGCGTGAACGACCTCAAGCTCTCGGACACGAGCTCCACCCAGCTGCGCCTGCTGGGCGCCGAGGTGGGCGCGCGCGGCCTTCTGCGCAGCCTGCACCCGGCGCTCGAGCGCGTGGCGCTGCGCCTGGCCAAGACCTTTGGCCACCCCCTGCCCGAGAAGATCATCGCGTGGAGCTACATGGACCTCGTGGAGCGCGACCTCTCCAACGTCAAGCTCTCCGTCTCCCACAAGACGCTCGACGACATGCACCCCGCCGACATCGCCGACATCATCGAGCGGCTGGACCCGCGCCTGCGCGGCCAGGTCTTTGCGCAGCTCGACGACGAGCAGCGCGCCGGCGCGATGGCCGAGTTCGACGACGACGCGATGGCCGCCGAGCTCATGGGCAACCTCACCGAGACCGACGCCTCGCGCATCCTCTCCGAGATGGACCCGGACGACGCGGCCGAGCTGGTCAGCGAGCTGGACTACGACAAGGCCGAGAAGCTTCTGCGCCTGATGGGCGTCCAGGAGCAGCGCGCGATCCGCCAGCTGCTCGGCTACCGCGAGAACACCGCGGGCCGCATCATGACCTCCGAGGTGGCGACCGTCGCCGAGGATGCCACCGTGGCCGACGCCGTTGAGATGCTGCGCGGGCTGGACGAGGACTTCGAGTCCGTGCGCTACGTCTACCTGGTGGACGAGGAGCACAAGCTCACCGGCGTCGTCACGCTGAACGCGATCGTCGTGGCGGAACCCGAGACGCGCCTGGCGGAGCTCGCCACCGCGGACCTGGTGACCGCGAGCCCCGAGGACGACCAGGAGGACGTGGCCGAGGACATCGCCAAGTACAACCTGCTGGCCATGCCCGTCGTGAACGACGAGGGGCGCCTGCTGGGCATCGTCACCGTCGACGACGCGCTCGACGTCCTGGAGGAGGAGCACGCCGAGGACCTGCGCGTCGCCGGCGGCTCCGCGGACGGCGAGGACTCCGGCCACGCGAGCACGCTCATCTGGCTCGTGCGCCGCAACGTGTGGGTGGTCCTCTGGGCGCTCGGCGTGGTGGCGCTGGCACTGGCCGTGGGCGGCCACCTCACGCTGGCCGAGACGCTCACCATTGCGATTCCGCTCGCCGTGGCACTCGTGCTCGCGGACGACTCCATCTCCTACGTGACCAACTTCTTCCTGGAGAACGACCCCGACGACGAGGACTCCCCCTCCATGCTGGGCTTCACGTTCAAGGGCGTGGGCACGGGCGTGGCGCTTGCGGTCCTGCTCGCCCTGATCGTGGTCGCGCTCATGAACGTGATCATGTCACCGGCGGTTCCGACGGCGGGGCTCTTCGAGGGCAGCCTTGGCGACGCCCTCGTGACCGGCGGCTTTGCCGCAGCGGCAAGCATCTTCGTGTCCTTTGCGCTTACCCCGGTCTACCTGGGTGTCCTTCGCGCACGTGACGAGGCCAACAAGGAGACCTCGGGCTTCACGCTGTCCGTCGTCGCCATGATCGTGGCCGTCGCGGTCTTCACGGGCGCGGCGATCGCGCTCGCCGGTCCCGGCGGCATGGTGGGGTCGGGGTTCTAGATGCCGTTGGACGAGAAGAACGCGCGCACGCGGCTTGAGCCGCGCCGCATCCTCGCGGCGATGGGCCCCGGCATGGTGGCCGCGCTCGCGGGCGCGGATGCCGGCGGCGTGGCCACCTACTCCAACGCGGGCGCGCTCTTTGGCTTCATGCAGCTCTGGACCGTGCCGGTGATGTGCTTTCTGCTCATCGTGGCGCAGGAGACCGCGGCGCGCATGGGCTGCGTCACGGGCAAGGGCCTCGCCTCGCTCATCCGCGAGCAGTTTGGCGTGCGCCTCTCCGCCCTCGCCATGCTTGCGCTCCTCGTCTCCAACACCACGGTCACCCTCTCCGAGTTCGCGGGCATCGCCTCCGCGCTCGCGCTCTTCGGCGTGCCGGTCCACGTGAGCGTGCCAGTGGCGGCGCTCGCCATCTGGCTGCTCACGATGAGCGGGTCGTACCGACGCATCGAGAAGGTCCTTCTCGCCATCGCGTGCGTCTTTGTGACCTACATCGTGGCCGGCGTCATGGTCGGCCCCGACTGGGGTGACGCCCTCCTGCACACGGTGGTGCCACACGTGGAGGCCACGCCGCAGTACCTGTCGCTGCTGGTGGCGAGCGTGGGTACGGCCATCGCCCCCTGGATGCTCTTTCTGGCGCAGTCCAACGTGGTCGAGAAGAACGCGCGCGCCGAGGACCTCCCCTACCAGCGCGTCGACACCGTGACGGGCGCCGTGGCGGCGAGCGTCATCTCGTGGTTCATCATCCTCACCACCGGCGCCGTGCTGCACCCAGCCGGCGTGACCGTGAGCGGGGCCGAGGACGCGGCTGCCGCACTGGCACCGCTCGTGGGCGACTACGCCGAGCTGCTCTTCGGGGCGGGCCTCACAGGCGCGTCCTTCCTCGCCGCCTGCGTGCTGCCGGGCATCACGTCGAGCGCGGTCTGCGAGGCCTTTGGCTGGGAACGCGGCGCGGATCGCAGCTGGGCCGAGGCGCCAACGTATCGCAGCATCATCACCGCCGTCATCGCGATCTCCGCCGTAGTGGTCATGCTGCCCAACGTCAACCTCTTTGGCATCATGATGATCGCCCAGGTCATCAACGGCGTGCTGCTGCCCGTGCTTCTCGTCTTCATGGTGCTCATCGCCAGTGACAAGCACGTCATGGGCCGCTTTGCCAACGGACGCGCCTGGAACGCGCTCACGTGGTTCACGATCGTTGCCGTGACGGTGCTCACGATCATCATGTTCGTCATGCAGGCCCTAGGTGTGTGACAATGGGGGCATGACGCGCGAGAAGATCATACGGTGGACGTGCGACCGGCGCGCCCAGCTCGTGGGCACGCTGCCCGTCATCGCGTTCTTCATCGCCCTGTTCTGGATCGTGCAGCTCGGATTTGGCGACCGGTACCTACTCGCGGTCTCGCCGTTCACCACGCTCTTTGAGACACGCCTCACCAAGTACAACCCGCCGTCGCAGTACGCCCGGTTCTTCCTGGTGAGCGCGCTCGCGCTCGTGGGGGCGCGCGTGGCGGTTGCCAACGTGGCGCTGTGCGTCGCCGTGAACCTGGCCATGCCGTTCGCCCTGGTGTTCATGCGCTCGTCGCAGCTCAACCCGCGTCGTTACTTCCCCTACACCATGCTCTTTGCATTCCTGCAGCTACGGCCGGGCAACCTCGTGGCATCGTTCGCGACGCAGGCGGCCGTCCTCGCCGCCTGCTGCGTCACGCTGAGCGTCGGGCTTCTCGCCGCGGGCGCGCTGCGTCACCGCGGGCGGCAGGCCAGGGCGCGCCTGCACGAGTGCGTGCGCCGCCTCGCCGACGACCTCGCTCGCGCCGCGGAGCAGGGCATCGACGAGCCGCTGCGCGCCGAGCTGCTCGCCCTGCGCCGCGAGTTCGCGGCCCTCGCCTACTCCGCGCGCGAGGACTCCACGGCGCCCCCGCGCACCGTGAACCTCCTCGACATGATGGCCACGCTCGCCCAGCGCACGGCCTATCTCACCGGCAACTTCGACTGGAGCGACCGTCACCGCGCCGACCACGTGGCGCTTCTCGGCGAGCTCGCGGGCCTCACGCGCGAGCTGGACGCGGTCGTGGACGCCAATGCCGGCACGGCCCGGCGCGCCGTCCTGGCCAACCGCACGCGCACCCTGCTCGAGCACCAGGAGGCGGACGAGCCGCGCTTCCGGATCTTCTGCCGGAGCTACCTCAACATGCTGCTTCTCATCCTGCGCACCGCCGACGACCCGCAGCAGCGCGTCTGGCACATGTCCGCGGCCCACGCCGCCCGCACGGCGCTCTTCCGCAAACGCCCCACGCTCGACTCCTTTGAGATGCGCTTCTCCGTGCGCTGCGGCGTCGTGCTGGCTGTGAGCTGCAGCGCCAACCTGCTGCTGCCGGTGGACCACCTCTACTGGTACGTGCTCCACGCCTACCTGCTGCTGCAACCCTTCCCGGACGAGAGCTCGCGGCGCATGCGCACGCGCATGGCGGGCACGGCGCTGGGCTGCGTCTTCGTACACGCCGTGGCGCTGCTCAACCTGGGATGGGCCGGCATCATGGTCCTGGGCATGGTGCTCGTGGCCCCGCTCTACGCGGCGACTCCGGGGACGGTGACCTCCGCCTTCTTTGCGACGGCGTACGCGGTGACCATGGCATCGGTGTCCGTCGACGACGGCTACGCCACTCTCATGCGCCTTGGCTCCCTGGTGCTGGCGGTGGTCACCGTGGCCCTGGTCAACCGCCTCGTGCTGCCCACCTCCGACCGGCGCCTCTTCTCCGCCGACGTGCGCCAGCTCTTTGCCATGGTGCGCCAGAGCTGGGGCCTCGTGCGCACGACACTCGACGAGCGCGTGGACACGATCGTCTCCTCGGAGCGGCTGCTGCACTTCCAGATGGTGCACACGCAGGCAAACGCCCTGCTCGACGCCATATCGGCGGCAGGTGAGAAGAACGCGGAGATCGCGGAGGTGACGCGCTATCGCGATGCGGCGGATCGAATGCTCTTCTGCCTGTGGGAGATAGGCTGCGAGCTGGAGCAGCTCGAGCTGCTGGTGCGACTGGGCGCCGTGGGGGCGGACGAGCGGGCGCTGTTCGAGCGGATCGTAGGCCTGGCGGAGTCCCGCTGCGACCCGGAGCGCTTTGGCACGGGCGTGGACGAGGCGGAGGTCCTGGTCATGGGCATACGCAGCGAGGACGTACGCTACGTGCTGCAGCAGTACGTGGACCGCGCGGGAGAGCTGCGGCTGGCCGTCGACGACGCGCGCGGCGCGCTCGTGGAGCGACCGAGCTACCTCGACGAGGTCCGTCACGCGTGAGCGAGGGGCTCCCTCAGCAGTTGCCCGCGTAGACGTGGGCAAGGTGGCGACGGGCGACGTCGGAGAGACGCCGCACGGTAGCCACGGGCGTGGCGGGGACGTCTGTCATGCGCCAGTGCGGGAAGTAGCGCGTCACGTGGTAGACAATCTCGCCGGGAAGGCCCGCCAACCACGCGGCGATGGCATCGACCTCCTCCTCGGAGTCGTTCATGCCCGGCACCACCAGCGTCGTGACCTCAAGATGACAGCCAGGCTCCGCCGCGAGGCGCTCGATCGTCGCCCGTACGGCGTCGAGCGAGCCCGGCGCGCCGCCGCACGACGCGTAGAAGGCGGGCGAGAAACCCTTGAGGTCGATGTTCGCCGCGTTGAGCAGCGGCGCCAGCTCGTCAATGAC
>DBQY01000016.1:112250-182283 GCA_002305805.1 Atopobium sp. UBA1382 | reverse complement strand
TCGCGCCGGCGCGCGTCCTCCGTAATCGCCACGAGCGCCTCCGGCGAAAGCTCTCGCCACCCCACGTCCTTCTCGCCAGCCTGGGAGATCTGGTGGTTCTGGCAGAACGGACATGCGAGATTGCAGCCGTAGCTTCCAACGGAGAGCAGGTAGGAGCCCGGATGAAAGCGTGCAAGGGGCTTCTTCTCCACGGGATCCAGCGCGAGCGAGGTCACCCGTCCGTAGGACAGGGACACCACGCTGCCGCCCACGTTGCGCCGCGCCCGGCACGCCCCCAGCGCGCCCGGGGCGAGCCGGCAGTGCCGCGGACAGACGTTGCACGTCGCCGTACCGCTCACAGGTGACGCACCACCTCGAAGCGCTCCAGGCGCACGCCCTTCTCGCCCAGCGAGATGCCACCCTTGCGCGCCGCGATCTGGAGCTGCTCGTCCACGGTGTCCACGCCGTCGAGTGCCGGCAGCAGGAGGCCGCGCCGACCGTCCGGCGTGCTCACGATCACGCCATAGCGCGCCGGGTCCAGCTCCGAGCGGTCTCCCACGGGCTCCGGCTCGCCCAGGACGTCCACGTCGTAGACCAGCTCCGTCAGCTCGTCCTCGCGCACGGGCGAGAAGCGCGGGTCGTGGCAGCCTGCCGAGACCGCGTTCTCCACGATCTCCTCCGCGAGGCTCGCACGCACGGGCGCGATGGTGCCAATACAGCCGCGCAGTCGACCGTCCTTCTTGAGGGAGACAAACGCGCCGGCTCGGCGGTCCGTGAGCTCGGCGGGCAGGTCCGCGGGCAGCGGCAGCGTCGTACCCGTGCGCACGCGATGCTCCAGCGAGGCGCGGGCCAGGCGGACATACGGGTCCTCGGCAGCGCGCGCCTGCGCGAGCGCGCTCTCGTGCCAGGCAAGGTAGGCGCCCTCGAAGCGGCGGTCGGGATCGGATGCCTCCGGGCCGACCGGCGTGAACGCGGCGACCCCGTATCCCACGCCAAACGGGCCCTCGTGCGAGAGCAGCTCCGCGCGGACGGGCGTTCCGTCGAGCGCGCCGGCCATGATCTGGAACGAGCGCAGGCCGCACTCGGCGGCGCGCTCGCAAAGGCCGGGGTCCATCGTGAGCAGCCGCAGGAAGTCCCCCGAGGCAAAGGCCTCGCAGACGGCCTCGTCAAAGACCGGGCCGTCAGGCGCGTACCCGTAGGGGCCGTCCGCTGCGAGCTTGTGCGAGAGGTCGCCGGAGGCCACGTAGACGACGCGCCGGCCCAGGCGCGCGGCCGCCTGCTGCACGAGGGCGCCCACCCGGTAGTGCTCGAGCGGCGAGAAGCCCGCGAGTCCCATGCGCACCACCTTGAAGCCCTGGCAGCGCGCCTGGATGAAATGGAGCGGCACGAGCACGCCCCAGTCCAGACGCGCTTCGCGCTCGCCGCGCGTGCCCGCCGGGATGCCGGTGGCCTCCGCCGCGCCCTCGAGCTCCCGGACGAGCTCGACGTCATAGGAGACGTCGGAGCCGTCCGCGCGGTCACCAAAGTCGCGAAAGTCCCCGTGGGCGCCCCGGCCCGGAGAAATGTGCAGGTAGTCAAGATAGGAGGTCGTATGCGGACTTGATATCACCAGCGTGTCCGGCGCGAGCTCCGTCACGCGCCGCGCGACCTCCTCGTAGGCCACAACGGTCGCCGCGATGTCCCTCTCGCGGCCACGCCCCACCCCGGGGACGATCAGCGGCGGATGCGGAACGGCAAACGCGGCGACAACGGGCATGGCAACCTCCCCTGCGGGCGCATGGTTCTTCTCGCCATTGTCGCGCTGCGCGCCGCCGAGGGCACGGGCAAACTGGGGAGCGGTGCGCCTAGGCCTCGTACGCGGCGGGGCCCTCGGGCTTGAGCTCGCGGTTCATGAGCAGTGACGTGGCCTCCTCGGGCGCGATCCGGCCCGAGACCACCTTGCCCACCATCTCGCAGATGGGCATCTCCACGTTGCAGTGCGCGGAGAGCTCCAGGACGGCGGGCAGCGCGTTAAGGCCCTCTACGACGGCACCAATCTGGGCCACCGCCTCGTCAACGGGCACCCCGGAGCCGATCAGCTTGCCGCAGCGCAGGTTGCGGCTGTGCAGGCTGCCAGCCGTGACCACCAGATCGCCGGTGCACGCCAGCCCAAAGAACGTCTCTTGGTCGCAGCCGAGCGCGGTGCCCAGTCGGCGAATCTCGGCCAGGCCGCGCGTGATGAGGGCGGCCGAGGAGTTGTCGCCAAAGCCCAGGCCGCGCGCGATGCCGCACGCGAGGGCGATGACGTTCTTGATGGCACCGCAGAGCTCCACGCCGTGAACGTCCTCGCTGGTATAGACGCGCAGCACGTCGCCCGAGAAGAGCTCCTGGACGAGCAGCGCGGCGCGCTCGTCATGGCTCGCCGCCACGATGGCGGTCGGCATGTCAAAGGCAACTTCCTCGGCGTGGCTGGGGCCGGAGAGCGCCACAGTCACAGGGGTGACGTCGGGTCGGGCCTTGGCCACCTCGCCGGCGATGACCTCAGTCATCGTGTCGAGGGTGCCCTCCTCGAGGCCCTTCGTCGCGCAGACGAGCACGGTATCCGGGCGCACGTACGGCGCCGCCTGCGCCGCCATGCCGCGCACGAAGCGCGACGAGGTCACAAAGACGACCACGTCCTTCTCGGCACACGCCTCCTCCACGCTGGTGGTGAGGGCGACCTCCGCGGGGAGCTCGGGGTCGTTTGGCAGTGGGATCACGTGGGTCTTGCGCAGCCGTTCGACCGTCTGCTCGGACTCGGACCAGACGACGACGTCATGCCCCTCGAGCGAGAAGAGCCTCGCGAGCGCCAGTCCCCATGCGCCGCTTCCGAGAACGCCCACGCGGGCGCGCTGAACCGCCTCTGCCACGACTACCTCCTGCGAGCGTGATAATCCGTTCGTAAGATTATGACACGCGCACCGGCTCCCGGATACGCGCGCGTCCATCTTCGTCGAAGGAGCACGCAGCGGGACGCGAAGGTCTTGTGAGTTCGTTCGCCTGCGCCCGGACCGTCCGGAGGCCTCGGTAGGATAGGGGGGTCAACGAACGGGGGCCTCATGGCACAGCATCCCACAACCGAACCTCAGGCCGACCCCCTCGATCCTGAGGGGACCGACGCCCGGTGGGAGCCCCTGCCGGACGAGGAGTGGGCCGCTCTGACGGCAAGCCTGGAGCCGGCGTCGGACACGGAGGCGTCCCGTCGGGTCGACGAGTGGCTGGAGCCCGCGGCAACGGTCGTGAGGCGCGCGCCCGTGGAGGCGGCACGCCCCGCGACACCGCTAGCGGGCGACACGGTCCCCGACGCGCAGGCGTACGAACAGGCAGCGACCGCGGCGCCGGGTCCTTCTCGCCCGAGGCGCGCACGCACCCGCAGGGGCGCGAGGCACGGGTGCCTCTCGTTCTTCCTCTGGCTCATCATGCTGGGCGTTCTTGCCCTGATGGCGCTTCGCTGCCTCCCCGCGGAACTCGCGGACGGTCGGATTGTGCCCGAGGTGATCTCGTTCGTGCCGTGGCTCTTTGCGCCAATCTTGCTGTGCCTGGTACTTGCGCTTCTGTGGCGACGCCTGGCGCTCTTTGTGGTGAGCGTCCTTACGCTGGCGGCGATGCTCTGGTGGCACGCCGGGTTCCTGCTGCCGCGGGCGGGCGTCTCGGACGCGGCCGTGACCGCGGCGCAGGCCGTCTCCGACCCCTCTGACAACGTGGCCCGCGTCATGACGCTCAACACGGCGCACGGCGGGGCCTCGGCCGAGGAAGTGGTGGCGCTTGTCCGCGAGAAGCACGTCGAGGTGCTCTGCATGCAGGAGCTGACCGACAGCTTCCTGGATGAGCTTGCCGCCGCCGGCCTCTACGACCTGCTCCCCTACTACGTGATCTCCGACGAGGCGTCTGCGATCAGCAACGGCGGGCGCAACGGCATCTGGACTCTTGCGCCGATGAGCGACGTCTCGGGCAATCTGCTGCCCATCGAGACGAGCTCCATGCCCGCGGGGACCGTCCAGATTGGCGGGGTGGCCGTGCGCGTGGTGAGCGTGCACCCCAACTCGCCGGTGCGCGGGGCGCAGGACCTCTGGGACGAGGGGCTGGACGTGATCGGACAGCTCTCCGGGTACGGCCACAGCTACCTCGTCATGGGTGACTTCAACTCCACCTGGGACCACGCGCAGTTCCGTGACCTGCTGGGCCTCGACTTCGTGGACGCGAGCGCGGAGGCCGGAGAGGGCTTCCACATGACGTACCCCTCCGGAAACCTGCCGTCGCTGGTTGAGATCGACCACATCGTCTACTGGCGCGACTCCGGAGTCCAGGTGAGCGACCTCGAGACGGCAGTGGTGAGCGGATCGGACCATCGCGCGCTGCTCGGCGTGCTTGAGGTTTAGGGCTGCACAAGAACGGGGGCGGAGGTCGATGCCCCCGCCCCCGCGTTGTGCGGCTGACGTTTCGTGCTACTTGCTGGCCTTGTTGAACTCGTCCTTGAAGTCGCCGAACATCTTGCCAAAGCCGCTGAGCTGCTTGCCGGCGGCACGCGCGACCTTGTCTCCTGTCGAGGGGGCAGGCTTCTTCTCGGGGGCCGGCTTCTTGGCTGTCGTCTTGGCGGCGGGCGCGTAGGTCTTGGGCTTGGCCTTCTTGGCGGTCGAGGGACCGGCGCTCTTCTCGGCGATGCGCTGCGCGGGCTTCTCCACGCGGACGTTTGCTGCGGGCACCTCAGGCACGGCGGGCGGCTCGTCCTCGGGCGTGGTCGCGTCCGCAATGGCGCGACGGGCCTTGCCGAGCACCTTGCCGAGCGCAAACGAGCCCTTGTCCACGGCCTCGCCTGCCGCGGCGCCGACCTTCTTTCCAACGACGGACGCGCCGGCCTTGGCCTTTGCGTACCCCTCGCCGGCGGCGCCGGCGAGGCCGCCGTCGAGCTCGACGCCCTTGTCGCGAACGTCCACGACCATGAAGCCGTCGCGGTAGCCGCGGACCATGTCCGGCTCGATGACAAAGGAGCCGATGAGGGCGCGTGCCATGCCGCCGTCGGCAGTGAAGAAGCGCGTGACCCTACCGGTCTTCTCGTCATACTCGGCATCCGAGACGTAGCCGAGCGGCTTGCCCTCCGTGGTCTTGGCATCCATGCCGGACCACATGATGCAGCGGTCCCAGTCGAGGTCAAGGCGGGTCAGCGCGGCATCATCCAAGCCGTCCTCGGGACGTGACACGAGGAGGTTCTTCTCGTCCATGCGCGTGAGGGAGTCCCACGTCACAAAGGCGTCGGCACGCCTGACCATGCCCGCGACGTCGGGGCGCTTAATCACGAAGCCAGCGACGTGCTTCCCGTCTGGCGAGAAGACCGCGGCGCGCACGCGTCCGAACTTCTGGTACTTGTCCGTGACGGTGCCATCCTTGGCCTTGGTCGTCTTCTTGAAGAGAAGGACACGCTGGCCCGTGAGAGAACTGATTCTGAGCACGCTCTAGGCCTCGGGGGTCTCTTCGTCGACCTCGACGACCTCGACGTGAACGTTCTCGGCGGCCTTCTCGGCGGCCGGGGCGGCGTCGGTCATCGCGGAGACGCGGTCGGCGACGGCGGAGGCGGCGTCCTTGACCTGGTCGGAGGCGGTGGCGACGGCCTCGGAGAGGGAGTCGCGCAGCTGGTCCATGCGCTCGCGGGCAAGGTCGACCTTGGCGCGAAGCTCGTCGGTCTTGGCGTCAACGGTGGGGCGAACGGCGTTGAACTTGTCGTTCACGACGCTGGCGCCGCGCTCGTAGGTGTCAACGGCGGAATCCCAGGCGTCGTTCATGGCGTCGGCCGCCATGGCGCGGCTTTCGGCGCCGGAGCGCGGGGCGAGCATGACGCCCGCAACGACGCCGGCGGCAGCGCCGACGATGCTTCCAAAGATGAAGCCAACCGTCTTCTTGTTCATTGGTACCTCCTGTCGATGCGGACTTGCCTGGCGCGGGCGACGCGCCTGTTATCGAACGAGATGGGGACGCGGGACGTTGTCGTCCATGTCCCAGGTGCTCGGGGCGGGGGGCTCGGGCTCGGGTTCCGGCTCCAGCTCGGGCTCGGGCTCGGGTTCTGGCTCCGGTTCCGGCTCGGGCTCGGGTTCCGGCTCAGGCGCGGAAGCCTCCTCGGCCTCGGGTTCGGGCTCCAGCTCGGGTTCGGGCTCCGGGGCGAAAGCCTCCCCAGCCTCGGACTCCGGCTCGGACACTTCCTCAACGACATCGTCCTCGACGACCTGGTCGGAGAGGCTCTCAACGAGGCTCACGAGACCGCCGACGATGGCATCGACATCGGGACGAGGCTCGCCGCCGCCCGAGAAGGCCCACTGCAGAATCCAGGCGGCGCTCGACAGCGCCCCAACGACGAGGACGTCATCGGGGCAGTTAAGCGTAATCTCGTAGATGCGCTCGTCAACCTGGGTGGTCTGGCCACAGGAGACGTCGCCGGCGATGTCGGTCTGGGCAAGCAGCTCCACGGTCACGTGCTCGAGCAGGTGGGCGAGCTCGGTGTCCGGAGCAACCTCTCCAAAGGTGGGAGCCACGTCGCCAAGGCAGACGTGGTCGCGCAGGTCGGGCAGGAGCTCGAGGACGAGCTCGGTTGCCTCCGGATCCTCGCTGGTCAGAAGCGGCGCGCTCGGCGCAAGCTCCACCGCGGCGACAAGGGCGCGCGGGCCGATCGTGACCTTCTTGAAGTCGAACAGCTGAGCCATTTGAGGCTCCCTCTCAGTCGCGGCCCGCGAAAGGGCCTGCCTTTTCCCTCATTGTAGTGAAACTCGGCGCGTGGGCCTACTCCTTAGCGGGGGCCGGCCGCTTCTCTCCGTCAGCGTCGTCGGCATCGGCCTCCGTCGGAGGCTCGGGGGCAACGACGCGCAGCATCGAGAGGCGACGTCCGCGCATGGACTGCACACGGAACTGATACCCATCCTTTGTGAAAACATCACCGGGGCGCGGAAGCTTGTCCGCTTGGTCAAGGACGAAGCCGGCGATGGTCTCGAACTCCTCGGAGTCCTCGACGGGCCAGCCGAGCTCGATGGCATCATCGATGGAGAAGCGACCGTCAACAAGCCACTCGCGTTCAGAGAGCTGCGTGAGGTACTTGTTGTCCGGGTCAAACTCGTCCTCGATCTCTCCGACGACCTCCTCGACGATGTCCTCGATCGTGATGACGCCGGCCGTGCCGCCGTACTCGTCCACGACGATGACCATCTGATCGTGGCTGGACTGCATCTCGGAGAGAAGCGGGATGATGTCCTTGGTATCCGGGATGAAGTCCGCCGTGCGCGCGTGGCGGGCAACGGGGTCGGAGGCACGGCCCTCGTCGAGGATGGGGCTGATGATGTCCTTGATGTGGGCGATGCCGACGA
This sequence comes from Atopobium sp. UBA1382, assembly GCA_002305805.1. Taxonomy (GTDB): domain Bacteria; phylum Actinomycetota; class Coriobacteriia; order Coriobacteriales; family Atopobiaceae; genus Thermophilibacter; species Thermophilibacter excrementavium. The sequence goes on along the minus strand of DBQY01000016.1, from coordinate 174,943 downwards.
TGCGGTCGACGGACTCGTGGTAGACGGGGATGCGCGAGTAGCCGGTGCGGCGCATGATGGCCAGAACCTCGGAGAGGGCCATGGTGTCCTCGACGGCGGTCATGTCCACGCGCGGGACCATGACCTCGCGAGCGATGGTGTCGCCGAGCTCGATGACCTCGTGAATCATCGACTTCTCCTGGTCGGAGAGCTCGTCGGCGTCGGCCACCATGTACTTGATCTCCTCCTCGGAGACGCTGTCACGCTCGTCAGCAGACTTGATGCCCAAGAGAGCCGAAAGCCCGTTCGCGGACTTAGCGGTAAGCCAGACCAGCGGGCGGGCGATGGTCATAAAGCCGCGGATGGGACCGGCGACCGACTTGGCCGTGCGCTCCGCATCGGAGAGGGCGATGCGCTTGGGAACCAGCTCGCCCACGACGATGGAGAGATAGGAGACCGCGAGGGTGATGATGACGGGCGCCAGGGGAACGGCAATACCCTCGGGCATGCCGAGGCTCATGAACCAGCCACCCAACGGGTCGGAAAGGCTGGTGCTCGCGAACGCCGAGGACGCAAATCCCACAAGCGTGATGGCAACCTGAATGGTGGCGAGGAACTGCTCGGAGTTAGAGCCGAGGTCAAGGGCGGCGCGCGCCTTGCGGTCACCCTCCTCAGCCTCCGGCTCGAGAACTGCCCTCTTTGCGCTCACTACGGCAAGCTCGGACATCGAGAAATAGCCGTTGGCCAACGTGAGCAGGAAAGTGACCACAATAGATATCGCTACGTCCATGCGCTTGTGCGCAACCTCCTCGGTCGGATGACAGATGCATGTCACGGCAGGGACGCTGGCGCCGTCGACATAATGGATAGATTTTAGCAGGTCGCGAATCCACACGCACGGTACGCCCCTCGTTGACCCTCCGGGCCTTACCGCGGCACAGCAAAACGACCGCTCGTGCAACATCGAGCGATTTCACAAATCAAAATGCTCATTCGTGCAGCATGTTTTTTGGCGCCATGCCTCCGAGAAATCAAGCGGCATTGCATTTGCCCAGATAACTAATTCCGAAAATAATGTTCGGCTTCTTTTGTGAACTACTTCGTGCTACACGAGCGGGCATTTTGATTTCCGGACTGGCAAATTGTTGCACGAGACGTCATTTTGGAACGGCAACGCACGCGCCCTAGTCCCTGAGCGCTCGAATTGCCATCGCGATATCCTCTGGGCCAAACAATCGCTCGCGGAGATCCCGTCGAGCGGCGAGCATCCTTTCGCTTGGCGGGTTCCGATGCAGGCCGAGACTCTTTTCCAGGTCTGCCACGAACAGGTCGAGCTCCACGTTGCTCCGAAAGGTTCCCCGTGTCATGGTGACGCAATCAAGCCCCACAGCCTGATAGGCGCGACGTTTCCTCTCATCGCGGACGCGAGCGTCAGGACTGCGATGAAACGCGTCGCTGTCATACTCTCCGACCGTACCGTTTTGCCACGAGAAGTCAGGTTTTGCAGTCTTCTGGCCCAATGCCGCCGCAAGCTCGTCGGGCAGGTGCATCGAAACGTTCATGCGAAACCCAGGAACTCCGGCACCTCCATGCAGTCGAGAGCTTGCTAGGAAGATGGCGACATTGGTCTCTTCGGGAGAGGCCGACCCCTCAACCACGTTATCGAGAACGCGCAGCGCTCTTGCAGCACCGCGGACCCCGATAGCCTTCGCGGACCTTGCATATCCAACGAGCTCATCCAGATTGGCCAAAGGTGGGATGCCCTCTACGCTCTCGGAGCCCCCGTCGAGCGTATAGGTGCCACACAGCTCGTATCCAACCCTCGCGAGATCGACCTCGCCCATAACTGCAGCAAGCTGTACAAACAGAGCCGGCGGACGGCAGACCCGCACGCTGCCACTCAGAAGAACAAGGTGCTTCTCTAGAATTGGACCCGACCACACATGGCTGCTCACGCGTTCGCTGTTGATGCGCATAGCCGCATCAGGCACCACGACGTCGAGTGGGGGCTCTGTATTGCAGAGGTTGCACGCAAGACTCACCTGCTCGGAGAGCGAGAGCTCGCGCGCGCCGTAGACCTTCCCCTCGGGGTCCTCGGAGACCCGACCGGGCGCAGCAACACGTGCCGACCGCCAGAAGTCCAGCGCCGACTCAAACCCAACCCTTAGCTCCCTCATGAACCCTCCCCTGCTGTTTACACGAAGATAGATGGTTTCGGACGGTCCATGGCTGGGTTTGATTCGATAGTTTTTTCCAATCGTGTCAGCTACGTGCAAGTTAAGAAAAAAGGGCCGCCCAAACGGGCGGCCCCTGTACGTTTGGGTTCTATTACCCGCAGCGTCCCTAGGCCATCAGACTCGCCACCGCGTCGCGGGCGGCATCCAGCTGCTCCTCGCCGGGTATCCAGTTCACGGCAAGCGTGTCGACGGGCATCCGGAAACCTGCCGCCTCGAGCTCTGCCGCGACGTTCTTGGGACCCATCGGTGCCCAGCCGTAGCTGCCAAACGCCAGACCCACACGGTTCTCGTTCTTGGGCGAGAGCCCCTTCATGTACGTGAGGAAGCCAGCCACGGTCGGCAGCATCTGGCTGTTGAGCGTCGGCGAGCCCACGCACACGTACTTGCAGTCCATGAACACGTCCATCACGTTGGAGATGTGGTTCTCCTTGAGATCCATGAGCTGCGCGGGGACGCCGGCGGCCAGGAATCCGTCCACGAGCGCGCGGGCGATCTTCTCGGTGGAGTGCCACATGGAGTCGTAGACCACCAGCGCGCGCTCCTCCACCTCTCCGGAGACAAAGCGCTCGTAGGCAGCGAGGATGTCCTCCACATGGCTGCGCCAGACGATGCCGTGCGCCGGGCAGATCAGCTCGAGCGCATCCGGGCCGAGCCCGCGCACCGCCTTCACGGCCGCGGCCGCCTGTGCGCGGTACGGCTGCACGATGTTGGCGTAGTACTTGTGCGCCTGGTGCATGACCTCGCACATGTCGTTCTCGTCGTCAAAGCGGGCCGAGCTGGCAAAGTGCTGGCCAAACGCGTCGTTGGAGAAGAGGATCTTGTCGTAGGCGTCGTAGGTGACCATGTTGTCCGGCCAGTGAACCATCGGCGTCTGCACAAAGGTCAACGTGCGCTTGCCGATGCACAGGGTGTCGCCGGTCTTGACGCCGTTGTAGCCCAGATCGCCGAAGTGCGCGGTCATGTTCTTCACACCCTGCGGCGCGGAGCAGTAGATCTGGCAGTTCGGTGCCAGACGCTTGACCGTGGGCGTGTTGCCGGAATGATCCATCTCCACGTGGTTGGCGATGAGGACGTCGATCCTGGACGGATCGACCACCGAGGAGATGCGCTCGAGCAGCTCGTCAGTGAAGGTGACCTTGGCCGTATCGATGAGCGTGACCTTCTCGTCCAAGATGAGGTAGGCGTTGTAGGTGATACCGGCCTCGGTGGTGTAGCCATGAAACTCGCGCGCGTTCCAGTCGAGCGCGCCGACCCAGTAGACGTCCGGCTTGATTTGAACAGCGGAAAGCATGGGGCCTCCTTGTGGTGGAAGTGACATCTATCTGGCAGCATTCTACCCCGAGCGCGCAAGAAAAACGGACGGCCGACCCAAAAGCCGGCCGCCCGCGTGGGGGTCANNGCGGCATACTCCTCGGCAAGCTTCTGCTGGATGTCGTGCGGGACCTGCTCGTAGCCGCTGACCTCGAGCTCGAACTCGCCCGTACCGCGCGAGAGCGATCGCAGGCGAGTGGCGTAGTCGGTAACCTCGGCGTACGGGATGGTGGCCACGACCGTGGTCTCGCCGGCCTGCGCGCCGGTGCCGGCCTCCATGCCCTCGACGCGGCCTCGGCTCGCGGAGACGTCGCCCATCACGGAGCCGGCGTAGCTCTCGGGCACGGTGATGCGCAGATGCGCCATGGGCTCGAGCAGCACGGGCTCGGCCTGGGCGACGGCCTTCTGGAAGCCGATGCGCGCGGCGGTCTTGAACGCCATCTCGTTGGAGTCCACGGGGTGATAAGAGCCCTCGTAGACGGCGCACTTGACGTCAATCATCGGGTAGCCGGCGAGCACGCCCTCGCGCATGGTCTCCTGAACGCCCTTGTCGATGGCCGGGATGAAGCCGCGCGGGATGTGACCGCCCACGACCTCGTCCACGAACTCGTAGCCTGCGCCCGGGTTGGGCTCGATGCGCAGCCAGCAGTCGCCGTACTGGCCGGCGCCACCGGTCTGCTTCTTGTGGCGACCCTGCGCGGACGCCACGCGGCGGATGGTCTCGCGATACGGGATCTTGAGCGCCACGGTGTGGGCCGTGATGCCCGCGCGATCCTCAAGACGGTCGAGGAGGACGCTGACCTGCGCCTCGCCGATGGCGGAGATGACGGTCTGGCCGGTGTCCTCGTCACGTTCCACCTTGAGGGTGGGGTCGGCGTCCGCGGACTTCTCGAGGAAGGCGTAGAGCTTGCCCTCGGTGCCGCGCGCGTCGGGCTCGATGGCGATGCGGTAGAGCGAGTTGGGGAAGCGGAACTCGGCAGCCTCGACCTTGCCGGTCACAGAGAGCGTGTCGCCGGTCATGGCCTCGAGCTTGGGCACCACGACGATGTCGCCCGCGGCGGCGGACTGGACGTCGTTGGTCTCCTTACCGCACATCTGGTAGAGGTGACCGAGGCGCTCGTTCTTGCGCGTGCGCGCGTTGGTGAGCTCAATGCCCGGCGTGATGGTGCCGGCCAGCACCTTGAGGAAGGAGAGGCGACCGTTCTGCGGGTCGTTGAGGGACTTGAAGGCAAAGACCACGGGGCGCTCGTCGTCCTCGGAGATGTCGAGCTGCTCGCCGTTGACCAGCGGGATGCGGCCAAAGTCGGCCATCGTGGGGAACCAGGCCACCGCGGCGTCCATGAAGGAGATAACGCCCTCCTCGCGCACGCAGCTGCCGGAGAACACGGGGACAAAGACGCGCTCGCGGATGGCCTTGGCGAGAAGACCCTCGAGCTCGTCCTGCGTGACCTCCTCGCCCTCGAGGTACTTCATCATGATCTCGTCGTCGGCCTCGACGACCAGCTCGGTGAGCTGGGCGCGAGCGGCCTCGGCGGCGTCGGCGTACTCGGCGGGGACGTCCCCCACGACGGGCTTGCCGCCCTCGAGGTGCCGCGCCTTCATGTGGACGACGTCGATGACGCCGGAGAATGCCTCGCCAGAGCCCATGGGGATGGTGACGGCGCCGAGGTTGGTGCCAAAGCGATCCTGCAGCGCTGCCATGGCCACGTCGAAGTCCGCGTCCGGACGGTCGAGGCGGTTGATGAACAGCGCACGGGCGAGGCTGAGCTCCTCGGCCGCGTACCACAGGCGGGTGGTGACGGTGCCCGGACCGCTCGCGGCGTCCACGACAAAGACGGCCGTCTCGCACGCGCTCATGGCGGCATAGGCGTCACCGACGAAGTCGGGGTAGCACGGGGCGTCGAGCACGTTCAGGCGCGTACCCTCCCAGGTGATCGGTGCGATTGCGGTGGAGATGGAGAAGCCGCGCTCCCCCTCCTCGCCGTCGTAGTCAAGCGTGGGCTTGGTGCCGGCGTGGCCGCCCAGACGGGTGGTACGCCCCGTCAGGTGAAGCATGGCCTCGGCCAGCATGGTCTTGCCCACGCCGCCTTGGCCCACAAGGACCACGTTCTTTACCTTCTCCGTTCCCTTTGCAGCCATGATGCCTCCCTCGGACGGGGTGTGTGCACGATGCACTCACCTTACCCATGCGCACGGGCGGCAAGACGAACGTATCGGGCAGCGGGCGAGAAGAACGGTGGGGGCGTCAACGTTGGGGACGTGTTTTTGTCGTCTGAGTTTTTGTGACAGGCCCGGGAGGTGCGCGCCCCTGGAAGAGACGCTCCTCCGGGCCGAAAGCGTGAACTTGAGCGAGTTGACAGACTCAGCTCATTGAAGGTCACGCTTTTGGCGTGCAAAGCGTGAGCTTCATCAGAGGTTAGGGCTGCGACGTGAGACGGGACGCGCCAAGGAAGCCGGCGAGAAGAACGGGGCGGCCCCGATATTGAACTGCCTCCCATTTCTTGGACAGAGAAACTAAGTTCAAGAGATGGGAGGCTTCTCCATGTCCACCGACCTTCGATCGAAGCACGACCGGGCGCTCAGGGAGCTCGCGGCGGACCTGTTCGCGTCCGGCCATGGCTGCGAGTCCGTCGCGAACCGGCTCGGCATCCCCGCCAGGGCCGTGAGAAAATGGCGGCAGACGTACCGAGCCGTGGGGAGGGACGGCCTGCTGAACATGGGGAAGACGCGCGCGAGATACGACTTCGAGACCAAGGTCGCCGCGGCGAGCGCCGTGGTCGACGGGGGCACGGCCAGGCCCGAGGCGATGCGGCGCTTCGGGATCGCCGGCTCGAGCCCGCTCGACCAGTGGTGCCGCCTGTACCGCGAGGGCGGCGCCGAGGCGCTGAGGCCGAGGCCCAAGGGCAGGCCGCGCGGGTCGGGCGCGGGGGCGGCGCCCAGGACCAGGGGGCAGGAGCTCGAGCGCGAGGTCCGCTGGCTCGAGGCGCAGGTGGCGTACCTAAAAAAACGATAGCCCTGAAGGCGGAGCTGCGCTCCCGAGGCGGGAGAAGGCCCTAGCGGTCGCCGAGCTTTCAGGGCTGGGGCACGACCTGCCCGACCTGCTCGAGGCCGCCGGCCTCGCCAGGTCGAGCTACTACTACGCGCTGGCGCGCCCGAGGTCCCCGACCAGGCCGGAGCTCCGGGACAGGGTCGCCGAGATCTTCGGCAGGCTCCCCAACGGCGTCGGCCACCGCCAGATCGCCATGGAGCTGCGCGCCGTGGACGGCGAGCGGATAGCGGACAAGACGGCGCTCAAGATGATGCGCGAGATGGGGCTGAGGTGCGGCATCCGCCGCGAGACCGACTACCACCGCTACAACTCCTACAAGGGCGTCGTCGGCGAGACCTTCGAGAACGTGCTCGGGCGCGACTTCGAGGCGGGCGGGCCGTGGCGGAAGATGGGGACCGACGTCACCGAGTTCAAGTGCTCGTTCGGCAAGGCCTACCTCGCGCCGGTGTACGACTTCGGAAGCAAGGAGATCGTGGCCTGGTCGGTCTCCGAGCACCCGGACCTCGCGCAGCAGGAGGAGATGCTCTCGATGCTCATGGCGGCCAAGCCGGAGGGCGCCAGGCCGGTCCTGCACTCGGACATGGGCTGGCAGTACCAGCACGCGACCTACGTCTCGGCGCTCGCGGAGAGCGGCTTCGTCCAGAGCATGTCGCGCAAGGGCAGCTGCATCGACAACGCCGCGACCGAGCAGGTCTTCGGCCACCTGAAGGACGAGTTCTTCCGCGGCCGCGACTGGGACACGTTCGAGAGGTTCAAGGCGGACCTCGAGGCCTACATCCACCACTGGAACCACACGAGGCGCCAGGTCGGGCTGAAGGGCCTGACCCCGGTGGAGTTCCGGGAGCAGGCCCTTCGGGAGGCCGCCTAGCGGCTATGATTTATCGCGTCCAAGTTTTGGGGTGCAGTTCACCGGCTCCCCGCCCCGTCTCACTTCTCGGGATCGTCGTCCCCGCTGCCCCTCTTTGGAAGCCTTCCCGCGCGGCGCAGGGCGTCGCGCAGAATCCACTCCACCTGGCCATTCGCGCTGCGCATCTCGTCCGCGGCCCAGCGCTCGACCGCGGCCCAGACCTCTGGGTCTATGCGAAGCGGATATTGCTTGCGGGCGGCCACGCTCTTCTCGCCGACTTACTGGTAGAGGGAGCCGGTGTTGAGGACGGGCTGGGCCTCGGACTCGCCGCAGAGGACGACCATCAGGTTGGAGGCCATCACGGCCTTGCGGTCCTCGTCGAACTCCACCACGCCGCCATCGGAGAGCTCCTTGAGCGCCATGTCGACCATGGAGACCGCGCCCTCGACAATCTTCTTGCGCGCGGCGATGATGGCCTCGGCCTGCTGTCGGCGCAGCATGGCCTGGGCGATCTCGGGCGCGTAGGCGAGATGGGTGAGGCGCGCGTCGTCCACGGAGACGCCGGCCGGGGCCAGGCGACGGCCGAGCTCCTCCTTGAGGCTGGCGGACACCTCCTCGATGTTGGAGCGCAGCGTGATGGAGCGGTTGGAGGAGTCGTCGTCCTCCATGTGGTCGTAGGCGTAGATGCTGGCGACGTGGCGAAGCGCGGTCTCGGTCTGCATGGCCACGTAGCTGGGATAGTTGTCCACGTCAAAGAGGGCCTTGGCGGTGTCCGCCACGTGCCAGACCACGACGGTGGCGATCTCGATGGGGTTGCCCATCTTGTCGTTGACCTTGAGACGGTCGCCGTTCAAGGTGCGGGCGCGCAGGGAGACCTTGGTGGAGAGGGCCTTTGCGGCGGCGGCCTTCACGGACGGGGAGCCCTCTTCCAGGCTGACGTCGATGGAGGCGCCGGCGCCGTCCGAGCCCAGGCTGCGCGCGTAGAAGGGGTTGGCCCAGTAGAAGCCGGACTCGTGGACCGTTCCCACGTAGTTTCCAAAGAGCACGAGAACGCGCGCCTGGCCCGGCTGCAGCGAGAAGAATCCGCAGTTGATGACAATGGCCACAATCAGTAGCGCGATGCCACCCACGAGCAGCACCGGGCCCGTGACGGGGGCGGGCACACCGGCCTCCTCCGCAGTGGCCAAGATGATGACGCCCTGGATCATGCCCCAGATCGAGACGGCATATGCGGCGAGGGTGACAAAGAGCATGGGCCAGCCGGACGCGGCGCGAGCCTGCTTCTCTGCGGTCATTGCAGTTCCTTTCCTAGCGACGGGCGGCCTCGGGGTGGCGCCTCGACTGAGTTCATTGTGATATCAGATTGGTTTCTTTGCAAGTAAGCCTAAGAGCCGCGAGACGCAGACGGCACATTCGTGCCAGCCAACGGCAAATTCGTGGAAGAGGCCATCCGTATGCTTGTAGTCCTAGCCAAGGAGGGATGTGGGATGGGACTGTGCATCGGATACGAGTCGGCACTGCGCTACTGGCTCACCAAACCCGCTGATGAGGCGCTCCCGGAACCTGCCACGATCGGCAGGTTCAAGCAGGCTGAGGCCATAGCGGCGCTCGTCAAGGAGGGGACGCTCCCGTTTGGCCCCGAGCCAGGCAGGCCGCTCCACCTCGTGGTGTGCGACCCCGCCCTCAAGCACCGCATCCGCGACTGCCAAGTCCACGTCTGCCGGACCGACCTTCCCCCTGGGTCGTTTCGCAGCTTGCCGCAGGGCAACATCGTCTCTTCCCCGGAGCTCACGTTCCTGCAGATGGCTTCGACCGCGAGCCTATGGCAGCTCATCGAAGTCGGCAACTACCTCTGCTCGACGTTCTCCATCTCCGACAAGGGACGCGGCTACACGGGAAAGCGCGAGCAGCTGGTTTCAACCACGCTTCTCGGAGGGTTCCTCAGCGCCCTACCTCCCAACACCTATGGGGCCAACAAGGCACGGGCCGCGCTCGAATATGTCGTCGAACTCACTGCATCTCCGAAGGAGTCACAACTCGCCATGCACTACCGTCTGCCTTCAGAGCTCGGAGGCCGCGGGCCCATCAGCATCGCCGCAAACCAGGCAATACAAATCGACGAGCACGGCCAGCGCCTGCTCGACTCCAGCCGCCTCGTCGGCGACCTCTTCCTGCCCGACTTCGACTGCGACCTCGAGTTCGACAGCATAGAGTTCCACACGGGCAGGTTTCGCCTCGACCACACACAGGCACGTCGCAACGTCCTCGAGGCGATGGGTATCAAGACGGTCTCTGCAACAGAGGGACAGATAAACCGCATCGAAAAGCTCGATGACTTCACCTGGCTCCTCGAGGAGCGGATCGGATTGTCGCACCCCGTCTACACCCGCGAGGAACGCCTTGCGCAAATCGACCTCTTTGACTGGATGAACGACCCGCAGAGAATCCTGTTTTGAGCAAGGTGCCAGATCTCAACACCTCTCGGCAAAAGGTTGGGTACTTTTTTGCCGTCCTACTGAGTATCGAAAGCAGGCACAAGCCTTCTACCTGCAGCTCTTCGAAGCAGTTACGTCCAGCTACTTTACCGACCCTTGAAAAAGTACCCAACCTTTTCGAGCTACCATCACGAGCGCGCAAAACCGAGCTGAACCAGGAGGCACGCGCCGCTTTCAACGGACGGAGGATCCCGCCTATGACCCGGGGCCTGTTGGAAGGGGCGCGCGCCGCCTCGGTCGGGTAAGCTTGCATGCAGAAGGAGGGGCGCATGGGATACAAGACCTACACCTGCCCAATCGCTCGGGACTGCGGCGGCTGCGAGTGGCTCGCAGTGCCCTACCCCATACAACTGCGCCGCAAGCAGGAGCAGGTTGTCGATCTACTTGGAGACATGGCCTCCGCTGACAGCGCGGCCATCGAGGACATCCGCGGCATGGACGAGCCCGTGCGCTACCGCCACAAGGCGGCGACGCCGTTCGCCCACGCACGAGGCGGCCGGGTGCGCTGCGGCTTCTACGCTGCCGGAACGCATCGGATCGTGCCCTGCAATGAGTGCCTGGTGGAGGACCCGCGTGCACGCAAGATTCTGAATGCAGTCGCTCGCGTCACCGAGCGACTCCACATCCCGCCCTATGACGAGGACCGCGGCACCGGCGTGTTGCGTCATGCGGTCGTCCGCTGCGGATGGAAGAGCAACGACGTGCTCCTCACGCTGGTCTCTCGTGTCCCGGAGCTGCGCGACGAGCGCCGCGTGGTTAGCGAGCTGCGCGCTGCTTGCCCCGACGTCACGAGCATCGTCCTCAACGTCAACGAGCGGCGCACCAACGCGATCCTCGGGCGGCGCTGCCGCACCCTCCTTGGCCCCGGCATCATGCACGACGAGCTGCTCGGCTGCCGCTTCGAGATTGGCCCCACGAGCTTCTATCAGACCAACCCCGCCCAGACCGAGGCCCTCTACCGACTCGCGCTCGAGGGCCTCGATGACGCGACCTCCGCGCTCGACGCCTACTGCGGCACCGGAACCATCGGCATCTGCGCCGCGTCTCAGCACGAGGGGCTACACGTGACCGGCGTCGAGCAGGTCGCCGCCGCAATCGCCAGCGCCGAGCGAAATGCGCGCGCCAACGACGTCGCCGACCGCTGCCGCTTTGTCGCGGCGGACGCCACGTCATGGATGGCGCACGAGGGCCGCAACCAGCACTTTGACGTCGTGATCATGGACCCTCCGCGCGCGGGCAGCACGCCTGAGTTCCTCGCGGGCGCCGCCGCGCTCGAGCCGCGGCGCATCGTCTACGTAAGCTGCAACGTCGTCACCCAGACCCGCGACCTCGAGGTCCTTCGCGGACACGGCTACCGTCTGACCCGCGTCGCGCCCGTGGACATGTTCCCCCACACCAAGCACGTCGAGTCCGTCGTCACGCTCGAGCGCCGCTAGCGGCGGCTAGACCGGGTCGATCGCCACCGTCAGGTCGGGACGCACGTGGACGCGACCTTCGGCGAGCAGGCCCACAACCTCGGGGTACAGCTCGTGCTCGATCTCGTGGATGTGCTCCTCGAGCTCGTCGACCGTCCAGCCCTCCTCGACCGCGAGCGCGCGCTGCGCGATGATGGGGCCGGCGTCGTAGTCGGCGTTCGCAAAGTGCACCGTCACACCCGTGACCTTCACGCCGCGCGCGTACGCGTCGGCGATGGCGTGGGCACCAGGGAAGCTCGGCAGCAGCGCCGGGTGCAGGTTGACTACGCGATTGGGGAACGCCGCCAGAATCGGGTCGTGCACCTTGCGCATGTAGCCGGCCATGATGACGTAGTCCACGCCATGGCGCTTGAGCTCGGCGGCGATGATCTCGTCCGCCTTCTCCGGGTCGGCGTAGATCTCCTTGGAGAGCGTGAGCGTCTGCAGCCCCGCCGCCTCGGCGCGCTTGAGGCCAAAGGCGCTCGGCCGCGAGCTCACCACGAGCTCGATCGAGGCGTCAAGCGTGCCATCCGCGATGCGGTCGATGATGGCCTGCAGGTTGGTCCCGCTACCGGAGATGAGGACGCCCAGCCTAACGCTCATCGTCGTAGACCACCTTTCCGGTGCCGGGCACGACCTCGCCCATCACAAAGCTCTCGAGCCCCTGCTCGGCAAGGAGCTCGCGCACGCGCTCCGCGTCCTCGGGCGCGCAGATGACGCTCATGCCCACGCCCATGTTGAACGTGCGGTACGCCTCCTCGGTCGTGAGACCCGCCTCGCGGATCATGTAGGAGATCACAGGCGGCACGTCCCACGCGGGACCGTCCTCGCCGCCGCGGTAGACTAGCGCGTCGAGCCCCTCGGGCATCGCGCGGTCGAGGTTCTCGGTGATGCCACCGCCGGTGATGTGCGCCATCGCGTGGACGGGCGCGCCGGCGCGCAGCGCGGCCAGCAGCTGGCCCGCGTAGATCTTGGTCGGGCGCATCACGGCGTCCGCGAGCGACTCGCCGCCCAGCTCCACAAGCGGCGTCTCCAGCTCCTCCACGCTGCGCCCCTCGATCGCGACCTTGCGCACGAGCGAGTAGCCGTTGGAGTGGATGCCCGAGCTCGGCAGGCCGAGGATCACATCGCCCTCGCGGACGAGCTCCGGGCCCAGCAGCTTGGGACGGTCCACGACGCCCACCACAAAGCCGGCGAGGTCGTAGTCATCGGCGGCCATGACGCCGGGGTGCTCGGCCATCTCGCCGCCCACGAGCGCGCAGCCGGACTTGCGGCAGCCCTCGGCGATGCCGCCCACGATCTTGGCCACGTGCTCGGCGCGCAGCTTGCCGATGGCAACGTAATCGAGGAAGAACAGCGGCTCGGCGCCCATCGGGACGATGTCGTCCACGCACATGGCCACCAGGTCCTCGCCCACCGTCTCGTGACGGTCGAGCAGCTGCGCGATGGCCAGCTTGGTACCCACACCGTCGGTGCCGGACACCAGAATCGGGTCTTCCATGTCCTTCAGCGCGGCGGCGGAGAAGCACGACCCAAAGCCGCCCAGACCACCGATGACCTCGGGTCGGTTGGTGGTCGCCACGGCCACCTTGATCGCGTCCACGGCGCGGGCGCCCTCGGCGGTGTCGACGCCGGCGTCGGCGTAGCTCACGTGCTTGGTGTTCTCGGCCATCTCGGTCCTTCCTGACAGACGGGCTTTCCACTTCGTCATTCTACGGGAACCTGGGCGAGCGGCGTGCGCGAGACGTCCGACGCCCGCTCCAGGTTGTTGGGCTCGCGCCCCGGCAGGAACCGCTCCTCCCACCAGGGGCGCGGTATCTCCACGGGATAGTCGCCGGTGAAGCACGCCGTGCAGTAGCCGTCCTCCGGCACGCAGGCGAGAAGCCCCTCGACGGAGAGGAACCCCACCGAGTCCGCCTCGATGTGCGCCCGGATCTCGTCGAGCGTCATGTGCGCGGCGATGAGCTGGTCCTGGCTGCCGGTGTCGATCCCGTAGAAGCACGGCCACGTGACCATCGGCGACGCCGAGCGCACATGAACCTCGGTCGCGCCTGCCGCCTTGAGCAGCCGCACGATCTGACGGCTTGTGGTACCGCGTACGATGGAGTCGTCCACCATCACGAGGCGCTTGCCGCGCACCACGTCGGGCAGCGCGTTGAGCTTGAGCCGCACGCCCATCTGCCGCAGCTCCTGCGTTGGCTGGATGAAGGTGCGCGCCACGTAACGGTTCTTGATGAGGCCGGTCCCAAAGGGAATCCCCAGCTCCTGGGCAAAGCCCTCGGCAGCCGGCGTGCCAGAGTCCGGCACGGAGATCACGAGGTCCGCCTCGACGGGAGTCTCCCGGGCAAGGCGGCGTCCCATGTTATGACGCATCAGATAGAAGCTCGACCCCCGCACCACCGAGTCGGGGCGCGAGAAGTACACGTGCTCGAAGATACAGTTGGCACGCGCGCCCGGCACGCAACCACGCTCCGAGCGGATGCCGTCGTCGGAGACGCGCACGATCTCACCGGGCTCGACCTCCCGGACGAAGGTGGCGCCGGCAATGTCGAGCGCGCAGGTCTCACTCGCCGCGACCCAGCCGTCGTCGCCGAGCCGCCCGAGCACGAGCGGCCGGATGCCGTGCGGGTCGCGGAAGGCGTAGAGCGCGTTCTCGCGCACGAGCACCATCGCGTAACCGCCCTGGAGCATGCGCATCGTGTGCGCGATGCCCGAGCGCAGCCGTCCTGCGCGCTGGGTGAAGTACCCGATGAGCTTGGCCGCAACCTCGGAGTCCGTGTTGGAGCGAAACGGGATGCCCATCTCGATGAGTTCGCGCCGCAGAGCCTCGAAGTTCACGAGCGTGCCGTTGTGCGCCAGCGCGATGACCACGTCGTCGACGACGGAGAGGTGCGGCTGCGCGGACTCCCAGCCCTTGGCGCCGGCCGTCCCGTAGCGACAGTGCCCGCAGGCCACCTTGCCCGGCATGGCGGAGAGGTCTGCGTCGGTAAAGACCTGCGTGACCAAGCCGAGGTCCTTGCGCACGAGCACGGTGCTCCCGTTGCCCACCGCGATGCCAGCGGACTCCTGCCCGCGGTGCTGCAGCGCCCGCAGCGCAAAGTACGTGAGGCGCGCAACGTCGCGCCCGGGCGCCCACACGCCGAAGACGCCGCACTCCTCGTGGATCGTCTCGTCCATCCGTCCCCTCGCGTCTTCCGGAAGTCCCGAACCCTACTCGCCGTCGGTCACCTTGGGCACGCAGACGAGCAGCGTGCGTCCGTTGTCACTGTAATCGTAGTTGCAGGTGCAGAGCGTGAGGACGTGGCTCGCCTGGGAGATGAGCACCTCGGCGTCGGGACTCTGCGCCGCCGCGCGGCCAAGAAGCTCGGTGAGGTAGGCACGCAGCTCCTCGTCCGAGCCAAACGTGAACTGGCGCGCGTTGGTGTCGCTCGCATCGGTCTGGTAGATCAGCAGCGGCTCCAGCTCGTAGGTGGCCTCCTCCGTCACGTACCAGACCGTGGAGACGCTGTCGAACATCTCCTGGTTGGTCATATCCGAGACCGCCTTGAACATGGCCCCGTTGCGCAGGTGGTGACCATAGATGATCGTCTGGCCGTCCACCATGCCCGGCGCCGTGTTCTCGCAGTCCATGAAGATCTGGCCGCCGATGACGGAGCTGCCGTCGGCGCCCGTGGTCAGGTACTTCTCGTTGTCCGCCGCCTGGTAGACGGGGTAGCTCACCACGGTCCCCGGAATCTGCACCCACCCGACGACCTCGTCGTTGATGGCCTTCAGCGCCTCCCAGTCAACCTGCGGAGGCGTCGTCCCGTTGTCGGAGACGTCGGCGTAGGTCGCGAGCTTCTCGTTGAGAACGTCCTGCTGGTGATAGTTCCACTGGTTGTAGAGCCACATGCCGGCGGCCGTAGCGATAAGCCCAACGCCCACCACAAACAGGATCACGGACACGATTCTGCCCACGCGCTTCTTGGGGTCGCGGCTCCTGCGGCCGGAGAGGTCATAGGGGTCGGTCTCGGCAAAGTGGCTGCGACGGCGCCCCTCCACGGGCGCGCCGGAGACGACGGGGATGTAGTGCGCGTCAGCGCTGTGCGGGGTGCTCGCCGCGTAGGGGTTCCCTTCCGGGGCATGATAGGACTCGTCGCCGCCCCTCCGGACCTTGAGATGCGCCCCCTGGCCGCCAGCCGACCGCCTCGGGGTCGCCCCCCTGTGGCCGCGCGAGTCCCTACCGCCGGTGTCCCCCGGCTGCTTGAAGTGCGACGCCATCGCCCCTCCTCGCCCTGTCGCCTAGGCCTCCGCCATCTGGCGCTTGAACTCCACGATCTTCTCGCGGTACTCGGGCATGGTGGTGCCCAGGATCTGCGTTGCGTAGATGGCCGCGTTCTTGGCGCCGTTGATGGCGACGCACGCCACCGGCACGCCGGAGGGCATCTGCACCATGGAGAGCAGCGAGTCCATGCCGCCGAGGTCGGAGGTCTTCATGGGCACGCCGATGATGGGCAGCGGGGTGAACGCGGCGACCACGCCGCCGAGGTGAGCGGCCTTGCCGGCCGCAGCGATGATCACCTTGAGGCCGCGATCGGCCGCGGAGCCGGCCCACTCGTGGACCTTGTCCGGGTTGCGGTGCGCGCTGGCAATGACCAGCTCGTACGGCACGCCCAGCTCCTCGAGCTGCTTGGTGCACGCCTCCATGGTGGGCAGGTCGGACTTGGAACCCATGATGATTCCCACGAGCGGCTGGTCAGCCATGATGCCTCCTTTGTCGTTGCATACGCCCCTAGTATAGGGACAATGGGGCCGAGAAGAACCGCCTACTTGCGCTCCTCCACGGAAACCGGCGTCATGCCGAGCCGCACGTCACGCTCCCGCTCCTCCCGCAGCTCACGGGCGCCGCCGAGAAAAACATCGCTAACGGCGCGTTACGAGCCTCCACGCAACGCGCAAAAGGACTATGCTGTGCCCTTGTACGCTGGTCCATCAGTCCGCGGACAAAGGAGAATCCCATGAACAACGCCAGCAATCTGTACCTCTACCAACGCGAGGGCGGCTACCTGCCGCGCGTCGCGGCCGTCCACGACCTCTGCGGGTACGGCAAGTGCTCCCTCGGAGTGGCCATCCCCGTGCTCTCGGCCGCCGGCATCGACGTGTGCCCGGTGCCCACGTCGTTCTTCTCGGCGCACACGCGCTTCCCCAAGTTCTACATGCACGACACCACGCCCATGCTCGACGGCTACCTCGACGGCTGGCGTGACGCGGGCATCGAGCTCGACGGCGTCTACTCGGGCTTTCTGGGCTCGGCCGAGCAGGTCGACGCGATCCTGCGCATCTACCGCGAGTACCCGAGTGCGCTGCGCATCGTCGACCCGGTGATGGGCGATGGCGGCTCCAAGTACCCCACCTACACCGACGAGATGTGCGAGGCCACGAAGAGCCTCGTCGACGGAGCCGACGTCCTCACGCCCAACCTCACCGAGGCCTCCATCATCACCGGCATCCCCTACGAGAGCCAGGACGTCGACGAGGCCTACGTCCGCCGCATGATGGACGCGCTGCTGGGCATGGGCGCCAAGTCCGTGGTGCTCAAGGGCATCGTCCACGAGGGCGAGAACGTCATCCGCAACTACGTGGCCGTGGCCGGGGGCGACGGCACGCCCGAGGAGGTCTCCGGCGAGCTGCTGCCCTACATGCTGCACGGCACGGGCGACCTCTTCGCATCCGGCCTCACCGCGGCGATCTTTGCCGGTGAGAGCCTGCTCTCCTCCGTGCGCTTTGCGAGCGAGCTGGTGCGCCACGCCATGCAGATCACGCCCGAGCAGCCTGACTACCAGGTGCGCGGCGTGAGCTTTGAGAGCGTGCTGGGAGACGTGACAGCGCTTCTCGCCTAGCGGGCGACGGCACAGCCGACACAGAGAACGGGGCGGAGGCCGACAAGGACCTCCGCCCCGTTTTTGCTAGACGCAGAAGGAGACGAGAACCGCGTGGTCCGCCTGAGGGCGGAAGCGCCACCCGAGCGTTCCGTCGTCAAGGACGCTGAGGTAGCGAATGCTGCTCGCGCGGTCGGGGCTGCGCAGCCACCAGTTGGCGCCCACGGCGAGGAAGCTCGTGTCGCCGCCCCAGCTGACGCCGGCGTCCGAGAAGAGCTGGTACTGGTCGCCCTCGCTGTCATACGAGCTGTAGAACTCGGCACCCTCACCAAGCGGGCCCACGACCTCGGAGTATGCGGGAATCCACAGGGTGTCTTCGGTCACCTGCTGGCTGCCGCCCACGTCGGGCGGGGTGTTGGTGCGCTTGCTCACCTCGACGACCGCGTCGGAGAGGTCCTCCGGCAGCGAGGCGGCAAGCTCGCCGTTCATCCAGGCGCGAAGCTCGGAGTCGACCCAGCCGTTACCCAGGACCTCCGTCGAGCCCATGGCCCGGGTCACGGCGGGGTTGGCGGCGATGAAGGTGATGCCGGCAACGCCCTCGCCGTCAGCGCGCTCGTCGGCTCGGAAGCCGGCGACGCGCATCTCCAGCGTGGTGCCGTCGGAGAGCGTCACGCTCTTGGTCTGCGTGCCGTCGAGCGTTCCGTCCGCGTCGCACAGGTTGTACTGCTCGGCAATCTCGAGGCCCTCCTCGTCAGAGGCGGCGTCGGCGATGAGCGCGGAGATCTGGGAGAGCTCCGCCCATGAGTAGTCGGCAACGGCGTCGCGGACCTCGGGGGCGTCGCTGGGGAGCGCGTCGGACTCAGCCTCGTCGCCCTCCGCCTCGAGCGGCGCGATACTGCCGTCCGAGGGCGGCTGCACCACGGGAGGCTCCTCGTCCGGCGCGGCGAACGGGCCGAGCCAGCTCGTGCCCAGGCCAACGAGAACCATGATGACGATAAGGGCGACAGCGATGGCACCGCCCGCAACGGCGGCGGGAGGCACGCGGCTGCCCTGGAAGCCGTCGGCGACCGCGCGGCCTCCGTCACGGAGCTGACGCCCCGCGGAGGCAAGGCGGCCCCCCGCGCCCCTGAGGAGCTCGGAAGCACCCGACGCGGCGGCCTTGGCCGCGGACGCGGCGCGGTCGACGGGCTTCTCGCCGGCCGTCTCCGGCTCGTCGGCGGGGACGTCCTCAGCGGGAGAGGCGTCGTCCGCGGGCTCCTCGTGCTTCTTGGCAGCCTCGCCCTGCTCGACGTCGGCTGTGGCGGCCGCCTCGCGGGCAGCGGCCAGCGATGCCGTGGAATCGGCGTCCGTGACCTCATCGACGAGGGGTTCTTCGAACTCCTCGGGCTTCTCCACAACGGGCTCCTGCGGCCTGATCACGGGCAGGCTCGCACGGCGGTCGACGTGTGTGACGGTACTCCGAACGCCCCGGGACCCCACCATGTAGGCGCGCGGAGGGCGGGCGACGGGCACGAGGGGCACGGCGCCGACGGCCAGCGGGTCGAGCGGATCCTCGAGGCGCTTGGGCGAGGGGATCTCCTCGACCGGCGCGCCGCACACATAGCAGAAGCGTGCCCGCTCCGGCAGCTCCTCACCACACTTCTTGCACCTCATTGAGGCCTCCTTCGTCCTATTCGTCAACACGGTAGCATGACGCGCCGGGTAGAGGGGTCCTCATCGGGAGAACCTTTCCACAAGCGGCGCAAAAAGGTGCAACTAGTTTGCGCGCGACGTCTGGACCGGGGTGAAGGAAGTGGTCACCTGGTCGCGCAGCTCCTCCTGGAGCGACTCGTCGATGCCGGTGATCGTACACGAGAAGTTGACCCCGGTCGCCGACTGCGTCTTTCGCCAGACGAAGGTCATGAACGAGGTGACGTCGCCCGTGGGCTTGAAGAAGCCGAAGAGGCTGGACTGCTGCATGTTGCCGTCCTCGTCCACGTGGACGCTCACGTGGTAGATCACGGTGTCGATGTTGGGGTTGAGCAGGGCGTTGACCGCGAGCGCGGTCGCCTGGACCTGGGAGGACGAGAAGCACTCGAGCGAGGTCGACGAGCCGGAGTCCACGACGCCCACCTCGATGACGCCGGTGTTCTCGTCCGCCTCCTGCACGGTGAAGTCCTCGGGGAACTGCGTGAAGCCGTCGCCCCACTCCACGCCGCCACGCAGCGCGTCCGCGACGGTGCGGACGCTTGCGGTCTCCGCGAGGTGCGCCGTGTTGGCACGGCGGATGATGCCAAAGGCAACCTGACCTGCCACGACGAGGACGAGAAACACCAGGACAAAGGTGACGGCCGTGCGCGTGATGACCCGGCTGACGTCGGATCCGGAGGGGTCGTCGCCGGAGAGCGGGTCAACGTCGACGGAGACGCCCTTCTCCTTGCGGTGCGCGCGCTGGCGCCGTGCGCGCTCCTCGTCGGAGTGGCCCGTGTGGTCGACGGTGGAGAACAGCTCCTCGGCCTCGTCGGCCGAGAGCGCGCCGCGCTGCACGCGAGCGTTCACGTGCCTCCTGAACATGCGCCCCCTTCCGACTGATGCCTCGCTCCGCAAGTATACAGCGCGGACCTGCCGAGAAACACCCCGGCACAGGTCACGGGAAACGTCCACAAGCGGGGGCGCGCGATCTGAGAATCGCGGCCCTTGTGGGTGACGGCTCTAGGAAAACGGAGGCTTGTCGCGGACGCATCTAGGAAAAGGCGCCCTTGTACGGGACGGCTCTAGGAAACGCGGCCTTTATCCGGACTGAGCGGCCAGCGCGTGGACAAGGGCCGCGATTCTTAGACGGTCCGCGGACAAGGGCGGCGTTCTTTAGAAGGACTGGCGACAAGGACGCGGATTCTTAGACGCGCGGCGGACAAACGCAGCGATTTCCGGACGGGCCTCCGCGCGCCCTACGCGAACTGCATCTCGAAATAGCGCGCGTACGTGCCGCCGCGGGCGAGAAGCTCCTCGTGGGTGCCGCGCTCCACCACGCGGCCGTCCTCAATGGTGACGATCTCGTCCGCCCGGCGGATCGTCGAGAGGCGGTGCGCGATGACCAGCGTGGTGCGCCCGCGCGAGAGCTCCTCGAGCGACTCCTGGACGGCCTGCTCGCTCTCGTTGTCCAGCGCGCTCGTGGCCTCGTCGAAGATCAGGATCGGCGGGTTCTTGAGAAACAAGCGCGCGATCGCGATCCGCTGCTTCTGACCGCCGGAGAGATGGCTGCCGCGCTCGCCGACCTGCGTCTCATAGCCTTCGGGCAGGCCCTCCACGAACTCAGCGATGTTCGCGCGCCGCGCGGCCAGGCGAATCTCGTCGGCGGTGGCGTCCGGGCAGCCGTAGGCTATGTTCTCCGCAACGGTCCCGTCGAAGAGGTAGACGTCCTGCTGCACCAGTCCGATCGCCTCACGCAGGCTCCTCTGCGTGACGTCGCGCACGTCCTGGCCGTCAATCGAGATCGAGCCGGCGTCCACGTCGTAGAAGCGCGGCAGAAGCGCGCAGGTGGTGGACTTGCCACCGCCCGAGGGCCCCACGAGCGCGATGGTCTCTCCGGGACGAATGTCCAGCGTCAGCCCGCGAATCACCTCATCTTGCCTAAAAGGGGTCTGACCCCTTTTAGGCAAGTAGGAAAAATGGACGTTGTCGTAGCGGATGGCGCCCTCGCTCACGCGCAGCGCCCGCGCGCCGGGGCGGTCCTGAATCTGCGGCTGCTCGTCCAGCACCTCGCAGAAGCGGCGGAAGCCCGCGATCGCCTTCTGGAAGGTCTCCGTAAAATCCAGGATCGACGTGATCGGCGCGGTGAAGAGCGAAATGTAGAGCGCGTAGGTGGCGAGGTCCGCCGCCTCCATCTGCCCTCGCGCGATCAGCCAGCCGCCCAGGACCACCACCACGGTGTTCAGCGCGCCCATCATGACCGCAATGGCGGCCTGGTAGCGGCCCATGGCGCGGTACATGCGCGTCTTGGAGTCCAGGTAGGCGTCGTTGGAGCGACGGAACTTCTCGCTCTCTGCGTCCTCCGCGGCAAAGCCCTTGACCACGCGCATGCCGCCGAGGGCGTCCTCCAGACGGGAGTTCACGCCGGAGATGCGCACGCGGTTCTCGGTGTAGACCGCGCGCATGCGCACGTTGGCCCACACGTTGTAGGCCACGAGCAGGCAGGCGATAAGCGCGAGCGCGGCCGTGAGCGGAGCGTTGATCGTGGCGAGGATCACAAACGAGCCCGCAATCTCCACCACGCCGATCAGCAAAAACTCCGGTCCGTGGTGGGCGGCCTCGGAAATGTCAAAGAGGTCGGAGACCAGGCGGCTCATGAGGTCGCCGGAGCGGTTGCGGTCAAAGAACGAGAAGCTCTGGCGCACGTAGGCGTCAAAGAGGTCCTCGCGCATGCGGCTCTCCATGCGCGCGCCCATGACGTGACCCCAATAGATCACAAAGTAGCGGCACACAAAGCGCAGCGCGTACATGGCCACCAGACCAACGGCCAGGTAGGCCAGCACGCCGAGGATCGCGTCCGGGCCCTCGGTGAACAGGCCGCCCGCGAGGCTGCGGAGGATCTGCGGGAAGGCCAGGTCAACGGCCGCCACGGTGACGGCGGCGACGATGTCGATCACAAAGAGGTGCAGCTGGCCGCGGTAGTAGGTGAGGAAGCGACGGAACATGGGAGACTCCCTGGTTGGTGCGTGACATTCGGTCGCAAGGGTACCACGCGCGCGACGGGGCAGCGTCGGTTATGTACACCCCCGGACACATCGGCGCGCTGCAACACCTACGTTTCCGCAGGTAACGAAGCTGACGTTACTTCGCCGGTTGCGGAAGGGCGTACATAATCGACCGCACAACCACAAACTCCGACAGCGATGCGAGCGCTATGGCCTGCGCCCCAGATGGTAGGTGTTCGCGAGTTGCCCGCCGTCCTCGTTCCAGGTGGGTTGAGACACGATGAGCCCCTCGGCACGCAGATGGGCCATGAGCCGGTCAATGGTCTTGCGGTTGCGACCCAGATCCGCCGCGATCTGCGCCTTCGTGCGCGGTTGCCCCTCGCACTTGGCAAGGTAGTCCAAAATGAGCCGCTCGGTGGGCGTGAGGTGCCCCGATGTCGCAGAGCCCTGGCTCATGTTCGCCTCTTCCTCAGTGCTTGCGGGAGGCCGGGCGAGAAACCCGACCTCCCGCGACTATCTATCGATCCCGCTCCTCACGTCGGGTCGCGCGCCGGAACGCGAGCGCGCCCGCGATGACCGCGAGGCCCGCCGCGCCGAACGCCACCGGAATCAGCCGGTTCGTCACGTCACCCGTCTTGGGCGTGGAGCCCGTCACCTCATCGGGCGGGGTGGGCGCGTCAACGGCGCGCAGCGTCACACCGTCGTCGTCCACCAGGTAGCCACACTCTCCGGCCGAGAAGAACGTCGGCGCGGAGCCCGTCGCCTCACCGGAAAGGGTTCCGTCGGGTGCCACCGTGAAGCTCCACTCACCTTCGATGAGGTCATAGCCCTCGGGCGCGGCGGTCTCGCGAACGGTGTACGTCTCGCCTGCGACCAGGCTCTCCAGGGCGGCCGTGCCGTCCTCGCCAACCGTCACGGCCCGCGTGCCGTAACCGTCCGCAAAGCGACCCGTCAGGGCGAATTCGGCACCCGCAAGCGCGTCGCCTCTCGTGGAGACCTTGACGATGCGCGCCTCGATGCGCGTGTCGGCGAGAGAGACCGTAGTGCCGTCGGCATCCACGTTCACCGCACCGGCGATGGTCTCGGGCACGTCTCCCAGTTCCACGTGGCCATCATCGAACACGAGAATCGTGAAGGCGGGGGCAACCTCGTAGCCGTCAGGCGCGGAGAGCTCGGTGACGACGTACTCCGTGCCCTCGGCAGAACCCGTGAGCTGTAGATCCTCGAAGACCAATCCGTTCTCATTCGAGGTGAACGTCTTGCTCGCCGAACCGTCGGGGAAGGTCGCACCGTCGCCCGCCGGAGCGATGCTGAAGGTCGCGCCCGCAAGCGCGCCGCCCTCTTCATCGGTCTTGACGAAGGAGATGCGCAGCGGTTCGTCCACAGCGAAGATGGTCGCGTAACCATCGGCAAGGGTGTAACCAGCAGGTGCGTCGCCCACGATCTCAAGCGTGCCGTCCTCGGCGACCTGAACGGTCAGTTCGCCCTCGAGCAGCTCATAGCCAGCCGGCGCGACGATCTCGCGAATCGTGTACCGCTCGCCGCTGATGAGCTCGGCCTCGATGTCAATTCGGCCGTCCTCGCCCGTGGTGAAGGTGCGGGTCTCGGTGCGATCCTCCTGTCCGCCGGTACCGGCGAACACGCCCGTGACCTCGAACTCGGCGCCTTCAAGACCGGTTGCGGTATCGTTCGATCCCACCTTCTCGATGTTGATCTCGATGGGTTCGTTCACCACGGAAACCTCGAAGGTGTTATCGTCGACCTTCGTGTAGCCCGTGGGCGGTGCAGGCGTTATGCTACCGTCCTCGTTCACCGACCCGACCACGCTGATAGAACCGTCTTCCTCCACGCGGATGCGCATGGTTCCCGCGACGCGCTCGTAGCCCTCGGGTGCCTTGGTCTCGGTGATGTCGTACTCGTTGCCCACGATGAGCCAAGCGGTCATGCTGAGCGTGCCGTCTTCACCGGTCCGCATCGTCTGCGGTGCGGTCGGGTCAGCGCCGGCAGCAAACTTCGAGTCGTCCACCGGTGTGATGGAGAACTCCGCCCACGGGAGCGTCTTGCCCGGTTCGCCGTTCTCGCCGGCGGGCGCGCGCTTGGTAATCTGCAGCTTGACGGGCTCGTTCTCCACAGTAAGCGAGATGCGGTTGTCGTTCACCGCATACCCCTTGGGATAATCTTCCTCATCGAGCTGGTTCTGCTGTGCGTCCGTCACCACGATCTCGCCGCGCTCATCCATCATGAAGTAGAGCGACTCCTCCAACTGGGCATAGCCGTCGGCGGGCTTGAACTCGCGAAGCTCGTAGCGCACGCCGCCCATGAGGCCGGCGTCAACGTGGATGTAACCGTCCTCATCGGTGGTGTAGGTGTGGCTCGTGTTGTTATCCATGCACAAGCCGGTGAGCGTGAACTCAGCGCCTTCGAGCGCATCGCCCTCGTCGTCCACCTTCAGGATGTCGATCTCCTCATGTATGTTCGTCACCATGAAGGAGTAGGCGTTATCCGCATTGCCGTCCTCGTTCAGATCCGCCCAGTCGTAGGGGCCGTTCTCGGGCAGGCCGCCCTGCACATCAAGCGAACCGTCCTCCTGCACCACCACAGTGAGTACGGCGTCCGCCGGGTCATAGCCACTTGGTGCCTTGCTCTCGTAGATGGTATACGTGCCGCCCACGACAAGCTGGCCGATGAGCTCGATGTGACCGGTGGAATCGGTCGTGAGCGTCACGGTCTTCGTTGCCTCGTCGTAGGTGCCCGCGGCAAAGGCATCCGGATCAGCGAATTCGGATCCGTTCACCGCCGCAATCTGGAACTCGGCACCGGCGAGCGGTTGACGCACATCGTTGGCCTTGTTGATCTCGAGGCTCGTCGGCGTGTTGCGGACAGCGTTCCCACCGGTGAGCGACGGGTTCAGATGCGTGCGATCGATGGTGAGGTTACCGCTCGTCACGCGGTGGTCATCCGCGGTCGCGGAATCGGTGTAGTTGAAGTACCCGTCCGCCGGCTCGGTCTCCACGAAGCGGTACGTGCCCCAAAGCACGTTTTCGACCTTGATCTGGCCGTCGACGCCCGCCGTACCCGCGCCGTCGAGCGCGGCGTTACGGTCGTTAAGCTTGTAGGTGTTGCCGGTCACAAGGCCGCTGACAACGGTCTCCCACGTCTTGCCATCGTCGCCCAGGCGCTGCAGCTCGAACGTCGCGCCGTTGAGCGCACCGCCGCCCTTGCCGGTCTTGGCGATCGTCACCGATCCGCGCTGCGGCACGTTGGGGATGCCCTGGCCATCGACGAAGTCGTCCGCACCGCTCGTCACGGTAAAGCTGATATCCGCGCCGTCGGCGATGTTCTTGATGTCATAGGTCTCATCGTCGTTGGCGTCGGTGAGCTTAAACGTCGCATGGAAGCCATTCGAAACGTAGCCCGTGTTGGAGACCTCGGTGATGACGTACGTGCCCTTCTTGAGGTTCTCGAGCTTGAGCCGGCCGTTGGCATCCGTCGTGAACTCGCGGTCGACCCAACCCGTGCTGCCATCGGACGGCGTGTAATCCACCTGGAACTTCGCGCCCTGGATGGGTTCGTTCGTCAGCGTATCGAACTTATGCAGCACCACGTTCGCGTTGAAGCGCTCGTTGCCCATGGTGGTGGCAACCGGCGCGTTCGTGAACGCGAAGTGCGTGTCCTGCGTGATCGTAAGCGTGGCGGACTTCGCGTTCGCCTCGTCCGGCATCACGGCACCGGAGGTCGTGGCGGTCTCCACGAAGTAGTACTCGCCAGCCGGCAGGCCGTCGGAGAGTTTCTCGTACTTACCGCCGTAGGTGAGGTCTTCGCCCGCGGTGCTCCTGGTCTCGATGGAAACGTTGGTGAAGTTGCGCGTGTACACAACGCCTTGGCTATTCGACGTGAGCCCGCTTGCAATGAGCTCATCCTTGTCGTCGCCATCCATGTCGACGCGGTACAGGCTGAACGTAGCGCCCGCGAGTGCGGCGTCATTCGTGCCCCCGTAGGCACCGTCATCGGACACGTGTTTCGTGAGGCGCAGGTGGCCGCGGAGCACCGGGTCCTCGACGTTCACCGTGATGATACCGCTGGGGTTCGTGCCCTCGACCTCGAGCACGGCATTGTTGCCGCTCTGGGTCGCGCTCACCTTGCCGTTGCTCGCGATCGTGATGGTCACGGTCGGTGCCTTGGCATAGCCCTCGGGCACCTCGCCCGTCTCTTCCACGGTGTAGGTTCCGGCGGGCAGGCCGACGATGTAGCCGGCGTTATCACCCGTCATCACCGTCTCGCCGCCGTTCTTCTTGCCGCCCGGCCACACGGTGCTCGACGCGACGGCGTTCGTATCCTTCCACACGGCGTAGATGTCGCCGTTCGTGCCGTACACCGTGAGCTCGATGTCGCGGAGGTCCTCGCGTGCATCCGCGCCCTCAGGCGTGAAGTCACTCACCTTGTCGAGGGTGAGGCGCGTCGCCACGTTCGTGATGAGCTCGTTCTCCTGCTCGCCCGTCACGCCGGCCGCGGCCTCGGTCTTCACCTCGGTACCGCCGGCACCGCTCGAAGAGGCAGCCTTATCCGTGCCGTACAGCGGATAGTAACCGGGTGCGTCCGCCGTCTTCTCAACCGCCCAGTAGACGTAATCGACGTCGTTCTCGTTCGCCGCGGGCAGGCCGGTGTAGGTGAACGTCCAGGTCTCGCCGCTACCCTTCCAGTCGGGCTGGCCAGCATAGTTCGTCACGTTCTCGGTGGCACCGAACTTCCCGTTACCCAGGATGGTGGCACGATACAGCACCATGTCGGGCATGTCCGCCTCGGTGAGGTCGTCGGCGAGCGTCGTGCCGTGATCGTCCCAGCGCTTGGTGCCGGTGAGCTCCGTGGTGCGCAGCGTGTTGGTAAACGTCTGCGTATCGCCGGCGTCGCCCTCGACGGAATCGACCACGTAGTAGCGGTAGATAACGCCGGACGTGGGCTCGGTCGCTTCGACGACGAGCTCAGCGCGTGCGTCGGTCACGTCATAGCTTCCTGGCACCTGCTCGACCACGCGGTACTCGTATGGCGTACCGTTCTCATCGCAATCGGGCAGGTTCTCCCAGTTGGCGACCGCCGAATCGACCGTACCGGAAATCGTTTCAGAGACGATGCCCTCGGCGAAGGGCTCGTCGAGCTCTGCCTGCTCCGCACCGTACTCCATGAGCCACTGCCAGCCCTCGTCGCCGGAGCTCTCGAGCCTGCGCTGCAGCAGGTAGTGCACGGTCCACTCATTGCCGCCGCGCGTACCCCAAGCGTTGGCGTCATCGCCCGCCCAGGTCTTCGTGGCAGAGATCTTCGTGGTCTCGAGCGTGTTCGAGATGGTGGTGGCGCTGCTGTTCGCCGTGTTCGTCCAGCTATCTTGCGCCGGCTGGTACGGGTGATACACAGTGCCGTCCGCCTTCGTGTAGGTGAACGTCACGTCTGCGGAGGTCGGCTGCTCGATCTTCTGATCGCCGATGGCCACCTCAACGGCACGGTACTCGATGCTGAAGAACTCGCCCGTATGTCCCGTCGCGGTTCCGCGACCGCCCATGGGCAGCCCCGTCCAGGAGCCGCGCCAGCCGGTATCTGCGCTCAACGTCTTTTCTAGGAAGGCCTTGGCGGCCTCTTCGGACTCGAACTGACTGACGAACGCATCCCAGTAGCCCAGGTTGTTGAGGATGACCTCCGGATCCTGCCATGCGCTCGTTTCGCCATCGGCATACGTAAAGCGCGCCTGCAGGCGAACCGTCACAGTCGTAGGACGCAGGCCATAGGGGTCGTCGCCATCGTTCCACTGCTTCTCGACGGTTGCCTGGCCCTCGAGCGTGTTGGTGAAGCGGAACCCGCTACCCGGGCTCTGCGCATTCACGGTCGAAGTTGCCGTCGCCGGATCCTGGGCATTGTCGGTCGTGTAGTAGCCGCCGGCATTCCTGTCCGTATCGTCGAGCACCATGTTAGTCAGCGTCTCGGTGATGCGGTAGCGATACGCGGTGCCGTCCGGCGACCACTTGTCCACGTTGGAGAGCGTGATGGTGTAGGTGTTCGTGCCCTCGTTCTCCGAGACCTTGAAGTAGTACGGCCCATCGGGGTCGTTCGACTGCAGCTGACCGGTGGCGCCCAGATCGACCGTTTCGCTGTTATCGATGCGCTCGACCTTGAGCCCGGCCATGAACTCCTCGGCCGTGGGACGGATATTGAAGATGTTGTTGAAGTCGACCCACGTCTTGGTGCCCGTGAGGTCAACCGGCTCGGGCGTGTACTCGTTCTTAAACGTCACATCGGGCGTGGTGTCGCCGGGCGTGATGGAGCCATCTTCGGCAACCTTATCCGTAGCGAGCACGGTACCCGTCACCTTGCTCGTCGATGTACCGTCACCGGAGTCGCCACCGGGCTCGGGCGCCTCGACGGTGCCGCTCTCCGGGCAGAGCCCGCCAGAGCTCACGCCGCCGTCGACGGCCTGGCCCGCACCGGTCACCTTATCTGCCGTGAGGTTACCCCCGCCCACCGTGGTCGTGTAGCCGTTGATGTTGTGCTCGACCACGTAGTACTGCCAGTAGCTGCCATCGGGCGCGTAGATGTCGAGCCCGCTGAACGTGTACTGTGCCGTGGTCTCGGCATCGCCGGCACCCGTGACCGTGAGCCCGTCGAGCTGCTCGCCGTTCTTGAGCATGTCGTTCGTGAGCGTCACGGAATCCACGAGCGCAGCGTCGCTCTTATCACCGTCGGCGTTCACGTAGTAGCGATACACGTCGAACGTCGTCTCGGGGTAGAGGTCGCCCGCGTCGCGGCCGGTGTAGTGCTTCTGCACCGTGAGGCTGCCGGTCTCGGACGTATAAATGTTGTTGATGAGGAACGAACCGGTCTCGCCGTGCTCGATTACGTAGATGCCGATCGAGTCGTCATCGCTGTCGCGCAGCTTGGAGAAGTCGATGCGCTCGATCTCTTCGGCGGTCGGTCCGCCCGGCTGGCCGACGAGCCCCCACACGACTTCGACAGCGCGGTACTGATAGATCTTACCGTCCTCGGTATAGCGCGGCAGCAGGTCCTCACCCGTGGACAGAACGGGGCCGTCTTCATCTATCGCCGCCGCCACAGACTCCGTGGTGTTCGCCCTAGTGTGCGCCATGGAGTAGGAGTACTGGTTCGTCGTCACCTGCTCGAGGTCGGATGTCCAGGCGATCGCCTCGGCACCATCGGCGAACGACCAGCTGCCGTCTTCTGCCACCTTGAACCTAAGCGACGGCCAGGTATCCTCGCCCTGCACGCGCTGCTGCAGGTACACAGTGATCTCGGGCAGGTCGGTAGCGGTAAGCATCGTACCCGTCGCACCCTGATTCACATTCGCGGGCACGTCCTCCCAGAGCTTCGTGCCGCGCGCAACGAGGTTATCGGTCAGGCTGTTTACGAACGTGCCGTTCTCATGGATCGCCCAACCGGTTCCGTTCTCGGTGGGATCATCGCTGTCCTGTTCAGCATTGGGCACCTTGACCGCTTGCGGTTCGCTTGCTTCCTCATGCAGGGCTGTCATGCCTTCGTAGCTGAACTTGACGTCGGCGTAATCGAGCGCGGAGCCGTCAGCCGCCATGGACTCGCTCGCGTAGTAGATATACTCGCTACCGTTCTCGTCATAGGCAGGGAGGTTCGCGATGGAGCAGCTTTGCTCGTATTGCGGGTCTTCGGTATCGGGCGTGCCCGTCCACAGGTACTGCACGTAACCGTCGACCTGCTCCGGATCGCTGTAGGTGAGGTTGCCCTCATCGTCCACGCCCACCGTCACGCGGTACAGCGTGAGGTAGATGTCGGGGCGCTGGCGCAGGCTCTCGTTCACGTAGCGGTCTTGCCACTCCTTGTTGAACGTGACCGTGCGAGTGCCCTGGCGCGTGTTCGTGAACTCGATGGTCTGGTTATCGTGGAAGTGGCGCGTACCCACCTTGTAGTCTCTCACGGTCTTCGTGTAAACGTACTCGTCGTTCTGGTCCGTCCACCTCTCCTCGACGTCGTAGTGCACGACGAGACCGTTGCCGTCGTACTTAGGCAGGCCGTGGATATAGTACGTCGAGCTGTACTCGTCGTCTGCGGTATCGACGGTGATGATGAGCTTGCCGTCTTCCACGCGGTAGATGCTGTCAACGCCCGTCGAGAGCTGGTTGTCCTCGTTGTCCACCACAGGCAGCGTGTTCGCATTCGCACCGCCGGCAGACACCGTGATGCCGCCGCGGTCGTCGACACCGAACGCCCCGTCGTTCTCCAAGCAACTCACCACGAGCTCGGCCTGCGGACGGTCATGTTCTCCCTGATCGTTCCAGGTTTTCTCGATGGTGAGGTCGAAGATGCCCAGACGACGGTTCGACGCCGTCACAGCTTGCATATCTTCAAGATACGTCGGCGCGGCATCCTCACCCGCCGTGGTGCGGTAGACGTGATCTTCCGTGGCGATGCGCACGGCATCTTTCGTACTCATATACTCCCACGCGGTGTTGATCCACGCGAGGTCGTCGGTGATGCCTTTGTATACGTCCCGCGCCTCTTCGTACGTCACGGCTGGGTACTGCGGCTCGATGCTGCCGTCTTCCTGCTCGACGACGCCCATGCCGCGCTCGACGACCTTGAAGTACGTGTAGTCGACGTTACCTATAGGAACATCGACCTCGGCATACCAGGATTCGCCCGCCGTGAGAACGATGTCCTCGACTACGATATCGCCGGGCTCATAGTGATAGAGCTCATCTGTCGCAGGATCGATATTCTGCTTTGCGGTCATCGACTTCACCGCGACGAGGTCGACCACCACGGGCAGGCGGTGCGAGGAATCGTCGCCGTCCTTCCACTGCTTGATGACACGGATCTCGGAGCCCTCGCCCACGCCGATGGTGTTGTTGATCGTCGTGGTATGGGTCTCCGCGTCATAGACGCGATCGACGTGCCAGCCATCCTTCGGCGTCTCGAGCACGAGGTAGGTGTAGCGCACGCCGTTTTCCGGGTTGTACTTGGGCAGATCCTCGAAATCGAGATGGTACGAGCTCGTCTCCTGGTAGGTTGCGCCCGGGAGGTTCTTGATGTCCGTAGCGGAAGCATCGACCGTACCGTCCATCTCGAACGTGCCGATCAGCACACCGTCCTGGAACAGCTGCACGGTGGCGATACCATCGGTATTCAGATCCTCAGGATCCTTGCCATAGGCATCGGCACCTTGCGGCTTGATCTGCGCCATGGTGCCGTCGGGCTGCTTCCAGAACTTATCCACACGCTCGTACGTGGTGTTGTCGAACGTGTTGGTGATGGTGTCCGTACCGTCGGGATCGGTGGCCTCTTCGAACGTCGAGGTGAAGGCGAGGTCTTCCGGCTCGCCTTCCATGTTCTCGAGCGTCAGGGTAAACGAGCCGCCGCCCGCGCCGTCGCGCTCGAACTCGACGGGCTCACCGTCGATCGAGATACCCGTCTCGATCCAGCGGTACTCGAGTTCGCGACCCTGGGAATCGTACTGGTCGAAGGTGCCGCTGAACGTCTGGCTCAAGGTCTCGGCTTTCCAGCCATCAACCCCGATCGTCGTGTCCGTATCCTGCCAATCGGCATCGCTCGTGCTCGATGCCAGACGGCTCTGCGCCGTGAACGTGACCGTCACGGTATCGAGCGAGTCCTGGAACGCCGCGATTTCCCACGTCTTCGTGGCCTCGACCGTCACGGTGCCGGTCAGGCGGTTCGTAATGGTGCCGTCATTGTAGATGAAGGGGTCGTTCGAGCGATCGGGCTGATCGAGCTTCTGCTGCACGCCGTCCGCGTCCGTGTAGTTGGGCTGCGTGTCGGTCTCGTTGCCTTGGCTGTCCACAGAACCGAACACGACCTCATAGTTGGAAGACAGACCCGTATCCTCGCGCAGCGCATAGATGTAGGGATAGCCGTCCGGGTCGTACTTGGGCAGGCTGCTCAAGATATCCGCGCCCTGCCCGCCATATTGCTCGGCGAGCAGTTTGCCCAGGTCGATGGTATCTTCGCTGCCTTCGGGGATCTCGATGGTCACGTATTCGATGCCCTCGGCGGCGGTACCGGAACCGTCGATAGCGTTCATCTGCACCTGCGATGCCGTAGCAGGGCTGCCATTCGTCGAATAGCGCCATAGCGTGAACGATGCCGCAGGGCGCTCATCGCTGTTCTCGCCGTCGAGCCAGACCTTGGTCGCATCGTAGCTCGTCGTACCAACGGGACGGATCGTCATGGCGCCACCGTCGTAGAGCTTGTCGACAGAGCTGCCGTGGCTCGGAGACGCCGAGTTGTTGTACGCAGGCTGGTAGTAGTCCTTACCCGAGGTGGTGTCCGTCGGGTCCTCGAAGTACGCGTAGTACACAATCGGCGCGCCGTTGAGGTCGTATTGCGGCAGCGTCGCTTTGATGGTGGCCGTATTGCCGTCCTCGGAGAACGTGATGTCGAAGGCCTAGCCTTCGCCGAGCTGCGCCTCTATCATCTCTTCAAGCGTGGTGGAGCGCACGTTGCCGGTGCCATCGACAACCTGCTTGTTGTCGATGAGCGCGCTGAAACGGAAGTGCTCGGCGTACGCATCGGTGCCGAGATTATCGCCGAAAATTACCTTCAGCGTCTTATCGCCGAGCTTGCCCTGGATGGTGAAGGTGTACTGCTGCGTGAGCATGAGGTAGCGCTGGTCGCCGTTCGCTCCCTCGTCGTTCTCACCGTAGGTGTAGTTCTGGGGGCGCTTATTCGTATCGTCGAGGCGCCAGGCGATGGCAGTTTCATGCCGCTTGTCTTCGAAGAGGGCGTTGCCATGCTCATCGAACATCTGATTGCCATCCTCGTCGAGCTGCGGCGTGGTGATGGTCTCGACGAACTTCGTGGGCATACCCTGGACGGACACGTTCCACGTGCCGATGCTCTGCGCCGCGGCGCTCGTACCCTTCACCCAGTTGGGCGTCTGGCCCTCACCGATATGGAGTTTCTGGCGCGCCTCTTCCGTAAGGTTGCCGTTCTCATCGACAAGGTCAATCCAAGTGGTGTCGCCGTCGAGCAAGAACTGCGGGATGACGTTCTCAGCATAGCCTGCCATGTCGGGGCGATTGCTCGAATTGTTGTCGCACCAGGTGATCTTCATCTGCGCGGAGCCCGAGAGCTCCGTGTAGGTATAGCTTAGCTCCGGCATAAGGTCTGCCAGCGTCGCAGTCACCTGCTGGGAGACGGCCTCGACCCGAGCCTCGGTCTCCTCGTCAACGACCACGGGCTCGGCCGGCGCCTCGTTGTCCTTCTCGGCTTCCTCGTCCGCGGGGACGGCGGGGAGCTGAAGCGTCGCCGTCTGGGTGACGGCGGGGTCCTCGGCGTCGGTCTGGAGAATCCACTCGAGCTCGCCGGGCTCCTCGCCCAGCAGGTCGCCCGCCACTTTGACGGGAAGGCTCAGGCGCAGGGAAACCTCTGCAAGAGTGGCGACCTCCTCGGAATCAACCACGGTCAGCTTGAGGGTCGCGCCGTCGTCCGCAACCTCAGCCCTGGCAACGAGCAGGTCCGTGGGCTCGCCCTCGTCGTTAAGCTGGTAGACGTCAAGGGGCTCGTCGAGGGCGAGCGTTATGCCCTCGGGCAGGGGCACGCGAATCGTGTCTCCGGCGATCAGGGTCGGAAGGTCCTCGTCGAGGGTCGCGTCGAGCTCGATCGCCAGGTCGAGCGTCGCCGCAAGCGAGCCGTCCTCCGCGGGGCTCGCGTCCTCGGCAAAGGTCAGGCCGTTCGGGGACGAGAGCCTGAGGCTCTCCGTGCGGCCGGTCCAGTCGCGCGGGTCCGCGGGGGCCTGCTCGGGCTCAGTCTCGGGCACGGTCTCGGAGTCTCCGCTCTGGTCGGTCGTCGGCGTCTGCTCGGGATCCGTCGAGGGCTGCGAGGCTTCGTTCTTCTCGTCAGGCTCCTCGGTCTTCTCCGTAGAGTCGGCGCTCTTCTCCTCCGCGCCCTCCTCGGTGGGGGTCACGACCTCCTCTGTCGACGTCCCGGACTCGTCGCCCTCGGGCGCGCCGCTCTCCGTGGTCGGCGTGCTGATCTGGGCAACGTCCTCCGAGGGCTCGAGCAGCTGCGCAGAGACGTCCGTCTGACCCGCGCCGTCCGTGATCGCGTCGGCGAACGCAGCCGGAACGCCGCTGCTGAACATGGACTCAAAGACGAGCACGACCGCCAGCGCAAGTGCGACGGCGCGGCGTCCGCGGCCAACGTTCCCCCTCCCCCTTGCAGAACGGGCCTCTGCCTCCGGCTTTCTCGTCGCTCGGGACATATCGTACCTCCCTGCCACCTTGTGCTTTGTTGACTGCGCAAGCCTAGCGATAGCTATACATATTGGCTAAATATATCATTCACCCTGAAATCTAAACTTTACCCCCTGCTCCGTTTTTCCTCATGTGAGCGCTCTTGATCTCCGACACTTCAACCTCCAACGCACGACACCAACAGCCCCTCGGCGCAGCTGGCTTGCTTCGACAACTCGAAAGGCCCTCGGACGCGCGCGCCCCTCGCGCCGGCCGACATCTCGGACGCCCCGACATGAGTCTCAAGCGCATCTTGAGAGTTACGACAGATGATAGCCCGAGAATGCACCCGGGGCTACATTTTTTATTTCGAAGCGCTCGTTATATCACTGGTCAACGAACGCTCAATCTCTTCGCCAGAGCGTTCTTATCAGGTAGTTTATTGATTCCTGTAGGCCATTTTTGCACGTACATTGGCTGTATTTGATTTATGTGTTTTTTGTGATTCAGGTTCCTGCAATGACTATTCGCTGGCGGAGGTATCAATTCTTAATCTCCCCCGCCCCGCACTACTGACGAGTCTCGGGTCGAAGGTCGCCACAAGAAGGCCCGACGGCTCCGTCACGCAAACACGGACTTCAGACAGTCCACGAGCTCTTTCTTGGGAAAGTCCCCCTGCGAGGCATCGTGGTGGAAGAGGTAAAAGACGCGCTGAGACTCGCCCGCGAGCCTCGTAGAGGGTAACAGGCCCTTGAGCAGGTACGACGGCTCTCCAGCCCTGTCAGAGAACACAACTTTTAGGCTCCCAAGGTCACCGGACTCAAACCCGCTCTTGAAGCTCTTCTGATCAAGAAGAACGTAGTCAAACTCAATCTCTCTCCGCTCAGAGAAGTCGTGCAGAGCCCGGAGCAGATGGTGCTGGTCTTGCAAGTCCCGGCCCTCATCCCTCTCTTTGGCGAGGAGGGACTTCGCGTCCTGCTCCTCAAGGGCGCGCATCTCCGATTCGATGGTCTCCAGGGTCTTTACGTTGATGACCCGGCCCAAGCCTTTTGCGTCCAGATATTCTGATAGACCCTCGAGCGCCGCGGCAAGGGCATCGATCGCCTCCTGGTTCTCCGCCGCCTCCAAGCAGAAGAGCGCCCTAAACTCTGCCTCCGATTTCCATATGGGATGACGCCTCTTGCCTCGGTCGAGGTACTCCGTGATGCTCTCATCTGGCTCCTGCACCTGTTTGGCCAGGTAGATGATGTCATCATCGGACATTCGTCGAAGCGTCTGACCACTCGCCAGCCGTATCCCCGAAACCGTCAGCGCCTGTTTGCAGAAGACTCCCAAATCGCCGTCAGACCGCAGGGCAGCGTTGACCACGGCCGCCATGCGCTGAATCAGATACTGCTCATAGAGGATGACCGGGTGAGACTGCACCCACTCCTTCTCGAGGTCACGAGCATAGACGACATTTTCCAAAACGCTCAACGCTGACTTATGGAAGGCAATGACCGGGTGCCCCTCTCGTCCCGTAAGACTAATTCCTCTCAGCAGCCGCACGTAGTCAATGACAATCGAGTCGAAGCCAATGACGTATGCGTCACGTATGAGGTAGTCGAGCTTGTCAACGTCGATTGTCGAGGAGTTGAGCAGCTCGATTAGGACGTTCTCCAGGTACTCCCGCTCGCCTCTGGGATGGGCATGCTTGTATCCAGTAATGCAACGCGCAAACAGCGCACGGTCCGGAATGACGGAGGCATATCGCTCTAGCCCGACAAGGGCACTCATCACCTCGTGCGGCGCGGCCTCCTTTGCAGCCGCTGAAGCGTCCCTTGAGAACCGCGGGTCGCCAACAACTTCTTTGAGCTCGTCGTCTATGGAAGGCCTGTGACCCTTCTCTCGGTAGAAGTCCTCTCCTGTATGGGAAAACGGAGCGTGACCCACATCGTGAAGCAGACAGGCGAGGCGGAACGTCTCCAGAGAATCCTTCCAGCCTTGCGGCGCCTTCTCTCCGTATCGACCTGTCGCTGATCTGACCAATGCTGCCGCTGCCATCGAACCGAGGTGATACACGCCCAGAGAATGAACGAATCTGTTGTGCAGAGCAGACGGGTAGAGCGGAGCATAGCTCGTCTGGACAATACGACGAAGCCTCTGAAACTCGGCGGTATCCACCACCGAATCAAAGAGGCTCCTTGGCAGCTCGATATATCCGTAAACCGGATCCTTTATTCGTTTGACAGTTCCAGTCGCCACGTCACCCAAGGAGACCGGCCCCCTCATGCCGCAAGCAGCGCGCGCACCGACCTCTCGTCGGCCAAGGCGTTTATGATTGCCAGCGGCATTCTTCCGGCAAAGCGACGCGCAAGCTCACGGGGCCCTACGCCTTCTCTAAGAACGATTCTTCCGTCGGGAGAGTCGGGGTCCTCAACGTGAAAAATGTCAGAGCAGTCCATGATGAAGCCACGTGTGTTCGCACGAGAAAGAACAAGGACTGCCTCCTCGTTCTGGTCCTCGAGAACCTTCACGACCGCATTGCCGTACTTCTCTATGGTCGCATAGGACACGGAACGCTGCGACTCGTCTCGCTGCAGCATTTCCACGAGCGCGCCAACCACCAGGCTTTCAATGCCGATGTAGTAGCACATGTGTTGAGACCTCCCCTCCGGCTTCACGATGTAAAGGTTGTTTATAGCATCCAACGGTAACGACTGCGCACACTTTCGGCGAGCGAGTCGCTTTCTCACCAACAACGGAATAGAAGAGGCAACGGACGAGAAGGGCCCGTCACCCGCTACTGCCCCGCGGGCTCCGGCACCAGGCGGTGCATGACGGCGTCGCAGATCAGCGCTCCCACGACGGTCTTGGCGTCCTCGATGCGCCCGTCGAGCACCGCGTCCACGAGCTCCTCGAGCGGGACGAGGTCCACGTTGATGAACTCGTCGGCGTCCGGTTCGGAGCGGGAGAACGTGAGGCCGGTGGCCATGTAGATGTGGATCAGCTCGTCGCAGAAGCCGTCGGAGGTGGCGATCGTGGTCAGAAACGCGACCTTCTCGGCGGACATGCCGGTCTCCTCCAGCAGCTCGCGGGTCGCGCACTCGAGCGGGTCCTCGCCGGGGGCGAGCTTGCCGGCCGGGATCTCCACGGTCACGCGGCCGAGCGCGGTGCGGTACTGGCGCACCAGACAGATGCGCCCGTCCTCGGTGAGCGCCACGACGGCGACGGCGCCGGGGTGGCGCACCACGTCGCGGATGGCCACGCGGCCGTCGGGCAGCTCCACGCGCAGGCGGTCGACGTTGAAGATGCGGCCGGTCCAGGCCACATCCTCGGTGAGCGGGCGCTCGGCGAGATCCGCGTCGCGCGGGTCGTCGTCGCCGAGGACGAGGTCGCGCTCCTCGGGCGCGCCGGAGAGGTGGTCCAGGACGGAGCGGTCACCGTCGTAGGTGAAGGCGGCAACGGACTCGCGCATGTCGTCGAGGGCCGCCTGCTGGTCGTTCTTATCGGTATCGGACATGGGTCCTCCTTGGTCACGTGGTTCTTCTCGTCCTCATGATAGGGCAACGGGCGCGGGGCACGACGAGGCCCTTTTACTCGTCCGGGGCGGTGAGCATCTCCCCGTAACGAGCAAGAAGTCCCTCTTGCAGGCGCTCGAACTCGGGCAGGTAGCGCTCGAGCGTCGCCTTGAGCAGCGACGCGGCCTCGTTGGCATCATATATGTGCATCATCTTGTTACGGTCGCGGAGCATGGACAGCCACACGTCCTCGTCCATGAAGTCGTAAATCGCCGAGGCGGCCTTCAGCACGTCGCATGGGGAGCCCGTTGCGGCGGCCGGCTCCCCCTCGTATGCGAGCAGGCGCTTGAGCAGCTTCCAGCCGAGCTCGAACTGCACCGCAAACTTATCGATGATGCCGCTCTGGACGAAGTCGTTAGTGAGATCCTGCTCAGGAGCACGCCTGAGCACGTCGAACGCGGCGACATAGTTCTCATACTTCTTCATAGAGCACCTTTCCGTCGCGGGCAATCTCCGCGCGAAGGTCATCGGATACGGGATCGTCCAGATTGACCACGTCAAGTCTAAGCAAGGACCAGAGCTCGTTTTGCAGGCGGTCCTCAAGATCCGGGAAGTCGGGGCATCCCTCGACGGCGAGGTCTATGTCGCTCCGGGGCTGGTTGGTCCCCCGCGCGCGCGAGCCAAAGAGCACTACGCGCCGGGCGCCCGCGGCGCGCGCGAACTCGACGATCTGGCGATAGACCTGCTCGATGGGAACTGCTGCCATGCGGACCTCCTGCCCTCATGATAGGGCAACGGATGCATCGCTGACGACCGCCTGTGAATTCACGATGGCGGGTTCTTCTCGGCTTTGGCGCAGAAAGTGGCCGCCCGTGAATTCACGAGCGGCCACGCGCGAGGCAGATGCCCTTCCGTGCGGGTCGGCGCGCTACCGCTTGATCGCGCGCATGCCGATGTCGCTGCGATACGTCTTGCCCTCGAAGTCGATGAGCTCGCAGGCGGCGTAGGCGCGCTCGCGGGCCTCCTCGAAGGTGGGCGCCACGGCGGTGACGTCGAGCACGCGGCCGCCGGCGGTGACGAGCGAGCCGTCCTCGGCGAGCGCGGTGCCGGCGTGGTAGACGGTCACGCCGGGGAGCTCCTCGGCGCGCTCGATGCCGGTGATGACCTTGCCCTTCTCGTACGCGCCGGGGTAGCCGGCGGAGGTGAGCACCACCGAGACCGCCCAGTCGTCGTCCCAGGAGACCATGTCCTCGGAGAGGGTACCGTCGTCGCACGCGAGGAAGAGCCCCACGAGGTCGCCCTTCATGCGCGGCAGCACGACCTGGGTCTCGGGATCGCCGAAGCGCGCGTTGAACTCCAGGACCTTGGGGCCCTCGGACGTGAGCATGAAGCCGCCGTAGAGGCAGCCGGAGTAGGTGATGCCCTCCTCGGCGAGCTCGGCCACGACCTTGCGCTCAACCTCGACCATCGCGTCGAGCTGCTCCGCGGAGACCAGGTGCTCGGGAACCGGCGAGTAGACGCCCATGCCGCCCGTGTTGGGACCCTTGTCGCCGTCAAGGGCGCGCTTGTGGTCCTGCGCGGTGGCGAGCGGCACCACGGTCTTGCCGTCAGTGAGCGCCAGCAGCGAGCACTCGGGGCCGTCGAGGGTCTCCTCCACGACGACGGTGGCGCCGGCATCGCCGAACGCGCCCGAGAAGCACTCGTGGACGCCGGCCAGGGCCTCATCGGTGGTCTTGGCCACGATTACGCCCTTGCCCGCGGCCAGGCCGTCGGCCTTGATGACGATCGGGGCGCCCTCGCGGCGGACGTAGTCCGCGCAGGACTCCTCGTCGGTGAAGCTGCGATAGGCGGCGGTGGGCACGCCGGCGCGGCTCATGACCTGCTTGGCGAATTTCTTGGAGCCCTCCATCTGGGCGGCGTCGCCGTTGGGGCCAAAGCACGCGATGCCCGCGGAGCGCACGGCGTCCGCGACGCCCTCCACGAGCGGCGCCTCCGGCCCGATGACCACGAGGCCGATCTCGTGGGCGCGCGCCCACTCGGCCACCGCGACCGGGGACTCGGCGTCCAGGCCTTCGGCCTTCTCGGCCATGACGTCCATGCCGCCGTTGCCGGGCGCCACGTAGAGCTTGCCCGCGCGCGGGGACTCCGCGAGCTTGACGAGAAGCGCATGCTCGCGCCCGCCGGAGCCCAGAAGCAGGATGTCGACCTTCTTGTTCATGAAAACCTCCTTGTTCGGGCCCCGCGGGGCCGTCTTTGTTCCCTGTTCCGTGAGGTTTGGGTTCACGTTACTCCGTCAGTGCTCACCAATCCTGCGGTTTTGCTCGTCGCTACTCTCGAGAGCGCTGTCTTGTGAACCCAAACCTTCCAGCGTGGCCTCGTCGCGCCAGTAGGCGGAGCGCGGCGCGATTGCCACCGCGACGGCACCCGTCCCCAGAACGCCCTCGGTGAGCGCAGTCGCACGGACCGCTCCCAGACAGGTCGAGTCCACACCGGATTCCCCGATCGCACGCTCGACGGCACGCAGGCCGCGGACGTTCTTGGACGCGGTCAGCGCATGGACGAGCTGGCCCTCGTTGGCGCATACGGTCGAGACCGCGTGGGCCAGGCGATGGGTGAGCTCGTCGAGGTCGTTGTTGCGCGCGAGCTGGGTGACGTTGCCCTGGGAGAGCAGGTAGAGCCCGCGCTCGCCGGTCATGCGCACGCGCAGGGTCGCCGCGGCACGGCCGATCAGCCCGGCGCGCGTGCGGCGCGGGCGGCGCACGACGAGGCGCGAGGACGGCGCGGGAATCGCGAGCAGGCGCACGTGGGAGGCAAGCTCCCCAAGCCCGGCGACCGCGTCCTCAAAGGCAACGTCAAAATGGCGATAGCGCGCGGCGCGGTCGATCAGCATGCCCGTGGCGGCGGAGGCCGACCCGGAGGCAACAATCCGTACGTCGACCACGTCCGCGCAGGCAGCGGCGGCACGGCGCGCCTCGTCGACGGCGGGCGAGAAGGACGCCGAGGAGTGCACGGACACCACGCGCGAGAAGCCCTGCCTGGCGAGCGTGCGATAGGTGCGCTCGAGCGCCGTCGCGGCCGTCGGGCCGGAGCCATGCGCAGGCGGAAGCCTCACGAACTCGACCCGCGCCTTCTCGAGGAACGAGAGGGGCAGGTCGCTCGTGGCGTCACAGACGATCGCGAAGTCCTTCTCGGCCACGCGGGCCTCCCGCCTAGTGCCAGTAGCGGTCGATGGTCTGCTCGCGGTCCGGGCCGACGGTGATGATGGAGACGCGCACGCCGGCGAGCTGCTCGAGGAAGTCGATGTAATCCTTGGCCTCGCGCGGGAGCTGGTAGAAGTTGCGGATGCCGGAGATGTCGCACTTCCATCCGGGCAGGGTCTCGTAGACCGGCTTGGCATGGTAGAAGACGCTCTGGTGCTCGGGGACGGTGCGGTACTCCACGCCGTCGCACTCGTAGGCGACGCAGACCTTGATCTCGTCCAGGCAGCCGAGGACGTCGAGCTTGGTGATGGCCAGGTCCGTGAGGCCGTTCACGCGCGCGGCGTAGTTGACGACGACGGCGTCGTACCAGCCGCAGCGGCGCTTGCGACCGGTGGTCACGCCGAACTCGTGGCCGACCTCGCCGAGCCTGTCGCCGATCTCGTCGAAGAGCTCCGTGGGGAAGGGGCCCGAGCCCACGCGCGTGAGGTAGGCCTTGGCCACGCCGAGGACGCGGTCGATGTTGGTGGGACCCACGCCCGAGCCGGTGACGGCGCCGCCGGCGGTGCAGTTGGAGCTGGTGACAAACGGATAGGTGCCGTGGTCGATGTCGAGCATCGTGGCCTGGGCGCCCTCGAAGAGCACGCTCTTGCCGCTCTCGATCTGCTCGTTGAGGAAGAGGCTGCTCTCCACGATGTACGGGCGGATGCGCTCGGCGTAGGGCAGATAGGTCTCGCAGATCTGCTCGACGGTGTAGGTGGGCAGCTCGTAGACCTTCTCGAGGATGGGGTTGGTGTAGGCCAGCGCGCTCTCGAGCTTCTCGCGGAAGATCTTCTCGTCCAGCATGTCCTGGATGCGCAGGCCGGTGCGGTTCATCTTGTCCATGTAGCAGGGGCCGACGCCGCGCTTGGTGGTACCGATGAGGTTCTTGCCGAGCTTCTTCTCGTGCGCGCCGTCGAGGTCCTTGTGGTAGGGCATGACGATGTGCGCGTTGCCGGAGATCTTGAGGCGCTCGGCGGAGATGCCCTGCTCGGCGAGCGTGTCGATCTCGGAGAGGAGAATCTCCGGGTCGACGATGCAGCCGTTGCCGATCACGGGGTAGGTGCCCTCGTACATGACACCGGAGGGAACCTGGTGCAGCGCCAGCTTCTTGCCGTTAGCGATGACGGTGTGGCCGGCGTTGGCACCGCCGGCGTAGCGGCAGACCACGTCAAAGTCGCCGGAGATGAGGTCGGTGACCTTACCCTTGCCCTCGTCGCCCCACTGAGTTCCCACGAGCACCGATGCCGACATGTGCGCCCTTTCGTCGCGATTCACATACGAACTCACATTATACGGCAGACGGGCGAGACAGAGGGGACAGGTTCGGTTGTCTCATGGCGCGCCTAGTCGTGGAAGCTGTCGACCTCGACGAACTTGGTGGAGCCGGGCAGGAACGTGAGCGGAATGTCGGCGAGTGCGCCCGAGCGGTTCTTGGCGATGATGAACGTGGTCTCGTTCATGGCCGGGCGGTCGTCGCGCGCGGCCTCGTCCTCGTTCATCGAGCGGTCGAGCAGCGCGACGATGTCGGCGTCCTGCTCGATGGAGCCGGACTCGCGCAGGTCGGAGAGCTGGGGGCGCTTGCCGGTGCGGTTCTCGACGGTACGGTTGAGCTGCGAGAGCGCCACCACGGGCACGCCGAGGTCCTTGGCCATGATCTTGATGCCACGGCTCATCTCGGAGACCTCGGTGGCGCGGCTGTCCGCGCGGCGCTGGCCGGCGGGCGGGGAGATGAGCTGCAGGTAGTCGATGATCACGAGGCCCAGCTCCTTGCCGTGCAGGATGCGGCGCGCCTTTGCGCGGATCTCCGTCACCGTGGTGCCGGGCGTGTCGTCGATCACGATGTCGAGCTGGGAGAGGTCGTTGGTGGCCTGCAGAATCTGCGGCCACTGCTCGTTGCGGATGCGCGCGGAGCGGATCTCCTGCAGTCCCACGCGCGCGTTGGCGGCGAGCAGGCGCTGCGCGATCTCCACCTTGGACATCTCGAGCGAGAAGAGCGCCACGGACGCCCCAGCAAAGGCGGCGTTGGTGGCCAGGTTGAGCGCGAACGAGGTCTTACCCACGCCCGGGCGGGCGCCGATGACGACCATCTGGCCCGGACGCAGCCCGAGCAGGCACTCGTCGATCTTGGGGAAGCCGGTCGAGACGCCGAGCGTGCGATCCTTGTTGGCGGCGTTGGCGCCCAGCTCCTCGTAGAGGTTGCTCATGATCTCCTCGAGGGACTGCTCGCTCGAGCGGACGTCGCGGTTGGTGACGTCGAGCAGCAGGCGCTCGGCCTTGTCCACGACCTCCTTGGTGTCCTCGGGCGCG
This sequence comes from Atopobium sp. UBA1382, assembly GCA_002305805.1. Lineage (GTDB taxonomy): Bacteria > Actinomycetota > Coriobacteriia > Coriobacteriales > Atopobiaceae > Thermophilibacter > Thermophilibacter excrementavium. Next base: position 131,776 of record DBQY01000016.1, on the reverse strand, counting down.
TCGAAGGCCAGCGCCGTGATCTGCGCGGAGGCGTTGATCATCTTTCTGAGGGTGGTGTCGCGGTGGAGCATCTCCACGTGGCGGCGCCATCCCACGAGCGCGAGCGAGTTGTTGCCGAGGCCCAGCAGGAAGCTGCGGCCGCCCACGCGCTCCAGCGCGCCGGTGCTCTTGAGGTAGTCGGCGAGGGAGATCGTGTCCACGGGGAGGTTCTTGTCGAACATCTCCCGCATGGCGAGAAACACGGTGCGGTTGGAGGGGAGATAGAAGTCATCGGGCTCAAGGTCGATCAGGCACTCCTGGAGGGCGTCCGTCGAGACCATCATGGCAGAGAGGACCGAGGCCTCCGCCTCGACGTCCTGGGGCATGGCGCCTCCGTTGTCGACCGTCATCCTGGTGGGGTTCACGTCGTAGTCGCTCATGCGTGGGGCCTCCTCCTCTTTCTGCGTCCGACCATTCTAGCGCGAGCGATGGTGGCTCCACTCCGCATGCGACGAACAACCGCCGGTTTCAGTCGGACGACGGACGTGCACGCACTCTCAGAGACGGCTGTCAAGGGGTGAATTTGGCTCCTCGCGCTCTTCTACACCGCAGGACGGAAACCCGGGGCACCTGAACGGCGAATATGCGCTCTTTCAACGTTTTCAACAAGTTTTTTCTTTCTGCTTTGGTCACGTTGTCGACGAGTTTTCAACAATTTGACCGTCCGTTTGAGCCACCCGATGCGGTCTCGGAATGTATATAAAGGGGTGCACTAATTAACAAAACCGCAGGTAGAGACTGGTCTTATTTCCAAGAACCACAGAACGCCCCGGGCTGCAACATGCAGTCCGGGGCGTTTCCTTACCCTAAGCTGACCTGCGGATAGTGTAGAAACCCGCAGCTCAGAAACACGGGCGTCGAAAAGTGAGCCGAGGCTACTCGGCGGCCTCCTCGACGACCTCCTCGGTGGCCTCCTCGACGACCTCGGCCTCAGCCCCGGCGTCGGTCTCGGTGGCCTCCTCCTCGGTCACGCCCACGAGGACGTTGACCGTGGCCGTGATCTCACGGTAGAGGTTGACCTCGACGGCGTGCTTGCCGGAGGTCTTGATGTTGTTGCCGCGGCCGACGCGCTTGCGGTCGACCTCCAGGCCGAGCTGGGCCTGGATGGCCTCGGCAATCTGAGCGGGGGTGACGGAGCCGAAGAGCTGGCCCTCCTCGCCGATCTTGGCGTCGACGGTCACCGACTTGCCGTCGAGGGCGGCCTTGGTGGCCTCGGCAGCGGCAATGCGCTCCGCCTCGCGCTTCTCGATGTTGTGACGACGCTCCTCGAGCTGCTTGATGTTGCCCGGGGTGGCGGGCTGGGCGATCTTGTTGGGGAACAGGTAGTTCTCCGCGAAGCCCTGGGCGACGTCAACGACGTCACCCTCGCCGCCCTTGCCCCGAAGCTCACTCAAGAGAATGACCTTCATGAGACACTCCTTCGTTCGGTCGGGTCTCCCCGGCCGCTAGTCCTGCATCGTCGCGCCCGTCGCGCCCGGCCGCACGCCACGATCGAGGTGGCGGAAGTTGGCCCAGACGTCAACGAGGCCCGCGATGGTCAATACGACGAACTGTACTTCCAGATAGAGCGCAACGACGCCCATGAGCGTCGACGTGAACGGGCCGAGGCCCTTCCCACGCGCAAGCCAGACGAGCACGGCCAGTCCCTGAGCCGCGAGGGCAAACCTCACGGCCATGGCAACGTTTGCCGAAAGGGCAAGCGCGACCTGAGAGGCCGAGCCGTCCACGGAGACCGCGAACGCGATGCCGGCGACCGAGGCAACGAGAACCGCGACCACCCAGAGAGGCAGGTCGAAGTCCGCGAGACGCGGAAGCCGGGCGACGTCGGAACTCGAACGGGACGCGACGAGCGCGCCGACGAGCGCCGAGACGCACGAGCCCAGGGCTGCCATGACATAGGCCACGGGCCACAGGAGCTCGACCGCGGCCCACACCGCGCCAAGCTGCGCGGAGGAGCCTACGAGGGCGTCACCAAGCTGCTGCTGGAGTGCGTCGACGAGCGAGCGCACGTCGGCAGACAGCGTGGTTCCGTTTGCCAGCGCGACGAGCTCGTCCGCTCCGAGCAGCGCCAGAGCGCCAGCACCCACGACGGCGCACAGGGCGCCGGGGGTCAGGCGATGCGACGCCGTCAGCTCGCAGACCGCGAGGGCCATGAGACAGGCTACGACGGCCGAGGCGGCCATCGAGACGCCCGCGAGCATGCCCACGACAGCTGCCGGGACGAGCATGGAGGCCAGGCAGACAACACGGGCGCGAATGCCGCCCCGAGGCGCCACGGAAAGGTACCCGTAGCTCACGAGGCCGGGCCCGACGAAGGAGAGCGTCGAGCTTGCCACTGCGCCTCCCAGCGCGCAGAGGACCGCCCCGACGGGAAGGGAGGGCGCGCCGCGCCGCTCGTCCTGCCCCGGGGTGCGGGGGACGATGCCCCGCCCCTCCTGCGCGGACCCCGTGATGCCCTGCGGCACCGGGGGTCGGTCGTTGTTGGTCCAGCCAGCCATGTGCCTGCGCTCTAATCAGGACCGCGGACTAGCCGCGGTTACGACCGCCGCGGCTGGAGACCACGGGGACGGTGTAGGGGAGAAGCGCCATCTCACGGGCGCGCTTGATCGCAAGCGCGATGTCGTGCTGGTGCTGCGTGCAGGCGCCAGTGACGCGACGCGGCTTGATCTTGCCGCGATCGGTCATGTACTTGCGGAGAAGCTGCACATCCTTGTAGTCGATGTACTCGGTCTCCTCCTTGCAGAACTGGCAGTACTTGCGACGCGGCTGGCGCTGAAAATCCTGCTTCTGCTGAGCCATGTCTTCTTGCCTTTCTGTTGGCGGCGAGATGCCGCCGGATGGTTAGAACGGGATGTCCTCGTCGTAGACCTCAGCCGACGGCGGGGTCTGGACGGGCGCGGGGTACGCCTGCGGCGCGGCGGGAGTCGGGGCGGAGTACGCGGGTGCCTGCTGTCCCTGCTGGAACGCGGGGGCACCGCCGCCCTGCTGGTTCCTCGAGGAGAGGAACTCCACCTCGTCGACGACGACCTCGAGCTTGCTGCGCTTCTGTCCGTCCTTCGTCTCCCAGGAGCTGTAGCGAAGCTTGCCCTCAACGGCAACCTTCGAGCCCTTGGAGAGGAAGCGGGAGAGCGGTTCGGCGCGGGCGCCGAAGACGATGCAGTCGATGAAGTTGGGATAGTCCTCCCACTCGCCGGTCTGCGGGTTGCGACGACGGTCGTTCACGGCAACGCCAAACGCAAGGATCTGCGTGCCGCCGCCCGTCATGCGCAGCTCGGGGTCCCTCGTGAGGTTGCCCGAGATGTTGACCCTGTTGATGCTCATGGTCTCACTCCCTCTCGTGCGAGCCGTTGGCTCGCGCTTCCATGCCTACTCCTTGTCGGTGCGGCGCACGATCATGTGACGCTTGACGGCGTCGTTGATGCGCAGAACTCGATCGAGCTCGGCGATCACCGTGGGATCTGCGTGGAAGTTGATGAGGGTGTAGTCGCCCTCCGTGAGATCGTCGACCTCAAAGGCGAGCTTGCGCTTGCCCCAGTCCTCGACGTTGTCAACCTTGCCGGTCTCGCCGAGCGCAACCTCGATGCGCTTCATGACGGCGGCACGAGTCTCCTCGTTGCACGTGGGGTCGACAAAATACAGCAGTTCATAGGCCTTCATGTGTTTCACCTCCTCTGGGCTAATGGCCCCGGGTCGTGAAGGACGCCCGGAGCAGGAAAGGTTCGGCGAAGCATCATATCACATAATGACTACCTGCTAAAACCTTCCACACATCCCGTTGAGGAGATGGTAGATGCGCAAGGTGGCACCAAACCCCGCCTTGACTGTCCGTCAGCCCGCATCCAGCTGACACGGCCGTGGTGGGCGGGCGAGAAACACGACGACACGGCAATGTGCTCGCCCGCGGCGACCACGAGTTCTCCACACGGAGCAATCGTCTATGCGCCGGCTGGACCGTCCTTCTCGCCCGGCGCGGCACTTTGCGTCGTCACGGGCAGCGGGTCCTCGTCGCGGCCCCAGGTGGGGACGTTGAACTGGCGCATCCACAGCCCCACTGCCGTATAGCCGAGCAGCATCATGATGATGGAGATGATCCCCGACACCACGGACACCACGATGAGGAAGGGGCCCATCACCGTGAGGAAGTCGACGATCATGTCAAAGAAGAGGGACATCCGCATGGAGTCGGACATGATGGCGTCGAACTCGGCCACGTAGTCGACGTAGTAGAGGAGCCGCGGGAGCATCGTCATCACCGCCAGCAACATGACAACGAAACCAGCCGCCCAGCTGATCGCAGCGCCCGCCATCTGCATGCCAAAGATCCTCACGAGGCCGGCAACGTCGCTGCTCACCATCTGCCAGATCGTGGAGATGCGAAATCCCGCGCCGATCTTCTGGTAGATGGTCGCGCGCAGGGCGGCGACCATGATCATGATGCCGAGAGCGACGGAGATGACGAACCAGGCAAACGTAAGCAGGGGCCCCAGCAGCGGAATCGCCGAGAGCACGCCGGAGACCAGCGCGATCACCAGTCCCCAGCCGAGCATGACCACGAAGACGCGCCAGCCGCTGGCGATGCAGGCGCCGACCCGCACGCCCTTCTGCTTGGGGGACGACGTCACGCCCCAGGCGGTCAGGCGCGCCCACTCCGCGGCATAGCCCAGGACGCCGAGCAGCCCCACGATGGGAACGAGGCAGGCGGCAGCCATGACGAGCACCGGCTTGATCCAGCCCCGGTCACGGGTGAGCAGGGCCCATGAGCGCGCAAAGTACCTGTCGGGGCGAAACCCCTCGAGCTCGGTGTCGTTCATCGTGACCTCCTTGGCCGTGGCTGCTCCCTGTAGCGTACCCCAACGGACCGCCCGCACCGTTCCGGCGTACCAAAAAAACCGGCCCCACGGGACCGGTCGTTGCGTGCGATGGCGGAGGAGGAGGGATTCGAACCCTCGTACCCCCGAAGGGGTAAACGGTTTTCGAGACCGCCGCATTCAACCACTCTGCCACCCCTCCGAAGGGTGACGTGGCCCCTTGCGGGGCCACGGAAAGTGCTGGCGGAGAGTCAGGGATTTGAACCCTGGAGACGCTTTAGGCGCCTACACGATTTCCAATCGTGCTCCTTCGGCCACTCGGACAACTCTCCGTGAAATGGTGCAGCGGTCAGTATAGCGTATGTCGCGCGGGCGCGCGAGGGGGAAATCGGAATTCCCATCGCGGAAAGGTCCCGCGTGCGCGACAATGGGCGGGCCCGACCCTTCCCAGTCACCGAGGAGCACCCGTGCCCGAGCTGTTCTCAACCTATCCCGAGCTGGCCGCCGTCTCGCTGCCCACGTGGGTCGACCTCGCGTCCGTGATCGTGGGCTCGGCCGGCGGCGTCGCCGTGGCGCGGGCGCGGCACCTGGACGCCGTGGGCTTTGTGGGGCTCGCGCTCCTGTGCGGGCTGGGCGGCGGCCTCATCCGCGACGTCATGATGCAGGTGGGCAGCGTCTACATGCTGGACTCGCCGTTCGCGATCCCGGCGAGCGTGGCGACGGCCCTCGTGGCCTTCCTCTTCCCGCAGCCGCTCGACCGCGCCGGGGGCCTGCTCGAGTGGCTGGACATCGCCGCGGTCGCGCTCTTTGCGCTCGTGGGCTGCGACAAGGCGCTCGTGCACGGCCTGCACCTCGCGGCGTGCCTGCTCATGGGCATCATGACCGGCGTCGGCGGCGGCATGCTGCGCGACGTGTTCCTCGGCGAGGTCCCGCGCATCTTCCAGCGCTCCAACCTCTACGCCGTCTGCGCGCTCGCCGGCAGCGCCGCCTACTACGCCGCCGTGATGGGACTCTCGATGAGCAAGCTCTGGGCGGGACTGCTGTGCATCGCGGTGACGATCGGCCTGCGCCGCTGGTCGCTGCGCTTTGACGTGCAGACGCCGGCCGACGTCGACCTCGGGCCGCGCGTGGGGCGCGCGGTTCGGAGGGTTCGCGTCTCCCGCTGGCGCTCGAGGCGCCGGAGCTAGGCTCGTCTACTTAGGTCGACCATACACACCTACCCGATTTTGCCCCCTATGGGCCCGATTTGAAGTAGGTATGTATGGTGAGGCTCGCTACTTCTTGACCTTGCCGGTGCGGACCGCCCACTTGCGGCGCTCGGTCTCGTTGAGGATGCGCTTGCGCATGCGGACGCTCTGCGGCGTGATCTCGACGAGCTCGTCGTCCATGATGTACTCGAGCGCCTCCTCGAGCGTGAAGGTGCGCGGAGGGGTGAGCTGCACGGCGATGTCGGCGGTGGAGGAGCGCTGGTTGCCCAGGCTCTTGGTGCGCGCGATGTTGACGACCATGTCGCCGGGCTTGGAGCGCTCGCCCACGAGCATGCCCTCGTAGCACTCGTCGCCGGGACCCACGAAGAGCGCGCCGCGCTCCTGGAGCGTGCCGAGCGCGTAGGCCACGGCCTTCTCGGTGCTCATGGAGATCATGGCGCCGTTCTGGCGGACGCCGATCTCGCCGGCGTAGGGGCCGTACTCGAGGAAGGTGTGGTAGAAGACCGCCTCGCCGTGGGTGACGTTGAGGATCCGGTTCTTGAGGCCCATGATGCCGCGGGTGGGGATCTTGAACTCGAGGTGGGTCTGGGTGACGCCGGCGTCCATGCTGGTCATGGTGCCGCCCGCGTTGCCAAAGACCTCGATGACCTTGCCGGAGTACTCGCCGGGGCACTCGACCACGGCCTGCTCGACGGGCTCGGTGAGGTTGCCGTTGGCGTCCTTCTTGAAGAGTACGCGCGGGCGGCCCACCTGGAACTCGAAGCCCTCGCGACGCATGGTCTCCATGAGAACGGAGAGGTGCAGGATGCCGCGGCCGGCCACCTCGACGCCGGTCTTGTCGGGGAGCTCCTCGATGCGCATGGTCACGTTGTTCTCGCGCTCCTGCATGAGGCGCTCCTTGAGCTGGCGGCCGCCCACGATGTCGCCCTCGCGGCCCACGAGCGGGCTGGTGGACGGCTCGAAGACGACGGAGAGCGTGGGCGGGTCGATCTCGATGGGCTCCAGCTCGACGGGGTTGTCGGGGTCGGTGTAGACGTCGCCGATGTCGGTGGAGTCGATGCCCACGACGGCCGCGATGTCGCCGGCCTGGGCCTCGGAGCACTCCTTGCGGCCGAGGTAGTCGAAGGTGAAGAGCTGCTTGACCTGGCTCATGGCGCGGGAGCCGTCGTTCTTCACCACGAGGATCTTGTCACCGGCGTGGATGGTGCCGGAGTAGATGCGGCCGATGCCGATGCGGCCCACGTACTCGGAGTGGTCGATGGTCACGCACTGCATGGCGAGCGGGCCGTCCACGTCAACCTCGGGGGCGGGCAGGTCGCTCACGATCATGTCGAGCATGGGGAACATGTCCTGGTTGTCGTCGGCGGGGTCCAGGCGGGCGAAGCCGTTCACGGCGGAGGCGTAGATCACGTGCTCCATGGCGAACTCGAGCTGCTCGTCGGTGGCGCCGAGGTCGGCCATGAGGTCGAGCGAGTCGTTGACCACGGCCTCGGGGCGGGCGCCCTCGCGGTCGATCTTGTTGACCACGATCATGATGGCGAGGCCGGCGTCGATGGCGTGGCGCAGGACGAAGCGCGTCTGGGGCATGGGGCCCTCGGCGGCGTCGACGAGCAGCAGGGCGCCGTCGGCCATGCGCAGGACGCGCTCGACCTCGCCGCCGAAGTCGGCGTGGCCCGGGGTGTCGATGACGTTGATCTTCACGCCCTGGTACTCGATCGAGATGTTCTTGGCGAGGATGGTGATGCCGCGCTCGCGCTCCTGGTCGTTGGAGTCGAGCACGCGCTCCTGGACCTGCTGGTTCTCGCGGAAGGCATCGGTGGCCCTGAGCATCTGGTCCACGAGCGTGGTCTTGCCGTGGTCGACGTGCGCGATGATAGCGATGTTCCTGATGTTCTCCTGACGCATGGGTCCCTCTCGCCTCTGCTCAGCCGGCCCGCATCGGCCGGCGGTTCCGTATTTTCGCCATACGGTACTTTACAGCAGCGGGGGCACCTCTCCGGCCGGCGCGGGGTCGGTCCACGTGAAACCATCACCAGTGCCGACGCCGTCCACGAGCGAGTACGCGGAGTAGGAGCGCCAGCCGCGCTCTCCGAACTCGAGGAGCAGGGCGTCGGCGAAGCCCTCGCCCTCGGCCTCGACCGCGCCCTCGTAGACGATCGCGCAGCGACGGGCACCCGCGACCTGCCCCACCTTGGCGCGGGCGGCCTCGAGGCAGGCCTCCTCGCCGTCGTCGGAGAACTCGTAGCTCGTTATCTCGCCGGAGTCGTCCTGCACGGCGAGGAGCACGCAGAAGGGGTCGCCGGCGGCGAGCAGGTCCAGCGCGTCACCCATGAGCGTGCTCGCCAGCTCGTCTGTCTGCGGCGAGACGCCATCGCGCAGCTCGTCACTCTCGGCCATGTCCCCTCCTCGTGCGCGGATTTCTGCTGAGATGATACCGCAGGTGGGGGCGGGGGCGCGGGGCGAAGCGGCGCGTGCCGAGCGGCTTCGTCGTGCTTCTCGCCGGGCGATTCTCGCCGCACCTCTCGCCCTGCGATTCTCGTCGCACTTCTCGCCGGGCAACGTCACGCGGCGGCCGTGTCTGCAAAATGCCGAGCGCCCCGGTTTCGCGTCCCACGACGTCTAAGAATTGGCTATCGTCCCAGCCCGACCGGCTGTCGCGTCTAAGAAAACGCGGTTGTCCCAGACCAGAGGCCCGTCCAACCGCGGGACGGGCGTCAATTCGTAGACGATACGGCCCTCACAGCCGGGACGATAGCCAATTCGTAGACGTTGCTGCAGCCACAATCGGGACGATAGCGAATTCTTAGAAGCCCCAATCCGTCACAGGAGGACCGTCCCGATTTCGTAGACGCGGCGGCACGAGAAGGGGCCGCCCCGGAGGACGGCCCCACGGCGCCAGCTTGTGAGGCGCCGGGCAGGCGCGCTAAATCGCGGTCCAGCCACCGTCGATGGTAAGGAGCTGGCCGGTGGTGTAGGACGAGGCGTCAGAGGCAAAGTAGAGCACCGCGCCGTCCAGCTCGCCGTCGCGCCCCGGGCGCCCCATCGGGCAGCGCGTGGCCGCCACCTGGTCAAAGGCGCCGCCGTCCAGCACGGAGCTCGTCATCTCAGACGGGAAGTACGCTGGGCCGATGGCGTTTACGGTGATGCCGTACTTGGCCCACTCAACGGCCAGCTCCTTGGTCATCATGAGCAGGCCGCCCTTGGTGGTGGCATAGGCGCCCACCGGCCACTCGAGCATGCCGACGGTGGAGTGGATGGAACCGGTGTTGATGATCTTGCCGTACCCGCGCTTGATCATGCCGCGGGCGCACTCGCGCGCGAAGAAGTATGGCGCGTTGAGGTTGACGTCCATCATGGTCAGCCAGTCGGCGTCGGACATCTCCTCGGCGGGGGCGGTCAGGCCCAGACCCGCGTTGTTGCAGAGGATGTCGATCTTGCCAAAGTGCTCCTCCACGTCGGCCACGGTCTGCTTGATCTGCTCGACGTCCGAGACGTCGCACACGTGCACGTACGCCTCGGCGCCCAGGGCCTCGATGTCGGCGGCAACGGCCTCGAGGCGCTCCTTGCGGCGCGCGACCAGCGCGACATTGGCACCGTTGCCCGCGAGCGCCTTGGCGATCTGGACGCCGAGGCCGGACGACGCGCCGGTGACGAGGGCGACCTTGCCGGTGAGGTCAAAGAGGTCGGACATGGGAGGCTCCTTTCGGTTGGGCTGGCGGGCGATGTGCCGCCTCTGGTCTGATACCCGGCGAGAAGAACGACGCGGCGAGAATTGGGCGAGCGGTCGGCACGGGCCGCCGAGAAGGGCCGGAGGAGCGTGTCGTAGGTAGCCGACTGGTTTGATGGGGTCCCCGCCCTGACGGGCCATGTGTTCGTGCGCACCCTCCATGGCGTCCCCGCCTTTTCACACAGGCGACCGCGCCCCTGACCCGTGTGATACGTATTTCCCGGCATGTGCGTTAGGGGTTTTCGGCATTCGTCGCTACGTGTTCTCCGCATTCGTCGTTACGTGTTCTCCAATTATATTACGGTACTTGGCCGTATTTTTTACGGTACTTGGCCATGTCTTGCCACGGCAGTTGGACATGCTCCGTCACGAGGGGCGCGTGACGACCTGCGCCGCCTCCGGCTTGTCTCGCCCGGTTGTTCCCACTCCCACGAACGGAATCCGCCCAAAAGCGTTCGGATGGGTGGGTGAAAGAAGTTTCACCTACCGTGACGAACGAAACCGGCGGGACGCCGCGCAACAGTAAAGGGGCGGCCCGGGTCGTCCGGACCGCCCCTCGCTCGGAGCTATGTCACCAGCCGAGAAGGACTAGCGCTGGCGCCTGCGCGCGACGAGCGCGCCGGCCAGGGCCGCGACGCCCGCGCCGCCGGCGACGGCGACCGGCACGAGGCTCGTCGGGTCGCTCGTCTGGGCGAGCTGGTCGCCCTTCTCGTCCGCCGCGGGCCCCTGGTCGCCGGCGGGCTCGGGGTCCGTCCCTTGATCGGGCTCTGTGTCCGGAGTCGGATCCGGGGTCGGGTCCGGATCGGGGGTCGGCTCGGGCTCGGGTGCCGTCGCATCGGGCTTTACCGTCTCGCCGGCCGCAACCTGGCCCGTCGTTCCGTCCTGGTAGGTTATCTCGCCACCGTCGGGCAGCTCGACCGAGCCATCGGCCGCAACCGTCACGGACCCGGCGGTCACCGTGGCACCACCCGGCAGCTCGACGGAGAGACCGTCGCCGGAAGGCGTCACCACGACGCCCGACTCGGTCGTGGCGGTCTGCACATCCGGGTCGACGGTCGCGCCGCCGGGCAGAGTCGCCGTTGCTCCGTTGGGGAAGGTCACCGCGCCGCCGGCTTCGGGCAGAACCGCCGTTCCGTCACCGGGGTCACTCGTGCCCGCGGGATAGGTGATGTCGCCGTGCGTGGACGAGAAGTCGTTGACGCTCACCGTGACCGCCTCCGACGGCTCATGGCAATCGTCGCCGGGCAGACGAACCTCGTAGTCACCCGCCGGCAGGCCGCTCACCTCGCCGCTCTCGGGCACCTGCTGCCACGCGCCCTCGCCCGCCGGACGCCACTCGCCGCCAGCGGGAAGGCCTGTGAGCGAGCCGCCCTCGCCAACCGTGGTCTCGTCGACAGGGGTAACGTCAGCGGGCGCGGACTGCTGCGCCTTGACGATGGTCACCTGCACTCTGACCTCAAACTGCTCGACATTCTCCGAGCCGACCAAGCGGGCCAAGAGCGCCTCGGACGCGGTGCCCGCCGGCACGATGCCGTCGCTCGTGTCATAGGTCATGGTGTACGAGCCATCGTCGGCTGCGCTCGCGGGCTCTGAGATCTGCATCCCGCCGTAGTAGAGCGCCATCTGTTCCGGCTCGGGAGCCGTGAGCGCTCGAGCGGTCGCGTCCGTCGACGCGGGACCATTGTCGGCGTCGACGCTCGAAAGCGCGGGCACCACGCGAACGACGATCGTGTCGCCAAAGACGAACGTGTTCGTGGGCTCCCCCACCTCGTTGGTCACGATCGTCTGGGTCCCCTCCGGCGTCACCACGGCCGGGGAGATCTTGTACTCAGCGCTTGTCTGCGCGCCTGCTGCAAGAGCATAGTTGCCCGCGTTCGCGCCCGCGAGCTCGGCCGACGCGGTGTAGGTCCCCACCTCGCGCTTATCGCCGTCCGTCACCTGAGCGACAACGTCATCACCCTCGATCGCGTTCACAACGCTCGCCGTGACGACCTTGCCGTCACCGAAGTAGCGCCCCTCGGTGTTCTGCCACGAGAGCGTCACGGGACGTTGCGAAATCGAGGCGGTCACGGAAGTCGAGAGGGCCACCTCGTTGCTGTCGAGCGTGTAGTTGTCATCCGAAAGACTGGGGTTGTCGAGAAGAACGGAGACCGGCTTATTCTCACCGACAGAGGAATCGTTGAACTCCCCGTACACGCCGTCAAAACGTAGCCAAACCCAACCCTGATCGTTACCCACAACGCCCTCGATCGTGAAATCGGTGTCTGAATCGACTCCAGAAATCGAAGCGTTTTGAGTTCCGTCATAGACCTTGTTGTTCGCCGTGACCATCCCCTCATAGCGCACCGTCACTGGCTTGGGCGCTATCTCGACCTCCACGGTCTGTGAGACGGTGTCGTACGCGGTATCTTCCGTCGAGGCGCCGTACAGCGTCGCCGTCACCCGGTAGGTGCCCGCATACCTCGGCAGTCCGGTCCTAGACTGCGTTGGCATTCCATCGGTACGCTCCTCAACATATGAGAAGACCACCTTGTCGGAGCAAACGGCTCCGTCACAGAACGCGCTGACGCCCATATCGGCAGCCGCCAGAGGTTCTCCGTCGTACACAAAGTCGACTGCCGGACTGAGCGTAACTTCGGCGACACCACGCGCGAGATCACAGGACGAGCAAGTCTCCGCTCCGTCCTCACCCGTGGTCCACGAGTGAATCCTATTGATGCCGACCTCGTCGCCCACTTGCAGATCCACGCTTTTCGCTAGCGCGCAGGGCATCGTCACACTTCCGCCGTACCCTACAACGCTCACTCTTAACACACTGTCGGCAAAACACGCGTCCCCCTCAAACACTAGGGAACCGCTATTGACCATGACCGCAAGGCTAGCCGAGCCCTCAGTCGCCAGCACCACACCTCTCAACGTGAGCTGAGTGTCCATAATGCGCAACCCCCTGTCTCCCGACAGGGTTCCGTTACAGATAGTCAACCTCGAACCGCTCTCAGGCATCATCCAAAATTCAGAGACACGCATCGTCCGCCCGTTCAGGTCGACCGTCGCGCCCTCGGGCCACTCATACAATCTCAAGTCGGAACTTACGCCCACGGCCGTATCGTCGGGAGCAGTGAGCACGAGCGTGCTGTTGGGATAGTCCTGCCAGTTAACTTCTCGGAGCGCGCTGGACATACCGTACGATTCCCCACTCGTGACGGGTATCTCCTCCCCCGCTTCGGTCACGATCGTGCCGAACAGATACCGATAGGTCGGGCGCACCGTGACGCAGCTGCCCTCGGGCATCGTAAAGGTGGTCTCGGCAGAGCTGGGGTCAGCGATCTCAAACCCGTGGCCCATCGTGATCTCCCAGCCGGAGAACACCATGCCCTTGACCTCGTCCGCCTTGATCGTCACAGTCGTTCCGGCGGTAACGACCTGCGGCTCTGTAAAGCCGTTCACGGTTCCGCGCTCAACGGTCACCAACTGCTCCGTGACGTCACCCTCGACGACCTCGTCGCCAATCGTGCCGTTGTTGTAGAACGTGCCCTCGCTCTTTAGCGTTCCCGCGCCCGACACGGTGCCGTTGTTAATCACCGTTCCTTTCGTCGTCAAGGTAGCGCCCTCAGGGATGGTGAGCTCCGCGCCCGTTTCGATGGTCAGGTCCTGGGTCGTGAGCGGGCTCTGGGACGCCGGCAGCTCGCACTTCCCGCGGGCGACGAAGCTGTTGCCGCCGTCCGTGCTCACAAGGCCACCCGTGGGCGTGCTGCCCCGGTACGCCGTGGTAACCACATACCCGCCCGTGATCTTGAACTCGCTTAGTCCGCCGGGATCATGAACGGCCCCGAGGCCGTCTCCGCCCTCGGTCTTGACGATCCCGCCCGAGATGACCATGCGCCATGTCGAACCACCGTCCGTCGCACCGATGGCGGCACCGCTCTGCACCGAAGCGGTAATGGTGCCGCCCGCAATAGTGACGTCGGAGACATCGCCTCGTTGGCCGCTACCACCGATTGCGGCAGAGCGGCTTCCGCTGGCCTCAACAACGAGAGAGCCCTCGGTGCTCCCGTCGCCCGATGCGCTGGTGATGGTCAGCTTGCTCTTGTCGCTATCTCCACTCTGACCGCGGCTTTTGTTAAGAGCAGCGGTGTCATTGCCGTGCGAGACGAGACGATTCTGGTTCACAAGGCAAATCGTTACCTCGGTGCCTTCGTAGTCATCGACGTCGACAGGATAATCTCCCCCGCTCCCAAAGCTCTCGATGTTCACGCCTGCGAAGGTGACGTCGACCTGGCCGGAAATCTGGACGCGGTCGTCTGTCGGCGTCGCGGGATCAGTGTTGGCAACGGTCAGCGTGCCGCCGGTTATCGACAGCACGCCACCACTGTAGCTATAGGTTGCTTCGTCGCCGTCGGCTACGGTCACCGTGAAGGCTCCGCAGACTTCCGTGGTCGGCTCCGCAAGCGCGGGTACGGGGACAACGGACACACCCACGACAAGCGCGAGACTAAGCGCAAAAAGCGCTACCCCCCCTGGCATTCCGTACGAACCCGCGAGCAAGCTTCCGAGCCAGCCTCATAGTCAACTCCATCCAAATACACGTGCACCTGAGCACAGATTATCAGCCTGATTTTACTCGAACTCACATTGCCCACGGGTAAAACATGGCCCCTCCCCCGACAAACGCCAGCGCAGGGGACCCTGCAGCAAAAGGGGCGGCCCGGGTCGTCCGGACCGCCCCTCGCTCGGAGCTATGTCACCAGCCGAGAAGGACTAGCGCTGGCGCCTGCGCGCGACGAGCGCGCCGGCCAGGGCGCTTACGCCGGCCGCGCCGGCGACGGCGACCGGCACGAGGCTGGTCGGGTCGCTCGTCTGCGCGAGCTGGTCGTTCTTCTCGTCCGCCGCGGGCTTCTGCTCGGGCGTGGTCACCGGCCCGCCGCCGCCCTGCTGGCCGGCGGGGAGCCAGCCGGCGTAGAGCGTGAGGTCGCCGGTCACCGGGGTCGAGAAGTCGTACTCCTGGGTCAGGCCCTCGTCGGTGTACCAGGCGAGGAACGTGTAGCCGTCGTAGGTCGGGGTCTCCGGCATCGCCAGGAGGGCGCCGTTGGCGACCTCGACGGTCTCGGTCTTGCCCGTGCCGTAGACCAGCGTGACGGTGTGCTTCACGACGGGCTGCTCGCCGGTCGCCGGGACGAGCACGTCGTCCAGGGTCGCGGGCTTGGTCGCGGCGCCGTCGAGGAAGATGTCGCCGCAGGTGGAGCAGTACCAGAACTCGACGTTGCCCTTGGCGTCAGCCGTGGCCTCGCGGGCGGGCACGCGCTTGAGCTCGTGACCGGTCGCCTCGAGCTCGACGCTGCAGGTCACCGGCGTGGTGCCCTCGGTGTCGGTGAACTGCGCACCGCAGACCGAGCACTGCCAGTACCGAATGTTGCCGGCCTCGGTGCAGGTCGGGGCCTTGGCCGGGTGCTCGACGAGGGTGTGCTTGTGCACACCGAAACCGCCCCCGGGAAGTTTGTTGGGGACGAAGCCCTCGGCCAGGTACTCCGCAGCCGGCTGGTGGTCGAAGGTGCCGCCGGAGATGGCGATGCCGGCGTTGGGCTCGGGCGCGTTCTCGTCAGCGGTGATGGCGCCGTTGAAGGTGCCGCCGGAGATGGCGATCGTGCCGCAGAACTGGTCGTTTACGGTCTGGTGCACGGCGGACTGGTTCTCGCCGGTAGCGTTGAACGTGCCCCCCGTGATGGTCAGGTCCGCAGGGTTGCCCCCCTTGTCCTCCTTCGCGTAGTTCCACACGGCGTAGCGGTCGGCACGCTCGACGCTCACGGTGCCGCCGGAGATGGTGGCCGTTCCGTAGTTGAAGATACCGGCGCTGCTGCCCATGACGTCACCGGAGCGCATGTCGATGACGCCGTAGTAGTCGTTCTTGACGTAGAGACCGCCGCGGATGGTCGCGCCGTCGATGACGAGGGTGGGGTTCTTGCCCTGATACTCTTCAAGCTCGTCGGGGTTCCTGAAGCCGTTGCAGATGACGCTCGAGAGCTTGGAGAAGGACCCGTCCGAGAGCAGCGACTCAACGGTGACGCCCGCGTTGAGCGTCATCATGCCCTTGTTCCTAATCGTGTAGTAGTAGGAGTTGTTGCCATTCGCATCACCAGCGGTGCCGGCCTCCATAGAGCGACGGAACGTGCCGCCATTCAGCGTAGCGACGCCGGTGGTGTAGTTGTTGATGGCAGCCTTGCCGTGGTTGAGGTTGTCCACGACGCCCGTGCCCTCGGAGTCCTTGACCACGAGCGTGCCGTAGTTGCTGATGGTGTCAGAGTCGGTGCCGTTAGTCAGCGCGAAGCCGGCGAGGTCGAGCGTGATGGTCTTGTCAGCCGGGATGATGATGGACTCGTGCACGTCGGCGAGAAGAACGATGGTGTCCTGGTTGCCGGCGGCCTTGATGGCGTCAGCGATGGTGGAGTAGGTCTTGTCGCCAATCTGGGCGACCGCAACGGTAATGGTGTCGATGCCCGACGTGGTACCACTGCCGATGACCTGGCCAATCAGGCTGCCACCGTTATCTTTGGCCGCGGTGAGCGAGAGCTTGCCCTCGTTGTTGATGGTGCCGGAGAGGTCGTGCGTGCCGAGGTCAATCGCGACGTCGGCGCCCGCGGGAATGGTTACGTCCTCGTCGACATCACGAAGAAGGGTGATTTTCGAGATGGGCTCCTTCGCATCGTCTGAAGAAGCCGTGGCGTTCGCAAGTGAGGTGAAGAGCGTCTTGATTTCCTCGGCTTCAATGCCGCCGCCCGCATTCGTGTTTGTGGTGCCATCCGCAACTGCGGCAGCATTCGCCAGCGACGCGTACTTGATTGTCGTCTTGCTTGTCTTAACCCCAATGCCAGATTCCGGCGTGAAGTCATTCTTGCTTAGCACGCGCACGGCATCTCTGCCGTCAGCAGACGAGAGCACGGCATTGTCGCCAATCATCACGTCAGTAGTGAGGGTTCTACCAGAGATGTCCACCGTCTGGTCGAGGCTGTACACAGATATGGCATTGCCGTGCACACTCGAAAACTCTCCGCCGGTAATGTCCACCTTCAGGCTGGGCGAAACGATGTACTGTCCCTCACTCGCTCCATACTGCTGACCCACGATCTTGAGCGCGGAGCCGTCCTCATAGGCGCTGCCTCCGTTGAACACGGACATATAGGCGTCCCTGCTCTTGAACGTGCCCCCGGATATGTTGAGCTCGCCCATCTTGATCTCAAGCGCTGTGCCACCCGTGAAGGTTCCGCCCGAAATCGTGAGCCGGCCCTCCATCGGCCAATATACGCAGACTTCCTCATCACTTGACTTGATAACGCCATCCCAAATGGTTGCCTCGCACCCTGCCGAGGATGTGTTGTTGCCACCAATCGCGTAGACCGTGCAGTCAATAGTGCCGTCAGTCATATTGAAGGACGATGGTTTGCTCTCAAAGGTGTTGTCATTGTTATCGTTAAACAGGAACAGACCGTAGTAGCCACTGATGACGCCCGAGCCCGAGAGCGCGACGTCGGAACCGTAGGCTCTGACTCCACAGCCCTCCGGATTCGGCGCATCTACCGTGCCACCGCTTATGTTCACATCAGCGCCGTCCCTAGCGCTGACACCCTGAAGAACAGGAAGCTCAGATCGTGACCACGTGCTTTCGTTTATGATCGCGCCACCAGTCATATTCAGTTCGGCGCTCTCGCCGGTAATTGCAACGGGACTTGCGGCATTGGTCGATTTAATTGAACCGCTCTCGAGATTCAGCGTGCCCGCAACTTCCAATGCCGCGCCGGACTGACCGGCTCCTCCGGAAATTAAACCCGTGCCATCCTCCGAATCTCGAATGGTAAGTACGGATTCAGCGGGTACATTGATCAACACGTCGCATTTACCGGTAATGCTCTTGCCGTTCAAATCGAGGGTCTTGGCACCCGCAACGCTCAGTGACTCGGTAAGTTCAACGTTCCCCGTCAGAGTAACCGCCTCATCGCCATCGGCCGCTGCAAGCTCTGTTTTCAGGCTTTCAGCATTATTCACCTCGACAGCCCACGCCGTCTTCGGCGCGAAGCCGATGACAGCCGCGAGCGCCACGGCGAGGACCGCGAGCAGCGGGAGCCGTGTTCGTCTCTTCTCCATCTCTGTCCCTTCTCGGCGGCCGCCCGTCGGACGGCACCTTGCACCTAGCTGAAAACTCAGCTTTGACCATACTCCCCGTGCCTATTTTTCAAGTACTTTTGTGTAAACAAGGTGTTAGCGGCGTCGTTAGTCCAGTTGGGGGGAGGTATCTGTTTACTCACGAGACCCCAATGCACCGCTCGGTTTGAGGGGCCAGTCGACAGTGCGCTCAAAATCAGGACCACCCGCACAGCGGGTGGTCTGCTCTTAGGGTATAACCCTAGGGTCCCAGGCCAGGGGCTCAAGCCCCTGGCCTGAACTGGCGTTCAGGCCCGATAGCCCCCTGGCTCGTGGCGCGCCGGTCGAACCGGCGGCGCGCCTACCCGCCCTGCGGGCCCCTCGCGAAGGGGTCCTCGTACTCCTTGACGCCCGGCCTGTCCTGGGCGATGTCGGCGCGCTCCTGCTCCCTGACGTGCTTCGCGATCGTCGCCTCGTCGGGCCCGGCGGTTGAGACGTAGTAGCCCTCCGCCCAGAACCTCCTGTTCCCGAACTCGTGCTTGAGGTTCGCGTGCCTGTCGAACATGAGCAGCGAGCTCTTCCCCCTCGGGTACCCCATGAAGCTCGACACGCTGATCTTGGGCGGGATGCCGGCCAGCATGTGCACGTGGTCGGGCATCAGGTGCCCCTCTATGATCTCGACGCCCTTCCACTGGCACAGGTCCCGAAAGATCTGCGCCAGGTCCCTGCGGTACTCGTTGTAGATGGCCTTTCGCCTATACTTTGGCGAGAACACGATGTGGTGATTGCACAGCCACTTCGTGTGCGCGAGGCTGTTGGCCTTCTGGGCCACGGCAATCACCATCCCCTCGGGGCTGGCGACCTGAACAATCACCATGCTAGAGGGGAGGGTGTTTTGTTGCGTAGCAATTGGTGCCCTCCACCCGCTGAGCGGGCGGATTTGTGTGCCGCGCGTACCGCGCGGCACGGGCTAAAGCCCATGAAAGAAAAAACCGGGGCCCGCGGGGCCCCGGAACCGTTGCATGGTGGAGACGATGGGGATCGAACCCACGACCTCAGGCTTGCAAAGCCCGCGCTCTCCCAGCTGAGCTACGTCCCCTCTGGGCCGGCCTGTGCCGGAAAATAATAATCGCCCCAGCGGCGACTCGGCTAACGCTGGGGCGACTATTGTCAGGAAGTGGTGGGCCTGACAAGGTTCGAACTTGTGACCTCCCGGTTATCAGCCGGACGCTCTGACCAACTGAGCTACAGGCCCAACGCAAGGAGATATATTACACAGCTGCCCGCGCGGGGTCAACGACTTTTTTGCAATTTCCTGACGATGTTGCCGTCCAAGTTGCGAAGCGTCAACTATTGGGTAGGATATGCGAGCAGAGAAAACGAGAGGAGTGCCGTGCCGCTGAGGAGAATGGACATAGAGAGCGTCGTCGTGGGCGAGGGGCCGATTGCGTCCCTCGTCGTGCTCCGCACGCGCGAGCAGGCGGGCGACGGCTCCTCCCAGCAGCTCCCCATTCGCATCGGCTCCTTCGAGGCGACCGCCATCACCATGGGCGTGCACGGGCGCCCCGGGGGACGACCCATGACGCACGACCTCCTGTGCTCCGTGATCTCCAG
>DBQY01000016.1:505-112241 GCA_002305805.1 Atopobium sp. UBA1382 | reverse complement strand
CGCAGGTCGAGCTTGAGCGTGCGGACGGTGAGCACGTCTTCATCGACGCGCGCCCCTCGGACGCGCTCGCGCTGGCCGTGCGTGAGGAGATACCGGTCTACGCGGAGGAGTCTGTGCTCGAGTCCGCCGCGATGCCCGACTTCCGCGGCGTGGAGAAGGACGAGGAGGCCCACGAGCTGGAGGAGTTCCACAACTTTGTGGAGAGCCTCTCGCCTGAGGACTTCAACGTCACCCATGGCGAGCAGGACGGCGAGTAGCAGCCGACGCGCGCTGTGTCCCGACCCCGCGCGGGTTTCTCGCCCCGCGCTGTTCTCCGTCTGAAATTAGTGTACATAGTTCAGGTGGTATTAAAAAACTTTCCTGCGCATATATGAAATGAAACCGGATTATGTACACTAATCGTTTGCGGCGAGACGAGAAGTAACACCGGCAGCAAAAAGCGCCCGGCCATTACCGACCGGGCGCCGTTGCGTTACTCCTCGTCGTCGAGCAGCGTGTCGTCGAGCTCCTCGTCACCGCCGATATCGACGCTGTCTGGCTCGCTCGGCGCGCTCGCGCCGGCCGCCTCGATGTCGAGGACACCCTGGTTCTCGTCGCGCTTGGGCGCCTTCTTCTTGCGTGCCACCATGCGGGCCACGGCACTCACGTGGTCGCCAGCCACCATGTTCATGACCTTGACGCCCTGCGTGGAGCGGCCGAGGCGGCTCACGTCGTTGGCCTTGACGCGGATGACCACGCCCTCCTCGGACACAATCATGAGCTCGTGCTGCGGGCCCACGACGCGGCAGGCCACGAGGTTGCCCTTCTTGGCCGTCATCGCGATCGTGTAGACGCCCTGGCCGCCGCGCTTGTGCTCGGGGTACTCGGAGACGGGCGTGCGCTTGCCGTAGCCGTTCTCGGTGATGACGAACAGGTCGCCGTTGCCGTTGGTGATTTCCATGCCGAGCATCTTGGCGTCGCCCTTGAGCGTAATGCCGCGGACGCCGGAGGTGTTGCGGCCCATGGCGCGCGCCTCGGACTCGTCGAAGAGGATGGCCTTGCCGTCCGTGGAGACGAGCATGACCTTGTCGCCCGGGCGCACGCGGCGGACGTTTACCAGCTCGTCGCCGGAGCGGAGGTTAATGGCGATGATGCCGTCGCGGCGGCTCTTGTCGTACTCGCTCATAGCGGTCTTCTTGACCATGCCGTCGCGCGTGGCGAACATCAGGTACTCGTCCGCGGGGAACTCTCGGCAGGTGATGACGGCCGCGGGGTGCTCGCCCTCAGCGAGGGAGAGCACGTTCACGATGGCGGAGCCGCGCGCGTGGCGGCTGCCGATGGGCAGCTCGTGCACCTTGAGGCGGTAGACCTTGCCAAAGTTGGTGAAGAAGAGCACGTAGTCGTGAGTGCTCGCGACGAAGAGGTCCTCGACGAAGTCATTGTCCTTGAGGCTGAGGCCCTGGACACCCTTGCCGCCGCGCTTCTGGGAGCGGTAGGTGGCAACGGGGATGCGCTTGATGTAGCCGGTGTGGGTGATCGTGACGACCATGTCCTCGTCGGCGATGAGGTCCTCGACGTCGAGGCTCCTCACGGCGCCACCGATCTCCGTGCGGCGCTTGTCGCCAAACTTGGCGGCGATCTCGCGCATCTCGTCCTTGATCACGCCGAGGATCTTCTCCTCGTGAGCGAGAAGGTCCTCGTAGTAAGCAATCGCCTTGCGAAGGCCCGCGAGCTCCTCCTCAATCTTGTCGCGCTCGAGGCCGGTGAGGCGGCGCAGGCGCATCTCGAGGATCGCCTGGGTCTGCTCGGGCGTGAACCCAAAGCGCTCGATGAGGCGCTGGGACGCCTCGGTGTCGGTCTGCGAGGAGCGGATGATGTGGATGACCTCGTCGATGTGGTCGAGGGCCATGAGGTAGCCCTCGAGGATGTGGGCGCGCGCCCGGGCCTTCTTGAGGTCGTGGCGCGTGCGACGGGTGACCACGTCGACCTGGTGATCAACGTAGTGACGCAGAATCTCCGGCAGCGAGAGGCACTTGGGCACGCCGCCAACGAGCGCGAGGTTGTTCACGCCGAAGGTCGTCTGCAGCGAGGTGAACTTGTACAGGTTGTTGAGAACGACCTCGGGCACCACGCCCTTCTTGAGCTCGATGACGAGGCGGATGCCCTTCTGCGTGGACTCGTCGCGCATGTCGGAGATTCCCTCGATGCGCTTTTCGTTGACGAGCTGTGCGATCTTCTCCTGCAGGGTGCCCTTGCTCACCTGATAGGGGATCTCGGTGAAGACGAGGCGGCTGTGACCGGTCTTGGTGGACTCCACGTGCGCCTTGGCGCGGATGGTGATGGAGCCACGACCGGTCTCGTAGGCCTGCTTGATGCCGTCGGTGCCCATGATGACCGCGCCCGTGGGGAAGTCGGGACCGGGCATGACCTGCATGAGCTCGTCGACCGAGATGTCCGGGTTGTCAATGAAGGCGCAGGTGGCCTCCACGGTCTCCGCGAGGTTGTGCGGCGGAATGTTGGTGGCCATTCCGACGGCGATGCCCGAGGAGCCGTTCACCAGCAGGTTGGGGAAGCGCGCGGGCAGCACCTCGGGCTCGGCGAGGGACTCGTCGTAGTTTGGCTGCCAGTCTACGGTGTCCTTCTGGAGGTCGCGCAGGAGCTCCATGGCGGGCTTGGCCAGGCGGCTCTCGGTGTAACGCATGGCCGCGGCGCCGT
Organism: Atopobium sp. UBA1382; assembly: GCA_002305805.1. Lineage (GTDB taxonomy): Bacteria > Actinomycetota > Coriobacteriia > Coriobacteriales > Atopobiaceae > Thermophilibacter > Thermophilibacter excrementavium. The sequence continues at coordinate 109,547 of DBQY01000016.1, read as the reverse complement.
CGCCGTCGATGTTGCCAAAGTTGCCGTGGCCATCAATCAGCGGCGTGCGCATGGAGAACCACTGGGCGAGACGAACCATCGTGTCGTAGACGGCGGAGTCTCCGTGCGGGTGGTACTTGCCGATGACCTCACCGACCGTCCACGCACTCTTCTTGTGCGGGCGGTTGGGGAAGATGCCGGACTCGTTCATCGCGTAGAGGATGCGGCGGTGAACCGGCTTGAGGCCGTCGCGCACGTCCGGGAGGGCGCGGGCGGTGATGACGGACATGGAGTACTCGATGAAGGACTGCTTCATCTCCGAGCCGAACTCGCTGATCTGCAGCGAGCCGCCGTTGATGTCCGTCTCGCCGGCGTCCTCGCCGCGCGTGTTGGCACCAAAGCTCTCCTCGAGCTCCTCGTCGTCGGCGTCCTCGTCCTCCTCGGAGTCCTCCTCGACGTAGACGTCGGCGCCGTCGTCAGCCTCGGCGCGGGCGAGCAGGCGCCGCAGGTCCTCGGGCATGCCCTCGGTGTTGTTGTTCTCGTCTGCCACGTGTGGCCTTTCTCTGGGTGATTCAAAAGGGGACAGTCCCCTTTTGAATCATGGTCTAAGTGATACGAAGGGACTGTCCCCCTCGTATCATCCCGGCAGTTGGTTACGCGTCGAGGAAGCGTGCGTCGTGGGCGTGCTTCTCGATGTAGTCGCGGCGGTACTCGACCTGGTTGCCCATGAGCTCGCGCACCGCGCGGTCCGCCATGGCGGCGTCTTCGATGGTCACGCGCTGCAGGATGCGCGTCTTGGGATCCATCGTCGTGGAGGCCAGCTGCTTGGGGTCCATCTCGCCCAGGCCCTTGTAACGCTGGACCGAGTAGCCCTTGCGGCGGCGACCCGAACCCTTGATGGCCGCCTGGGACTTGCCGTCGGACTCGTCCTCCTCGTTGGGGTTGAGTCCGAGCTCGCGGATGGAGCGGTTCAAGATCTCGTCCTCGGGCGTCTTGCCGTCCGGGTAGACGTAGTGGATCTTGTTGCGCACCTTGATGCCAAAGATCGGCGGCGTGGCGATGTAGACGTAGCCGGCGTCGATGAGCGGGCGCATGTACTTGTAGAAGAAGGTCATCAGCAGGATGCGGATGTGCGCGCCGTCGACGTCGGCATCCGTCATGATGATGATCTTGTGGTAGCGCGCCTTGGAGAGGTCGAAGTCCCCGCCGTCGCCGGAGCCGGTGGTCACGCCGGTGCCGATGGCGGTGATGAGCGCCTGGATGGTGTCGGACGAGAAGGCGCGATGGTCCTGTACGCGCTCGACGTTCAGGATCTTGCCGCGCAGGGGCAGGATCGCCTGGATGTCGCGGCGACGGCCGTCCTTGGCCGAGCCGCCTGCGGAGTCACCCTCGACGATGAAGAGCTCGGTCATCTCGGGGTCGCGGACGGAGCAGTCGGCCAGCTTGCCGGGCAGTGCCGCGCTCTCGAGCAGGCTCTTGCGGCGCGTCGCCTGGCGAGCCTTCTGCGCGGCGAGGCGGCCCTTGGCGGCCTGGGACGCCTTCTTTAGAATCTCCTTCGCCTGGTTGGGATGCTCCTCGAGGTACTCGGACATGCCCTGTGCCACCACGCGGTTCACGAGCGTGCGCATGTAGGAGCTGCCGAGCTTGGCCTTGGTCTGGCCCTCGAACTGCGGATCGGGGAGCTTGACGGAGATGACGGCGGTGAGACCCTCGCGGATGTCGTCACCGGTGAGGTTGGCGTCCTTCTCCTTGATGATGTTCTTGGCGCGACCGTAGTCGTTGACCACCTTGGTGAGGGCCGTGCGGAAGCCCTCGAGGTGCATGCCGCCCTCCTCGGTGTAGATGTCGTTGGCGAAGGAGAGGGTATGCTCCGAGTAGCCGGTGTTCCACTGCATGGAAACCTCGACTTCGCCCATCTGGGACTCGGGGGCGTCGGCGGCGGAGCGGCCCTCGATGTAGATCGGGCGCGAGAGGCCGGGCAGGACGTCCTTGCCCTCGTTCAGGAACTTCACGAAGTCGATGATGCCGCCGGCATAGCAGAACTCGTCGGTGCGGGGCACCAGCTCGCGCTCGTCCACGAGCACGATCTTGAGGTTCTTGTTGAGGAACGCCGTCTCCTGCAGGTGGTCGTGCAGGGTGTCGTAGCTGTACGTGGTGGTCTCGAAAATCTCCTCGTCCGGCCAGAACGTGATGGAGGTGCCGGTGGCCTTGGAGGTGCCCACCTCCTTCATCTTCTGCACGGTCTTGCCGCGCTCGAACGCCATCTCATAGACCTTGCCGTCGCGACGCACCTGCGCCACGAGCTTCTTGGAGAGGGCGTTGACGACGGAGACGCCCACGCCGTGCAGGCCGCCGGATACCTTGTAGGCGTTGTTGTCGAACTTGCCGCCGGCGTGCAGGATCGTAAGGACGACCTCGAGGGTCGGGATCTTCTTGACGGGGTGCTTCTCCACCGGGATTCCGCGGCCGTTGTCGTCGACGGTGATGGAGTTGTCCGGGTGGACGGTCACCTTGATCTTGGTGCAGAAGCCGGCCATGGCCTCGTCCACGGAGTTGTCCACGATCTCCCACACCAGGTGGTGAAGACCGGCCGCGGACGTCGTGCCGATGTACATGCCCGGGCGCTTGCGGACCGCCTCGAGACCTTCGAGAATCTTGATTGACTCTCCACCGTAGTCGTTCTTCTTAGCCACGCTCACATCCTCTCACCAAGGGGCGGGGAGTGCCCCGAAGGCGTCTTTCTCACACAGGCCCATGCCAAAATCGACATAGCCCGAACGATAATAGCGCTTGTGAGGCTGTGAGAGGCCCTCTGAGGGTGGTCTCAACAAATTAGCTATGTTCTTGCTTCTGGGCGCGATAAGAAACTCTCATCGCCCGAGAGACGCTTTCCCTCAGCGTGGTGGGAAGGCCGGCGCAGAGCTCCTCGACCTCTCGCTCCTCCGCGGCATCTAGCTCCGGGAGCGGGCGAGTCCCCCTCCTCGGCGAAGGTGACGGTACAGTCTCGGCGCGCGGGCGTTTGGAAAGTCTGAACTCAATGCGCGAGAAGCGCAGACCAGCCGTCTCAAGACGGGCGAGATATATCTCGCGGTTTGCGGAGAAATCCGTGATGAAGGCATGCGAGTCGACGTAGATGACGAGCTCGGGATCACGCGCTCCCCGGCGCGGCGCACCGACGTACGCTCCCGTCGAGTGTGCCCGCTCGACGTCCCCATTCACCCGGTTCCACGCGATCCATGCCCGCGAGGACCCGTCCCGCTCGCCCGTTGACCCAAGCTGGTCGAGGGCCCTTCCCAGGAGGTTGCCCACCCCCTCGCCGCCGCGCTCGCGGCGGCGGACCTCGCGCGTCATCTCGTCATTCACCAAAGCTCACCACCTTGGCTCCGTCGAGGAGCTCGGGCGAGAAGTACCCGAGGTTCGTGGTGGTTATCAGTGTCTGGATACCCTCGTCGACGAAGCGCACCACGGCGGCCCGGCGGCGCTCGTCCAGCTCGCTCATCACGTCGTCCAGAAGGAGGATCGGCCGACTCCCCAGGATCTCCCCGGCAAGCTCTACCTCCGCCATCTTGAGGGCGAGCACCACGGAGCGCTGCTGACCCTGCGACGCATATGCCCGCGCGTCGCGTCCCCCCACGAGGAAGGAGACGTCGTCACGGTGCGGGCCCACACAGGTCTGCTGCCTTCGCAGGTCGAGCGCTCGTCCCTGGGCAAGCCGATCGAGGAACACGTCCCTGAGCTCGTCTCGCCCGAGCGCCTCGAGGCCCTCTCCGAGCGAGCAGGCGTAGGTGCAGACGAGGTCCTCCCCTCCCGCGATGACACCGTAGGCCTGAGAGACCTTCTCGGCGAGGCGAGAGAAGAGCCGCAGCCGCGCGGCGAGCAGCGTGGCCCCGCCGAGCGCGACTGACGCGTCCCAGGCGTCAAGCAGGGAGAGGTCGGGGAACTCGTCGCGCAGCAGGCGGTTGCGCTGCTCGACAGCCCGCTGGTACTCGGCCAGGACACGCGCGTACCCCGGGCTCGTCTGCCGGCCAAAGAAGTCGAGCTCGTCACGGCGTACGGAGGCTCCACGCTTGACGAGCGCGAGGTCATCGGGCGAGAAGAGCACCGAGACCAGCGACTCGGGCATGTCGACGGCGCGACACTTCTTCCCGTTGCGTGAGAAGCGTCTTCCCGTGGGCGTCACGTCGCAGCGGTGGTCGATGACGCGACCGTCTCCCTCGAGGCGCGCGTCGATGCGCGCCGAGTCCGTGCCCTCGCGCACGAGCTGCGACGGGGTCGGTCGTCGGAAGGAGGCACCGGACGTCAGGAGCTGGACGGCCTCGACCGTGTTGGTCTTGCCGGCGGCATTCGGTCCCACCAGGACCGTCGTCCCCGGGGCAAGCGTGAGCTCGAGCCGCTCGAAGCTGCGAAAGTCTCGCAGCAGGACGTCTGTGACGAGAAGTCCCATCCACCGTCCCTAGAGGCGAATCGGCATGAGCAGGTAGAGGTAGTTGATCTTGCCGTTGCTCTTGAAGATGCCCGGCTGCGTCGATCCCTGGAGCTCGAGGCGAACCTCCTGGGAGTCGGAGACCGCGTTCACGCAGTCGAACACGTAGTGGTAGTTGAGGCCGATCGCGAGACTCTGACCCTCCACCTCGCAGGAGAGCGCCTCGGAGGACTCTCCCTGCTCGGGAGAGCGCGCGGAGAGCCTCACGAGACCGCCGTCGGCGTCCACGTCAAAGCGGATGGAGGCGTTCTGCTGTGCGATGACCGAGACGCGCTTGAGCGCAGCGCTGAACTCCGCCACGTCGAGGGTCACGGCGGTAGAGCAGGTCGGCGAGACGAGCTGGCGCCAGGAGGGGAAGTTCCCCTCGAGCAGGCGCGTGACGAACGTCGTGGTGCCGAACGAGAACACCGCCTGGTTCTCGGCCGTGCCGATGGAGATCGTGTCGGTGATGGAGGGCATGGCAAGGACGTCGTGGAACACCTGGCCACCAATCACGGAGCAGAAGGGCTCGTCGGGCGCGGCCTCGACCGAGGAGTCGCACACGGCGAGGCGAATCGTGTCGGTGGCGACCATCCTGATCGTGTTGTCCTCGACGGTGAGCTGGATGCCCTGCAGGTACTGGCGCGTCGTCTCCTTCGAGGTGACGCGATAGACCTTGTCCACCATGCGCGTGAGCAGTTCGCTTGGGAGCTCGATGGTGCGCGAGGGCTGGATCTCGGGGAAGGCGGGCCAGTCCGTGGCGCGCAGGGTGTTCAGCCTGAACGTGGAACGGCCGCATGAGATCGTGACCATGTGGTCCATGTCCTCAAAGGTCACCGCGGCGTCGGGGAGCGTCTTGGTGATGTTGGTGAGCACCTTGCCGGAGACGACCGTCTCGCCCTCCTCTTCGACGTTCGCCGGAACGAGGTGGCGAATGGAGATGGACAGGTTGTTGGTCTGCAGCTCGAGGTTCCCGTCTGCCGCGCGCAGATAGATGCCGGAGAGGATGGGAAGCGTCGTGTTTGCTCCCATGCCCTTGGAGACGACCGTGAGAGCCTTCATGAGAGAGGACTGGCTGACGGTGAACTTCATGACTCCCCCTTCTTCTAAGTACTTAGTAAAGATTAAAGAGCAGTAGTAGTAATAGGGTCTGTAGAAAAGAAGACAAGTTTTGGAACACGAGGTCAGATACCACTTTGTTGCCTTTGGTGCTACCTCATCCCCTCAACACACGTCGACACGCTGGTTTGCTGGAACCTGGACTTCTACATTCCGAGCGCACTTTTCTACGCTTTTCTACACCCTCCCCACAGACTTGTCTTCCCGGTGTCAGACGTTGCCGGTGATCGACTCTCGTATCTGCATGAGGCGGTCATAGAAGGTCTTGTCCTCCCGTCTTGCCTCGTCGACCACGCTAATGCTGTGCATGACGGTCGCGTGGCTGCGCCCACCGAAGTGCTTGCCGATGTCGGCGAGCGTACGGTCGCAGAGCTCGCGCGAGAGCCAGATGGCCACATGACGGGCCTCCATGAGGCCCTTGTGGCGCTTGTTGCCCACGAGGCTCGAGTGATCGATGTCATAGTACTTCTCGACCGCGCGCTGCACGTCCTCGATGGAGACCGCCCTGCCTGCGTTTGGCCAGCACTCCCGCGCCACGGACTCGATCTCCTCGCGCGTGAGGGCCGCGCCGCGCTTCTCGGCCGCTGTGGCGGCGAAGAGGCACCGCTGGCAGAAGCCCTCGATGACGCGGATGTTGGTGCCGGCTCGCTCGGCCATGTAGCTCATGGCGTCGGGAGGGACCGTTCCGGTGAGCCCTGCCACGTTCTCCCTGAGTGCGTCGTCGCGCATGCGCTCGCAGAAGGTCTCGATGAGGCGGAGCTTGAGCTCGTAGCTCGGGACCTGAATTGGCGTGGTGAACCCCGCCGAGAGGCGACTCGTGATGCGCTCGTCGAAGCCGTCCTTGCCCATGCCGAGCTGGGCGGGCGTCCGGTCGGCGGCAAGGACGATCTGCTTTCCGTTGGCGATGAGCTCGTTGAAGGTGTCGAAGAAGAAGCCGACCGTTCCCACCTTGCCGGTCATCTTCTGGACGTCGTCGATGATGAGGACGTCGATGTCCGCGTAGTTCTGGCGCAGCACCGAGGCGGCCGAGCGCTCGGAGTGGCGCATGGCCTCGGTGTAGTCGGTGATGAAGGAGGAGGCGTCCCGGTAGACGCAGAGGCGCGACGGGTCGTTCCGCGCGATGTAGTTCTGGATCGCGCGGAGCAGGTGCGTCTTTCCAAGACCGCTCTTGCCGTAGATGAACAGAGGGTTGTATGTGCTGTTCATGCCGTTGGCGACCTGAAGCGACGCCTGGTAGGCAATGTCGTTCTCCTCGCCGCGCACGAAGCGCTCGAATGTGAGCTTCGAGGTGGTCTGAGAGATGTCCTCGACGAGGGGGTTGTTCCTCCGCCTTCTGGCCGCCTCCTCGCGGAGGTCGTCCGCGCTCGATTCGTCCCAGGTGTCCTCGGCTATCTTGCGCGCGGGGGTCCCGTCCCAGGCGGGCCGGCCGTCACCGGTCTGCGCGGCCCAGCTGTCGGCCTCCTCGCGAGACATGCTCGAGGGAGCGTGTTCGGCAGACGGCGCGGCGGTAGCGGCAAAGACGACCTCGAGGCGCATGGGCTCGAAGGCCGCCTGTGAGAGGCACTCCTCGATGACAGCCGCGTTCTTCGAGACCGTCTTCATGACGAGTCTCATGCGGGTCTCCACCCGCATGACGGAGTCCTCCATGCTGATGGGCTTGCAGTCCCTCAGCATGGCGAGCATGGCCTCAGGCAGCTGCCTGTCGGCGAGAAGGTCGAGTGTGTCCTGCCAGAGCGCCTCGGCGTCCGACTCGAGAGAGATTTCCATGGTTCCGCATTCCTGATTGTTGAAAAAGCGAAACCCTAGTATAGCGATTGTTGATAACTTGTCCCGGAAGGTTAGACGAATGTCCTTCCAATACCGGTCAAACGATACTTCTGTCCGTCCTTCATGACGATCCCCTGGGCCGCGAGGGCCGCGAGGGTACGGGACCACGTGGCGCCCGACGCGCCAAAGGCGCGGACAAGATCGGTGGGGCCGCAGCTCTCGTGCTCGGACAGGTAGGTAAGTACCTGTTCCCCGCGCTCGTCGAGGGTGAGCTGTGGGGTCATGGGGGTCTGCGGCTGGGAGAACCACGCGCTTGCTACGCCTGGAGCGGTGCTCTGGGCGGCCTGCGGTGCGAGGTTCCTCTCGGCGTCTCTCTGGTCTGCGCCCGATATGGCCCGGGCCTGCTGCTTGGGGTGCGTCGATATAGTGACGACGGTGCCACCCGATATGTTGTCCTCGACCTCGAGGCTGCCACCCTTGTCGGCCATGTACTGCTGGACGTAGGGCAGCCCGCTCCCCACGCCGCGGATGTAGTGCTTCATCTCCTCTGTTGCCGAGGAGGTGCCGTACTCGAGTGCCAGTGACTTCTCCTTGATTCCGGGGCCCTGGTCGGAGAAGCGGATGGTGTTCCCGTCGTCGAGGATGGTGATGGTTGGGGCCTGGAAGTAGGCGTGGATGAAGTTCTCCACGATCTCCCTGATGACCATGAAGGGAATAGCCCCGCCCTGCTCGCGCGCCAGGCGGCTCACGGTGGCGGTTATCTCCTCGAGATAGGAGCGCACCTCGCCCGGCTCCACGACGACCACGCGCGGCGCCGCCGAGGCATCGTCGTAGACCGCGATCCTTGCGGGGTGTCTGACTTCAAGGGGCTGTTTCGCGGCGTCTCCCCGGCTCGTTTGGTCATCCTCCACGAATGGATAGAAGTCCCTCGCCACCAGTCCCCCTTTCAACACTCATTCGTCATGTGTAGAAAACTTTTCAGACGGAATTCTATCTGAATGAAAGATTTCAACATGTGCTCAATACTTGTAGAAAACTGCTGATTTAGTCGTGTATTCGTTGAAAGAGAATACCATGATGAACGTTCTTACATGGTGTTCTGAAAAGATGAATCCGTTTGGATTCACGCGAGTTGAAACGCAGAGGTGAGAGAGAACCCTTCCAGGCCCCTCACATTTGCCCGCCTACCTGCGCAGTAATCGTGGAGATTGTTTGTGGTTGAAATTGACAGGCCCCACGCGGGACCCTTACAATCTCTGAGCTTATTGCTCTAACTGGACGTTCATAACCCAACCGGGAGGAATAGACATGAAGCGTACGTATCAGCCCAACAAGCGCAAGCGCGCCACCACGCACGGCTTCCGTGCCCGTATGGCTACCAAGGGCGGCCGCGCCGTCCTTGCCCGTCGTCGCGCGAAGGGCCGCAAGCGCCTGACCGTGTAGCGTCGCCCCATGAGGACCATCAAGTCCAGAGGTGACTTCGAGAGGGTCTTCTCGCGGGGGAGGCGTCTTAATGACTCCCTCCTCCGCGTTCGCGTGCTCCCCACGGGAGAGGGAACGCCGGGCAGGGTTGCCTTCGTCGCCGCTAAGAGGCTGGGCAATGCGGTCTTTCGCAACAGGTGCAAGCGCGTCCTGCGCGAGGCGGCCCGAATCTGTGAGCTCCCCCGAGAGGGATACGACGTGATTCTCTTTTCCACGGGAGCGACGCACGACAGCTCACCGGAGTCGGTGGCCGTCTCTCTGAGGCGACTCCTCAAGAAATGTGACGCCTGATGGTTTGGCATGGTCTGGGCGGGCTTCCCTCACGAGGGGTGCGCGCCCTCATTCGTCTCTATCAGACGAAGGTTTCACCCGCACTTCCCGCTCGCTGCATCTATGTGCCGACGTGCTCCCAGTATGCGTACGAGGCCATCGAGAAGTACGGTCTGTTGAGAGGAGGATCGCTTGCATTTCGAAGGATATGCAGGTGCCATCCCCTTCATGCCGGAGGATATGACCCCGTTCCCTGAGAGGAGCGGGCCACGGAGGAACCATGTGGGACTGGTTTATTAACTTCCTGACCGCGGTGCTCGCGGGCATCGAGGGTTTTGTCGGAGACTGGGGCCTGGCGGTGATCATCCTGACGGTCATCGTCCGTCTGATTCTCACGCCGCTCATGGCCCACTCGACGCGCTCGACCGCTCGCATGCAGGTCATGCAGCCCAAGCTCAAGGAGATTCAGGAGCGCTACGCTGACGACCCGACGCGTCAGGCTGAGGAGCTCCGCAAGGTATATGCCGAGATGAAGTTCAATCCCCTCGGCGGGTGCCTGCCCATCTTCCTCCAGATGCCGATCTTCTTTGGCCTCTTCTCCGTGGTGCGCGCCGTTCCCGAGGATGCCTGCTTCTACAGCATCCTGCCCTCGATCTCCAAGTCCTGCTCCGACATGGTGGCCACCGGTGACTGGGCCGCGGCGGCTCCCTACGTCATCTTCGTCCTCCTCTTTGGTGTTCTGACCTTCATCCCTATGATTCTTAACACCTCTCTCCAGGACTCCTCCCAGCGCTCCCAGACCATGACCATGGGTGCGGTCATGGCCGTCATGATGCTGATGTTCGGCTGGGGTGTCCCTGCCGCCGTGGTGCTCTACTACGTCACCTCCTCGCTCTGGCAGGTCGTGCAGCAGAAGGTCATCACGCAGCGCGTCATGGAGAAGGCCAAGGCAGAGGCTGAGGCTGAGGCTGCCAACAAGCCTGTCGAGGTGGACGTGGTGCGCCGTGAGAAGAAGCCCCGTCCTCACAAGAAGAACTAGCAAACAGCTATTGCTAGCTTTAATTCTTACACTTAGTTAGTTTGATTTATTTCGGAGGAACACATGTCTGAGGAAGAGCTGGATAACGCGCCGGAGCTCGTTGAGGATGAGTTTTCCTCCATTCGCACGCGCTTTGAGGCTGGTGAGCCCCTGACGGACGACGAGATGGATAAGATCGCCGACCTCGCCGTGGGATATCTCAAGAGTATCCTTGCCCTCTTTGGAGAGAACAACTCGTCCATCGATGAGTACGACGGCGAGAACGGAGAGCTCATCCTCGATGTGAACGGTGGTGATCTTGCTGTTCTCATCGGGCGCCACGGTCGTACCCTTGATGCTCTGCAGATGGTTCTGACCTCTTTGCTGAGCAGCCGCATCAAGTTCTATTACCCCATCGTCGTTGATATCGAGGGATACAAGTCCCGTCGTCGCAAGAAGCTTGAGGACATGGCGAGAAGCTCTGCTGCTCGCGCCAAGGACCGTGGTGGAAAGGTGACGCTGGCTCCTATGAACGCCTACGAGCGTCGCATCATCCACCTTGCCCTACGGGATGATGAGGGCGTCGTCACGCACTCCGAGGGTGAGGAGCCTGAGCGCAGGGTTGTCATCACAGCTGTTCGATAACCTTCTTAGTCATAGTGGTACTACGAGGGAGAGCATGTTGAGTGCTCTCCCTTTTTCTGTGACAATTTCTCTTGATTCATGGATTCTTGTCAGTGAGGTGTGATGTGATGGGTACCCATAGGGAACAACTCGTTAGTGAACTAGCTGAGTATGGGATTGTCATTACGACCGAGAAGGCAGATCTGCTTGTCTCGTATCTGCAGCTTGTTATTGAGAAGAACAAGACTGTGAACCTTACGCGTATCACAGATCCTGAGGATGCGGTCACCCTCCATCTGGTCGATTCCCTCCTTCCTCTTGCTTGCGAAAGGCTCAAGCTGGGAAGTGACACCCATCTTCTTGATATGGGTACGGGAGCGGGATTTCCAGGTGTTCCCCTTGCTGTTGTAACGGAGGCCCAGGCGCTTCTCGTCGACTCTGTCAGGAAGAAAGTGGACGCTGTATCTGAGTTCTGTCAGATGCTTGGTTTGAGCAAGATACACACTAGACATGCTCGTCTTGAAGAGCTTGCTTGTGAGATTCCCTGCTCACAAGAGTATGTATTTGCACGGGCTGTTGCACGCACCAATATACTTCTTGAATACGCAACACCTTTCCTTAGTATGGGAGGCCTTCTTGTTGTCGAGAAGGGCAGGCCTGAGGACGAGGAACTTAAGGAGGCCGATCGCGCTGCACGCGTCTGTGGTATGAGGTGTGTTTCACGTGAAACATTTGAGCTTCCACGTGATTTGGGTCATCGAGAAATACTTGTCTATAAGAGGATTGGTAAGCCTCAGATTAAACTGCCGAGAAACAACGGAATGGCAAGGCAAAAACCATTAGGCGCTAAGAAGAATGTTCCACGTGAAACATAGGATATTAGTTCCAAAGAAAAATAGGACAAATTGAAGAATGTTTCACGTGGAACATGCCGTATGATGCTGCTAAGCACTAAACGCACTACAAACGGAGGTCAAATGAGCTACAAAGACGTTAAACGAGGACTTCCCCAGCGCGACAGCCGTATGATTGCTGTCATAAACCAAAAAGGAGGAGTCGGTAAGTCAACGACGGTAATCAATCTCTCCGCTTGTCTTGGTGAGAACAAAAAGAAGGTACTTGTCATTGACTTTGATCCACAGGGAAACTCGACAAGTGGCTACGGAATCGAGAAAGAAGAACTCGAGCACGACGTATATGACGTAATTCTCCATGATTATCCAATTGAGGATGCAATTATGGAGACCAGCGAGCCGAATGTCTTTATTGTTCCGGCTACGATTCAGCTGGCAACAGCAGAAATCGAACTGGTAACAGCAATGGCACGCGAGTCAGTGCTCAAGGATGCAGTAAATAAGGTCAAAGACGAGTTTGATTACGTGCTTATCGACTGTCCTCCCTCACTGGGTCTTTTGACCATCAATGCACTGATTGCAGCAAACTCACTACTCATCCCTATACAATGCGAATACTACGCGCTTGAGGGTGTTGCAAAGCTGCTTGAGTCGATGCAGATGGTGAAGCGTCGCATGAATCCTGATCTTGAGATCTTTGGCGTCCTCATGACGATGTTCGATAGTCGTACAACCCTATCGAAGCAGGTCGTGGACGAAGTGCAGGAGTACTTCGGCAAGAAGATGTTTAAGACGATCATTCCAAGGAACGTAAAAGTGTCCGAGGCCCCGAGTCACGGAATGCCGGTCGTTCAATATGCACGTGTGAGCAAGGGATCGCTGGCCTATATGAAGCTTGCGAAAGAGGTGGTCGCTCGTGGCTAAGAAAAGTGGGCTTGGAAAGGGACTTGGTCTGCTTGTTGGCGAGGCAGATGCTGAAACTGCAGGAATGAGACCAGACTCAACGCTCCCAATTGACCAGATTAAGCCGAACAAGGGCCAGCCGCGTAAGAACTTCAAGGCAGAGGACCTGGCAGAGCTTACGGATTCAATAAAGCAGAACGGGATTCTCCAGCCTCTACTCGTCAGGAAGAAGGGCGCACTATACGAGATTGTTGCAGGAGAACGCCGCTATCAGGCGGCCCGCGCTGCAGGACTAACCGAAGTGCCAGTTGTAATCCGTGACATTTCGGATGACGACGTGTTCAAACTGGCACTTATCGAAAACCTCCAGAGATCTGACCTTACTCCGCTCGAGGAAGCACGAGGGTATCAGCAGCTCATCAAAGAGAAGGGCCTCACCCAGGAGGAACTAGCAAAGGCTCTCTCCAAGTCACGCTCTGCCATCACGAACACCATTCGTCTTCTTGACCTCCCGAAGGAAGTTCAGGCCTTCGTGGAGGACGGGAGCCTGTCCGCCGGCCACGCGCGCACAATCCTTGCGGTGCCCAGCGAAGAGGGTCGGATTCGTCTGGCAAAGAAGGTTGTTGACGAGCGTCTGTCGGTTCGTCAGACAGAAACCCTTGCGCCACTGTTTTCTGTCACAGAGAGCACAGAGCGCGCGGTGAGGGTCCCCACTCCGCAGTCGTTCAAGAGGGCAGCACGACAGATGCGTCTTGCGCTTGATACGAACGTGAAGGTGAAGAACGTACGTGGCAAGAACAAGATTGAGATCGAGTTCTCGGACGAGGATGAGCTTGCACACATCGTCGACCTTCTCACTGGCCCGGGAACGTGGGAAGAACAATGAGAGGGACAAAAAACCTGATTCTGCTCAGTGCTCTCCTTGCAGGGGCGGGCATAGTTGCGTACCGAGTGCTGCTTAATGACGAGGCGAGGCAGTCGCTGGCGCGCTGTGTAAAGGAAGTTTGCGATGTCGTGAAACGCATCGACGAGACACTCGAAGGAACGCAAAACAACGACGTTGATCCTGCAGCTAATGCACGGCAAACACAGAGAGAATGGGAAATACTCGGATACTAGAACATATGTTCTAGTATTAGAAGCTACCCTATGCCCTCGCGCTAGAGCGTCCGCAACGCTCTAGCGCCTTTTTGCGACCCTCTGCTTGAGTTGGCCGCAAGCGGCGTCGATATCAGCACCACGAGAGTTCCTCAGTGTGGCCTCGACGCCCACGCGAGCGAGCGCGCGGACAAAGTCCTCGGCACGCTCGGGGGTGGAGGGACGGAGTTTCGAGCCCTCGACCTCGTTGAGCTGGATAAGGTTGACGTGAGCGAGCGTACCCTCGCAGAAATCGCAGAGTGCCTGAAGCTCCGCATCGGTGTCGTTCACGCCGCCGATGAGGGCGTACTCGTAGGTCGGACGGCGACCCGTCTTGCCGACATACTCTCCCATCGCGTTGTAGAGGTTGATGAGAGAGTACTTTCGCACGCCGGGCATGAGGGCGTTTCTGGTCTTCTGGACGGCCGAGTGAAGGGAGACCGCGAGCGTGAACTGCTCGGGCTCGTTGGCGAAGCGCATGATCTGGGGGATGATGCCGCAGGTGGAGACCGTGAGATGGCGGGCCCCGATGCCTGCGCCGTCTGGGGAATTCAGCTTGCGCAGGGCCGCGAGCGTGGCGTCATAGTTCATGAAGGGCTCTCCCTGACCCATGAGGACGACGCTCGTGACGCGCTCGTTGAAGTCGTCGCGTACATGCATGACCTGCTCATAGATCTCCGCGGCGGAGAGGGAGCGGGTGAGGCCCGCTCCGCCTGTCGCACAGAAGGCGCATCCCATCGCGCAGCCCGCCTGCGTCGAGGCGCAGACGGCGAGACGGTTCCTCGAGGGCATGCCCACGCACTCGACGGTGACCCCGTCGGAGAGGCGCAGGAGGTACTTGCGGCTGCCGTCGGAGGAAGCCTGGCGAGCGACCTCCTCGACCGCACCCATGGTGAAGCGGCGCGCGAGCTCCTCGCGCAGGGCCTTGGGGAGGTTGGTCATGTCGTCGAAGGAGCGGGCGTTCTTCGACCAGACCCATTCCTCAATCTGCTTTGCCCTGAAGGAGGGCTGGTTGAGCGAGGAGAGCGCCTCGAGCAGCTCGCCACGGGTGAGCGAGTGGATGTCGCGCTGCGACTCCGCTTTGGGGTCCTGGGGGCGGTTGCTCATTGCTGTCGTCATCTCTACACCTGTCTCACGGGGCGTCCTTTGGAGTATCCTCTTTCTGCAAGAGTGACCAGAACGTGAGTCTAGCGCAACAGAGCCGAGCAAAAGGGGCTTCGATGGACAGAGAGCAGCTGCTGAGGATGCGTGTCGCCGTGATCGGGGGAGGCTGGTCCGACGAGCGCGAGATTTCGCTCTCCTCTGCGACTGAGTGCCAGCGGGCCCTGACGGAGGCCGGCTTTGCCACGGTTGACCTTCTCGACCTCGCCGCCCGCGACTTCGTGTCGCGAATCATGGGCGGAGGCTACGACGTGGCGTTCGTGGCGCTCCACGGGCGCTACGGAGAAGACGGCAGCGTCCAGGGTCTTCTCGACGTCCTACACATCCCCTACACCTTCTCAGGCGTTGCGGCCTCCGCGGTCGCGTCCGAGAAGCAGCTTGCCAAGGCCGTGTTCAAGGACGCCGGGATTCCCATCCCCGAGGGGGTTGACCTTCCGGCGGGCATAAGCCTTACCGATGAGGCCGTTGACGCCCTCGTGGACCGCCTTGGGCTGCCGCTCTTTGTGAAGCCCGCGGCGAACGGGTCGAGCTTTGGCATCACGCGCGTCTCCGAGCGCAGCGAGCTTGCCGGCGCAATCGAGCTTGCCGGCCGTGCCGGGGGGCGCGTGCTCGTGGAGAGCTGCGTGGAGGGCACCGAGATCACGGTTCCGGTCATCGGCAACGACGATGCGCATGCGCTCCCGATCGTCGAGATCGTTACGGGCGCCGAGTTCTATGACCTCAAGGTGAAGTACGAGCCCTCCTCCATGCATCACGTCATCCCGGCGCGCCTCGAGGCCGGCGTGTACGCTCACGCCCAGGACCTCGCCGTCCGAGCACACCGCGCGCTCGGGTGTCGCGGCTGCTCCCGCAGCGACTTCATCGTCCGCGCCGACGGGACGCCGGTCATCCTGGAGACCAACACCATCCCGGGGATGACGGCGGAGAGCCTGCTCCCCGACTCGGCGCGCCACGGGGGGATTGAGTTTCCCGAGCTCTGCACCAGGTTCGTCGAGTATGCGCTCGAGGGCCGTGCGTGATGGTTGAGGGCGCCCCCTCGCTGTCGTCGCTCATCCTGCCGGGAACGCCCGATGAGGTGCGGCGCCGCTACCTGAGCCTTGCGGACCGCGCGACCTCGGCCGACTTTGGGCCACTCGAGGATGACGTGGTGGTTCTCGACACGGAGACCACGGGTCTCTCGTTCAAGGACTGCGACCTCATCGAGATCTCCGCCGCGCGCATCAGCGGGCGTGAGGTCGTCGAGCGATTCCAGACCTTCGTCGACCCGGGCACACCCATCCCTCCCGAGATAGAGCAGCTCACGGGCATTCGCAGCATCGACGTGGCCGGTGCGCCCGATGCCCGTACCGCCGTGGCGGCCCTCGCGTCGTTCGTGGCCGGCGCGCCCGTCCTCGCGCACAACGCCACCTTCGACCGCACGTTCATCGAGGGGGTTCCGGGCGGGGCCGACGTGAGCGAGACCTGGATAGACACGCTCTCGCTCTCTCGGATAGCTCTCCCGCGCCTCTCGACCCATCGGCTCGCGGACATGGCGGCGGCGTTCGGGTGCGCCTCGGTGACGCATCGCGCCTCCGACGACGTGGACGCTCTCTGCGGACTGTGGCGCATCCTGCTCCTCGCGCTCTCGGACCTTCCCCACGCCCTTCTCACCAAGCTCGCGGGGATGCATCCCGAGGTCGACTGGTCGTTCAGGCCGGTGCTGTCCTACCTGGCACAGAGCGGCGAAGAGGCCGAGCCGCCCGCGCCCTTCTCCCTGAGAGCCCATCGTGCGGAGCTGCTGAGGGGATTTGCCACGGACCAGCGGGAGGACGCGGCGAACCTCGACCACCCCGCCGCACCCACCGCGGAGGAGGTCGAGCGGGCGTTTGGCCCGGAAGGCGTTGTGTCGAGGATGTACGAGCACATGGAACGCCGTCCCGAGCAGATCGCGATGGCACGTGAGGTCGCCGATGCGCTTGCCACCCGCACGCACCGCGCGATCGAGGCGGGGACGGGCGTGGGCAAGTCAGTAGCGTACCTGCTCCCCGAGGCGATCTACGCCCGCCGCAACCATGTGAGCGTTGGCGTGGCGACAAAGACCAACGCGCTCACCGACCAGCTCGTCTCCCATGAGCTTCCCGCACTCGCCGCGGCGCTCCCCGGGGGACTCACGTTCACGAGCCTCAAGGGCTACGATCACTATCCCTGCCTGCGGCGGCTCGACCGTGCCGTCCGCGAGGAGCTGCCTCTGGGCGAGGTTCCCCATGACGGCCGCTCGGACAACGCCGTCTCCTGTGACATGCTCACGGCCATTGCGGTCACCTACGCGTTTGCGTGCCAGTCCCTCGAGGGCGACCTCGACGCGCTCGGCATCCGATGGCGCTACGTCCCTCGGGACCTGCTTACGATCACGCCAGGAGAGTGCCTCCACGGCCGCTGTCCGTACTTCCCGGGGACCTGCCTTTTGCACGGCGCCCGCCGCCGCGCGAGCTGCTCGGACGTGGTGGTGACCAACCACTCCCTCCTGCTGCGCGACGTCGAGGCGGAAGGGAGAATCCTCCCGCCGGTGCGCAACTGGGTCGTGGACGAGGCCCATGGCTTCGAGGCGGAGGCGCGCCGCCAGTGGGCGGTCGAGGTGTCGGGTTCCGACGCGCGCGTCGCGTTCGAGCGACTGGGCGGCACACACACCGGAGCGCTTCATGCGGCCATGATCGAGGCGATGTCCCTCGAGGGCTCGACGCTCATGGTCGGGCTGCTCACCAAGGCCGCCGCCTCGGCGTCGCGCTCCTCGCTCGCCGTCGCGGACCTCTTTGAGGCGGTCCACGGCCTCGTCGCGCTCGCCCGGGGAGACGGGGGCTATGACACCATGACGCTGTGGATCGACGAGGACGTCCGTGCGAGCGGGGCATGGTCCGAGGTCCGCAATGCCGCCTCCGTCTGCGCCGACGCGCTGGACGAGACCGTTCGCACGGTCTCGGAGGCGGCGGCAGCGCTGGAGGAGCAGGTCCCCCAGCAGGCTGCCGAGCTCTCCGAGCATGCGCGACAGCTGGGCGAGCTCCTCGCGGGCATCCGTCTCGTCGACGAGGGCAGCGACCAGAGCTACGTCTACTCGGCCCACCTCTCGCGCTCCCGCAAGAGAATCGCGACGGAGCGCCTGGTGGCCGAGAAAATCGACGTGGGCGCTGACCTTGCGGCCCGCTGGTTGCCCGAGATGGAGAGCGTGGTCTTCACGTCCGCCACGATTGCGGTGGGCGACGACTTCTCGCACTTCGAGCGTGGCGTCGGCCTCTCCGGGCTCCCCGAGGGCGCGCACCGGGACGTGCGGCTGGACTCGAGCTTTGACTACGACGCGTGCATGTCCGTGGTGGTGGCCGGCGACCTTCCCGCGCCCAGCGAGCGCGGCTACCTCGAGGCGCTCGAGGAGCTCCTCTTCGACGTGCACACGGCGATGGGAGGCTCCGTCCTCACCCTCTTCACCAACCGGCGCGACATGGAGCGCGTCTACGAGAACCTGCGCCCGCGCCTCGCGACGGCGGGCCTCGATCTCGTCTGCCAGGAGCGCGGGTCGTCCCCCCGCCGCCTGAGGACAAGGTTTCTTGCCGAGAAGAACCTGTCGCTGATGGCGCTCAAATCGTTCTGGGAGGGCTTCGACGCAACGGGGGACACCCTGCGCTGCGTGGTCATTCCCAAACTGCCCTTCTCGAGCCCCAATGACCCGCTGGTCCGTGAGCGCGACCTTCGCGAGGACCGCGCCTGGTGGCGCTACTCGCTGCCCGAGGCGGTGCTCTCCGTCAAACAAGCCGCCGGCCGGCTCATACGCAGTGCCTCGGACACGGGCGTTCTTGTCCTGGCGGACTCGCGTGTTGCGAGCAAGCGCTACGGGAGCCTGTTCGTTCGGTCGCTTCCCTCGAGCAACGTCTCGCAGCTCGAGGCTGCCAACGTCGGTCGTTACATCAGGCTTTGGCGCGCCTCTCACGAGTGAGGCGCCACGCCCCTCTCTCTACGAGGAGAGCTCCCCGAGCGCGTACGCCCTGACGAGCGCGGTGACCTCGGGGTCGTCGCAGCGTGCCGTCCCGCCGCAGGCGGCGATCATGCGCGGCAGCCACGTCCCGCCGTAGAAGGGCGTCTCCGCGACGAGCGAACCATCGGACAGCGTCTTGACGACGCGCAGGTCGTGCCAGGGGAGCAGGTCGAGGACGCTCCTATCGGTAAAGGTAATGCACACGGGTCGCTCTTCGCGCGCCTCCCGCGTTGGATTCTCGGTACTCGCGCGCGGCCCCACGACGGCGTCTGCCATCCGGTCGACGCGAAAGGTCCTCGACGCGTCTCGATCGAGGTCGAGCGCGTCGAGGAACCACACGTCGTCCTCGCTCCTGAGGGCAAGGGGAAGCGCGCGGCGCGTCCCTGCGGTCGCATCTCCCGGTTTCTTGTAGGAGAAGACGAGCTCGCGCCGCCCTACGGCGGCGCGCCCGCAGGCGGCGAGCGTCATGGCGAGCGTGTCGCTCCCGCTCTCGCCGGACACGAGGCGACGAACGAGCGCCTCGTCGACGGGTTCGGCCGAGAGTGACTCCTCGAGCGCCAGCCGGATGGGGTCAGCGTCTCCCACCCCGAGCCGCTCGAGCGCGGCAGAGAGCGCAAGCGTCTCGTCCCGCCCGAGGCGAAGCCTTCTCCCCCGGATCCCGTTAGAGGTGACGAGGGTGTAGGCGTCACCGTCCTCGACGAGCGGGAGGCTGCCCCCGCCGACGAGCTGGGAAGAGAGGACCAGCTCGACGAGCTTCTCGGCCTCGCCCTCGTCCACGCCCAGGCGTTCCGCCACCGCGTCGGAGCTGAGCGCATCCCCGGCCTCGCTGAGGCTCGATACGAGCGTTACGAGCTCGCGTGCCGTGTCGAGCGCACCCGGACGTCCCGCGCCGGTCCTTCTAGCGCACACCGTTGGCCACCCCCTCGAGAACCTCTCGCCACAGGGCGGTGAGCTCGTCCGGTCCCAGGGGACGGATGCCCATGGCGACCGCCCAGCGCGCCGCGGCTGCCGCGTCGCTTACCGCGACCGTCCAGACGGGGGAGCCGCCGTCGGGCGCGAAGGTGCCCTGGGCACCGGCCGCTCGCCGCACCTCCCCCTCGCGGGCCGCCCCCACGGCGAAGTGCGCCACGAGCGTGGTCGGCCCCATCTGGAACGGCAGCTTCCTCCAGTCCTCGACGGAGAAGTCGTCGGGGACCGAGAAGTGCGTCCCCTCGAGCGGCCGTGCGTCCGAGAACCGGTCGACGCGATAGGTCCTGATGCTCTCCTCAACTGGCGTTCCGCCCTCGTCGAGGCGTGCCGCAACCAGATAGAGGCAACCTCTGAGCCCGAAGAACCCATACGGTGCGAGCGTGCGCTCCGAGCGGGAGCCCCGGGCGTCGACGTAGGTCACCTGCGCGGCGATTCCCTTGGTCAGGCAGGTGCGGAGTGTGCCGAGTGCCCTCGAAGCATCGGGCGTCCTCACGCGGCCGACGGCGAGCGTCTCAGAGAAGGCACGCGAGACCTTGGCGAGCGCAAGACGGAGGTCTGACGCGAGGGGGAACGAGGGGTCGGCGACGAGCGGGCGACACGCCAGCTCGAGCGCCGCGGCGTCCGTCGGGTCAAGCTCCGCGCCCCGCGCGAAGGAGAGCCCCTCGTCCGCCTCCCAGAGCGACTCGTCACCGCCCCGGCGGCGCTCGACGACCGACACCCCGCAGTCGGCGAGCATCTCGCGGTCGCGCGCAAAGGCACGACGAAAGCTGTCGGGGGAGAGGCCCGGGTAGTGGTCGCGGGCAATCTCCGATGAAGAGAGCGGGGTCGTGGCGTTCATGAAGTCGAGCGCGAGGGAGCAGATTCTCCTCGCACGCTCGTCGTCGCGCGTGAGCCTCACGGCACCCCACCCTCCGTTCGTCCTGACGGTTGAGCCGTCGCTTGAGTCTTTCCTGCGTAGAGCGAGGACAAGACGTATACTATTTTGATTGTATGCACAGCTCGCGGTGACGATCGCGAAACTTGTGAAAAGGATGCTTCGCATGGCCATGACACATGACTACCTTGAGTTCCTCGACGAGAGGATCGGCATCTCCCCCACGAACAGCGAGGAGGAGCTCCAGGCCGCCGAGGTCATCTCCGACCTCATGGGCCAGCATGACGTTGAGGCCAGCGTCGAGGAGTTCAGCGCTCCCCTCGTCGCGGGTCTCACGCCGGCCCTTCTCGCCGTGGCGTGCCTCCTCGGCATGATTCTCGTCGGCACGGGAGTCCTTCCCCTCACACTCATCGGCCTCATCCTGGCCGTCGCCCCGGCCGTCCTCTCGGTGCTGCGGCTCTTCGGTCGCGCCCCCCAGCTCTCCTTCGGCCCGCGCGCGCAGAGCCAGAACGTCGTGGCGGTCCATCGCGCGAGCGGGCCGCTCGTGACCAAGGGCAGCAGGACCATCGTCATCGCCGCGCACTACGACTCCCCGCGCGAGAACTTCCTGTACACCTCGCCGGTCGCCCCCTATCTCCCGCTCCTCAACAGGCTGGCCGTCCCGTGCTCTTTTGCCGTCGCGGTCTGCGCTCTCATCCAGCTGCTCGGCTTCTTGCCCGCTCCCTTCCGCATCATCGTCTGGATCGTCGGCATCCTCGCCACGCTGCCCGCGATGGTGCCCGCCGTCGGTGCCATCGCCGAGCGCACGGCGCCGTGCACGGACGGCGTCAACGACAACAAGGCCGCCGTCGCCGCGCTGCTCGGCATCCTCGAGAACGTCCGCCCGAGCGGCGTCGAGCCGAAGGCCCGTCCCGTCGTCGTTCCGGAGGAGGCCTCCGAGGAGACTCCCGACCAGGACGACGAGGTCCCGGTCCCTGTCGACGGCGAGGCGTCGGCCGAGCCCGGCTTCGTCTTCGGCGTTCGCCATGGCGAGAAGATCCTGAGGGAGCTCTCGATCCTGCCGGAGTCGTGCGACATCGAGTACGTCGCGCCGGTGCGCCCCGCCGCGCCCGTGGTCGCCGAGGCCCCGTCCGCCGAGCCCACGCCCGAGCCCGAGCAGGATGACGCCCCGGCCGTCACCTCCGAGACGGCCCCGCTCGAGCTCGACGCCGAGAAGACCGTGGAGACCTCGACCCTCGAGGCCGACGACGCGCTGGCGACCGCGCGCGAGGACCTCCTCGCCACGGGCCGCTTCGAGATCGTGATGGACGACGAGAGCCGCGGCGTCGGGCCCAAGGACGCATCGGGCCTCTCCGCGATGGACGATGACTTTGACCTGGATGCGACCCAGCCCGCCCCGCCCGTCGAGCGGCCGGACGCCCCGAGCGACCCGGAGTGGGGCAAGACGAGCTATCGACCCCAGCTCACGAGCGTCGCCCGCCGCGCGTCCCTCTTCGATCTCCCCGACCCGTCGGGGCGGGAGACGGATCCGTTTGCGACCAACCCTAACGCCCAGCGCGTCCCTGCCCAGGGAACCCAGGGTGCCGAGCAGCAGGAGCTCGAGGTCATGAGCGGAGCGCCCCAGGTGGAGCCGCTCGAGACGATTGGCACCCAGGACCAGGCCGCCGAGGAGGAGGCCGGGGCTCCGGGCGAGAAGCCCAAGAACATCGTGCTCTCCTTGATCAACCGACTCCGCGGTAAGGCTGCCGCCACGGACGAGCCGGATGACGAGTCTGACGACGAGGACGGCAGCAACTGGCGCAGCGGTGCCGCCACGCGCAGCGGCCTTCGCCTCGTGGATGACGAAATCCCGGCTGACGAGGAAGTCCCGACCGAGGAGGAGCTTCGCGACGCTGTGCTCTCCCTTGGCGACGACGAGCTGATCGCGCACGACATCTGGTTTGTGGCCCTCGGCGCCTCCTCGCTCGACCATGCGGGCATGCGCTCGTTCCTCGCGCGCCACCGCTCCGAGGTCAGGGGTTGCTTCGTGGTCAACCTCGACTGCATCGGCGCCGGCCGCCTCGTGACCCTCAAGAACGAGGGCCGTGAGGAGACGCGCCGCGCCGACCGCAGGATGACACGCCTCCTCGGCGGCGCGGCGTCCGATCTCCACGTCGAGCTCGGCCAGGAGACGCACGACTGGGCGGACACCGATGCCACTCCCGCGATGCGCTCGTCGCTGCGCGCCGTGACCCTCATGGGTCTCGACGACAACGGACTCCCGGCGCTCTCGGGTACGCCCGACGACGTGACGGAGAACGTGAGCGGCGATCAGGCCGCCCAGGTCGCCGCGCTCGTCACCGAGATGATTCGTCGTTCGTAGACCCGCTCGCTCAAAGACAGCGGACGAGCTTGCTCCTTCCGGCATGCCCCACGGCCGGAGGGCGTCCGCCGGCTGGCACGTCGCCGCCCCGTGGCCATGACCGTGGGGGTGGCGTGCTCGTCGTCCTTCTCGGCAGCCTTCCGCCCGTACGAACAGCATCACAGATCACCGTTCTCACAATGCGACCTCCTGTCCCCTCGATGGAGAGCACACGCTACGCGATCCTGCTTGCAGGGGACTTTTCGTAGTGTGCTCGGAGCTTGCATGCAGCATGCAGCCGTCTGAAGGGGCTGGGGGAGCGTCTGGTGACGGCGGGCTCACGCGGAGCCCTGTGCCGGGACGCGCACCGGTGGGGCGGGATCGGACAGTGGGCTTCCCCACAGGGTCTTCACGCCGTTCTCTCGATCCATGGTGATTTGCGGCGCCTTGCCACTCGGCGCTGCGGGAGGGTATACTTTTGTGCGCGCCAGCCCGGCGCCACAAGATCGCGGGCATCGCCAAGTGGTAAGGCATCAGCTTCCCAAGCTGACACTCGCGGGTTCGAGTCCCGTTGCCCGCTCCAAAAGACCGGGGCCCCAAGCGGGGCCCTTTTTGATGCCGCTCGCCGCCCCCGGGCGAGCCCGAGCGAAAGGAACCAGAGTGGCTGACATCCCCATGACCGACGAGGAGTGCCGAGTCGCGACGGAGCGTCTCTCCGGCCAGCTCGACCTCTATGCCAACCTCCTCGTGAGGAAGGGCGTGGCCCTGCGCGCCGGCCAGGAGCTCGTGCTCCAGGCACCCGTCGAGCGGGCCGACTTCGCGCGTCGCGTGGTGCGCGCCGCATACCGCTGCGGTGCCGGCCATGTGACGGTGATCTGGGCAGACGACGAGGTCAGCCGCCTCACCTACGAGAACTGTCCGCTGGAGTTCTTCGAGCACACGCCCACCTGGCAGGTCGAGCAGCTCAACTCGCTTGCCGAGGCAGGTGCGGCGTTTTTGTTCCTCGAGGGTCAGGACCCCACGATTCTGCGCGGCATCGACCCCGCCAAGCCTGCGGCGGCGTCGCGCGCGCGCAACACCGAGTGCCGCTCCTTCCGCGACGGCATGGACTTTGGCCGCAACGCATGGTGCATCGCCGGCGTGCCCGTCGAGGCGTGGGCCCATGAGGTCTTCCCCGACCTCTCTCCCGCCGAGGCTCTCTACCGACTCTGGGTGCTCATCCTTGAGGTCTCGCGCGCCGACGGCGAGGATCCCGAGAGCGCTTGGGAGACGCACAACGCCTCCTTCGAGAAGACCAAGCGATTCTTGAACGACCGCCGCTTTGACTCCCTACACTACGAGGCCGCGAATGGCACCGACCTCACGATCGGACTACCGGACGGGCACATCTGGGATGGTGGTGCCGGTCGTACGCAGGAGGGGGTCACGTTCTTCCCCAACATCCCCACCGAGGAGGTCTTCACCTCTCCCGACCGCCTGCGCGCTGAGGGCGTGGTGCACTCCGCTCTCCCGCTCGTCCATGCCGGCCAGGTCGTTCGTGACTTCTGGCTGCGCTTCGAGGATGGTCGCGTTGCGGACTTCGGTGCCGAGCAGGGTTACGACGTGCTCCGTCACATCCTCGATACGGACGAGGGGGCACGCCGTCTCGGCGAGGTCGCGCTCGTGTCCAAGAACACGCCGATTCGACAGAGCGACACCCTGTTCTACGACACGCTGTACGACGAGAACGCGAGCTGCCACCTCGCTCTCGGCATGGGCTTCCCCGAGTGCATCGCCGACGGGGTGAGCATGAGCAAGGAGGAGCTGACCGCACGTGGCGTCAACCAGAGCAGCACGCACGTGGACTTCATGGTTGGCGCGGATGACCTGACGATCACGGGCATCTGCGCCGACGGCTCCGAGGTCCCGGTGTTCGTGAACGGGCAGTGGGCCTGGGAGTAGTAGAATCAACCCCACGCGCCCTTAGCTCAGCTGGCAGAGCAGGGGACTTTTAATCCCAAGGTCCAGGGTTCGAACCCCTGAGGGCGCACCATCGCAGCCTGCGGGCCGGACGTTCTT
The DNA here is from genome assembly GCA_002305805.1 of Atopobium sp. UBA1382. GTDB lineage: Bacteria > Actinomycetota > Coriobacteriia > Coriobacteriales > Atopobiaceae > Thermophilibacter > Thermophilibacter excrementavium. The sequence goes on along the minus strand of DBQY01000016.1, from coordinate 84,529 downwards.
CTCGACGTCCGGCCCCTTCTTTTGAGGTTTGGGTTCACCGTTTCGCCTCAGGCGGTCTTCCTCATTTTAAATCCCCAGGTCAGAGATTTGTTCCATAATCGATACGCTGCATCCTTCCGAGAAGTGAACCCAAACCGCAAACAGGTTTGGGTTCACCGTCGGCGTCAATCTGGCGAATAGAAATCTAAATGACCCATCTAGCTGTGTAAACAGCACTAGCGCCAACGCATGTGCCAGATTGACGAACCCAAACTTCAGAGGGGAGCCCCCCGCCGAGCAAGAAAATGTTTCAAGAAGGAGTCTCTTCTCGTCAGCCAGACGCTCAAGTCCTATAGTCAGCACGTCAGACAGCCGCGGGCCAATAGCCCGCGCCCGCTCAACTACTGAGGAGGCCAACGTTGATGAACGTTCACAGCGCGCACATGCCCGCTGCGGCCCTCCTCCCCGCCAACCGCCAGATGCGACGAATCTCGCCCGCGACGTTGCGTGCGACGCTGTAGGCTGGCGATTCATCGTCTCAAGCTAACGCGCCCCGCAACGTCGGGGCTTTTCTGTGAACCGGCAATCACCCAACGAAAGGGAAACATCATGGCAGAGAAGGAAAAGGTCGTACTCGCGTACTCCGGCGGACTTGACACGTCCGTCATCGTCAAGTGGCTGCAGATCGAGAAGAACCTCGACGTCATCGCCATCTGCGGCAACGTGGGTCAGGACGAGAAGGACCTCTCCTGGATCAAGCAGAAGGCCCTCGACATGGGCGCCATCGCCTCCGAGGCCATTGACATGCGCGCCGAGTACGCCGAGAAGATCCTCTCCAAGGCCATCTGGGCCAACGGCAAGTACGAGGGCGTCTACCCGCTGCTCTCCGCGCTCAGCCGCCCGCTGATCTCCAAGCACCTCGTCGACATCGCGCACCAGTACGGCGCCAAGTACATCGCCCACGGCTGCACCGGCAAGGGCAACGACCAGGTGCGCTTTGAGACCTGCATCCGCGCGCTCGACCCCGAGCTCGAGATCATCGCTCCCGTGCGCGAGTGGGACCTCACCACGCGTGACTCCGAGATGGAGTGGGCCGAGGCCAACGGCGTGCCCGTGCCCACCACCAAGAAGAAGCCCTACTCCATCGACGACAACCTCTGGGGTCGCGCGATTGAGTGCGGCGTGCTCGAGGACACCTGGAACAAGCCGCCCGCGGACATCTGGACGATGACGGCCAACCTCGAGGACTGCCCGGCCGAGCCGGAGGAGGTCGTGATCTCCTTTGAGGAGGGCATCCCCACCGCCATCAACGGCGAGAAGATGGATCTGCTCAGCCTCATCATCAAGGCCAACGAGATCGCCGGTCGCAACGGCTACGGCCGCATCGACATGATCGAGGACCGCGTCGTGGGCATCAAGAGCCGCGAGTGCTACGAGTGCCCGGCCGCCCTTCTGCTCATCCAGGCGCACCAGACGCTCGAGCAGCTCTGCCTCGACGCCGAGACCCTCAAGCAGAAGGCCAAGATGGACGTCGAGTGGGCCTCGACCGTCTACCGCGGCCTCTGGTTCAGCCAGAACCGCAACGCCATCGACGCATACAACGCCTACACGCAGAAGTACGTGACCGGTGACGTGCGCATCATCCTCTGCAAGGGCGGCCTGTTCGTGGACGGCGTGCGCTCCGCCTACAGCCTCTACGACTACAACCTGGCAACCTACGACGAGGGCGACTCCTTCGACCACTCCGCTGCCGAGGGCTTCATCGTCCTCCACGGCCTGCAGTCCAAGACCTGGTCCAAGGTCCAGGGTCCCGGCTCCGGCCTCCAGCCCGTGCACTAGGGCACGGCGCCAGTACGTTTCACGAGAAACGGCCGGCCGGGAGGCGCTCCCGGTCGGCCGTCTTGGTAAGCTAGTCACCAAGCAATCCGAGGAAGGAGCCACGATGGCGCTGTGGGGCGGCAGGTTCGAGAAGGGCGTTGACCAGTTCACGCAGGAGTTCGGCGCGAGCCTCGAGGTCGACAAGAACATGGCGGCCCATGACATCGCCGGCAGCCGTGCGCACGCGCGCATGCTCGCCGAGCAGGGCGTCATCTCCACCGAGGATCAGGCTGCGATTGACGCGGGCCTAGCCGACATCGCGCGCCAGATCGAAGAGGGCACCTTCGTCTGGGACGTCAACGACGAGGATGTCCACATGGCCGTCGAGGGCGCGCTCACGCGCAACATCGGTGTTGCCGGTGGGCGCCTGCATACGGGCCGCTCCCGCAACGACCAGGTCGCCACAGACATCCGCCTACTCGCCAAGGACCTCTGCGAGGAGCTTATGGTTGGCAACGTGGAGCTGCGTCGCGTCCTTCTCGACGCGGCCGCCCAGAACCTCGACGTCGTGATGCCTGGCTACACGCACCTTCAGCACGCCCAGCCGGTGCTGCTCTCCCACCACCTGCTCGCCTACTTCTGGATGTTCACGCGCGACCACGTGCGCCTCGCCGCCGCCCGCGACGCCGCGGACGCCAACCCGCTCGGCGCCGCCGCGCTTGCCGGAACCACCTACCCGCTCGACCGCGAGCGCACCACGGAGCTCCTGGGATTCTCCCGTGCCATTCCCAACTCGCTCGACGCCGTCTCCGACCGTGACTACCTGCTCGACCTCGAGTACGCCTGCGCCGTGAGCATGATGCACCTCTCACGCCTCTGCGAGGAGATCGTGCTCTGGAGCTCCACGGAGTTTAGCTTCATCACGCTCTCGGACGAGTACTCCACCGGCTCCTCCATCATGCCGCAGAAGAAGAATCCCGACTTCGCCGAGCTCACGCGCGGCAAGACCGGTCGCGTCTACGGCGACCTGATGGCGCTGCTCACCACCATGAAGTCGCTGCCGCTGGCCTACAACAAGGACCTCCAGGAGTGCAAGGAGGGCCCGCTCGACGCCGCGCGCACGCTCTCCGACTGCATGGAGATCGCCGCGGGCATGGTCGAGACCTGGACCGTCAACGCCGACGCCATGCTCGCCCAGGCGGGCACGGGCTTCTCGGCCGCCACGGACGTGGCCGACTACCTGGCCAAGAAGGGCATGCCCTTCCGCGAGGCGCACCGCGTTGTGGGCGAGCTCGTGCTCTACTGCGAGAAGCACGGCAAGGGCCTCGAGGACCTCACGGCCGAGGAGTTTGCCGCGGCAAGCCCCCTCTTTGAGGCGGATATCGCGCAGGATCTGGACCCGGCCGGCATCGCCAACGCTCGCGTGACCTATGGCGGCACCGGCCATGATGCGGTTGTCGTGCAGCTCGACGAGGCTCGTGCCTCGCTCGAGAAGGACGAGGGCGCCCTGCGGTAGAATCGAGGGGTCAGCCGCGCAACCGCCGAGGAGGCCCCGCATGATCGATCGCTACACCCGTCCCGAGATGGGCCATATCTTCTCCCTGGAGAACAAGTACCGCATCTGGCAGGAGATCGAGGTTTTGGCCTGCGAGGCGCATGCCGAGATGGGCAAGATCGGCATCACGAAGGAGGAGGCTGCCTGGATCCGCGAGCACGCGGACTTCAACAAGGACGAGGTCGACGCCATCGAGGCCGTGACCAACCACGACGTCATCGCCTTCCTCACCAACATGGGCGAGTTCATCGACAAGGACGTTCCCGAGGGCGAGCCCAAGCCGTCCCGCTGGGTTCACTTTGGCATGACGTCCTCCGACCTCGGTGACACGGCCCTCTGCTACCAGCTCGTCCAGGCCACCGACATCCTGATCGAGGACTGCAAGAAGCTCGGCGAGATCTGCAAGCGCCGCGCCTTCGAGGAGCGAGATACCCTCTGCGTGGGCCGCACCCACGGCATCCACGCCGAGCCCATGACCTTTGGCATGAAGTTCGGCAGCTGGGCCTGGGAGCTCAAGCGCGACTACGACCGCCTGAAGGACGCCCGCGCCAACGTGGCCTTCGGCGCCATCTCCGGCGCGGTGGGCACCTACTCCTCTATCGACCCGTTCGTCGAGGAGTACGTCTGCGAGCACCTGGGCCTCGTTCACGACCCGCTGTCCACGCAGGTCATCTCCCGCGACCACCACGCCTACCTCGCCGGCGTCCTGGCCACCACCGCCGCCACCTGCGAGCGCATCGCCACGGAGATTCGCAACCTCCAGAAGACTGACACCCTCGAGGCAGAGGAGCCGTTCCGCAAGGGTCAGAAGGGCAGCTCCGCTATGCCGCACAAGCGCAACCCCATCACGGTGGAGAAGGTCTGCGGCCTCTCCCGTGTGGTGAAGGCCAACGCACAGGTTGCCTTTGACAACGTGGCGCTCTGGCACGAGCGCGACATCTCGCACTCCTCCGCCGAGCGCGTGGCGCAGGCTGACAGCTTCATTGCCCTCGACCACATGTTCCAGTGCCTCACGCGCATCGTGGACGGGCTGATCCTCTATCCGGCGCAGATGCTCGCCAACCTCAACAAGACGCGTGGCCTGATCTTCTCGTCCAAGGTTCTTCTCGCCCTCGTGGAGACCGGCATCACGCGTGAGGAGGCCTACGCCATCGTGCAGGAGAATGCCATGGCCACCTGGCGCGAGGTCCAGCAGTGCGCCGGCGGCACCACGTTCCGCGAGAAGCTCGAGGCAGACCCGCGCTGCACCGTGCCGGCCACCGAGCTGGACAAGATCTTCGACCCGCGCGCCTTCCTCACCCGCGCCGGCGTGGTCTTTGACCGCCTGGAGCAGCTGAACTTTGACTAAGGAGAAGAACGTGCACTTTGACTACACCCCGCGCGGCGTCTGCTCGCGCGCCATCCACATTGACCTTTCCGATGACGGCAAGACCATCGAGCAGGTCTCCTTTGAGGGCGGCTGCAACGGTAACCTCAAGGCCGTGAGCAAGCTCGTGGCCGGTCACTCCGTCGACGAGATCGTGGGCATTCTCGCGGGCAATACCTGCGGCCCGCGCCCGACCTCGTGCGCCGACCAGCTCTCGCGCGCGCTGACCGAGGCCGCTGCGAGCGTCCAGGCCTAGCCATGCGCCTCCCGAGGCTGACGCGCCGCACCTTCCTCAAGACAGCCGCTGCCGGCACGGCCGCCGCGGCGGCCGTGGGAGTTCTCTCCGGCTGCACGCACGGCGATGACGAGGAGACCTCTGACCCCGTCGTGGTCGATGAGGACTCGGCGGAGAACATCCTCGACACCTTCGAGTCGGTGGACCTCGCGCTCGTCGAGGAGGCCGCCTGGTCCTTCCCGCTCGGCAACGTGCTGCACCCGGCCGAGGGCACATGGATCCCCGTCACCACGGCGGGGTCGTCCGCCACGCCCATGGTGAAGGCGTCCGCCCTCTCGCTCGCCTCGGGTCAGCTGGTCGAGGTCGTCTCGGACCCCATCGGGCAGGCGGCGACGACGGTCATCTACGACGTCAGGTGCTCGGATTACGTCTTCGCGTGGGTGGAGCTCGACCTCCAGTCGCGTGCCTGGTCCCTGTACGGCGCCTCCTTCGCCGGTGGCGCCCTTGACGGTGACCCCGTGACCCTTTGGGAGGGTGACGCGGACTTCGACCCGGCGCCCTTTGCCGTTTCGGGCCGCTCGGTTATCTGGCAGGTCCAGCCGTCGACGAGCGGGTCGCGCACCACGGAGCACTCGTTCTGCTACTTGTGGCATCTCGGGGACAGCGAGGCCAAGGCTGTGGTCGAGTCGCCGGGGCGCTTTGCCACCGCGCTCAGCGTGTCTGGCGACGCGGTCGTGCTCACGCCGCGCGTACGCGCCGACGAGGGCGTCTTCTACGGCGTGACCGCCTACTCGCTCTCCGACGACCTCGAGACGCGGCTCGATCAGCTGGTCATGCCCCAGAACGTCCGCCCCTTCCGCGCCACGCGCGTCGGCGAGCGGTTTCTCGTCTCGGTTGAGGCGAGCTACAGCACCGGCGGGCTTCTCGGGCAGATGGGAACCTACGTCGGGACGGCCGACGGTGGGTTCTTCCGCCTCAACCGAGAGCCATCCGAGGTGGGGTGCGGCAGCGGCGACACGGTGATCATCAAGAGCCTGGCCTCGTATTTTGTCATCAACCTCGCAAAACGTCAGTACGCCGTGCTGGGCTCCGCCGACAGGTCGGTGGATTACGGCGACTACCCGGCCCGCGTGGGCGAGTGCGACCTCTTCGTCACCTATGCGACGGTCAAGGACGCCGACACGGGTTATCCGGCCACGGTCTCCGTACGCACCTTCCGCCTGTAAGGACGCAACCCCCCGTGCCGGTGGGGTACACTAATGACACTTACGGGCCGGGCATCGGCAACGCGAGAAACCCAGGGAGGCCAAGATGGCTTCAGATGAGAAGAAGATTCTGCTGGTCGAGGACGAGAAGGCCATCCGTGACGCCGTTGCGGCGTATCTCGAGCGCGAGAACTACCTCGTTCGCGGCGTCGGGGACGGCCAGAGCGCCGTCGAGGAGTTCGAGAAGCACACCTTCGATCTGGTCATCCTCGACCTGATGCTCCCCAAGCTTTCTGGAGAGCGCGTGTGCCGCGCCATCCGCGAGACCTCCAACGTACCCATCATCATGCTTACGGCGAAGGGCGAGGTCGAGGACCGCATCATCGGCCTGGAGCTCGGTGCGGACGACTACCTCATCAAGCCCTTCTCGCCGCGCGAGCTCGTGGCCCGCGTTCGCGCGCTGCTGCGCCGCGCTCACACCGAGGCGGAGCCCGCGCTCGAGACGCTCGACTTCGGCGACCTCGTAATCGACATCTCCGGTCACAAGGTGCTCGTGGAGGGCAAGGAGGTTGACCTTACCGCCTCCGAGTTCAAGCTGCTCACCACCCTCGCGCGCTATCCGGGTCGTGTCTACACTCGCATGGAGCTCGTCGAGAAGGTCCTCGGCTACGACTTCGAGGGCTACGAGCGCACGATTGACTCCCACGTCAAGAACCTGCGCGCCAAGCTGGGCGACGACCCGCGCAACCCGCGCTGGCTCTATACCGTCCACGGGGTGGGCTACCGCTTCGAGGCCCCGGAGAAGCCAGCCGAGAACGCCGCCAAGTAGGAAGAGAACATGTCGGCTCGATTCGTCACCGGGGAGCGGGCGCACGTCGAGGACAGCGACGGGCGGCCCGCTTCCTCGTATGGAAGCTGGAACACCATCAAGCGTCGTCCCAAGCGCGGTCGTCCCTATGTGACGAGCCTCACCTTCGCCTTTGCCCTCACGGCCATCATGACCGCGCTCGTGCTCGTGGTGGTGCTGGCGGTCGTGTGGGAAGGCCAGTTCATGGCCTACACGCGCCAGAACATGCAAGGGCTCGCGGACTCCACGGCCGCTGCCATCTCCGAGGCGTATGCGGAGGAGGGCGAGCTGGACGAGGAGGTTGCGTCCGTTGCGGCGTCCGCGTCGGCCGTCTCGTCGGAGATTGTGGTCCAGGTCACCACTACCGACGGGAAGGTCCTCTACGACGACACGTGGGCGACTTCCTCGGGTCGCGTCTCAGGCGTCGCCGACGGTGGGCGTCGCGTTCCCGCAACGGTCCCGACCGCGGAAAACGCGACTGTGAGCTCGGTGATCACGGCTCCAAGCGGTAAGGTTGTGGGAACCGTCCGGCTCTGGGCCCTTGGGTCCGAGGCGCTGCTCACCAAGGCAGACGCCGCCTTCAGGACCAACTCATACGGCGCAATCGCCACCGCCGCAGCCATCGCAGCGATTATCGCCTGCGTGATCGGCTACTTTGTATCGCGCGCCATCTCACGTCCCATCCAGCGCATCACCTCAACGGCCAAGCAGATCAGAAACGGCGACCTCACCGCCCGCTCCAAGGTAACGGGTACCGACGAGGTGGGTCAGCTCGGGGAGACGTTCGATGACATGGCGGGCACAATCGAGCGGGACCTCAAGCTCGAGCATCGTCTCACGGGCGACGTTGCCCACGAGCTGCGCACGCCCCTCATGGCGATGCAGGCCACGGTCGAGGCCATGCAGGACGGAGTGCTCCCCGCGGACGACGAGCATCTCGAGGTGGTCGCTGCCGAGGTGCGTCGACTTTCCCGCCTGATTGATGCGATGCTCAAGCTCTCTCGTCTCGAGAACGGGACGACGGAGCTGAAGGCAGAGCGGACGGACCTCGTCTACCTGGTGAAGAGCCTCGTCTCCTCGCAGCACCAGCTCTTCCATGAGAAGGGCCTCCACCTGCGCTTTGTTGACGAGACGCCCCATGGGGAGCTCAACGCGGACGTCGACCCCGACCTCCTGCGCGAGGCGATCGTGAACCTCATGAGCAACGCGATGCGCTACACCAACGCCGACGGTTGGGTGAAGGTGTCCCTGCGACAGGACCACTCCGACGCGCTCATCGCCGTGCAGGATACGGGCATCGGCATCGCCAAGGAGGACATCCCGCAGACGTTCGCCCGCTTCTGGCGCTCCGACGTGAGCCGCGAGCGCGTCTCGGGCGGCCTCGGCGTGGGCCTGGCCATCACCAAGGAGATCGTCGACCGCCACAACGGCACCATCCTCGTCGAATCCGAGCTTGGCCGCGGCACCACCTTCACGCTGCGCATCCCACTTCGCAGCACGCGCAAGCAACAGGACCGCTAGCCTCCGTGTGACGTATACTAAGGAGTTGTGACTTGACGCTTAGGAAAGGTGGCCGGAATGGCTGAGATGGAACTTCGCCCAGATTCGCACGGCAAGGTCCGCGACATCTACGACTGCGGTGACAGCCTGCTCATGGTTGCGTCTGACCGCATCAGCGCCTACGACTTCATCCTGCCCGACGAGATCCCCTACAAGGGCGAGATCCTCACGCGCATCTCCGCGTTCTGGTTCGAGCGCTTCGCCGACCTCATTCCCAACCACATGATCTCCTGTGATGTGGCCGACCTCCCCGAGGAGTTCAAGCCCTATGCTGACTACCTCGCCGGCCGCTCGATGCTGGTCAAGAAGGCCCAGACTGTGCCCATCGAGTGCATCGTCCGCGGCTACCTGACCGGCTCTGGCAAGAAGACATATGACGAGGACGGCACCGTCTGCGGCATCAAGCTGCCCGACGGCCTGACCGAGGCCTCCAAGCTCCCCGAGCCGATCTTCACCCCGTCCACCAAGGCGGAGCTGGGCGACCACGACGAGAACATCTCCTTCGAGCGCTGCTGCGAGATCGTGGGTGCCGACGTGGCCGAGCAGCTGCGCGACGCCTCGCTCGCCATCTACAAGGCTGCGGCAGACTACGCCGCCGAGCAGGGCATCATCATCGCCGACACCAAGTTCGAGTTCGGCTTCATCGACGGCAAGCTCACCCTCATCGACGAGTGCCTCACGCCGGACTCCAGCCGCTTCTGGCCGGCCGAGGGCTATGAGGAGGGCAAGGTCCAGCCGAGCTACGACAAGCAGTACGTCCGCGACTGGCTGCGCGCCAACTGGGACATGACCGGCGAGCCGCCGCGCATCCCCGCCGACGTCATCAAGGGCACCTCCGACCGCTATCAGGAGGCCTTCCAGATCATCACCGGCAGCGCCTTCGCGCCTGCCCGCGCCAAGTAAGGAGCCGTATGTCACTGCGAGACACCATCGAGGGGGCCCGCCGCGAGGCCGAGGGCAACGTCGTCGGTCGCCCGAAGAAGGAGGTCGAGTCCCTCGTCGGCGATGACGAGAGGAAGGGCTTCTCGCGCAGCTCCGCCGCGAAGGCGCGTCCCGCCCGTGAGGCCGCCGCGTCCGTTCGTAGCGCCTCCAAGCCCGACGCCGGCGTCTTCGGCAAGTCAGAGACCAAGGAGGAGAAGCGCGACCGCAAGCGTCGCGAGCGCGAGGAGAGCGACCTCAAGACCCGTGCCTATGACCTCGTCCTGAGGAACATGCCCGAGTATCGCCGCACGGACCGGATTTTCTGGATCGTCGTGGGCGTGGGTATGGCGTTCGCCATCGTCTCCCTCGTGGGAATGTACGCCTTCGGCAACGAGGTGGACATCACCACCGTGCAGGGCATGGTCGCCTCCGGTTCTCTGCTGGTTGCCTATGCGTGCATCATCGGCGCCATCATCTACGACTTCGTCAAGCGCCGGCCGTTCCGCAAGCAGGCTCAGGCTAGCGTCAACGGCCTTTCCGAGAAGCGCCTGGTGGAGCTTTTCGAGCAGGAGCGCGCCAAGCAGCTCGCCCGCAAGGCCGCCAAGGAGGCCCGTCGCAAGAGCAAGTAGCTTTTGCCGGCATCTCGGTCAGGTGATAGAATGACCACCATGCCTTCGTAGCTCAGGGGATAGAGCACCGCTCTCCTAAAGCGGGTGTCGGCCGTTCGAATCGGCCCGGGGGCACCAGAAAAGACAAGCGGCCCAGACGCAATCGCGCCTGGGCCGCTTTGTGTGACGAGTCGTCGGGTTTGTCGGCCACCCAACGCGATGCCACGACGCCCCTAGCAGACTGTCGGTTTTGGTTGCTCAGGACGCGATAATCCTGTCTGCGACGCGCAGAAAGCGACAGTTTGCTAAGAGAGGCGGCGAGGCCGGTGCGTGAGATCACTCCTGGACGGTCGCCCCGCCGCCGTTGGTCGTGCTGTTGCCGTCGCCCGACGGAACGTCGGTGCCCGTGTCGGGCTGCTGCGGCTCCTGCGGTTGCTGCGCCTCGGTCGTGAGCGTGATCGTTGCCCCGTAGGGTGCCGAGCCAATCTCGGACTGGGAGACCACGATGCCGTCGCTCGGACCGGCGATGACGACGTAGAAGCCACTATTGGTGAGCGCCGTGCTCGCCTGGCTGCCGGTCCAACCCCTGACGTCGGTCACACTGACGTACTGCACGCCGATGGACACGGTGATGGTCACCGTGGAGCCGGCGGCGGCCGTCTCTCCGACGCCGGGATAGACGTCGATGACCGTTCCCTCCGGCGAGGTGGAGTACTGCTCGCTCACGCTGACCTCAAAGCCCTCGTCCTCGAGACGCTGGGTCGCGCTCGACTGCGAGTCGCCAATGACGTTGGGGATGACCTTCTGCCCCGCGCCGCTCGAGATGTGGTAGGTGATGGTGGTGCCGGCGTCCACCTTGGCGCCGGGCTCGGTGTCCTGCGAGGAGACGCGACCCTCGTCAATCTCGTCGCTCTCCTCGTCGGTTCCGCGGTTGCCTGCGAGGTTGGCGTCCTTGAGCGCCTGTTCGGCCTCCTCCTGGGTCTTGTTGCGCAGGTCGGGAACGACGACCTGCTCGATGGGGGTGGGTCCGTTGGAGACCTTGAAGTTGATGGTGCTACCCTCGGGCATCTCGCGATAGGCGGCCGGGTCCTGCTCGCAGACGATGCCCTTCTCGACCGTGTCGTTGTAGGTGTACTCGGGCTCGCCGGCGACAAAGCCGTTTGCCTCGATCTGCTCGATTGCCTCGTCGACCGGGATGTTGGTGATGTTTGGCACCGTCCTCATCTCGGTGCCAGAGCCGATCACTGCGACGATGGCGGCTATGACCAGCGCGATGACGGCAACGCCGCCGATGACGCCGAGAATGACGTTGCGACGATGCTTGCGCTGGCGCTCGGCCTCCTCCTCGGCCGCCTGCGCAGTGGCGCTCTGCGCGTAGAAGCGCCCGGTGCGCTCCGTGCGCGGCATGGTGGCCGTGCCGCCCCCCATGGGCTTAGCGCCTCGCTCGAGCTTGTTCGTCGGCTGTACGGGGAGCATGGCGGTGGCGGAGTTGACGGCCTGCATGCGTCCGGCAAGGTAGTCGCGTAGCGTGCGGTAGAGCTCGTCGGCCGTCTGGAAGCGGTCGGCGGGACTCTTCTGCATGCACTTGAGGATAATGGCCTCGAGCTGCGGATCGACGTTGGGGTTGAGCTGGCTGGGCGGCTTGGGCTGCTCGCTCACCTGCTTGAGGGCCACCGAGATGGCGTCGTCGCCCTGGAAGGGGACCTGGCCCGTCGCCGCCTCGTACATGACGATGCCGAGCGAGTAGATGTCGGTGGTGGGCCCGAGCTCCTTGCCCTGCGTCTGCTCGGGGGAGACGTAGTGCGCGGTGCCGAGCACGGAGTTGTCCTGCGTGAGGTGGCTGTTCTTGGCGCGCGCGATGCCGAAGTCCATCACCTTGATGTTGCCGTCGGGCTGCACCATGATGTTCTGCGGCTTGATGTCGCGATGGATGATGTCGTGCTTGTGGGCCACCGAGAGCGCCTGCGCAATCTGGGAGCCGATCTGGGCGACCTTCTTGCAGTCGAGCGCGCCGTGCTTGCGGATGCCGCTCTTGAGGTCGGTGCCGCGCAGGTACTCCATGACGATGTAGTACGTGTCCGCGTCCTTGCCCCAGTCGTACACGCTCACGATGTAGGGGCTCTGCAGCGCGGCCGCCGCCTGGGCCTCCTGCTTGAAGCGCGCCGCGAACGAGGGGTCGTTGGCGTACTGCGGGAGCATGGTCTTTATCGCCACAGTGCGTCCGAGGACCTCGTCGAGGCCGCGGTAGACCGTGGCCATGCCGCCCGCGCCGATCTTGTCCTGAACCTGGTAGCGTCCGCCAAGTAGCATCGCTGACATCGTCTCTCCTATCCCATGCGGCAGTTGTCCGCGTAATCTCGTATCGTGCGGGAGCTCAGGGCGCCGTCGCCCGCTTCCGAGGGTGGTCGTCTCATCTCCATCAGCTCCCCGCCCCAGAGGCCTGTATCTGGAGGGCGTCGGCAAGGACCTGCCCGGCGATGCTCGCCGCCAGCCCTTCCACATTGGTCCCGCGACCCTCCACGCAGACGGATATGACGAGCGTGGGCTCGTCGTACGGGGCGAACCCGATGAAGAGCGAGTTTGCGTTGCCGTTCTCCACCTCGGCCGTGCCGGTCTTGCCGGCAACGCGGGTTCCGGAGACCTGGGCCGAGATGCCCGTGCCGTGCTCGACCACGCCGAGCATGGCCTCCTTCATCTGCTCGGCCGTCTCGGCGGAGATCGCCTGGCCGAGCGAGCGCGGCGTCGTCGACGAGGTCTCGACGCCCTCGGGGGAGAGGACGTGCCCGACCACGTACGGGTCCATGGCGACGCCGCCGTTTGCGATGGCCTGTGCGACTACGGCGTTCTGCATCACCGTGGTCTGGGGACCGGCGGGGCTCTCATGCTGGCCGACGGGTTGGCCGCATGCGGCCCACGCCGTCTCCCACTCCGTCATCTCGTTCGCGGCGGGCATGAGCGAGGCCGCGCTCGTGAAGTCCTGTCCTATCTCGCGCCCGTAGCCAAAGGCGTTGGCGTAGCTCACGAGGGTGCCGGGTCCCACCGCGGTGCCGATTTGACCGAAGGCGGTGTTCGCGGAGAGGGCGAACGCGTCGGCGACGGAGAGGTCGCCGTAGTCGTTGCCGTTGATGTTGGTGACCGCCGCACCGCCGATTTCCAGCGAGGAGGGGGCGCTCACCGTGTCGTCGAGCGCGGCGGCGCCGGAGTCGAGCGCCGCGGCGAGCGTGACGGTCTTGAACGTGGAGCCGGGCGCGTAGAGCGCCTGCGTGGCACGGTTGACGAGCTCGCCCTCGGTCCCGGAGGAGATCACCTGGTCGAGCTGGTCGACGCTGTAGGTGGGCGACGAGGCGCTCGCCAGCACCGCGCCGGTGTGCGGGTCGAGCACCACGACCGCGCCCGTGTAGCCCTGGAGCGCGGCCTCGGCGGCGCGCTGGATCTGCGAGTTGATGGTCAGCTGGACCGTGGAGCCCGGCTGCGCCACCCCCGCGAGCGAGTAGAGGGCGCTCCTCCAGTTGGAGTAGTCCTTGCGGCCGGTGAGCGTCTCGTTCATCGCGGACTCGACGCCGTCGGAGCCGTACTGCGTGGAGATGTAGCCGACGGTGTGACGCGCGAGCGTCCCCTGGGGATAGGAGCGCGCGTAGGTGCCGTCGGGCTGCTGGGTGCTCTCGGCGAGGGTCACGCCGTCGGACGTGATGATGGCGCCGCGCTGCACGTAGGCGCTCCGTGCGATGGTGTGGCTGTTCGTGGGGAGGGTCTGGATGCGCTCGGCGTCGATCTGCTGGATGTAGGTGAGATTGGCGACAAGGGCGGCAAAGAAGAGCGAGAAGACCGTGATGAGGGCCGTCAGGCGCTTGCCCAGCGCCACGCGTCCGAGCACGCCCGACTCGGCGGTGGTGAGGCCAAAGCGCCCGCGCGCGTGGCTGCCGTGGACCACGGAGGCGGTGTGGGCGCCCTGCGCCTGGACCTGGCTCGTGAGGGAGAGCACGGGGTCCCGGCGAGAGCTCTCCCGCTCGGCCGCGCTGCGCAGCTCGGCCTCGCGGCCCGTGCCCTCGTCCCCGGCGCGCAGCAGCAGGCCCACGATCAGGAAGCTGGCGAGAAGCGAGGTGCCGCCCTGGCTCATGAAGGGCAGCGTCACGCCGGTGAGGGGCAGGAGCTTGGTGACGCCCCCCACGATGATGAACGCCTGGATGGAGATGGCGCAGGTGAGTCCCACGGCGGCGAAGGCGGAGCAGTCGGACTTGGCGCGCGCCGCCGTCGCCAGGCCGCGGACGCAGAAGAGCAGGAAGAGAATGAGGATCGCGGACGCGCCGAGCAGGCCCATCTCCTCGCCGACGGCCGCGAAGATGAAGTCGCTCTGCACGAAGGGGATGGTCGTGGAAAGGCCGTTGCCGATGCCCGTGCCCACAAGGCCGCCGTCGGCGAGGGAGTAGAGCCCCTGCACGAGCTGGTAGCCGCCGCTCGATGCCGCCGACCACGGGTCGATCCAGATGTTGACGCGGTTCTGGACGTGGCCAAACAGGAAGTAGCACGCGACGCCGCCCACGGCGAGCAGCAGCAGGCTCACCACGACGTAGCTGGCCCGTCCCGTGGCCACGTAGATCATGATCACGAAGAACGCGAAGAACAGCAGCGCGCTGCCCAGGTCCGTCTCAAAGACCACGACGAGCAGGCTGATGCCCCACATGACCAGCAGCGGGAAGAGCATCCTCAGGCGGGGCAGCGTGACCGGCCCAAAGCGGCGCATGGAGGCCGAGAGTGCCTCGCGGTTGGTGGCAAGGTAGAACGCGAGGAAGAGCGTGATGAGGATCTTGGCGAACTCGCCAGGCTGGAAGCTGAAGTTGCCGATGTAAATCCACAGCTTCGAGCCGTTCTGCTCGGTTCCCAGGAGCATGGGGAGCACGAGAAGGACCACGCCCGCGATCCCGAGCGTGTACTTATAGTCCGCGAGAGAGTCGAGGTCGCGCACGACGGCGAGAACGGCTACCATCGCCGCCACGGAGAGGAACAGCCAGACGACCTGGCTCACCGCCGAGTCGGGTGCCAGGCGCGTGAGGAACGTAATGCCCGTTCCCGAGAGGACGAATACGATGGGCAGGATGGCGGGGTCGGCGCCCGGCGCGAGGAACCTGATGGCCATGTGGGCCGCGGCGAAGGCGGCAAACAGGCCCAGGGGGACCCCCAGCGTGGCGACGCTCAGCTGCGAGTTGGAGTCGATCACGTACATCGCGTAGAGGAGAATGACCGGCACCGCAGCGAGGCAGAGCAGGAAGAGCTCGGTGTTCCTGCGACCGTGCCCGTGCTTGCGCACGCCGGGGCTGGCGGGCGGCGCCATCATGACGGACGCCTCGACCTCAGAGCGCGACATGGCGCCCGAGAACCTCCTTCGTCTCACTGCTGCTCACCTCCGTCCTGCGCGGAAACGGTGCCGTCGGTCTCCGAGCGTGCCGTCTCCGCGATCTGGGCGGCTCGGTCCTTCTCGGCGTTTATCTGCGTGTGATAGGAGTCGATGACCTCGCGGCCAGCCTCCTCGTTCTCAACGCGAATGCCCTGTGCGAGCTGGTCCTGGACAGAGGTCGGGAGGTCGGAGAGCTCGACGGAGCTCGTGCCGACGAGCTCGCTCAGGGAGATGCCGAGAAACTCTCCGTTGACGCCGCGGTAGAGGCCCACGGTCGAGCCGTTGACGCCGAGGTACCACTCGCTGCGCACGAGCGCGGCGCCAAACAGAACGGAAAGGGCGAGAAACGCAGCGATGATGCCGCTGACGAACGCGGCGCGGCGGAGCAGGCGCTTGCGCGCGGCGTCGGCGAGGCCGTCGTTCAGGACGTCGACCACGACGACGGTCACGTTGTCGGAGCCACCGGCGGTGAGCGCGGCGGCCACGAGGTTGTCGGCCGCCTGCTGCGGCGTCGCGCTCGAGACCGCGAGCGACTCGATATCCGCGTCCGAGATCATGGACGAGAGGCCGTCCGAGCACAGGATGACGCGATCGCCGTCGTTGACCTCGAGGGAGAAGTGGTCCGCGTACATGTCGGGGTCGGAGCCGAGCGCGCGGGTTATGATGGAGCGCGAGGGGTGCGTGCGCGCCTCGTCAGCCGTGATCTGGCCAGAGTCGACGAGCTCCTCGACATAGGAGTGGTCGTGGGTGATGCGCACGAGCGTGCCCTGACAGAGCACGTAGGCGCGGGAGTCGCCCACGTGCGCCACGGCCATCCGGTTCCCCTCGATGAGGACGGCGGTGGCGGTGCAGCCCATGCCGGGCTTGCCGATGCCCTGCTCAGATGCCTCGATGACGCTCATGTTCGCCGACTCGACGGCGGCGCCGAGAAGGACGTCGTCAGCCGTGCCGGGCGCCTGTTCTCCCACCGTCTCGACGGCAATCGAGCTCGCTACCTCGCCGGCGGCGTGGCCGCCCATGCCGTCCGAGACCATGAACAGGGGCGCCCTCAGAAGAAAGGAGTCCTCGTTGTGGCCGCGGACGAGGCCGACGTCGCTGCGGGCCCCCCACGAGATGAACTCGTTGGAGCCGGAGACGGCGTCCGCCCCGAGGCGGCCCTCGACGGGAATCTCGGCGCGCCCGGGGGCGTTGGTGGGCTCCTGGACGGGGCCCATCTGTGCCTCGACGGTCGTCATCCGCGGCTCACTCGCATGATGGTGTCGCCGATCTGCACCTCGTCGTCGTCGCGAAGCGTGACGGGCTGGTCGATGACGTGACCGTTGACGAGCGTGCCGTTGGTCGAGCCGAGATCCTCGAGAACGAGCGCGGGACCCTGGAGGGTGAGCCGGGCATGAGTCGAGGAGACGTAGGGCTCGTCGATGACGATGTCGGAGGAGGGCGACCGGCCGATGACGACCGGACCCAGGATGTCAACGTGCAGGCCGCGGAGCGACCTCGTTCCCTTCTCGACGTCAATCGCCCAGATGGCGGAGTCGCGGCGCTGGCCGCGCACCAGGCCGACGCCGGTGCGCATGACCGCGAACAGGAACACGTAGAGGACGACGACGAGAAGGACGCGCCCCGCAAACAGCACGAGCTCGATCATCGCGGGTTCTCCCTGAACTCGAGGTTCGTGAGACCGAGGGTGATGAGGTCGCCGTCGCGCAGGACGCACTCGCGGACGTCAACGTCATTGACAAGCGTGCCGTTGGTCGAGCCGAGGTCGGCGATGTGCCAGTCGCGCCCGTCGAACGAGAGCTCGGCGTGGCGGCGGGAGACGTTGGGATCGCGCAGGACGACGCCCGCCTGGGAGCGTTCGCGCCCGACGATCGTGGACGGCGCGCTCGCGGTGTAGGTGCGCCCGCTCTGCCTGTCGATGAGCAGGCAGGTCGCCACCTGGGGCTCCGGCTCGGGAGCGGGCTCCGGGGTGGCGGCGACGTCGCCGACGCCGCGGCGCGGGTCGACGAGCGGGACGCTGCGGCGCTGGGTCTGCGGCACGGGAACGGCGCCGGGGCCCTCGCCCGGGATGACGACCGGGGCGGGACCGCCCAGCGGGACGGGGCGCGGGGTCGAGGTGGACGGGACCAAGGGGACGAGGTCGACCGCCTCGAGGGGCATCACGTCGAGTCCGTCCGCCGCGGGCGTCTCCGGCTCGGGCGTCGGTGCGCTTGCGGGCGCAGGCGAAGGTGCTGCGGCCGCCCTCCTGCGCTTGCCACACGGGTGCACCTGCGCGGCGGCGCCGCCGGCGCTCGAGCTCCCGGCGAGAAACGCGCGCTCCTCCTCGCGCAGGCGCGCGAGCGTGCCCTCGTCGACGTTCTCGGCGAAGACGGCGAACTTGCCCGACTTGAGGCTCGGGTCGACCATGAAGCGCACGAGTGGACTGCCCACGAACGCGTAGCCCTTCTTCTGGGCCTGGGCGGTGACGAAGGCGGAGGTCTCGTAGGTAATCTGCTCGTAGAGCGGCCGCATCAGGGAGTCGTCGGTGGCCGAGACCAGCACGGTGTAGAGGGCGGGCGCGGTGTCGACGCCGTCGATCTCGTAGGTCTCGTTCTCCATCTCGCGCGCGGCGCGCTTGGCGAGCTTCTTGAAGGAGAAGGGCTCGGTGTAACCCTGCGGCGCAGCGCCGAAGACGGCCCCGATTCGGGACTCGAAGTCACTCAGAAAACTCATCTATATCCTCGCCTTCCCGGTCCTCGTAGAGGGGGCCTCTCAGGACAGTCGCGATGCACATAAGCACACTCAAGAGTACCGCAAGGACAAGGGCGGGCCAGTCGAGGGAGCCCCATATACCGCTATTCTCCATGCTAGCTGCGAGGATGTTGGCGCCCACAAGGAGGGCGAGGCCGAGGACCTGTCCCAGGACCCCGCTGGTCACCGTCCCGCGGAGCACAAGGGCCGACGAGAGGGCGGCGCAGGCGAGCGACCCTGCGAGGAGAAGCCAGAACGCGGGTGACGAAACCTGCTCGAGGAGGCCGGCTGCGAGTGCGTCCGGCGCAAAGGACCCCGCCACGGCAACGTGGTAGAGGGCGCCCGTCAGATAGCCCACCAGGGTGGATGCCCCTGCGGGAAGCGGGTCGAGCGCGTAACCGGCGAGCGCCGCCCCACAGACCGGCGACGGAAGGCAGCATGGCAGCAGGAGGACGAGCGACGAGAGGCGCTCGCGGCGGGCGACGAAAAACCACCAGGAGACGGCCACCACCGCAAGGAGGCAGGCGAGCAGCACGGGGAGGGGCTCCCCGAGTGAGCGTGCGACGAGTGCGGTGACCAGGGCGACGGGCACGAGCAACGAGGCGATTGGTGGCCAGAGCGCGGCGGCCAGTCCGCAGGCGAGGGGCGCCACGACGGAGGGCGCCCCGGCGTCAAGCCCCGGGATCGCAGGGGCGACGAGCCGAAGAGCCGAGAAGGCGAGAAGCGCAGTGAGGAGACGGGCGATCATGCCGTCCGGGAGCCTCAGCTCCGGGCCGTCGCCGTTCCTGCGCACGCGGTCGCCGGCATCGGGGTCGTCGTCGCGCTCCGCCTGCGCAACGAGCTCGCGGAGCGACTCGGCGCCCATTGTCGGGAGTCCCAGGTGGGCCACCAGGTCGTCGGCAAAGTCCAGGGCGTCAGCGCTGCGGGCCGTGGGCGTCGGCGAGAGCCCCTCGAGCAGGATGGCCTCGGCGTCCGCGTCGAGGCCGGGACAGAGCTTGGTGAGGCGGCCCGGCCCCTTGACGATGCGCCGCCGCGAGTCCTCAGCGCTTCTCGCCAGGAACGGGTTCGATCCGGTAAGGGCCTGCCACGTCACCACCGCGAGGGAGAAGACGTCCGTCCGCTCGTCGACCATGTCGCCGTCAATCTGCTCGGGTGGCATGTAGCCGACGGTACCACCACGGGCGCCCCCGTACCCGGCGGCCGAGGCGAGCGTGGCCATGCCAAAGTCCGCGAGCTTCACGACGCCCTGGCGGTCGATCATGATGTTAGTTGGCTTTATGTCCAGGTGCAGGACCCGGTTCTCGTGTGCGAAGGCGAGCGCCTGCGCCACGCTCTGGAGCACGTGCGCACACTCGTCCGGGGTGAGCCGGCCGCCCTCGACGCGGGCGAGTAGCTCGGCGAGGTTGAGACCGTCGACGTACTCCATGACGAGATAGGCGAACGTCCCGTCCGACTCGAAGTCGAAGACGGTGACGATGTTGGGGTGCCCGAGCATGCAGGCGGTGCGCGCCTCGGCGAGTGCCTCGTCGGCCGTGGTTCCGGTCTCGGCTGCGAGGGGCATGCGCTTGATGGCCACGCGCCGCTGCAGCCGCCGGTCCCAGCAGGTGCACACCGTGCCAAAGCCGCCGTTGCCCCGACGCTCGAGCACGCGATAGCGGCCGAGCAGGTATTCATCGTGTGGTTGTGCCGCAGATGGCAAAGGGGTGCTCGTAGGCACCCGGTCACGCGGGTCGTTCACGGCACCTCCTCGTTTCAGCTGCGTCTGGCCGTGTGATGACATTTTAGCGCTTGCGGGCGTTCGGCGGATGCGTTACGATAGCTCAGCACGCGGGCGTGGCGGAATTGGCAGACGCGTACGGTTCAGGTCCGTATGGGGGCAACTCCATGAAGGTTCAAGTCCTTTCGCCCGCACCATGATTGCTTGGGGCCTCGGCTTTGCCGGGGCCCTTTTTCGTGCGCGCGGGATCCCTCGGTCCGCGGTCCTTCTCGCCGCGCCGCCCCTTCCACGATTAGTGTACATAATCCGATTTCAAATCACATATCCGCAGGATTTTGTTTTGATACCACCTGGAATATGTACACTAATCGACCGGACGCCATCTCGTCACGTGAAGTACCACGGCTGTTCCGCCGCAAGTTCGCGCGCGAAACGCACCCCCTCGTCCCAGGGAAGTAGGGACCAGATGAGTCTCTGTCGATGTTCCCGTTGCGCGGGGGTTATCGCCGCATGTGCGTTTGCGAGTGCCTGTCCGCCGTTCAGCTCGTCAATCGTCATGGCGGCCTGGAGCATGACCGAGTCGAGGCCGCCGGGAGCGAAGAGGTCGGCCGAGGTGACGGACAGGACAACGCGTCCCATGGCGGCGAGCTCTCGGTTGCGTTTGATGTCGTCATGATGCTTCCTGCGCACGGCGGCTATCTGTGTCTCTGCGCTTCCGGTTGCCGCGGCGAGGGCGATGGACTCGAGGTCAAGGTGCAGATGGCTGTCATAGTTGAATCCCACGTGGGTGCCAACGACCTCGATGTCGGGCACGCGCGAGCCCCTGCCCCCGAGCGCTACGAGCTCCGGCGTGGCGCTGTGACGCACGTTGAGTACGACCTCGCCGAGTTCGTATCCGGAATCAGCGACGGGAAGGCGAATCATGAGCGCAACGATCGCCTCCATGGGAGACCAGGCGTTATCGGCGACGCGTCGCAGAGCCAGGCGCGCGAGCATCGCCTGCGGCCGGTCGCGAAACGCCGCAAGGTAGGATCGTATCTGCTCGACGCTGGTCACGGGCGGCGCGCCGTAGACGACCTCACCGCGCCGCGGGTCGGATGGGTCGCGCACGTACGTCCCGCACAGCTCGTAGCCTACGAGCGCCAGCGACTCCTGGCTCATCGTTCCTGCAAGCTCATAGAAAAGCAGCTCAGGGCAGGGAATGGAGAGCCTGTCGCCAAGACTCACGAACGAGCAGCGCGGGATGCTCGTCGAGCGGACGGTGCACGAGAAGATGGCGCCCCTGAGGCGCTTCTCGGCGGATGGGACTGCAACCTCGATGGGCGCGTCCGTGCCGGGGGCGCTCGAGAGCCCTAGGCGTCGGGCGGGAATCACGCGTGCGGTCCAGCGTTGCTGGGGGCTGGGATCGGGTTCCTGAAGGTCGTGCCGTTCGGCGGGGAGCATGCGGCCCTCGCGCCGAAAAACTCGCAGGGCCCGCAGGGCGCTCAGGTTGTCGACGGTCAGCTGCACGCGTCCTCCTCTCGGGGCCGGCGGCTGATGTGGCGGTGGTGGCGAATTAGTGTACATATTCCAGGTGGTATCAAAACAAAATCCTGCGGATATGTGATTTGAAACCGGATTATGTACACTAATCGTAGGGAAAGGACAGGGCCGAGAAGAACGTCCGGGCGAGAAGAACGCCGGGCCGCTACTCGTCCTCGTCGCCGAAGAGGCTCCAGTCGTCCTCGGACTTCTCGTGGTTGAAGTAGCGCTGCTTGGTCTTGCGCTCCATGACGAGGGCGATGATGAGGCAGATCACGATACCGCCCGCAATGAGGCAGAGAACCCCCATCTTGTCGTTGAAGAGCCACGTGACGAAATCCGCGATTGCCTGCATGCTGCCTCCCTGGGCGCCGTTTTCGATGCGCACAAGTATATACTTGGAGCGCCGCCGGGCACGTGCCCGCGGACAGGACAGCCAGAAGCGAGGAGTGAACATGCTCGACATCAAGTTCGTTCGCGAGAATCCCGACGTCGTGGACAAGGCGTGCGAGTCCCGTCAGAACGCGCACTGGGACCGCGAGAAGTTCTTCGAGCTTGACGAGGAGCGTCGCTCCGTCATCGTGGAGGTCGAGCGGCTCCAGGCGGAGCGCAACGCCGTCTCCAAGGAGATTGGCCAGCTCATGCGCGAGGGCAAGCGGGACGAGGCCGAGGCCGCCAAGGCGCGCGTCGCTGCCAACAAGGAGCGCATCGCCGAGCTCGACGACAAGCGCGACAAGGTTGAGCAGGAGCTCTTCGACCTGGTTGCCGCCATCCCCAACATCCCGCACGAGAGCGTCCCGTACGGCAAGGACGACTCCGACAACCCGGAGGTCCGTCGCTGGGGCACCCCGCGCGAGTTCGACTTCGAGGCAAAGGCGCACTGGGACCTTGGCCCGGACCTGGGAATCATCGACTTCGACCGCGGCGTCAAGATCGCCGGCGCGCGCTTCTACGCGCTTGGCGGTCTGGGCTCCCGCATGGAGCGCGCCCTCATCAGCTTCATGATCGACATGCATGTCAAGGCCGGCTTCAAGGAGTGGTGGCTGCCCGTCATCACCAACCGCGAGACGCTCTTCGGTACCGGTCAGCTGCCCAAGTTCGAGGACGACCTCTACCACGTGAACCCGGACCTCTACCTCATCCCCACGGCTGAGGTCATGCTTACCAACCTGCATCGCGACGAGGTGCTGGACGCCTCCCAGCTGCCTCTGTGGTACACCGCCTTCACGCCGTGCTTCCGCGAGGAGGCGGGCTCGGCCGGGCGCGACACGCGCGGCATCATCCGCGTCCACCAGTTCGACAAGGTGGAGATGGTCAAGTTTGCCAAGCCCGAGGACTCGATGAACCAGCTCGAGAGCATGGTCGCCGAGGCGGAGGCGGTGCTGCAGGCCCTTGGCCTGCCCTACCACGTGGTCACGCTCTGCACCGGTGACATCGGCTTCTCTGCCGCCAAGTGCTACGACCTCGAGGTGTGGCTGCCGAGCTACAACGCCTACAAGGAGATCTCTTCCTGCTCCAACTGCTGGGACTTCCAGGCGCGTCGCGCCAACATCCGCTATCGCGACCCCGCGGAGTTCAAGGGGACGCGCCTTGTGCACACGCTCAACGGTTCCGGCCTGGCCGTGGGTCGCACGATGGCGGCCATCCTAGAGAACTACCAGAACGCAGATGGTAGCGTGGCCGTGCCCGAGGCGCTGCGTCCCTACATGGGTGGCGTGGAGGTCATTCGCCCGGAGTAGGACCGCTCGCCGAAGAGCCGCCCGTGCGAACGGTAGAACACTTGTTCGGTACTGCGCCTCTGTGGTCTACTCTTTCCAAAAGACAAGGGGAGAGGAGAGGCCGATGCACGAGTGCGCGAGGGACGTTCATCTGGTTGACGTTATCAAGGGGTCAGGAGGGGTCGTTGAGGTGCGCGAGCATCTGAGCGGCCCCTCCGCGCTTATCGCGTACGGCGAGGCGGAGCATGGCCTTCGGGTGCTGTTCGCACCGTCGTCTGTTTCCGATGCGGAGCGCGCGGTCAACCGTATAGGGTTCGCCTCGATCGAGGAGTACCTTGCGGACGACAAGAACGACGTCATCGACCTGATGGATCTGTGCGACGCCAGCGGTGTCTCCTACACGTTCGTGGGCATCGGCCCCAGGACCGGGGTGGTGTGCCGGCCGGCTTAGAGGGGATGTCCGATAGCAAAACGGGAGGCTCCCGTGGGAGCCTCCCGAACTTTGCGTGGTGCGGCGTATAGGATTCGAACCTATGACGCCCTGATTCGTAGTCAGGTCCTCTATCCAGCTGAGGTAACGCCGCGTGCAGTTGGTAATACTGCCACGCCTTCTTGGCCAAGTCAAGGCAAAACGAGAAAAGTGTCGAAGATGTGGTGTCGGGCCACAAAAAAGGGCCCCCGACGGACAAACCGGCGGGGGCCCATGAGTTGACTGGCGGAGAGCTGGGGATTCGAACCCCAGATAGGATTTGCATCCTATACTCGCTTAGCAGGCGAGCACCTTCGGCCTCTCGGTCAGCTCTCCGTGGCTGGTGCTAGAGCATCATACCCCACAACGTTGGAAGTCACAACTTCTCTGCACGGAGGCGGCCGAGAAGCGCCTCGTCTGCGACGATGTCCTCGCGGCAAAGTCGATTCCACGAGAAGCCGTGGACGAGCTCCGCCGGCGTGGCCACGCAACCGGCATCAGCCAGGCCTGCGGCAGCGGCGAGCGTTCCTACCACGCGCTCGGCGGTCACGCCCCGCTCGCGCAGGGCTCCCAGGTCGAGGTCCTTCTCGCGCTTTGAGAGGCGCCGGCCATCCGGGGCCACGAGCAGGGGAACGTGTCCGTACTCGGGCGGCTCGAAGCCTAGAAGGCGACACAGATAGATCTGGCGCGCGCAGGAGCCAAGCAGGTCGCATCCGCGCACGACCTGCGTCACGCCCATGAGGGCGTCGTCCACCACGACGGCTAGCTGGTAGGCCACCACGCCGTCGCTGCGTCGTACGAGAAAGTCGCCACACTCGCGGGCGAGGACCTCGCGCTGCGGCCCGTACGCCAGGTCACAGAACTCGATCACCCCCGCGGGGTCGTCGGCGTCGGGAACGCGCAGGCGCGTGGCCGGTGGTCGCACGGACGCGCGGCGCGCGGCCTCCTCGGCGGCGAGCCCGCGGCACGTGCCCGCGTAGACCGGGGTGCCGTCGGAGGCGTGGGGGGCACTTGCGGCGTGCAGCTCGGCGCGTGAGCAGAAGCAGGGATAGGTGAGCCCGGCCTGCGCGAGCCGCTCGATGGCGTCGTCGTAGGCGCTGCCGCGCTCGCTCTGCCAGAAGGGCCCCTCGTCCCAGTCGAGCCCCAGCCAGCGCAGGTCGTCCATCAGGAGCTCCGCGCGCTCGCGACTCGCGGCGCGCGGGTCCAGGTCCTCGATGCGCAGCACCATCTCGCCGCCCGCGGCGCGCACGGAGAGCCATGCCACCAGCGCGGCGAACACGTTGCCCAGGTGCATCCGACCCGAGGGAGTCGGCGCAAACCGTCCGCGCACTAGAGCTCCTGCTCGTAGACGTAGACGTGGAATTCGTCCTTCTCCGGGTCCACGCCGGGCCAGTAGGCGCGCGAGCGGCGGCGCCTGGCCTGGGTGAGGCCCTTATGCTCGTAGAACCCAAAGTCGCAGCTGTCGTCGGTGAGCAGGTGATAGCCGCGGGCGCCCGCCTCGCGCAGGTGGTCGAGCGCGGCCGAGAAGAGCCTCCCGCCGAGCCCGAGGCCCTTGGCGTCCGGGGAGACGATCAGCAGCTTCACCGCGGCGTCAGCGCCCGCGGGTTCCTCGGCGGCATACTCGCGCTCGAGCTCGGCCTCCTCGCGCACGCCGTCCATCTCCACACGCACGGCCTCCGCGAGCGCCTCGTCCTTCTCGGCCGCCCTCGTCAGGCGCGTCTCGAGCTCGGCCCAGCCGGCGCCGCCCGCCGCCTCGCGATCGCGCTCGGACAGGAGCACCACGCCCAGGATCTCTCCCTCGCGCTCGGCGAGCAGCGACCACGTGGTCTGCGCTAGGTAGTGCGCGAGTTCGATCTGGCTTGCGGCGTGCTGTGCCGGCTCGTCGAACTCCGGGAGCCAGGTGCGTCCGAGCAGCTCCGCCGTGCGCTCGAAGTCCTCCGGCGCAAAGGGGCGCCACGTCAACTTTTCAGTCTGCGTCATGTTGTCCTCCAGCTGCGCTATCGTAGACACGACGGTACATCATGTCGTCTTCAAACCCAAGGAGGGGCCATGGCAGACACTCCCATCAAGCGGGCGCTCGTCTCCGTTACGGACAAGACCGGCGTCGTCGCCTTCGTCAAGGCGCTCGAGGACGAGTTTGGCGTCGAGGTGATTTCCACCGGCGGCACCGCGCGCGTGCTCGAGGAGGCCGGCGTCCGTGTCGTTCCCATCGAGCAGTACACGGGCTTCCCCGAGATGATGGACGGCCGCGTGAAAACGCTGCACCCCAAGGTGCACGGCGGCCTTCTCGCCCGTCGTGACAACGAGTCCCACATGGCCCAGGCGGCCGAGCACGGCATCGGCATGATTGACCTCGTGGTCGTGAACCTCTACGAGTTCGAGAAGACCGTGGCCAACCCCGAGGTCACCTTCGACGACGCCATCGAGCACATCGACATCGGCGGCCCCTCCATGCTGCGCTCCGCGGCCAAGAACGCCGACTCCGTGACCGTGGTCTCCGACCCGGACGACTACGATGAGGTCCTGGACACCATGCGTGCCATGGGTGGCTGCACCACGCTCGAGCTGCGCCGCTACCTGCAGCTCAAGGTCTACGAGACCACGGCTTGCTACGACGCGGCCATCGCCAACTGGCTGGCCGACCGCTACGACGAGGACTTCCCTGAGGAGCTCGAGGATGCCGCCGACGCCCCTGCCACCCCGGATGAGCTGGGCATCTACCTGGAGAAGGTCGACGACCTGCGCTACGGCGAGAACCCCCAGCAGACGGCCGCCGTCTACCGCTTTGCGGACGACTTCGCCGAGCTGGGCTCCTCCGAGTACCCGCTCGTGGGCGCCGAGCAGCTCCAGGGCAAGCCGCTCTCCTACAACAACTACCTGGACGCCGACGCCGCCTGGAACCTCGTGCGCGAGTTCGACGGCCCGGCCTGCGTGATCCTCAAGCACCAGAACCCCTGTGGCTCCGCTGTGGCAGACGACGTTACCACTGCCTATGACCGCGCCTTCGCGTGCGACCCCAAGAGCGCCTTCGGCGGCATCATCGCCTGCAACCGCGAGGTGCC
Source organism: Atopobium sp. UBA1382 (assembly GCA_002305805.1). Classification (GTDB taxonomy): domain Bacteria; phylum Actinomycetota; class Coriobacteriia; order Coriobacteriales; family Atopobiaceae; genus Thermophilibacter; species Thermophilibacter excrementavium. The sequence goes on along the minus strand of DBQY01000016.1, from coordinate 57,829 downwards.
CTTCGAGCTGGTGGAGCACGCCTTTGACGAGAACGGCCAGTTCGTCGAGGTCATCATCGCCCCGAGCTACACGCCCGAGGCCGTCGAGCGCATGGCCAAGCGCCCCAACCTGCGCGTGCTGGCCACCGGCGGCGTGGGCGGCCACGCCGAGTACGAGCTGCGCTCCATCGACGGCGGCGTGCTACTGCAGAACGTGGACTCCGTCTCCGAGGACCCCGAGACCTTCACCTGCCCGACGGAGCGCAAGCCCACGCCGGAGGAGATGGACGAGCTCATGTTTGCCTGGCGCGTCTGCAAGGGCGTGAAGTCCAACGCGATTCTCGTCTCCAAGGGCAAGGCCGGCATCGGCATGGGCCCGGGCCAGCCCAACCGCGTTGACTCCGCGCTTCTGGCTTGCGAGCGCGCAGACGAGGCCTGCGAGCGCATGGGCGTGGAGAAGGGCGGCTACGCCTGCGCGTCCGACGCGTTCTTCCCGTTCCGCGACAACGTCGACGTGCTCGCCGAGCACGGCGTGACCTGCATCATCCAGCCCGGCGGCTCCAAGCGCGACGATGAGTCCATCGAGGCCTGTAACGAGCATGGCATCGCGATGGTCTTCACCGGCAACCGCCACTTCCGTCACTAGGATACGAAGGGACAGTCCCTTCGTATCATTCACGCCCCGGCCGGCCCCGCGCCTGCCGGGGCGTCTCGTCGTTTGGCCCCGTCGCGCCGGCGGCAGGACAAGGGCGACGATTCGTAGAAGGCCCCGTCGCTCGCACCGCGCTAGAATGTGAGCCTCGTGGAAGGAGGCGCCATGACAGCCGAGAAGAACGACCAGCCCCAGATGGAAGACTTCACGCTCGGGCGCCCGGCGCTCGTCTGCCGGTGGCGCCTCGCCGACCGCGCGCTTCCGCTCGAGAACCGTCACCTGCGTGCCCTGGGCGGTCGGACCGTCGACAGGACGCCCGTGTCGACCCAGCTCGTCGCCTGGGCCAAGCAACACATCGAGTGGACGCTCTCGGACGGGGCGGCGCGCTACCCAGACGGCGTGCTCATGGTCATCGTCGACGAGGAGGGGCGCGCCGCCATGAGCGTGGGTCCCTACGAGCCGCTTGCCGTGACGACGACCTCGGCTCTCGCCGAACGCGCGCTTCACGCTGGGAGCGAGGCGCAGGCCACGGGCGTTGCCCCGGAGGAGCTCTGGGGGGTGAGGGGAGACCGTCTCGTCCGAGGCGGGTCGACCGACCGGCAGGCGTCGGGTACCGCGTCGCTCGTCATCGACCTTGCTCGTACCATGGGTATCCCCATGTCCGCGGAAGAGGGGCTGGCTCGCTCGGTCATGGACGGCTCGGCAGGTCTCGACGAGGCATTCCTCGTCTCTGACGAACATGGGGTGGTTCCGGCGTCCGACGCGCCGGGTATGCGCGCCCAGCGCCTTGCCGATGGCTACGCGCGTCTGCTTGGAAGCGTCCGCCAGCGGAATCGAAGGGGCGTCTGAGGACGACATCGGGTATAAGGAGGGGACCGCTTGGCGTCCGTCAGAGGAGGGCATCATGAGCGATGACGTCCACGGCGCGCATCCCGAGGGAGCTCCCCGGCAGCCACAGGCGCCCGTCCCGGGAGCTCCGGTTCCTCCCGTCGCGCCCGAGCCCGCGCCCGAGCCGTCCAGCTGGGATCGCATCGGCGGCGGCCTGCTTGCCTTCATAATCCTACAGGCGATCCAGACCTTTGCCCTGCTCTCGGACTTCCCGTCCGCGCTGGAGGACGCGCTCGAGAGCGTCATGGCTCGCGGTCTCGGCGTTTTTGGGATTGCACAGGCCGCGTCCGAGTGGATTGCGCTCGCGACGCTTGTGGCCTATGCCGTGGTCATCATCGTCGCCATGGTCCAGCTCGTGCAGCGCCATCCCTCCTTCCTGCGCAACTTCCAGATCGCTGGAATCATCGCCGTCATCGGCAACCTTGCTGTGTTCCTCATCATGGAGGCCGTCCACGTCTATTACTCGACGAGCCCCGACGTGGTCGGCTACGAGCCCTCGTACGGCTACTCATGGGAGGCGGGCTCGCACTGGACGCTGGTGATCCTGGCCCTCATGTGGACGATCTTCTGGACGCTGTACTTTGCGCGCTCGGTGCGCATGCGCCACTACATGAGCCCCGATAACCCCTACACCACGGCCAACGGCCTTCCTTATGTGGAGCGGGCCCTCTTTGGCAAGGGGATGCGCGGATAGGGGCGCCATCCTGTGCGCCGCCGCTCACCGCCGCCGTGCGTTTGCCGAGCGCTCACCGCTCTTCTCGTCCGACTGGCTCTTTTTGGGTAGTACTATGAGTGTGAATGGGCCACGGCCCTCTTCCGTCATGCGTCTGTGACGGGTCGGACCTGCCCACGAGGGATTCGTTGGAATCGCTACGAAGGAGAGGATATGGCTCGCAAGTTTAAGTCCATGGACGGCAACGAGGCGGCATCGTACGTCTCGTATGCGTTCACCGAGGTGGCGGGCATCTACCCGATCACCCCGTCCAGCCCTATGGCCGACCACGTCGACCAGTGGGCCGCTCAGGGCATGAAGAACGTCTTTGGCACCCCGGTCAAGGTCGTTGAGATGGAGTCCGAGGCGGGCGCCGCGGGCACCGTCCACGGCTCGCTCGGCGCCGGCGCCCTCACGACCACCTATACGGCGTCGCAGGGCCTGCTCCTCATGATCCCCAACATGTACAAAATCGCCGGCGAGGGCCTTCCGGGCGTCTTCCACGTGTCCGCCCGTACCGTGGCCTCCCACGCCCTCAACATCTTCGGCGATCACTCCGACGTCATGGCCTGCCGCCAGACCGGCTTTGCCATGCTCGCCGAGGGTAACGTCCAGGAGGTCATGGACCTCGCGCCGGTGGCCCACCTCGCAGCCATCGAGGGCAAGGTGCCGTTCCTGAACTTCTTCGACGGCTTCCGCACCTCGCATGAGATCCAGAAGGTCGCGGTCTGGGATTTCGACGACCTCAAGGACATGCTGGACATGGACGCCGTCCAGGCGTTCCGCGACCACGCCCTCAACCCGGAGCACCCGCACGCTCGCGGCTCCCACGAGAACGGCGACATCTTCTTCCAGCACCGCGAGGCCTGCAACAAGGCTTACGACGCGCTGCCCGCCGTGGTCCAGTCCTACATGGACAAGATCAACGAGAAGCTCGGCACGAGCTATCACCTCTTCGACTACTACGGCGCCGATGACGCCGACCGCGTGGTCGTCTGCATGGGCTCCTTCTGCGACACCCTCGAGGAGGTCATCGACTACCTCAACGCCCACGGCGAGAAGGTCGGCCTCGTGAAGGTCCGCCTGTACCGTCCGTGGTCCGTCGAGGACTTCGTGGCCGCGCTGCCCGCGACCGTCAAGAAGATTGCCGTCCTGGATCGCACCAAGGAGCCCGGCTCCATCGGTGAGCCCCTCTACCAGGACGTCATCACCGCCCTCTACGAGGCCGGCAAGTCCGAGATCACCGTCGTCGGCGGCCGTTACGGCCTCGGCTCCAAGGACGAGCCGCCCGCAGCCGCCTTCGCCGTCTACAAGGAGCTCGAGAAGGACGCTCCCGCCCGCGAGTTCACCATCGGCATCGTGGACGACGTCACCAACCTCTCCCTCCCCATGGACCCGGACGCCCCCAACACGGCGGACCCGTCCACGATCGAGTGCAAGTTCTGGGGCCTCGGCGGCGACGGCACCGTTGGCGCCAACAAGAACTCGATCAAGATCATCGGCGACCACACCGACAAGTACGTCCAGGCCTACTTCCAGTACGACTCCAAGAAGACCGGTGGCGTCACGATCTCGCACCTGCGCTTCGGTGACTCCCCGATCCGCTCGCCGTACTACATCAACAAGGCCAACTTCGTGGCCTGCCACAACCCGTCCTACATCATCAAGGGCTTCCCGATGGTCCGCGACGTCAAGCCGGGCGGCACGTTCCTGGTGAACTGCCAGTGGTCCGACGAGGAGTTCGCCTCCCACCTGCCGGCCGTGGCCAAGCGCTACATCGCCAAGAACAACATCAACGTCTACCTGATCGACGCCATCGACCTCGCCGAGAAGGTCGGCATGGGCAAGCGCACCAACACGGTGCTGCAGTCCGCGTTTTTCTCGCTGGCCCAGGTCCTTCCCGCCGAGGACGCCATTCAGTACATGAAGGACGCCGCCGAGAAGTCCTACGCCAAGAAGGGCCAGAACATCGTCGAGGCCAACTGGAAGGCCATCGACGCCGGCGCCACCGCGTATCGCAAGTTCGAGGTGCCCGCCGACTGGGCCAACGCCGAGGACGAGAAGGTCGAGCTCACCCTTGAGGGTCGCGAGGCCATCGTCAAGCAGGTCCGTGAGCTCATGGAGCCGATCAACCGCATGGACGGCGACTCGCTGCCCGTCTCCAAGTTCGTCGACGTTGCCGACGGCCAGTGGGAGCTCGGTGCCTCCGCGTACGAGAAGCGCGGCGTTGCCGTCATGGTTCCGCACTGGGACGAGTCCAAGTGCATCCAGTGCAACCAGTGCTCCTTCGTGTGCCCGCACGCCACGATCCGCCCGATCGTCATGAACGCCGACGAGCAGGCCGCCGCTCCCGAGGAGATGCGTCGCATCGACGTCATGGTTCCCAAGAACTCCGGCCTCACCTTCACCATGGCCATCAGCCCGCTCGACTGTATGGGCTGCACCAACTGCGTCAAGGTCTGCCCGAAGGGTGCTCTCACGATGGTGCCGCAGGAGTCCGAGCTCGACCAGGCTCCGGTGTGGGACTACGCGGTGAACAAGGTCTCCGAGAAGAAGGAGCTCGTGGCCGCCAACGTCAAGGGCAGCCAGTTCGCCAAGCCCTACCTCGAGTTCTCCGGCTCCTGCGCCGGCTGCGCCGAGACCGCGTACGCGCGCCTCGTCACGCAGGTCTGCGGTGAGCGCATGTTCATCTCCAACGCCACCGGCTGCTCCTCCATCTGGGGCAACCCCGCTGCCACCTCGCCCTTCACGGTCAACGAGTGCGGCCACGGCCCGGCGTGGAACAACTCCCTCTTCGAGGACAACGCCGAGCACGGCCTGGGTCTCGCCCTTGGCTACGACGCCGTCCAGGAGAAGATCGTTGCCGAGACCGAGAAGATCCTCCAGTGCGACAAGGCTTCCGACGCCCTGAAGGAGGCCGCGACCACCTGGCTCGAGAACCGCAAGGACACCGAGGGCAGCAAGACCGCTGCCGCTGCCTACATCGCCGAGCTCGAGAAGAGCGACTGCGAGACGGCCAAGGCGGTCCTCGCCGACAAGGCCTATCTCACCAAGAAGGCCTTCTGGATCTTCGGTGGCGACGGCTGGGCGTACGACATCGGCTTCGGCGGCCTCGACCACGTCCTTGCCTCCGGCAACAACGTGAACGTCTTCGTCTTTGATACCGAGGTCTACTCCAACACCGGCGGCCAGGCCTCCAAGGCCTCCAACATCGGCCAGGTGGCCCAGTTCGCGGCCTCCGGCAAGGTGACCAAGAAGAAGAGCCTCGCCGAGATCGCCATGTCTTACGGCTACGTCTACGTGGCCCAGGTCGCCATGGGCGCCAACATGAACCAGACGCTCAAGGCCATCCACGAGGCCGTGAACTACGACGGTCCGTCGCTGATCATCGGCTACAGCCCGTGCGAGATGCACTCCATCAAGGGTGGCGGCATGCAGAACTGCCAGATGGAGATGAAGAAGGCCGTGGAGTGCGGCTACTGGAACCTCTTCCGCTTCAACCCGGCTGCCCCCACGGGCAAGAAGTTCACGCTCGACTCCAAGGAGCCGGCCGGCGGGTACCAGGACTTCCTGATGAACGAGGCCCGCTACACCTCGCTCACCCGCTCCTTCCCCGAGCGCGCCAAGGAGCTCTTCGCCCAGAACGAGGAGGCCGCCATGGCTCGCTACGCGCACCTGCTCAAGCTCAAGGACCTCTACGCCGAGGCGTAAGTTCTTCTCGCTGAGCTAATCGCGCAAGCTGCGGCCCCCGGCATCGCGCCGGGGGCCGTTTTGTGTTGCGGGCGCGCGACCTTCTCGCCGGGCAATCTAAGAAATGTCGCCTGTGTAGGGGGTCGTTCTAGAAAACGTGAGGTTTGTCGGGACTCACCGACATTCTCACCGGCAAAACAGGGCTTTTGTATTCACGGTGAAAGCAACATCCGGCATTCTTGGAGTTTGTTGTGGCAAGGGCAGCGATTCATAGACGCGCTGCTGACAAGGGCGGCGATTCTAGGAACGAGTTCAGCGGCCGAGAAGAACGTGCGCTAGTGACCCGTGGCGATGCGCATGGCCACGTCGTGAGCCGCGGCCTCCAGCGCGTCATCGAGCGGCGCGAGCTCGACGGGGGCGCCGCGACGTGCAAGCGCTCGGGAGATCAGCCAGTCGGTGACCCCGGGGTTCTTGGGCAGGAGCGGCCCGTGGAGGTACGTGCCCACCACGCCGTCGTGCAGCACGCCCTCGTTGCCGTCCTGGCCGTTGTTGCCGGTGCCGGAGACGAGGGCGCGACCCAGGGGGCACTCGCCCGCGCCCAGCACGGTGCGGCCCGCGTGGTTCTCAAACCCCACGATCGGCGCGTCGCACACGGGCGACTCGATCGCCACGTTCCCGATGAGCCGCGTGGAGCCGGCGACGGTCTCCAGGTCCAGGATGTGCAGCCCCTCGACCTGCTCCGCCCCCATCATGTAGGAGTGGCCGAGCAGCTGGTAGCCACCGCAGATGGCGAGAAGAACGCCGCCGTCGGCAACGTAGGCGGCGAGCGTCTCTCGTTGTCCCTGCAGCTCGCGACAAACCGCAAGCTGGTCACGGTCCGCGCCGCCACCAAGCAGCACCACGTCGGCGTCGGAGAGGTCGAGCTCCTGTCCCATGAGGACCTGGTCGACCCGGCAGGGAATGCCGCGCCACGTGCAGCGCTTGGAGAGCGACGCGATGTTGCCGCCGTCCCCGTAGAGGTTGAGCGCGTCGGGGTAGAGGTGGACGATGCGCAGCGGCCGGTCGAGCGCGACGCTCGCGGCATCCACGACCGCGGCCGATGGGGTCGTGGGGGGCGTCTGCGCCGCGGGAGCCGACCCCGTCTTGGAGAGACGCTCGAGCTCGGCGACGACGGGCGGGAAGGCTGTGTAGTTGGCAATCGCGTGGAGCTTCTCGCCCGCGCCCACAAAGCGCAGCGCGTCCTCGACGCTTTCCACGAGCACGATCGGGGCGCCCAGTTCGGCGTACTTCACGCGTACGGCCATATCCTCGCGCCGCGTGCCACCAACGCAAACGAGACGCAGGTCAGAGAGGTCGTGCAGTCGCTCGAGGTCAATGTCCCAGATCCAGGAGACGTCATGGCCGTCGGCGTCGTTGTCGTTCAGGAAGAGGGCGAGGTAGCGGCCGTCCTCGGCGCGCACCTGTTGAATCATGCGGTTGAAGCCGGTGGGGTTCTTTGCGAGGTTGGACGCGACCTCGCGCCCATCGCCGAGCGAGAACACCTTGCCACGCCCGCTTGCTGGCTCGTAGGCGTCGAGCACCTCCTGGAAGCGCGCTGCGTCGTTGCCTGCCGCAAGGCACCCTGCCAGCGCGGCCATCACGTTGTAGACCATGTAGAGGCCGCTGTAGCGCGTCCGGATATGATGCCGCACCACCTTGGCGCTGCGCCGGTCCTCAAGGTCAAACTCAAACCCGCCGCAGGTCAGCGTAACGTTTACGGCAGCAAATGCGAGCCCGGGGCGCTCCCAGCCGCACTCGGGGCACCGGTATGCGCCCAGCTGCCCGTAATGTACGTACTCGTAGTCCAGCGGCGCGTTGCAGCGCGCACAGAAGCGGCTGTCGGAGATACGGTCTGCCTCCAGGTCCGTGGGCTCGTCGATGCCAAAGGGCAGCCCGATGTTGTCCACGCGATCGGCGATGGCGGCGCAGAGGGGGTCATCGGCGTTGAACACGAGCGCGGTCGCGGGAGAGCGGCGCAGCGCCTCGGCGATCACGTCCTGCGTGTGGTCAATCTCCCCGTAGCGGTCCAGCTGGTCGCGGAACAGGTTGAGCAGAACGAGGGCGTCCGGCCTCATCTTGGGCAGCACGCGAACGGTGTAGAGCTCGTCGCACTCAAAGCAGCCCGCGCGCCCGGGATTCTTCTCGCCCGCCAGCACCAGCGCAGCGGCGATTCCGGACTCCATGTTGTTGCCGGCGCGGTTGCACACGACGTCGTGTCCGTCGCCGGCGAGTGCGTCGGCGAGAAGGCCGGTGGTGGTCGTCTTTCCGTTGGTGCCCGTGACCACAAGCTTGGGGGAGAGCGCGGCAGAGAGCTCCCCGACGACGTTGGGGTCCACGCGCAGGGCCACGGTACCCGGAATGTTGCCCCCGCCGCGATGGAGGAGCCGGGTGGTGCCCCAGTGTGCCGCGTCGGCGGCGAGTCGGGCGAGGGTCACGCGCAGCTTCATGGGCCTCCTTCTGCAGGGCGTTGGGCAGCAGCACTACTATAGCGCCCCGCGGCGGCGTCCCACGCTGCGACCGCCGGGGTGCAACTCTGCTAGTATCAGTTCTGTCGTGCCCACGGGGATGCTTCTTTTGGAGTGCTTTCCACCGGGATCCCGCTCGTCGTGGGTTCGTCATGCCCGCGCGCGGGCATCCAGCAAAGCCCTCCGACAGAGAAGAGAGAACCATGGAGCAGCGCACCACCCTCACGCATTCCGTCGACCCATCCGTCGCCCACGCCCGCCGCGTCGCCCGCGTCGGCGTGATCGCTGCCGGCTATGCGGGTCTTACCCTCGTTACCCTGCTCTTCCTTGGAAGCCTCGCCTGGGGCCCCGTGCAGTTCCGCGTCTCCGAGGCGCTCTGCGCACTCGCCCTCCTGACGGTGGATGCCGTGCCCGGCCTTGCCCTCGGCTGCGTTATTGCCAACGTCGCCAACATCGTGCTCTCGGGCACCGGGATGCTGGGCATGCTCGACGTGGTCTTCGGGAGTCTGGCCACCGCGCTCGGCGCCTGGTTCACGTGGCGCAACCGCCGTCGCCCGGCGCTCGCCCTCATGGGCCCCGTGATCGCCAACGCCCTCATCGTCCCCGCGTACCTCCCGCTGATGCTGCAGGGCATCGGCTTCTACACCATCCCGTTCACCAACATCGCCCTGGATGGGGCCTACCCGGCCATGTACGTGTTTGGCCTGCTCGCCACCGGTGCGGGCGAGGCCGTGGTCATGTACGCGCTGGGGCTGCCCCTCTATCGCGCCCTCTCGCGCACCACGCTGCCGCGCACGCTCGGGGCGGATGCGCCCGACGAACCCTCCGGATCCGCAAGGAGGAGCTAGCGCTTGAACCCCGTCATCGTCATCCCCTCCTACTGGGACCGCAGCGCGCGTCCCGGCCCCCTCGGCGAGCGGGGTGTGTACGACTACACCACGCCGATCGACAAGCCACTGCCCGAGCTCGAGGTCTGCCTCTCCTCGCTCGAGCACGTGAGCGGCGTGCTGCGAGTCATCGTGCTCGTGGTGGCCCCGCAGGACTGCGAGGAGGCCGCCCGCGCTCGCGTGAACAGCATTTGTCGCGCCCATGCCGACCTCAACCCGCTGGTCATCGGCGCACGGGAGGCGTCGCACGTGGAGCGTGCCGTGAGCCGGATGGCGCATCACGTGGCGGGGGAGACCGTCTCGCTGCGCGGCTACGGTGCCATCCGCAACATGGGGCTCGCCGTCGCCGCCGTCCTCGGTCACGACGTCGTGGTCTTTCTCGACGATGACGAGGTGGCGCTGGGAGAGGACTACCTCACCAAGGCCGTGTGGGGGCTCGGCTCACTCACCCGCCAGAACCTGCAGGTCCTGGTCAAGAGCGGCTTCTTCATCGACGAGCTGGGAAGCCCCTACGCTGAGCCCTCGGGCGCGTGGAGCGAGAAGTACTGGTCAAAGGCCGCGGACTTCAACCGCGTCATGGAGCGCGCCCAGACGAGCGCCTCGCGGATCACGCGCTCCAACCACCTGTGCGGCGGCTGCTGCGCGCTGCATGCGGCGGCCTTCTCGAAGGCCCCCTTCGACCCCTACATCACGCGTGGCGAGGACCTGGACTACGTGCTCAACGTCCGGGCGATGGGCATGGACGTCTGGTTCGACAACGAGTGGTGCGTCCAGTCCCAGCCCCCCGAGGAGATGGCGGGGGCGCCGTCCCTCTTCATGCAGGACGTGCACCGCTGGCTCTACGAGTACCGGAAGCTGGACGCCATGAACGCGCGTCGCGACCTGCACACGATTACGCCCGAGTCGCTCATGCCCTATCCCGCCCCGTGGCTCTCGTCTGGGGTGCGCCGTCGCGTGTTCCGTACTGCGCTGCGCCGATTCCTCACGGGGCCCGATCGTCTCGCCTATCTTCGCATCCTCGTCCGGGGGCGCTTCGACGCCGACAGGTTCGCGCGCTCGGCCAGCTCCCGGTACCTCTCGTTTGCCATGGTGTGGCCCACCATCGTCGCCGCCCTCTGGGAGGACCGCGTGATCGCGTCCGCTATTCTGCAGACGGGAGAGGTCGCGCCCCTCGTCGCGCACGAGGCCCCTGTGGCGGGGTCCGAGCCCGACCCGTTTGCGGACACGGGGGCCTTCCCCGTGCAGGGGGGTGAGAGATGATGGGCATTCGGGGACGCCTCTCGGGATGGGTCGTGGGCGCGCTTCTCGTCGCGTGCGCCCTCGTGCTCGCGGTTGCTCTGATGCAGAGCGTAAACGATGGGCTGGTCGTCGCCGCCATGCTCATCGGCTGCGGCTTTGCCGCCGTCATCGTCTTTGGCGGTGCCGTCAGCCTGGCCCCGGACGACACGCGCTCCGAGGCGACCGAGCGCACCCTGCGCGTTGCCACGGGCACCCTTGCCCACCTGCGCGGCGGCCTCACCGAGGAGAACGCGCGGGCAATCTGCGCGCTCCTTTTGCCCGAGACGAGCGCAATCGGCATCGCCATCACCGATACCGCAAAGGTGCTCGCCCTCGAGGGGCCGGTCGACACCCCCTTCGTCCCGGGGACCCAGAACGCCAAGCCCACGCTCGAGGTCCTGGAGAGCAAGCGCATGGAGACGTTCGTCTCCGTCGACCAGGAGAGCCAGGACGTGCGGCGCTTCTCGATCGGGTTCCGCCGCGACGGGCACGTCTTTGGTGTCATCGTTCCGCTGTTCGTGCAGGACCGCGCCGTCGGCACCATCAAGCTCTACTATCGGCGCGACCTCGACATAGACCGCACGCAGCTCGCCATCGCCGAGGGGCTGGGGTCGCTGCTCTCCACCCAGCTCTCCTCCTACGAGCTCGACCGACAGGCCGAGCTCACGGCGCGCGCCGAGGTGAAGGCGCTCCAGGCGCAGATCAACCCGCACTTCCTCTTCAACACGCTGAACACGATCGCCTCCTTCACGCGGACCAACCCGACCAAGGCGCGCGACCTGCTTCGCGAGTTCTCGACGTTCTACCGTCGCACCCTGGAGAGCTCCGAGAAGACGCTCATCTCGCTCGAGCAGGAGCTCGAGCAGACGCGCCGCTACCTCAAGATCGAGAAGGCGCGCTTTGGCGAGGACCGCATCGTGGAGACCGAGCACGTCGAGAAGGGCTGCGAGGAGCTCCCCGTGCCGTCGTTTCTGGTTCAGCCCATAGTTGAGAACGCCGTGCGTCATGCGATGCGCGACGAGGGCGCGCTCCACGTTGACGTCCAGGTCGCGACCGACGGTGATGATATTCTTATAGCGGTCGCCGACGACGGGCTTGGCATGGACAAGGCGGTGGCGGACCGCCTGCTCGCCTCTGCGGAGTCCCGTTCGCCCTCCGACTCCAGCAAGGGGACGGGCATGGCGCTGCGCAACGTCGCCGAGCGCATCGAGCGCTTCTTCGGCGTTGGCTCGGGCGTCGAGATCGTCTCGAAGCCGGGGGAGGGAACTTGCGTTACCCTGAGACTTGCGGGCGGCAGACGCCGGTTCGTCAAGCTTCGCCAGAGCGGTGAGTAGGTAGGGCCCGGCCAACGATCGGCCGGTGGAAGGACACGAAGGGACACACATGCGCGCGATGATTGTTGACGACGAGGCCCCGGCTCGCTCCGAGCTGCGCTATCTGCTCGAGGAGACGGGGAGGGTCGAGTCCGTCACGGAGGCATCCAGCGCCCGCGAGGCCGTCGAGAAGCTGATGGAGGCAAAGGCCGACGTCATGTTCCTGGACATCCAGATGCCCAAGACCTCCGGCATGCAGCTCGCCGAGGCCCTTCACAAGCTCAAGAACCCGCCCGCCGTGGTCTTTGTGACCGCCTACAGCGAGTACGCGCTCGAGGCGTTCGAGGTGGACGCCATTGACTATCTCATGAAGCCCGTCGACCCGGAGCGCCTGGGCCAGGCCCTCGACAAGGTGCAGGCGCGCGTGAAGCCGCAGCCCCAGAGCCACTCCTCCGTCGAGCGCATTCCCGTCGTCAAGAGCGGTCGCAAGGTGCTCGTGCCCATCGACCAGATTCGCTACATCGAGGCCAAGGACGACTACTCCTGCATCTACACCGACACCGACCGCTTCCTCTCCACGATCTCGCTCGCCAAGCTCGAGCAGAAGCTCGCTCCGCACGGCTTCTTCCGCGTCCACCGCGGCTACATCGTGAACCTGGAGTACGTCGAGGACGTCGAGGTCATCTCCTCGGGCATCCTCCAGCTCGGTGTCAACGGCATCGAAGGCAAGAAGATCTCCGTCTCGCGTCGGCGAGTCGTCGCCCTCAAGCGCGCCCTCGGGCTCTAGGGCGGGAGGTCGCTTGACCGCAAGGCGCTTCGACATCATCTCGGATACGCACGGGTTCCTCTCGCCCGAGCTCCTCTCGGAGCTTGCCGGCGCCGACGTGATCGTCCATGCCGGAGACATGTGCTCCGCGTCCGACTACCGCACACTCAGCGACATCGCCCCGCTCAAGATGGCGCTCGGCAACAATGACTGGGCCTACGACTACGGCCCCATGGTGAAGGACCGCACCGTGTTTCTCGGCGGTGGTCTCCGCTGGCAGGTGACGCACTATCGTCGGCGTCTCAACCTGCAGATGTGCGACATCGCGATCTTCGGGCACACCCACACGCCCGTCCTCGAGCGGGACGAGTGGACTGGCGTGCTGGTCATGAACCCCGGCAGCCCCACCTACCCGCGCCGTTCGCGCCCGTCCATGGGACGAATCTGGGTGGAGGACGGCAAGGTGGTGGACGCCCAGCTCATCAAGCTGGGATAGATGCGACCGCACGTTCTTCTCGGCTGGCCGCCCCGGCCTTCCGGGAATCGTCGCCCTTGTCCCGGGACCTTCTATGAATCGTCGCCCTTGTCCCGGGGATGTCCGCAAAAGCATGGTTTTGCGGGCGAGAAACCCGGTGCGGCTGGACAACCCCTCGAGTTCCTGGATCGCGTGCGGACAAGGACGCAAACTCTTAGAAACCCCTGTGACAATCCCGCGAGTTTCTAGACGACTGCCGGACAAGGGCGGCGGATCCTAGGCGTCGATCTGTCGTGGCTCGTCGATCGCCACGAACGTAGGCGCCACCACGCGCGTGTAGAAGATCAGCCATACGAGCGAGACGCAGAACCCTGCGAGTACGTCCGAGGCATAGTGGACGCCCAGGTAGATGCGGCTGATGCCCACCATAACGATCACGAGGCCAAAACAGACGCACCACACCACACGCATGACGTCGCGGCGGTGATAGCGCCAGACCATCCAGATGAGCAGGCCAAAGAACGCCATCGCCACCATCGAGTGCCCGGACGGGAAGCTGTAGCCGCTCTCGGAGATGAGACGGAACCCGTCGGGCCGCGGTCGCTGCACGAGGTACTTGAGCACGGTGTTGAGCACGACCACGCACACCAGGTTCACGGCCACGCACCAACCCGGTGCCTTGCCCGGAGCGAGTGCGGCAATCACGGCGGCAACGACGGCGAGCACCACGACGGAGGCCAGCGACGTGAACGCCTCCATGACCGGCGTGAGCGCGTCGGAGCGCAGCCGTTCAACAAAGAGCTGGTAGGCCATGGTATCGAGACGAATGATCTCCCCGCTGGCAACCTCGCCGAGCAGCCACACAAAGACGAGCGACGCCACAAGAAGAACCGCCACGCGCGGGTTCTGCCTTAAAAGACCCAGAGAGCCGCGGGCAACGTCGCGGGCTCCCTGGGCCAGTTCCTGCCTGCGTGACATGCCTAGAGGTTGGCCTCAAGCTCGGAGACGAGCGACGCCTTGGGCATGTTGCCGACCATGGTGTGCACGGGCTGGCCGCCCTTGAACAGGATCAGCGTGGGGATGGAGACGATGCGGAAGCGCGTGGCGAGCGCCTCCTCCTCGTCGACGTTGCACTTGTAGACCACAAGACGGTCGGCCATCTCCTGGGAGACCTGGTCGACCACCGGGCCGAGCGCGCGGCACGGTCCGCACCACGAAGCCCAGAAGTCCACGAGGACGGGCTTGTCGGAGCCGGCGATGACGGAGTCGAACTCCGCCACGGTGATTGCCTGGGCCATGGGATACCTCCTTAGTCGTTGCTTGTTGGGGCTTATACCCCGAACTACACTGTTCCGTACAGTTACGGTGGCGGGAGGGAACATGGCATCTGAGCGGGACGCGCGCCGGCGCGCGTGCGTGGACAAGACGGCTGCGGAGCTCGATTCCCTGGCGGCGCGCGGCGCGCGCATGGGGGGCAACGCATTCTCCGCGGTCCTTCTCGTCAAGGGCGAGCTCTCGGATGCCGAGAAAGACGGCGGGCCCGCGTTCTCCGGAGCCGACGGCACGGCGCTCAGGGCGTCGCTCGAGCGTCTGGGCTATGCGCCGGAGGACTGGGCGTGGCTGCTCGCCGTGGACGCCGCGGGGGCGCCGCTCGATGCCGCCCTCCTCTGTGAGGCCGTGACCGCGCTCGACCCCGCGACGCTCCTCTGCTGCGACGAGGCGGCCGCCGCGCTCCTGCGCGAGGCATACGCCGACGACCTCGCCGCAATCGAGAGCCTGGACGAGGCGATGCTCTCCCCGGGCGCCGTCGCGCGCGTCCGCGGCATGCGCGTGCTCAACCTCGGCGGGTTTGCCGCGGCCCTCGCCGACCCGCACGAGAAGCAGGTCATGTGGGCGCGCCTCAAGCAGATCCCGCCGCTCGGCGAGCCGTTCTAGCAGCCCGCCGCCGCGCGCTCTATGCTTAACGTATCTGCCGCTTCCCCGGAAGGAGCCCGTCCATGTCCAACTTCGCAGCACCCGTCGACGCAACGACCACGCCCGCCTGGGCCGCGCTCCAGGCTCACCACGACGAGATGGTCTCGTCGGGCTTCTCTCTCAAGGAGGCCTTCGCCGCCGACCCCGAGCGCGTCTCCAAGCTCTCCTTTGACATGGACGACCTCCACTTCGACCTCTCCAAGAACCTGGTGGACGAGAAGACCCTCGGTCTGCTCTGCGACCTCGCGCGCGCCGTGGGCCTGGAGGAGCGCCGCGACGCCATGTACGCCGGCGAGCACATCAACACCACCGAGGACCGCGCCGTCCTGCACACCGCGCTGCGCCGTCCCGCCTCCGAGAAGGGCACCGTCTTCGACGGCGACCAGGACTGCGTCGCCGACGTCCATGAGGTGCTCGACCGCATGTACGCCTTCGCCGAGCGCGTGCGCTCCGGCGAGTGGAAGGGCGTCACGGGCAAGCGCATCGAGCACGTGATGTCCATCGGCATCGGCGGCTCCGACCTCGGCCCCGTCATGGTCTACGAGGCGCTCAAGCCCTACGCCGATGCCGGCATCGACTGCCGCTTCGTCTCCAACATCGACCCCAACGACATGGCCGAGAAGGTCAAGGGGCTCGACCCCGAGACCACGCTCGTGATCGTGGTCTCCAAGACCTTCACCACGCTCGAGACCCTCACCAACGCGCGCGAGGCCAAGACCTGGCTGCTCGAGACGCTGCGCGCGCAGGGCGCGATCGACGGGTCCGAGGAGCAGGACGCCGATGCCATCCGCAAGCACTTCGTGGCCGTCTCCACCAACCTCGAGCTCGTCGCTGACTTTGGAATCGATCCCGAGAACGCCTTCGGCTTCTGGAGCTGGGTCGGTGGCCGCTACTCCGTCGACTCCGCCGTGGGCCTGGCGCTGATCCTGGCCCTCGGACCCGAGCGCTTCGAGTGCTTCCTTAAGGGCTTCCACGACCTCGACGAGTACTTCCAGAAGACCCCGCTCGAGCAGAATGTGGTGGCGCTGCTGGGCCTGCTCAACGTCTGGTACGTCAACTTCTGGGGTGCCGAGAGCCATGCCGTGCTGCCCTACAACCAGTACCTGCACCGCTTTGCCGCCTACCTCCAGCAGCTCACGATGGAGTCCAACGGCAAGAGCGTCCGCTGGGACGGCAGCCCCGTGACCTCCGCCACCGGCGAGATCTTCTGGGGCGAGCCGGGCACCAATGGCCAGCACGCCTTCTACCAGCTCATCCACCAGGGCACCCGCATGATTCCCGCGGACTTCATCGCCTTTGTGAACACGCCCAACCCCACCAAGGACGGCGACCAGGACGTCCACGAGCTCTTCCTCGGCAACTACCTCGCCCAGACCAAGGCCCTCGCCTTTGGCAAGACGGCCGACGTGGTCCGCGCCGAGGGCACGGCCGAGTGGATGGTCCCGGCTCGCTGCTTCACGGGCAACCGTCCCACGACCTCGATCTTTGGTGTCGACCTGACGCCGCACGCGCTCGGCGAGCTCATCGCGCTCTACGAGCACATCACCTTTGTCGAGGGTACGGTCTGGGGCCTGGACTCCTACGACCAGTGGGGCGTCGAGCTGGGCAAGCAGCTCGCCAAGCAGATCACGCCCGCCTTCCACGACGACGAGGCCCTCGCCGCGCAGGACGCGAGCACGCAGGCCCTCATCCAGTACTACCGCGCGCACCGCAAGTAGCGCGCAAAGGGGACAGTCCCCTTTTGAATCATTCGGGTCGTCGGGTTTCTCGCCCGGCGGCCCTTTTGTTTGATGGCGGTGCTGTGGGTCCACCTCACCTCGCCGATTCGCGCGCTCCGCCAGCGGCGGTGCCCGTGCGAGTGTTCGTAGAATGTGCCTGCCGGTTTATTCGACAGAGGGGGTTGCTATGGGTTACGAGAAGCTCTTCACGCCGTTCCGTGTTGGCAACATGGTGGTGAAGAACCGCATCGGCATGTCGCCGATGGGCACAAACTCGGCGTTCACCAACGGCCGCAAGGACGCTCAGGAGATCGACTACTTCATCGAGCGGGCCAAGGGAGGCGCGGGCATCATCTTCATGGGCTGCCAGATGCTCAACGAGCGCCTAGCCCAGGGCTCGATGGAGGGTTACCTGGACTCCTACACGGTTCTCCCGAGCCTCACCTCCGTCGTGGACGGCTGTCACCGCTATGGCGCCAAGATCGTCTGCCAGATCAGCCCCGGCACCGGCCGCAACGCCTTCCCGGACACGCTGGGCAATCCGCCCATCTCCTCCTCGGACACGCCGTCGGTCTTTGACCCCAACATGAAGTGCCACGCCCTCACCAAGGATGAGATCGCGGACATCATGGAGGACTTCAAGTTCGCCGCAGGCATCGCGCGCGACGCCGGCTTCGACGCGGTGGAGATCCACGCGCACGCGGGCTACCTCATCGACCAGTTCATGTCCCCGGTCTGGAACAAGCGCACGGACGAGTACGGCGGCTCCCCCGAGGGCTGCGCGCGCTTCCCCACGGAGATTGTCCAGGCCATCAAGAGCGTCGTCGGCGACGTCATGCCCGTGATCTTCCGCATCTCGCTCGACCATCGCTTCGAGGGCGGTCGCACGATCGAGGACAGCGTCAAGCTCCTCAAGATTCTCGAGGCGGCGGGCGTGGACGCCTTTGACGTGGACGCGGGATGCTACGAGACCCTCGACTACATCTTCCCGCCCAGCTACTTGGGCGAGTCCTGCATGTCCTACGTCTGCCGGGCCGCGCGCGAGGCCGTGGACGTGCCGCTCTTCACCGCGGGCACCCTCGGTCCCGACACAGCGCTCGAGCTCATCGAGTCCGGCGTGGTCGACTTCACCAACATGGGCCGCGCCCTGATCGCCGACCCGAAGCTCCCCAACAAGCTCATGGCCGGCCACCCCGAGGATGTGCGTCCCTGCCTGCGCTGCAACGAATACTGCATCGGCCGCATCTGGAACAGCCACACCAAGCTCGGCTGCGCCATCAACGCGCAGGCCATGGAGGAGGTGCGCTTCAAGCTCGAGAAGACCGACGATCCCAAGGACGTCGTGGTCATCGGTGGCGGTCCGGCCGGCATGGAGGCCGCGCGCGTGGCGGCCGTCTGCGGCCATCGCGTGACTCTGCTGGAGAAGGCCGACCACCTCGGCGGCGTGATGGGTGACGTCTGCACCGCCCAGTTCAAGCAGAACATCAAGAAGCTCGCCCGCTGGTACGAGGTCCAGCTGGAGAAGCTCGGCGTGGACGTGCGCCTGGGCACCGAGGTCACCGGCGACGAGGAGATTCTCGCGACCTGTGACAGCATCATCATCGGCTGCGGCGCCGTGCCGGTCATGCCTGCCATTCCCGGTATCGACGGCGACAACGTCGTCTCCGTGCTGGACTTCCACCGCAACCCCGCAGCGCTTAGGGGCGAGAAGATCGTGGTGTGCGGCGGCGGAGCGTCCGGACTGGACAGCGCGCTCGAGCTCGCGGCCGAGATGGGCAAGAAGGTCACCGTGGTGGAGATGCTGCCCCAGTGCGGCAAGGACGTCTTCTTCATCAACCAGATCACGCTCTTCAACCGGCTCGCGGAGGCGGGCGTCGAGCTCATGACCAGCACAAGGGTCACCGCGTTTGACGAGACCGGTCTCACGGTGGTGGGCGAGGACGGTGCCGAGAAGCACCTCGACGCGGACACGGTCGTTGCCGCCTTCGGCATGCGGCCCGATCTCACGCTCGTGAACAAGATTGACGAGAAGTACCACCTCAAGACGCGCATCGTCGGTGACAGCAACCGCCTGGGCAAGATCGGCGAGGCCGTCCGCGACGGCTTCTGCGCAGGGTCCAGCCTGTGATTCAAAAGGGGACTGTCCCCTTTTGAATCATTCGGGCCGTCGGGTTTCTCGCCCGGCGGCCCTTTTCTGTGTCGAGGGGAGCGATGAATCTGGAAAATGCCGCCCTTGTTCTGAGCACTTCTAGAAATACGGGACCTTGTGCGCGCCGGTCACTGTCCGCGGCCACAAAACCGTCTCTATCTTGGCAAGCTTGCAACAAGGACCTCAATTCTTAGAAGTCGTTGCGACAAGGGCGCGGATTGCTAGAAGGGCCAGCAACAACCTCCCAGAATCCTAGATACCCGCATGCCAAGCACCCGTATTTCTAGAACCACTCCCGCCGCGAGTCTTGGCGACGGCACGTCTCTTGCGCTCGCGCTGGCGTACAATTTCTGCGAGGGAAACCAACGAGAGGGGTCGCATGGACACCGCAAAGGTCTACTACACCAATCTGCGCACGTACGGCAGGGAGAGCCAGCTCGACAAGCTCAAGCGCCTCATCCGCAAGGCCGGGATTGGCCAGATCGACTTCGAGAACAAGTTCGTGGCCATCAAGATCCACTTTGGCGAGCTGGGCAACCTCAGCTTTCTGCGACCCAACTACGCGCGCGCCGTCGCCGACGTGGTCAAGGAGCTGGGCGGTAGGCCCTTCCTCACGGACTGCAACACGCTCTACGTGGGCAGCCGCAAGAACGCGCTCGAGCACATCGACTGCGCGTACCAGAACGGCTTCACCCCGTACGCCACCGGCTGCCAGGTGATCATCGCCGATGGACTCAAGGGCACCGACGAGACCCTCGTTCCCGTGAAGAACGGCGAGTACGTGAAGGAGGCCAAGATCGGCCATGCCCTCATGGACGCGGACATCGTCATCAGCCTCACGCACTTCAAGGGTCATGAACAGGCTGGATTTGGCGGCTGCATGAAGAACCTGGGCATGGGCGGTGGCAGCCGCGCCGGCAAGATGGAGCAGCATTCCTCCGGCAAGCCCGGCGTGGACCACGGGAAGTGCATCGGCTGCCGCGCATGCGAGCGGATCTGTGCGCACGGGGCCATCTCGTTTATGGCCACGCGCGAGCGCGAGCTCAAGGGCGGCAAGGTCGTGACGGTACCCGTGGCGACGATCGACCACGGCCGCTGCGTCGGCTGCGGGCGCTGCATCGGCGCGTGCAACCAGGATGCCATCCGGCCGGGCTCCGGGTCCGCGGTCGACGAGCTCAACTGCAAGATCGCCGAGTACACGCAGGCCGTCGTGCAGGACCGCCCCAACTTCCACATCTCGATTGCCATGGACATCAGCCCCAACTGTGACTGCCATGCGGAGAACGACACGCCGATCGTGCCCGACCTCGGGATGTTCGCGAGCTTTGACCCCGTGGCGATCGACCAGGCGGCGATCGACATGGCCCTTTCCGCGCCGACGCTGCCCAACTCCGAGCTCACGGACATGCGCGCCAAGCTCGAGGCGGAGGGCGGTGTCCCCGAGCGCTGCCAGCACGACCACTTCAACCTCACGCACCCGGACACCAACTGGCGCTCCATGATCGAGCATGCCGAGAAGATCGGCCTGGGTACGAGCCACTACGAGCTGATCGAGGTCGAGTAGCCGGCTGCGGGGAGGTCGCCATGCCCAAGGTCATCGTCTTTGGCAGCATGAACATGGACCTGTCCATCGATGCGCCGCGCGTGCCGGCGGCAGGGGAGACCATCTCCGGCTTCGGCTTCATCACGGCCGCCGGGGGCAAGGGGGCAAACCAGGCCGTGGCCGCGGCGCGGCTCGGTGCGGACGTGCGCATGATCGCCGCCGTCGGGGCCGATGGCTTTGGTGACGAGCTGGTGTGCGGGCTCGAGGGCTCCGGCACCGACGTCGCTCTCGTGCGTCGCCTCCCGGACGTCACGACGGGCGTGGCGGTGATTCTGCGCACGGGCGGCGAGAACCGCATTGTGCTCCATGCGGGTGCCAACCATGCGCTCTCGGGCTCCGATGTAGCCGATGACCTGTGGCGCATTGGCGAGAAGAACGACGTCTTCGTCACCCAGGGCGAGTGCGACCCGGCCGCCACGGAGGCGGCGCTGCGTCTTGCGCACAAGCTCGGACTCTTTACGATCTACAACCCCGCCCCGGCGCTGCCTGCGCCGGACGACCTCTGGCCGTGCGTCGACCTCGTCTGTCTCAACGAGACCGAGTGCCAGATCATGTGCGGTGTCCTGCCCACCGACGACGAGAGCTGTCTTGCGGCGGCGAGCCGCCTACGCGAGCTGGGCGCCGGCGCCGTGGTGATTACGCTTGGCGCGGCGGGTTCGTTTGGGCTGGGGCCGGATGGCAAGCCCGTCCGCGTTCCGGCGGCGCCGACGACCGTCGTGGACACTACCGCCGCGGGGGACACCTACATCGGCGCACTTGCCGCCGGGCGTGCTCGGGGCTTCTCGCTTGCCGAGTCCATGAGCTGGGGCACCGTGGCTTCGGCGCTTGCCGTGAGCCGTCTTGGTGCCCAGCCGTCCATACCCACCGCGGAAGAAGTGGAGGCGGCGCGGTGAGCGACGCAGCCAGGCGCCTGATACTCGACCTCGACACCGGCGTCGACGACGCGCTGGCGCTCGCCTATGCGCTCGGCAGCCCCGACGTCGAGCTCGTCGGCGTTATCTGCACCTACGGGAACGTGACCATGCGCACGGCGGTGCGCAACACGGTGGCGCTGCTCGGGCTCCTGGGGCATGACGAGGTCCCCGTCCTTGTCGGCGCCGACCGCGCGCTCGCCGCGACCGCCCCGTTCTCGCCGTCGGAGGGCGTGATGCGCATCCATGGCGAGAACGGTCTGGGAAACCAGCGCATAGCCGGGCTCTGCCGCTGCGCGCCAGGCGACGGCCTGGACTTCCTGCGCGAGGAGGTTCGACGGGCGACCGAGGATGGCGTCGGGCTGCTCTACGTTCCCACCGGGCCTCTCACGAACCTCGCCCACGCCCTCGGAAGTATCTCCGGGCTCGCGGATGCGCTCGGTCGCGTGACCTTCATGGGCGGCGCGCTCGCCGTGCCCGGCAACGTGACGCCCTGCGCCGAGGCCAACGTCGCGAACGATCCGGCTGCCGCCGACGCTGTGCTGCGCGGCGGTCTGAGGACCCGCATGATTGGTCTGGACGTGACACACCAGGCGATTCTGACGCGCGAGGATACCGCCGCCTGGCGCGAGCTGGGTACACCGGCAGGACGGCTCTTCGCAGACATGACCGACCACTACATTGCCATCTACGAGGAAAACAACCCGCAGATGGGTGGGTGTGCGCTGCACGATCCCCTGGCGGTTGCCGCAGCGCTCGCCCCCACGCTCGTGGGGTGTCTGCACGCCAATCTGCGCGTCGACCTCGAGGGTGCCTCGCGTGGTCGAACCGTCTGCGACCCCGATCGCCTGCGCGATTCCCATAAGACCTGCGATGTCGCACTTACGGTGGACGTACCACGCTTCCTGGGTGAGTTCCGTTCTCGCGTGGGCCGCGCACTGTCCTAAAGGCGGACTGCTCCTCTATAGGTAAAATTCTTATGCCGCAATTCGTCGGCTTTTGTGTAAGGACGGGGTCCGGTGCGCGCCGCAAGGCGCTCTCGCGGCCGTCCTGCACGGTTTTGGGCAACAACTTTGATGCGCTCGCCAGAAAGGGAGAGGTTTTGTGGCGGCGCCGGCCCGACGTTCTTCTCGCCAGCCGTATGGACGCAGGTAATATGCGCGCGCCAAGTGAGAAGAACGTGCGCTCGCGGCGACGCCATAAAATCTTTGGCCCAAAACCGCCGAGAGAGGTCGGTGCGACGCCACGGGCTCCTAGCCCTGCTGCTCGGGCGGTCGTAGATTGGTGAGCGCTGTGTAGTCGACGTCGACGGTGGAGGGCTGCATCGGGCCGGGCGCGTACCAGTCCAGGGCGCAGTCAATCCATGCGTTCCAGAACGGCCACTCGTGCGCGCCGATGTCCGGCTCCCAGTAGGTGACGTCAAAGTCGGCGTCGCGCAGCAGTCGCACGAGGTCGCGGTTGTTCTCGCAGAGGCTGTCGTGCAGACCGCACGCTGCGTAGAAGCGCGGCTTGGGAAGCTCGGGACCCTGCTTGAACTTGTCGATCAGCGCCACGTAGTCCTTGTCGGAGCCGATGACCGTGTCGATGTCGCCGAAGAAGCGCTCGTAGTATTTGCGCTTGCGCGGCGATCGGCTCTCCACGGCCTCGAGCACGCGGTCGCGCATGAAGGCGCCCGAGAGGATGATGATCGACCCAAAGCGGTCCGGGCGCAGCAGGCCGTTGATCAGCGCCGTATACGCTCCGATCGAAATGCCGGCCAGCGCGGTGTCCTCTCGTTTGGTCGAGAGCGGGAAGAGGCGGCGCGTGAAGTCTACGAGCTCCTCGCTGATGAACTTGCCGTGCCACTCGTTTATCTCGGGCTTGTTGAGATAGAGCCCGTCTTCGCCCGAGGGCATGACGAGCGCGATGTCACGCGCCTCGGCCGTCTCCACCACGTGCGTGCGGTCGATCCAGTCGACGTCCTGACCAAAGAGGCCGTGCAGCAGGTAGACCGTGCGGTACGGGCCACGGCGCTTTTTGGCCAGCTTGTTGCCATCCATCTTGTCGGCGGGGATGACGACCGTGAGCACCACGTTGCGCTCGAGGTAGTGGGAGTAGAAGTCGACTCTGAGCAGTGCCATTCTTGTCCTCCCTCTGGGTCTGGAGGCCCGACGTCTGCCCTAGAGGAGCCAGTCCAGCGCCTTGGGCAGCGCGGCGTTCCAGAAGTCCCAGTCGTGTCCGCCACTCATCTCATCATACGTGACGTCCAGACCGGTGTCGCGCATGCGGCCCGCCAGCATCCGATTAGCCTCGGCGAGCGGGTCCTGGTTGCCGCAGGTCATGAAGATGCGCGGGCGCGGGCGGTCGCAGTAGACGAGGTCGGCGGCCAGACGCGCCGGGTCCTTGTCGGAGTCGCGCACATGCGAGAGATCGCCAAAGGTGTGCTCGAGGAAGTCGCGCGAGAGGAAGAACAGGCCGTCGGAGGAGATGACCTGGTCAAAGTTATTGATGATCATCGCCGAGGAGAGCGACACAATGGAGCCGAACGTCTCGCAGTACTTGAGGCCGTTGCGCAGCGCGCCGTACGCGCCCATCGAGATGCCGCCGATGAACGTGTCCTCGCGGCGCGCGGAGAGCGGGAACATCCGCCGCGCCACCTCCACGAGCTCCTGGCCCACGAAGCGCCCGTAGTAGTTATGGACCTCGGGCTGGTCTAGGTAGAACGCGTTGTAGCCGGAGGGCATGACCACGGCGATCCCGTGGTTCTCGGCCCAGCTGCGAATGCGGGTCTCGCTGATCCAGTCCGCATGGTTGCCCGAGATGCCGTGCAGCAGGAAGAGCGTCTTGAACGGCGCCTTCTTGGGCGGGTAGGGGCTCTGCTTCCAGGCGCGCATCTCATCCTCGAGGCTGCCGCCGGCGTGGCGCATCACCGAGTCTGTGGCGTATGCGGCGCCCTGGTCGTCAACGGGCAGGATGACCTCGAGCGTGGTGGTGCGCATGAGGGAGGAGGAGAAGTAGTCGACGCTGATGAGGGCCATGGGGGCCTCCTTTGATCTGGCGAGAAGAACGCGGACCAGTATAGCGTTATGCCGACACTCACTTCTCGCCCGCCTTTCAGGAGGTTTGGGTTCAGCGATTCGCGAGAGGCGGGTAACCGGGGCACAAAACCCCAGATAAGACATGTGGTATTGAATCGTTTGCGGAAAGAGTGAACCCAAACCGTTTTTCGGTTTGGGTTCGTGTCACCGGCCGGATTTGCCGCCCGATTGGAAAAGCCCAGTTGACAGCAATCTGTGTGAGCGGTTGGAGCGAAACCGCGAACCCAAACCTCGTGGGAGGCGGGAGGTAACCCTATACGCGCTGGCGCACCGCGGTGTCGCGGAAGCAGAAATGGTCCGGGCGGTGGCGCGACTGCGTGCACTCGATGAGGATGCCCTGCGCGTCAAAGGTCTGGCTCGTGATAACGGCCAGGTAATCGATGTCACCGAGGTCAAGCAGCTCCCGGTCGCGCTCCACGGCCCGCTCCACGGTGATCGCGCGC
Source organism: Atopobium sp. UBA1382 (assembly GCA_002305805.1). Classification (GTDB taxonomy): domain Bacteria; phylum Actinomycetota; class Coriobacteriia; order Coriobacteriales; family Atopobiaceae; genus Thermophilibacter; species Thermophilibacter excrementavium. Next base: position 32,810 of record DBQY01000016.1, on the reverse strand, counting down.
TTGCTCGTGGCGATGGTGACGCCCAGCTCGCGCTCCGCGTAGTCGTAGACCGACGTGCGCGCGATCTCCTCGGTGATGCCGGGTACGGCGGAGGTGCGGAAGAGGTTGCGGTCCAGGATGAGCCCCTCGCCGCCCACGCGGCGGACGCGCTCGATGTGCGTGAGCTCGGTACCCTCCTCGAAGCCGGTGTCAAAGGACACCTCCGGCGTTGCCACGATTTGCTCCAAGGTCACAACCTCGGTCTGGGCGCCCAGGTGGGTGCGCGCGTCCGCCTCGCGGAAGGACTCGATGCCGCCTACGGTAAACGTGGTGCGCTCGGGCTCGCGATAGATCACGCGCACGCCCTTGCCGTGAACCGGCTGGACGTAACCCTGGTCGCGCAGGAGCCCCAGCGCACGGCGAATCGTGTTGTGCGAGCACTCGAAAGCGGCGGTGAGCTCCGCCTCTGAGGGGAGGAAGGCCTGATACGGGTAGGCTCCCGTCTCGATGCTCTCTCGGATGTCGCGATATATGACGTCGTAGCGCGCCTTCATTTCCCTCCCTCGGTCTTGGCTACAGCTTATTCAAATAACCAACCGGCGAGAAGAACAGGCCGTCCGCGGGCGAAACTATACCGTCGGCGGATTCCTGCAACTCATTCAAATAAGTAGTGCAACACTACTATCAACTTATTCAAATAAGTTCGCCACGCCAGGGCGAGAAGAGGGAGGACGAGACATGGCAAAGTACACGGAGGACGCGAGCAGGCTGCTCGACCTCGTGGGTGGCAAGGAGAACATCTCTGCCGTCACCCACTGCATGACGCGCATGCGCTTCGTGCTGGCGGACCCGGGCAAGGCCGACGTCGCCGCGATAGAGGAGCTGCCCAGCGCGAAGGGCACCTTCACGCAGGCGGGCCAGTTCCAGGTCATCATCGGCAATGACGTCGCGGACTTCTATCAGGAGTTCACCGCGATCTCGGGCATCGAGGGCGTCTCCAAGGAGGCCGCCAAGGCGGCGGCTGGCGCAAATCAGAATCCGGCGCAGCGCGTCATGGGCGTCCTGGGGGAGATCTTCGCGCCGCTCATCCCCGCCCTCATCTGCGGCGGCCTCATCCTCGGCTTCCGCAACATCATCGGCGAGGTGAACTTCTTCACCGACGCGGGCGCGTTCGACCTCCAGCATGGCACCAAGTCCATCGCGGACATGTGGACCTTCTGGAACGGCATGTACAACTTCCTGTGGGTGATCGGCGAGGCCGTCTTCCACATGCTGCCCGTGGGAATCTGCTGGTCGGTCACGCGCAAGATGGGCACCACCCCCATCCTGGGCATCGTCCTCGGCCTCACGCTCGTCTCGCCGCAGTTGCTCAACGGCTTCTCCGTGGCCGGCGCCTCCGCGGAGGACATCGCGGCGCACACCTATGACTTCGGCTTCTACTCCTTCCTCGGCACCGGGTACCAGGGCCAGGTCATCGCCTCGCTCATGGCCGCCTTCGTGCTCGTGGGCCTGGAGAAGTTCTTCACCAAGGTCACGCCCGAGGTCGTGCGCATGATCGTCGTGCCGTTCATGTCGCTCGTGCCGGCAGTGTTCATCGCCCATCTGGTCGTGGGCCCCATCGGCTGGGCCATTGGCGACGCCATCGCCAACGCCGTGAGCTGGGGCCTCGCGTCCGACATTCGCGTGCTCTTCGCGGCGATCTTCGGCCTGCTCTACGCCCCGCTCGTCATGACCGGCCTGCACCACATGACCAACGCCATCGACTCCCAGATGGTGAGCATCTACGAGTACACCACCCTCTGGCCCATGATCGCGCTCTCCAACATCGCGCAGGGGTCCGCCGTGCTCGCCATGTCCGTGCTCCAGCGAAAGAACGAGCGTGCCCAGCAGGTGAACATCCCGGCGTGCATCTCCTGCTACCTCGGCGTCACCGAGCCCGCGCTCTTCGGCGTCAACCTCAAGTACAAGTTCCCGCTGGTTTGCGGCATGATCGGCTCCGCCCTCGCCGCCATGGTCTGCACCGGTATGGGGGTCAAGGCCCTCTCCATCGGCGTGGGCGGCCTGCCCGGCATCCTCTCCATCATGTTCAACTACTGGGGAATCTTCGCGCTGTGCATGCTGATCGCCATCGTCGTCCCGTTCGTGCTCACCTACTTCGTCGGCCTGCGCAAGCTCTCCGAGAAGGACCGCGGCGTCGCGGCCCTCGAGCCCGCGGCCGCCCCTGCCGCCCCGGCCCCTGCGGCCGAGCCGTGCGACCGCGCCCTTCTCGCCCCGCTCTCCGGCACGGTGCGCCCCATCACCGACATGCCGGACCAGGTGTTTGCGAGCAAGGCGATGGGCGACGGCCTGGCAATCGAGCCCGCGCCCGGCGCCGACACCGTCGTCGCCCCCGCGGACGGCGTCGTTGCCGCCACGATGCCCGGCTCCTTCCATGCCATCGGCCTGACGCTCGACAACGGACCCGAGGTGCTCATCCATGTGGGCATCGACACCGTGGACATGGGCGGCGACGGCTTTGAGTGCCTCGTGGAGCAGGGCCAGCGCGTGACGGCGGGACAGCCCCTCATGACCTTCTCCGCCGAGAAGATCCGCGCGGCGGGCCATCCCACGATTACCGCGTTCATCGTGACCGACGAGGGCGCCGCGACCGAACTCACGCTGCTCGACGGCATGGACGCCGAGGCCGGCGCCACCACCGTGGCTACCTATCGCGCCTAGACCGCAGCGCCGGGCGCCCGCGCGGCGCCCGGCCACCCGTAAGGAGGCTGCCCCATGGCAGAGATCGAGAAGGACTTCCGCAGGAGCGTGGTCTATCAGATCTACGTCAAGAGCTTCTGCGACAGCAACGGCGACGGCCTGGGCGACCTGCCCGGCATCACGAGCAAGCTGGACTACCTCGCCACCCTTGGCGCGGACTACCTGTGGCTCACCCCGTTCTACCCCTCGCCCCAGCGCGACAACGGCTACGACGTGGCGGACTACTGCGCCGTGGACCCGCGCTACGGCACGATGGGCGACTTCGACGAGCTGGTGGCGGCGGCGGGCGAGCGTGGCATCGGCATCATGCTGGACATGGTGCTCTGCCACACCTCGGTGGACCACGAGTGGTTCCGTCGGGCGTGCGCCGGCGAGAGGCGCTATCAGGCGTACTACATCCTGCGCGACGGGCGCGGGTCCTCCGGTCCCGGGGACCCCGGCGAGCCCCCCACCAACTGGGAGTGCGCCTTCGGCGGAAGCGCCTGGCGATGGGAGCCGCGTCTGGGCAAGTGGTACCTGCACATGCACGACCCAAGCCAGCCGGACCTGGACTGGACCAACCCCGAGGTGCGCGCGGCCTGCGCCGACGTGGTGCGCTTCTGGCGCGAGCGCGGCGTGCGGGGCTTCCGCTTCGACGTGATCAACCTGATATCCAAGCCCGAGGTCATCGAGGACGTCCCCGGCTCGGGCGGCGCCTGCCGCGCGCTCGTGGCCGACGGTCCGCACGTCCACGAGTACCTGCGGGAGCTCGTGGAACGAGCCGGCATCGACGGCATGGTCACGGTGGGCGAGATGGCCTCGACCGACCTGGAGAACTGCATCCGCTACACGCGTCCCGAGGACCATGAGCTCTCCATGAGCTTCAGTTTTCACCACCTCAAGGTGGACTATGCCGGCGGCGACAAGTGGGCGCTTGCCGACCCGGACATCTCTGCGCTGCGCGACATCCTGCGCTCCTGGCAGGAGGGCATGCAGGCCGGTGGCGGCTGGAACGCCCTGTTCTGGGACAACCACGACCAGCCGCGTGCGGTCACGCGCTTCGGCGGCCGCGAGGGGATCGGCGAGCGCGGCGGTAGCTGGGAGCACGTGGGCAAGATGCTCGCCGCGATGAGCTTTCTCATGAAGGGCACGCCCTACGTCTTCGAGGGAGACGAGCTGGGCATGACCAATGCCGGATACGACTCCATCGACAAGTTCGATGACGTGGAGAGCAAGAACGCCTACCGCATGCTGCTCGAGCGCGGCGCCACGCGGGAAGAGGCCCTCGATGTGGTGAACGAGCGGTCTCGCGACAACGGGCGCACTCCGATGCAGTGGACGGCGGAGCCCGGTGCCGGCTTCACGACGGGCACGCCATGGCTCGCCGTCCCCGCCACTCACGCGCTGGTCAACGCCGAGGCGGAGGTGGGCGTCGAGGGCTCGATGTTCGAGTACTATCGCAGGCTCGTGGCGCTGCGCCACGCCTCGGACGTCGTTGCCCTCGGCGACGTGCGGTTCCTGGACGCGGGCCCCGCGGCGCCCAGGGTCATCGCCTTCGAGCGCACGCTCGGCGAGAAGCGCCTCGTGGTCGCGTGCTCTTTCGATGGCGCGTCCTGCGAGCTTGCGGACCTGGGGTGTGACGGCATGCCGGTCCTTCTCGGCAACTATGACGGCGTGCCGGCCGCGGGCGTGCTGCGGCCCTACGAGGCAGTCGTCTGGGGCGAGGCCTAGGCCCGGGCCGCCCACCTCCCGTACGAAACGGCCGAAAATGGACGGAGGCCCACGGGACCGGGTCCCGGGGCCTCCACTTCGGCAGCTGCCAAGCTATAAGCTCTACAGAGCGAGCGCACGCGATTCGCTCTCGTCATGCCCTCGCGCCCTGCGCGCATGTGTATCATTCCTCACCGCGCGCTCGGTGACCATGCCGCTCCGGCGAACGGTAGCTTTCACCGTCGGAGCACATCTCGCCGACAACTCCTCCACATGCGCTAGGATTTGTCGGGTGAACAAGACGGCCGTGCCAGAGGCGAAGGAGCGGACATGGCAAAGAAGACCCCGAAGACGGCAGCCGGGCACAAGAGCCCCTCGCAGCCCCACTTTGACGACAAGAAGTACGGTAAGGCGCTCTTCTCGGCGACCTTCGACTACAACGAGCTCTCGTTCGCCCGTGCCTCGGAGACGCTCGGCCACGGCATTCGCAACGTCGTCACCGCAGCCGCCTTCGTCGCGCTCCTCGCGCTGGTGGTCGTGCTGCTGGTGGACGAGAAGCCCACGGTGCTCGTCTTCGTTGTCTTTGCGGTGTCGCTCGCCCTGGTCTTTGCCACGACGCGCTGGGACTACCTGCAGATGCGCTACGCGCGCCGCACCACGCTCGCCCCGACTCCCCCGAGCGAGGTGCGCCACGTCGTAGTGTGCGAGGACAGCGCCCACATGGAGAACGAAGCGGGCCCGATCGGCGACTTCGACCTTGCTGACCTGCGCACCGTTCGCCAGAATGGCGACTGCGTGGTGGCCGGGTTTGGCGAGGGCCGCTACATCTACGTGCCCCGCGCCGCTCTGAGCGAGAACCGCTTCCGCGAGCTCGGGCGCTTCCTCAAGACGCGCCTCGCCGCCGCCGGCGCCAGGGGCTAGTCCGCGAGCAGCGGCTCCATCTCAAAGGTGAGACAGTTCACGTAGCCGCGGTTCGTGAGGCGCAGCTCCGGCACGCACGCGAGCGACATCACGCCCATCGTCATGAACGGCGAGGGCATCGCGCAGCCCATCTGCTCCCAGGCCCTTCTCGCCCCCGCGACCTTCTCGGCCACGACCTCCACGCGCTCCGTGCTCATGAGGCCGCAGACCGGCAGCTCCACGAGTGCCAGCACCTTGCCGTCCGCAACGGCGACCTCGCCGCCGCCGCACTCCGCCAGCGTGCGCGCCGCGAGCGCCATGTCCTCGTCGTTGTCGCCCATCACGAGCAGGTTGTGCGCGTCGTGGGAGACGGTCTGCGCGAGCGCGCCGTGGATCCCGAAGCCCGTGACAAAGCCGAAGGCATGCGTGCCCGCCGCGCCGTGGTGGCGGTCGAAGACGGCGACCTTGAGGATGTCATGCGCGGGGTCCGCCTGGAGCGCGCCGCCCACGACCGGCACCTCGACGATCGCGTTGCGCGTGATCGTGTCGCCGGGCTCGATGGCCATCGCGCGCACGCGCGCCGTGCCGTCGGGCAGGTCGACGGGGATGCGGAAGGTCTCGACCGTGGGCTCGAGGCCAAGGTTCATCGTGTGGGTCATGAAGTCGGGCCAGGCGTAGGGCTCAACCGAGAAAAGCGCGCGGCCGTCCTCGGCGACGAGCTCGCCGTCGATGAAGACCTTGCGCGCGAAGAAGCCCTCTAGGTCGTCGAGAAGGACGATGTCGGCGCACTTGCCCGGTGTGACAGAGCCCATGTCGTTCCCGAGGCCGAAGTACTCCGCGCAGTTGATCGTCGCCATCTGCAGGGCGGTGACCGGGTCCAGGCCCAGGCGCACGCACTCGCGCAGGATGCGGTCCATGTGGCCCTCGTCCACAAGCGTGTGCGGGTGGTTGTCGTCGGAGCACAGCAGGCAGTGGCGTGTGTCCACACCGCTCGCCACGAGCTGCGGCAGGTAGCCGGGGAGGTTGAGCCACGCCGAGCCCTGGCGCAGCTGCACCCACATGCCCATGCGCAGCTTGGCGAGCACCTCATCGAAGCTGCCGGACTCGTGGCAGGAGGAGACGCCGGAGGCCACGTAGGCGCTGAGGCCGCGGTCGCGGTCCGGCGAGGGGAAGTGGCCGGTGATCACGCGGTCGGCGCGCAGCGTCTCGCGCACCTCGTCCAGCGCGTTCTTCTCGCCCGCCAGGATGCCGGGGAAGTTCATCATCTCGCCGAGCGCGACCACGTTGTCCCAGGTCATGCTGTCCGCGATGTCCGCGGCCGTGACCTGGGCGCCCGTGTCCTCCACGCCCGTCACCGCCGGCACGCACGACGGCGGCGTCATCATGGCCTTGAGCGGCACGCGCCGCGCATCCTCGAACATCGCGCGCACGCCGGGCATGCCGGTGACGTTGCCCGCCTCGTGCGGGTCGCAGAAGATGCCGGTCGTGCCGTGCGGGACCACGGCGCGCGCGTACTCGGCCACGCCGATCATTGCGCTCTCCACGTGGATGTGGCTGTCCATGAGACCGGGCGCGGCGTAGAGCCCGGTCGCGTCCACGACCAGCGTGTCCGGCCCGATGCAGTGCTCGGCCGTGTGCTCGCCCAGACCGAGGTAGGCCACGCGCCCGCAGGCCACGGCGATGTCCGTGTCCGGCAGAATCTCGTGCGTGGTCACGCTCACGAGGTTGGCATGGCGAATCACCAGGTCCGCGGGCTGGGCGCCTTGCGCCACGCGCACGAGCTCGTCGTTGCACTCCCAGAGCGGAACCTTGCAGAATCGGTTGATCATGACAGCCTCCTTGTGAGCGACGTTTGGACAAGGGTAGCGCGTGCGTGGCGCGCTCGCCCCGACTTTGCTAGAGTGTTCCGCGAGCGCGTTCGGTGGGTTCGGGTGACGTGACACCTCGAACCTGGTCAGGGCCGGGAGGCAGCAGCCATAAGGGGCCTCTTGCGGGCACCCGTTCCCACCGAGCGCGCTTTTTTGCTGTCGCGATGACGCGTCCTTCTCGCCCGCCGGTTGCGTCCGCGTCTCGTTGGCGTATTGGCGCCAGATTCTGGTACCAAACGAACCTAATCTGGTCCTTTGTCGCCAACGAGCGTTATGCCCGGACGAGAAGCGCCGTGCCGAAGGGAGCCATCGTGAGCGACCTGCCCTCGCACCGCCTCGATCCGCGCATGCAGCGCGTGTGGTACGTCTCGGACGTCATCGGCATCGTCGTGGTTGCCGCGCTGGCCGCGGTGGCCTGGGCGATCGTGCGGCACCTGGGCGGCGACGTATTTTGGGTCTATCTGATTGGCGGCGTCGTTGAGCTCGTCTGCGTGGGTGATTTGCTCATCTCGCCGCGTGTGGAGATGGCGACCTGGCGCTACGACGTCACGCCTACCGACGTTGACCTCTACCACGGTGTCTTTGTGAAGAAGCGCGTGCTGGTGCCGCTCGTTCGCGTTCAGCACGTGCAGACCGAGCAGGGCCCCATCCTGCGTGCGCACGGCCTGGCTACGGTGACCATCTCCACCGCGGGGGAGAGCTTCGAGATCCCCGGCCTCGCCGAGGCCGACGCTGCCGCCCTGCGCGACCGTGTGGCCGAGTCCGCGCGCCTCGCCAAGGAGGACGTGTGACGCCGGGCGAGCACCGCGCGAATCCGCTCTCCGTGGTGGTCGAGGCGCTCAAGATGGCCTCCGGCCTGGTCGCGCTCGTGGCGTTTGGCCTTGCGGGGGACTTCTTCGCGGGCGACCTCTCCACGCTCGCCACGCTCGTGCTCGCCGCGGCGGGAATCTTCGCGGCGTGTCTTGTGCTGAGCTTTGTCGTCTGGCGCGTCCGCACGTGGGAGCTCACGGACGAGGGTGTCGTCGTGCGCTGGGGCCTTCTGAACAAGCGCCGGCTCACGATCCCCTACGAGCACATCCACACGGCGGACATGAGCTCCGAGCTGCTCGAGCGGCTCTTTGGCCTCATGACGCTCGACCTCGATACGGGCGCCGCCGCGGCCGAGGGCGATGCCGCTCGGATGCGGGGCCTGCGCGCCGGCGAGGCGGAGACGCTTCGCGCGGAGCTCTTCCGCCGCAAGCGTGCGGCCGCGGGGTCGCCGGACGAGAAGGACAGCGCGCCCGCGGCGCTCGCCGACTCTGCGCCCGACGAGCGCCCGCTCGCCACCTTCGGGCTCACGGGGCGCCAGCTCCTGCTTGCCGCGGCATCCCAGACGAGCGCCGCGAGCCAGGCGGTGGCGCTCGTCATCCTGCTGGTCAATGGCCTCAACCAGCTCATTGAATGGGGCATCCTCGACCTGACGGGCAAAGGTGACGAGCTGGTCGCAACCGCACTGCCGGTGCTCGTGCCGGCAGTGGTCGCCGTCGTGTTGGGCGCCGTCGTGCTGGGTGCCATCGTCTCGTTCGTTCTCGCTCTCGTGCACTATGCGGGGTATCGCGTGGAGCGCTACGAGGATCGCGTCGTCGTGGAGCACGGGCTGCTCTCCCGCTCGTCTCGCACGGTGGCCGTGGACCGCGTTCAACACGTGAGCGTGCGGCAGGGAATCATCCGCCAGCTCATTGGCTACGCAGAGGTCTACGTTCAGGTGGTTTCCGCCCCCGGCGAGACGGATGGCGAGCCGTCCGGCAGCGTGCTGCTCCATCCCTTCGTGCGCATAGTGGAGCTCGACGCCCTTCTCGCCGAGGTCCTGCCGGCCTACGCGGGCGTGCTCAATTGCGTGGAGCTGCGGCGCCTTGGTCCGGTTGCGTGTCGCCGCGCCGTGGTGCGCGCCGCGATCTGGTGGCCGTTCGCGACGGCGATTTTCTTTGGCGTGCACTGGCTGTTTGGTCTCTCCGGCCTGCTCGCGAGTGCGGGATGGCTGCTGGGGCCCTTGCTCGCGGCTGCGGTTCTGCTCAGTGTGGCGCTCCTGGCGGGTCTCGTCGCAGACGCAATTCTCGCCTGGCGGGCTGCGCGCTACGGGCATACGGGTCGTGAGCTGGTGCTCGTTACCGGAGGCCTCACGCGCCGGACCACGATTGCGCCCCGTTCGCGCCTGCAGCGGATGCGGGTCTCCGCCAGTCCCCTCCAGCGTCGCGCCGGCGTGGCCACGCTCTCCGTCCGGACTGCGGCAAGCGATGCGGACGGCCTTGAGCTGCGCGACCTCTCCGTTGTCGATGCCGATGCCCTTCTCGCCTGGTTTCGCCCGCGGGGCCGCTAACTCACTCAGTAGTCTCAAAGTGCCAAACAGACGCCTCTGACGGCCATGATTTGGCGCTATTTCCCCACTGAGCGGCGCGACACGCCAAAGGACCTCGGCGTTGTCGTCGCGAAGGCGAGAAGAACCTGTGGGCGTAGGGCGCCGCGCCGCCGCCGCGGGTATACTGGAACCTCGGAAACCAACGTGCCGGAGGCCGCATGGAATCGCTCTACACCAAGTATCGCCCGCAGACGTTCGATCAGGTCGTGGGCCAGTCGCACGTGGTCGAGACCCTGAAGCGCGCCGTGCTCGAGGGCCGCACCAGTCACGCGTACCTGTTCTGCGGTCCGCGCGGCACGGGAAAGACCACGATGGCGCGCATCCTGGCCAAGGCGCTCATGTGCGAGAAGGGTCCGGCGGCGCTGCCCGACGGCAGCTGCGAGCAGTGTCGCCTCATCGCGGCGGGCGAGCATCCGGACGTCATCGAGCTGGATGCCGCCTCGCGCACCGGCGTGGACAACGTCCGCGAGGAGATCATCGGCCGAGTGAGCTATGCCCCGGTCATGGGCCGCGCAAAGGTCTACATCATCGACGAGGTTCACATGCTCACGCCGGCGGCGTTCAACGCGCTGCTCAAGACGCTCGAGGAGCCGCCCGAGCACGTGGTTTTTGTCATGTGCACCACCGACCCGCAGAAGATCCTCGCCACGATCCTCTCCCGCGTGCAGCGTTTTGACTTCTACGCGATTGGCAACGACGAGATGCAGGCGCACCTTGCCTACGTCTGCGGCCAAGAGGGGTTCACCTACGACGCGGCCGCACTCGAGCTCATCGTCCGGCATGCGCGTGGCGGCATGCGCGATGCCCTGACCTCGCTCGAGCAGCTCTCAGTCTTTGGCGCTGGGCATATCGGGCTCGAGGCGACGCAGGACCTGCTCGGCGAGGTCTCCGGCTCCGTGCTGGGCAAGATGGCGCGTGCAATGGCGCACCGGGATGTGGCGACGCTCTTCGGCGAGGTCTCGAAGCTCGCCGATGCTGGTCGCGACCTGCTGCGCTTTACACGCGAGCTGGCGGCGCATCTGCGTGACGTCTACGTGATGGCTGCCGTCCCGAGCGCGGATGACGTCGTGTCCGCGCAGGGGGAGGAGCTCGACGAGCTGCGGGCGGAGGCGTCTGCCTTTGGCTCGTCCGACCGCGTCGCACGCTCGCTCTCCATCCTCGGGGAGGCCTCCAGCGAGATGCGCACGGCCACCAACCAGCGCCTCGTTCTGGAGATCGCCCTCACGCGCATCGCCCGTCCGGAGTCCGACCTCACCCTCGAGTCCCTCGCCGAGCGCATTGCCGACCTCGAGCGCCAGGTTGCCATCCTCGCCGTTCCGGGCGCCCTCGCCTCCGCGGCCCCCGCGGTCGAGAGGGCCCTCGGGCAGGCGCCCGCCGTGTCGATTGCCGCGGCGCCTCCCGCGGCCGGGACCGTTGTCGAACCCAAACCTCAAAACGGGTTTGGGTTCACCACCCAAGCTCCTGCCTCGGTCGACGTCAACGTCTCCGCAGGTAGAACGGTTAGTGAGAAGGGCGCGTCGCCCGCGCCTGCGCCCTTGGCGCCACGGCGTGAACCCAAACCGGCGGAGCGCGCCGAGAAGGACGGGAGCTTTGGGTCCCCCTCTGTCGGTGGTCGCACCAACGGCGATCTCCAGCGCACCTGGAAGCAGGTCGTCGACCAGCTCGTGAAGCAGGCGCCGGCAAAGGGTTCGCTGCTGCTTTCGTCCACGGCTGTCTCCGACGACGGCGCGCGCCTCACGGTATCCCTGCCCAAGGGCTCGCACTTTGCGGCGAAGATGCTCGAGCGCTCGGATGTTCGTGCGAGCGTGGATCCGGTCGTGGCCATGGCCTTTGGTCCGCGCCAGGTCGTTTACGTCGAGTCGAGCCTCGCGAACCAGGCGATTTCGCGTGCTGCCGTGCCTGCGCCGACGACCGTGCCGACCCCTGCGCCCCAGCCCGCTCCGGCTCCCGAGCCCGATCCCGCGCCCCAAACCGCCCCGAGCTACCCCATGCCCTGGGACGCCCCCGAGCCCGACCCCGTCCCCTACACCGATGCCGACCTCACCCCTTACGCGGATTCCGCCGAGACCGAGCTGGCCGACGCGGCGTCCGCCGAGCCTCCCGCGGCGAACTCGTCGACGGCCTCCCCGAGCGCTGCCCCCGTCGGGACCTCCCCCGACGCGAGTCACGAAGTGAGCGAGGGGCGCAGCGAGGGGCGCGGAGCGGCTGGACAAGCCTTCGTCGGGCAGGCCGCGCAGGACCTCACCCCGGAGTTCGCAGACATCGCAGCCCAGCTCAGCGCCGCTTTCGGCCAGCCCCTCTCGGTGAGCGTGGAGCCCGCCGCCACCACGTCTGACGAGGAGGCGGCCGAGGAGCTCTCTTACGAGGAGGGGCCGGAGGAGGACGCCGGCTTCATCGACGAACCCGTCGACGACAGCGAAGACGACGAAGAGAACGACTAGACCGCACTTCTCGCCAACCGATTCAGGCAACGACGAAAGGAAACGACATGTCCAAGGGATTCAACATGGGCGGCATGAACCGCAACCAGATGATGGCCCAAGCCCGCAAGATGCAGGAGCAGCTCCTGGCCGCGCAGCAGAAGGCGGCCGCCACGGAGGTCTCCGCGAGCGCGGGCGGCGGTGCCGTCAAGGTCACCGCGACGGGTGACCTGCGCCTGACTTCGCTCACAATCGACCCGGATGCCGTGGATCCCGAGGACGTTGAGATGCTGCAGGACATGATCCTCGCCGCCGTCAACGACGTCCTGGAGTCCGCCGAGCAAATGGCCAGCCAGCAGCTCGGTGCCGTGACCGGCGGCATGAACATTCCGGGCCTGTTCTAGGCTGCGCGATCGTGCCCATGGACGCATCCATCAACGACGGGCGCGCACTGCAGCGGCTGCTCGACGAGCTGGGGAGGCTTCCCGGCATCGGCCCCAAGTCCGCCCAGCGCATCGCCTACTATCTGCTCGAGGCCGACGCCGACCAGGCGCGCCGTCTCGCCCAGGCGATCCTGGAGGTCAAGCAGCAGGTGCATTTCTGCCCGGTCTGCTTCTCCTACGCCACGCGCGAGACCTGCGACGTGTGCGCCGACGCGTCGCGCGATCGCACGTCGGTCTGCGTGGTCTCCGAGCCTCGCGACGTGAGCGCCATCGAGCGGACGGGCAGCTACCATGGCCTCTATCACGTCCTGGGCGGCGTCATCAGCCCGATGGACAAGATCGGCCCGGAGCAGCTCCACGTGCGGGAGCTCCTGGCACGGCTGGCGAGCGGCGAGATCTCGGAGGTCATCCTCGCCACCAACCCGGACGTCGAGGGTGAGACCACGGCAACTTACCTCGCCCGGACTATCAGGCCGCTCGGCGTGCGCGTCTCGCGCCTGGCAAGCGGGCTGCCCGTGGGCGGGGATCTGGAGTATGCGGATGAGGTGACGCTCGGGCGCGCCATTGAGGAGCGCCGCGAGGTCTAACAATCGGGGGAGTACCCATGCCTTTCAGGGACGAGAACAGGGACGAGAAGAACGTCCGCCCGGCACACCGCGCAAGCCACGCGGCCCCGAGCGCGCGCCGCGCGCGCAGGCGGGTGCCGTCGCTTGCGAGCGATTCGGACGAGATCTCGACCATCGGCGCCGGCCAGGGCGCCCACGTCACCACGCGAAAGAATGCCGCCGAGGCGGCCGACCGCGCGAGGAAGAGCGCCGAGCGACGTTACGCCGAGCGGCATCCGGAGGCGCGCGTCCCTCAGGCCGGCCCCCGGCGGAGTGCCTTCAACATAGTCCTTCTGGTCGTTGCCGCCGTGCTGGCGCTGGCGGTTGTCTTTGCTCTGGGGACACTGGTCACCTCGCTCGTCTTTCCGCCCGCCGAGGAGCAGACGACCCATGACCAGACGCTGCGCCCCACGGAGTCTGAGCTGCAGGTCCAGGAGGAGCAGCGGGAGCACGACGCGGGCTCCGAACAGGTGGGCGCCGACGGTGCCACCGTGAGCTATGCGGGCGAGACGTACGCTCTGCGCCAGGCTGATGACGGTACCTGGGGCGTCGTGAACGCCGTGGGGGACGTGATTATCTCCCTCGAGGGCACGCCCTACGGCCTGCTCCGCACGGCGGACACCCTGCTCATCCCCGAGAACCGCGACGGCGGCTGGGACGTGGTCAGCTACGTGATCGGCGGGCACCTGAGTGGTGTCACCTATGTGGTGGGACCGGACGGCAATCCCGTGGGCGGCTCTGGCGACGTCACGTCCGCGGAGCTCGATGGGACTACGCTGCGCGTGACGGACAGCACCGGCTCCACGACCGACGTCGCGCTCGCGTAGGTTTTGTGTGCGGCGAGCCGTCGCCAACTTTTTTGAATTTGGGCCTTGTCACGCTTTGAGGGGTGTGAGAGAATAGCTCCCGCGCAAGGCGCACGGGGTGTTAGCTCAGCTGGTTAGAGCGCCGGCCTGTCACGTCGGAGGTCGAGGGTTCGAGTCCCTTACATCCCGCCATTGCACGTTCAGGGGTCCCGCAAGGGACCCCTTTTTTCTTGCGGAAAGCCCGCTCGCCCCATCGGCGCGCGCGAATGCACGCGTCGCGCTATCATATCTGCGTCACACCAACGCGAAAGCGGGGCGCCCATGACAGCCAGCACTCACACACAGCCTCGGCGCGTCGCGGTCTTTGACTTCGACGGCACGACCATCGACGGCCAGTCAGGCTCGCTGTTCACGCGTTACCTCCTCTCGCACGGGCTGATGTCGCCGCTCCGCCTGGCGCGTCTCGTGTGGTGGGGTGCCCGCTACAAGCTCCATCTGCCGTATCGACAGGATGAGGCGCGCGAGCTCGTCTTTGGCTCGCTTGCCGGCCGCACCTCCGATGAGGTCGACGCCGTGATGACGGGCTTCCACGACGAGGTCCTCGCTCCGCTCTACCGCCCGCAGGCGCTCGACGAGGTCGCCTGGTGCCACGAGAAGGGCATGCTCGTTCTGCTCGTCTCGGCCACCTTCGAGCCAATCGCTGAGGTCGCGGCCAGTCGCATGGGCGCGGACGGGTTCGCCGCAACGCGCATGGAGCGTGATGACCGAGGCCGTTACACGGGTCGGGTCGACGGCCCGGTGGTGGCGGGGGCCGAGAAGGTCCGCGCGGTCGAGGCCTGGTGCGACGCCCATCTCGGCGCCGGCGCCTGGGTGCTCGAGCGTGCCTATGCCGATCACCACACCGACGCAGCCCTGCTCAAGGCTGCGCGCGAGCCCCGGGCCGTCTGCCCCGGCAAGACGCTCGCGATCAGCGCCCGCCGCCACGGCTGGCCCGTGCTCGACTGGGAGATCTAGGAGGGTCCTCGAACTCGAGGGGAGTCACATGGACGTTTCCAAGAAGACCGACTACGCGCTGCGTATGATATCCGAGCTGGTCGAGAAGACCGACGGGGCGCTCTCGGTGCGCACCGCCGCCCGCGAGAGCGGCGTCCCCTACTCGTTTGCCCGCTCAATCCAGCGCGACCTTGCGTCTGCCGGCATCGTCACCAACACCCGTGGCGCGAGCGGTGGCATGCGCCTGGCCGTGGACCCACGAGAGACCACCCTCCTGCAGGTCGTCGAGGCCGTCCAGGGCCCCGTCGCCCTCTCGTGCTGCCTCAACGCAGACGACGAGGGCAACCCCTGCCCCAACCGCGAGCAGTGTCGCTACACCTCCGTCTGGTGCAACGCCGAGCGCCTGCTCCGCGGGCTCTTCTCCAGCGTGACCCTGCACCAGCTCGTGGTGGAGCGGCGCTCCCCGGTTCCGCACGCGACCTTTGAGCTTGCGCCCGAGGACGAGGCCCGGCGCGCCGCCGGAACCGCGCGCTCATGACGGCCGCGGAGGGCCCTGCGGGCGAGAAGGACCTTGCTGCCTTTCGCTCCCTCGTTCTGGAGCGCGGCCGCGAGCTCTATCGCGACCTACCATGGCGTCGTACGCGCGACCCCTATGAGATCTGGATCTCCGAGGTCATGCTCCAGCAGACGCAGACCACGCGCGTGGACGGTCGCTGGCAGCGCTGGCTCGAGCGCTTCCCCACGCCCTCCGCGCTCGCGGCCGCCGAACCCGCGGACGTCCTCGAGGAGTGGCAGGGCCTCGGCTACAACCGGCGCGCCCTCGCGCTGCACCGCGCAGCGCGGGCGGTGACGGCGCTCGGCGGCGAGCTTCCGGCCGAGACCGCGGCGCTCGAGGCGCTGCCCGGCGTGGGCCCCGCCACGGCGGCGGGCATTCGTGCCTTCGCCTTTGACCTGCCCTCCGTTTACCTGGAGACCAATGTGCGCACGGTTCTGCTCCACGAGCTCTTCCCAGACGAGGAACGCGTGAGCGACCGCACGCTCGTGCCGATTCTGCGCGAGACGTGCCCCGCGGACGCGAGCGACCCCGCGGACGACCCACGAGCTTGGTACTATGCGCTGCTCGACTACGGTGCCTACCTCAAGCGCACTGTTCCCAACCCGTCGCGGCGCTCCGCCAGCCACGCGCGGCAGTCGCGCTTCGAGGGGTCGCACCGCCAGAAGCGCGCTGAGCTGCTGCGCGTTCTTCTCGCCCACCGCGGCGAGCCGGGCGGCGTGGGTCTTTCTGCCATTTGCGAAGAGCTTGCAAGCGTGGAGGAGAAAGCGGGTAGAAGGCCGATAAGCGCCTCCGAGGCCGAGGCCCTCCTGGGCGAGCTGTCCCGTGAGGGCTTCTGCCGTCCGGGCGACGGGGCGTGGCACGTCTGATATCGGTTGAGCCGCCGGGTGAGGGCCCGGCGCAGGAAAGCGTCCCTCCCGGGGGACTGAGAGGAGCCTCCCATGGCCATCGACTTTGAGAACTCGCAGACGAAGAAGAACCTCGAGGCCGCCTTCGCCGGCGAGTCCCAGGCCACCAACAAGTACGCCTACTACGCGAGCAAGGCCAAGAAGGAGGGCTACGTCCAGATCTCCGACATCTTCACGGAGACCTCCGGCAACGAGCGCGAGCACGCCAAGCTCTGGTTCAAGTACCTCCACGGCGGCGAGGTGCCCGACACCCTGGCCAACATCAAGGACGCCGCGGCCGGCGAGAACTACGAGTGGACCGACATGTACAAGGGCTTCGCCGAGACCGCCGAGGCTGAGGGCTTCACGGAGATCGCCGCCAAGTTCCGCATGGTCGGCGAGATCGAGAAGCACCACGAGGAGCGCTACCTCAAGCTCGCCGAGCGCGTCGAGAAGGGCGAGGTCTTCGCGCGCGAGGGGGTCAAGGTCTGGAAGTGCCTCAACTGCGGCCACCTGCACGTGGGCGCCGAGGCCCCCGAGGTCTGCCCGGTGTGCAACCACCCGCGCGCCTACTTCGAGGAGCAGAAGATCAACTACTAGGCACGACCCATCGCACGTCCGGCCCGTCGGTGCCTCTCGGCCCCGGCGGGCCTTTTCTGTGCGGGTGGTGCGTTCCGCAAAGAGGCCGATTTGGCAGAGAATTGCGCGCCAATTCGGCCAATCTTTATAGCCGGTCGAGAAGAACCGCAGGTCGCGCTTCCTCGTACCCCGCGAGGCCTTGCCACGTCGGCCTCTTTGTGGAGCGCGGAGGAGCCGGCCGGGCGAGAAGAACCTCGCGCCGCGGGAAGGCTCCCATCAGCACGCCCTGCTCGCCGTCTCGTTGCCCGCATTCACCGCCTTTTCGTGGACACCCGGTTGACGTAAGACACACAATGAGTGTTGTCCTGTGCACAGACCTTCGAGGAGCGTGACATGGAATCTCTCGACAGCACTCTCAACCTGAGCAACGATGACCTTTTCCTCTTTGCTCGCGGCGAGTGGTACAGGAGCTACGAGAAGATGGGCGCCCACCCCGCCGTCACGGACGACGGCACTCACGGCTACCACTTTGCCGTCTGGGCGCCTGACGTGAGGAGCGTCCACGTCATCGGCGATTTCAACGGCTGGGACGAGACGGCCACGCCGCTCTACCCGACCGAGACCGGTGGCATCTGGCAGGGCTTCGTTGCCGGCATCGAGGAGGGCGCCCTCTACAAGTACCTCATCGAGTGCAACGACGGGCGCAAGCTCTACAAGGCCGACCCGTACGGCTTCTACGCCGAGAAGGTCTCCGGCACCGCGTCGCGCACCTTCGACCTCGACGGCTACGCCTGGAAGGACGCCCACTACCTCGAGCAGCGCTCCCATCGCGACATGTTCGCCGAGCCGCTCAACATCTTCGAGGTGCACCTGGGCAGCTGGCGCCGCCACGGCGACGAGCCCCAGGGCGAGCCTCGCGAGGACGGCACCTATCCCGGTCCCGGCGACCCGTTCCCCGCGCAGCGCGGCGTCATGTACTCCTACGACGACCTCGCCGACGAGCTCGTCGAGTACGTCAAGGAGATGGGCTACTCCCACATCGAGATCATGCCCGTCAACGAGCACCCGTTCGACGGCTCCTGGGGCTACCAGCCCACCGGCTACTACGCCGCCACGTCCCGCTACGGCAACCCGCGCCAGTTCATGCACTTCATCGATGCCTGCCACGAGGCCGGCATCGGCGTGATCTTCGACTGGGTGTGCGGCGGCTTCTGCGCCAACGCCGAGGGCCTGGCCAACTTCAACGGCGGCATGCTCTACGAGCACAAGATCCATCCCAACTGGAACACCCACCAGTTCCACTATGGCCGCGGCGAGGTTCGCTCCTTCCTCGTCTCCAATGCCCTGTTCTGGGCAAACCTCTTCCACGCCGACGGCATCCGCATGGATGGCGTCTCCTCGATGCTCTACATGAACTTCGGCATCGACGACCCCGGCCAGAAGCGCTTCAACGAGAAGGGCACCGAGGAGGACCTCGACGCCTCCGCGTTCATTCGCCAGACCAACTCGGTCATGGGCAAGGAGCACCCCGACGTCATGATGATCGCCGAGGAGTCCACCGCGTGGCCGCTCGTGACCTACCCGCCCGAGGACGGCGGCCTGGGCTTCCACTTCAAGTGGGACATGGGGTGGATGAACGACACGCTGCACTACATGCAGACGGACTTCCCCTGGCGCCCGGGCAACTACCGGATGCTCACGTTCTCGTCCATGTACCAGTTCAACGAGAACTTCATCCTGCCGCTCTCCCACGACGAGGTCGTCAACGGCAAGTGCTCGCTCATCACGCGCATGCCCGGAGACTACTGGCGTCAGTTTGCTGGCATGAGGGCGCTCGCCTTCTACCAGATGATGCACCCCGGCGGCAAGCTCAACTTCATGGGCAATGAGATCGCCCAGTTCATCGAGTGGCGCTACTACGAGGGCATCCAGTACTTCCTCTCCGAGCAGTACGACACCCACCGTCACCAGCAGCGCTTCATCCGCTACCTCAACCGCTTCTACAACGAGCACCCCACGCTGTGGCAGCGCGCCTTCGACTCCGACGGCTTTGAGTGGATTGATGCGGACAACGCCGACCAGTCCATCATCAGCTTCATCCGCAGGGGCGACGACCCCAAGGAGGACCTGGTCATCCTCATCAACTTCGACGTCAACGCCCGCGAGGACTTCCGCATGGGCGTGCCCGAGTGGGGCGTATACGAGGAGGTCTTCAACACCGACAACGAGCGCTTCGGCGGTTCCGGCGTCATCAACACCGGCAAGATCAAGTGCCAGGACGAGCCGTGGAACGGCCGCGAGCAGTCGATCGTCGTGCGCGTCCCGCCGCTGGCCGGCATGGTTCTCAAGCGGACTGGCACCCTGCGTCGCCCGGCCAAGAAGACCGCGACCGAGGCAAAGAAGCCGGCGCCCAAGAAGACGGCCAAGAAGTCGGACGAGAAGACCGCCAAGCCGGCGGCCAAGTCAGCGACGAAGAAGGCCGCCGCGCACAAGAAGGCGGCGACGAAGAAGGCCGCGGCCGTAAAGGAGAAGTCAGAAAAGAAGCCCGCCGCGAAGAAGAAGGCTTCGACGGAGTAAGCTTACAGGGGCCGCCCACGGGCGGCCCCAACCAGCGGGAGGGTCTGCGACGCCTCCCGGCACGGGTGCGCCCGTGCGTTCTGAGTACGTGTCGCCACGATGCAAGGAGTAGTTTTGAACGACAACGCCAAGATCTTCGAGAACGAGCAGGACTTCGTCGAGCAGTACCGCGAGGCCTGCCTGACGCGCTACGGCACCCCCTTCGAGGAGCTTGCCGACCACGAGCGCTACTTCGCCCTCGCCGAGCTCATCGCCAACAAGGGTCGCGCGATCTTCCCCAAGTCCCACCCCAAGGGCACCAAGAAGGTCTATTACTTCTCCCTCGAGTTCCTTCTCGGCCCCCTGCTCGACAACTACCTGATCAACTTTGGCATCCGCGACATGGTCGCCTCCGGCATCGAGTCGATGGGCGCGAGCCTCGAGGGCCTCTGCCGCCAGGAGGTCGACCCCGGCCTCGGCAACGGCGGTCTGGGTCGTCTCGCCGCGTGCTTCCTCGACTCCATGGCGCATGAGGGCATGGCCGGCTACGGCAACGGCATGCGGTATCGCTACGGCCTCTTCCGCCAGTACATCGAGGGCGGCCGCCAGGTCGAGCGTACGGACAACTGGCTCGCCAACGGCTTCCCCTGGGAGACGCGCAAGGACGGCTCCTCCGTGCTCGTGCGCTTTGGCGGCCAGGTCGTCCGCCACGAGGAGGACGGCAAGTTCTGGTTCACCCAGGAGGGCGGCGAGGTCGTCCGCGCCGTCCCGTACGACGTGCCCATCATCGGCTACGGCGGCAAGGTCGTGAACAAGCTGCGCCTTTGGTCGGCCGAGCCCTACACCGAGGACTTCGACCTCGACGCCTTCAACGCCGGCGACTACGCACGCGCCAACAAGTTCCGCTCCGACGTCGAGGCGATCTCCACGATTCTCTATCCCAACGACGCCGGCGAGCACGGCCGCATGCTGCGCCTCAAGCAGGAGTACCTCTTCGTCTCTGCTGGCCTGCAGACCATCCTGCGCACCTACGAGCGCGAGTTCGGTCCCGACTGGGAGCACCTCGGCGAGCACGTGTGCATCCACACCAACGACACGCACCCCGCCATGTGCGGCCCCGAGCTCATGCGCCTGCTCGTGGACGAGAAGGGCGTTGACTTCGACCTCGCCTACAAGATCGCCAAGGAGACCATCTCCTTCACCAACCACACGGTCATGCCCGAGGCCCTGGAGAAGTGGCCGATCAACACCTTCCGCAACCTCCTGCCGCGCCTCTACATGTTCATCGAGGAGGTCGACCGCCGCTATCGCGAGAGCCTGGCCAACCACCTCTCGCCCAACGAGGGCAACTGGACCAACGTCCTCCAGAACACCGCGATCCTCTGGGACGGCCAGGTTCGCATGGCCAACCTCTCGATCATCTTCTCGCACTCGATCAACGGCGTCTCCGCGCTGCACACGCAGATCCTCAAGGACACCGTGTTCCACGAGTTCTACGAGATGATGCCGCACCGCTTCAACAACAAGACCAACGGTGTCACCCACCGTCGCTTCCTCGCCGAGGCCAACCCGGCCTACTCCAAGCTCATCACCGAGGCCATCGGTGACGGCTGGATGGACGACGCGATGGAGCTCGAGAAGCTCATCCCGTTCGAGCAGGACGCGAGCTTCCTCGACGGCATGGAGGTCGCCAAGAAGGCCGACAAGGAGCGTCTGGCCGCCTACATCAAGGAGACCTCGGGCGTCGAGCTCGACACCAACATGGTCTTTGACGTCCAGGTCAAGCGCTTCCACGCCTACAAGCGCCAGCTCCTCAACGTCTTCAAGGTCCTCGACGTCTACAACCGCATCCTCGCGGACCCGAACTACAGCCCGCGGCCCACGGCGTTCATCTTCTCCGGCAAGGCCGCCCAGAGCTACACCTTCGCCAAGGAGGTCATCCGCCTCATCAACTCCGTCGCGGACGTCATCAACAACGACGAGCGCGCTAACGACAAGATCAAGGTGGCCTTCGTGCCCAACTTCGCCGTCTCCAACGCGCAGCTCATCTACTCCGCGGCAGAGATCTCCGAGCAGATCAGCGTCGCCGGCGCCGAGGCCTCCGGCACCTCCAACATGAAGCTCATGATGAACGCGGCGATCACGCTCGGCACCCTCGACGGCGCCAACATCGAGATCTCCGAGCTCGTGGGTCCCGAGAACATCAAGATCTTTGGCCTGCATGCCGATGAGGTCGACGCGCTGCGCGCGTCGGGTCGCTACTACGCGTGGGACATGTACAACGGCGATCGCGACCGTCTCGGCCGCATCGTGGACATGCTCACCGACGGTTCGCTCGCGCGCCTCTCGGGCAACTTCGAGAGCATTCACGACTATCTCATGGTGGACAACGACCCGGATCTGGTCCTGCGCGACTTCCACGCCTACGTCCAGGCCTTCGATGAGCTCATCGGAGCCTACGGCGACCGCCGCGCTTGGAACCGCTCGGCGCTCCACAATACCGCCAAGGCCGGATACTTCTCCTCAGACCGAACGATTCGTGAGTACATGGGTGATATCTGGCACATTTAGGTGTAGTACTTGCCGGGGGCCTCGGGCCCCCGTGTGTGTTGGGTTGTCGAAAGGAGTGGGGGTATGAGCAAGAAAGAGTGCATCGCAATGCTCCTCGCCGGAGGGCAGGGCAGCCGTCTCGGTGCGCTGACGAGCAACGTGGCAAAGCCCGCCGTTTCGTTCGGTGGCAAGTTCCGCATTATCGACTTTGCTCTGTCGAACTGCGCGAACTCGGGCATCAACACGGTCGGCGTGCTCACGCAGTACCGTCCGTACCTGCTGCACAGCTACATCGGCACCGGCGAGGCGTGGAACCTCGACGAGCGCGGCGGCGGCGTCGCCATCCTGCCGCCCTTCGCCACGCAGACCGGTGGCACCTGGTACGAGGGCACCGCTGACGCCGTGACGCAGAACCTCGGCTACATCGAGACCAACGATCCCGAGTACGTGCTCATCCTCTCCGGCGACCAGCTCTATCGCATGGACTACGCCGACATGCTGGCCACCCACAAGAGGAACAACGCGGACCTCACGATCGCCGTCATGCCGGTGCCCTGGGAGGAGGCCTCCCGCTTTGGCATCCTGACCGCCGATGACGACGGCCGCATCACCAAGTTCTCCGAGAAGCCCAAGAAGCCCGATTCAAACCTCGCCTCCATGGGCATCTACATCTTCAACGCCGACCTTCTCGTCGAGACGCTGAAGGAGGACGCCAACGACCAGAACTCCGCCCACGACTTTGGCGGCAACATCATCCCCAAGCTGCTGGCGGACGGAAAGCGCCTGTTCACCTACAAGTTCGAGGGCTTCTGGCGTGACGTCGGCACCATCTCCAGCTACCACGAGACGAGCATGGACCTCCTCGGGCCCAACCCCGCCTTCGACATCTTCAGCACCGACTTCCCGATCATGAGCAACGCCTCCACGCGCCCGCCTGCGTTCGTGGGCAAGGACGGCACGATCGACGACGCTCTCATCGCCAACGGCTGCCAGGTCTACGGCACGGTCAAGCACTCGATTCTCTCGACTGACGCCTACGTCGGCGAGCGCGCCACCGTCATCGACTCGGTGCTGCTCCCGGGCGCCGTGGTCAAGGACGGCGCCAACGTCGTCCGCGCAATCCTCGGCGAGAACTCCGTGGTCGAGGAGAACGTCAGCGTCGGCAGCGTCGACACCACCAAGGACACCGCCGTCATTGGCAACGACGTTGTCGTCGGAAAGGGGGAGAACTAGTCATGGAGAAGGTCATCGGCCTCATTACCTGCAACTACTCCGCCAAGGAGTCCAGCGCGCTCACCGAGAGCCGCCCCGTGGCGTCGCTGCCGTACTTCGGCCGCTACCGCCTCGTTGACTTTGCCCTGTCCAACCTCGTGAACTGCGGCATCCGCACGGTGGGCATGGTCATGCCGTACAACTACCGCTCGATCATCGACCACACCGGCTCCGGCAAGGACTGGGACCTCGACCGCAAGAACGGCGGCCTGTTCATCCTGCCCGGCTCCGCGTTTGGCACCTCGCGCACCGGCGCTCGCTTCCTGCTTCGTGACCTCATTCACAACAAGGCCTACTTCAAGCGCAGCAACGCCGACGCCGTGATTTGCTCGACGGCCAACTTCGTCTTCAACATCGACCTCGACGAGGTCTACGCCGCCCACAAGGAGTCCGGTGCCGACATCACGGTCCTCACCAAGACCGCGTCCGAGAAGGACAACGACGTGACGGCCTTCGACGTCATCGACGGCCGCGTCCAGGGCGTGCGCCAGGGCGTCAACTTCGGCGACACGATGTTCCTCGACTGCTTCGTGATCAACCGCCAGCTGCTGCTCGACATGTTCGACTGGTACGCCCCGACCGACTACCTCGACCTCTTCGAGGCCATGGCCGGCGACTTCGGCCGTGTTGACGTGCGCACCTATGACTTCGGCGGCTACGTTGCCCCGATCTTCAACAAGCGCACCTACTTCCGTGCCAACATGGACCTGCTCGACCCGCGCATCACCGCCGAGCTCTTCCCCGTGGACCGCTCGATCAAGACCAAGACGCACGACACGCCTCCCGCCAAGTTCGAGGTGGGCTCCCGCGTGCTCAACTCCGCCGTGTCCTCCGGCGACCGCATCTACGGCAGCGTGAGCGACGCCATCCTGGGCCGCAACGTCATCGTCGAGGCCGGCGCCACGGTGCGCAACTCCATCGTGATGCAAGGCTGCGTCGTCAAGAGCGGCGCGCGCGTCGAGAACGCCATCGTCGACCGCGGCAACGTGGTCCCCGCTGGCACCGAGCTGCGCGGCACGCCCGAGGAGGTCCTCATCACCGAGAAGGCCCACGAGTAGGCGGGGGAGAGTCCTATGGCAACATCAGCCAAGCGCAGGAAGCTGAGGGTGCTCTTCGCGTCCTCCGAGGCCGTGCCGTTTGCCAAGACCGGCGGCCTCGGTGACGTGGCCGGCTCGCTTCCCCGTGCGCTCAAGCATGCCGGTGCCCGCGTGGCCGTGATCCTGCCCAAGTACGCGAGCATCCCGCAGGAGTACAAGGACCAGATGAAGCACGTGGCGGACTTCTACGTGCCGCTCGCCTGGCGCAACGAGTACTGCGGCATCGAGAAGCTCACGCTGCAGGGCCTCGACTTCTACTTCGTTGACAACGAGGCCTACTTCAAGCGTGACGGGCTCTATGGCTACTTCGACGACGGCGAGCGCTTCGCGTTCTTCTCGAAGGCCATCTGCGAGGCCATCGCCAAGGTGCCCGAGCTCGAGTGCGACGTCCTGCACTGCAACGACTGGCAGACGGCTATGTGCTGCGTGTTCCTGCGCGAGTTCTACCAGCAGGTCCCGCAGTGTGCCAACGTCAAGACCGTCTTCACGGTCCACAACGTGAAGTTCCAGGGCCAGTACGGCGACAAGGTCCTCGAGGAGGTGCTGGGCCTCGCCCACATCCCCGCCGCGCGCGACCAGCTCTACTGCGACCGCGACTCCATCAACTACATGAAGGGCGCGCTCTGCTACGCGGACTTCCTCACAACGGTAAGCCCGAGCTATGCCTACGAGCTGCAGATGCCCTTCTACGGCGAGGGTCGCGACGACATCTTCCGTCGCCGCCAGAACGTGCTCCGCGGCATCCTCAACGGCATCGACCAGACCATCTGGGACCCTGCGACCGACCCCATGATTCCGGCCAACTACTCGGCCAAGGACCTGGAGAACAAGGCGGAGTGCAAGCGCGCCCTCCAGGAGGAGCTGGGCCTGGCGCAGGACCCCACGCGCCCGCTCGTTGTCTCCATCGGCCGTCTCACGGACCAGAAGGGCCTGGGCCTGGTGCGCTATGCGATGGACCATCTCATGCAGCGCGGCGTTCAGGTGGCCATTCTCGGCACGGGCGACAAGGACCACGAGGATGCCTTCCGTTACTTCGACGCCAAGTACGGCGACCAGATGTGCGCGCGCATCGCCTTTGACAACGCGCTCTCGCACCGCATGTACGCTGGCGGCGACCTCCTCATCATGCCGTCCGAGTTCGAGCCGTGCGGCCTCTCCCAGATGATTGCCATGCGCTACGGCACGCTGCCCGTGGTCCGCGAGACCGGCGGCCTGCGCGACTCCGTCATGCCGTACAACAAGTACACCGGCGAGGGGACGGGCTTCTCGTTTGCCAACATGAACGCCGACGAGATGGCCGACACGCTCCTCGGCGCCTGCGAGATCTTCTGGACCGAGCCCGAGACCTGGCGTAAGATTCAGCTCCAGGCGATGGGCGCGGACTTCAGCTGGCGCCGCGCCGCAAACGACTACATGGACATCTACCATGACCTCCACCCGGAGATCATCAGGTACAACAAGAGGAGAGACTAGCGTTTGAGAGCACGCCACGTAACCTCAGAGCGTGAGTACAGGTCTCCATTCGGTGCCGTCCAGCTGGGCGGCACCGTTTCGCTGAGCATAGACGTGTGGGAGGACGACGTCACCTTCTGCACCCTGCGCGTGTGGACCGACGCCCACGGCGAAGAGCTCATTGAGATGCGCGGTGCCGAACATGCCGGCGGCCTGCGCTTCACCGCCACGTACAAGCCAGCGGAAACCGGTGTCGTCTGGTACAACTTCGACATCGAGGCGAGCGACGGCGCGGTGTGGCGCTACGGCGCCCGCGAGGGGTGGACCACCGGCGAGGGTGCCTTCGCCTACGGCGATCCCCCGTCGTTCCAGATCACGGTCTTCTCGCCCCGCGCCCGTCAGCCGCGCTGGTATCGCGAGGGCATCGTCTACCAGGTCTTCCCCGACCGCTTTGCCCGCGGCGAGGACTGGCGCGAGCGCGCCGCGGATACGCTGGCGGTGCACCGCAAGGGCGGCCCTGACCGCGAGGTGCTCGAGGACTGGAACATGCCGCCCACCTATCGCCGCCTGGAGAACGGCGACGTTGCGTGCTGGGACTTCTACGGTGGCACGCTCGAGGGCATCCGCGAGAAGCTCGACTACCTGGAGGACCTGGGCATTACGACCCTCTACCTCAACCCCGTCTTCGAGGCGGCGAGCAACCACCGCTACGACACGGCTGACTACCTGCGCATCGATCCGCTGCTCGGTGATGAGCAGAGCTTCCGCGCCCTCTGCGTTGACGCCGAGGAGCATGGCATCTCCGTCATCCTGGACGGCGTCTTCAACCACGTGGGCGCGGACTCGCGCTACTTCAACCGCTTTGGCACCTACGCCGAGCCGGGTGCGTGGCAGGGCGATGCCTCGCCGTATCGCGATTGGTTCACCTTCAACGAGGACGGCACCTATGCCGGCTGGTGGGGCGACCAGAACCTCCCGGCCGTGCGCTCTGACTGCGAGGCGTTCCACGAGCTCGTGTGCGGGCGTGCCGGCGTCATCCGTCGATGGCTGCGCCAGGGCGCGCGGGGTTGGCGTCTCGACGTCGCCGACGAGCTCACGGACGAGTTCATCGTCCAGATTAAGCGTGCGCTGCTGTCCGAGAAGCCCGACGGCGTACTGATCGGCGAGGTCTGGGAGGATGCCTCCCACAAGATGGCCTACGGCAAGCTGCGCCAGTACTTCCAGGGTGCCGAGCTCGATGCCACGATGAACTACCCGGTGCGCACGGCCCTTCTCGCCTACATCCGTGGCGACATGGGTGCGAGCGAGCTTGCGGCGCGCTTGGAGGAGCTGCGCGAGAACTACCCGCGCGACAACTTCTACTCCGCGCTCAACCTGCTGGGCAGCCATGACCGCGAGCGCCTCTTCACGGTGCTTGGCGGCGCGCCCGACCCGGACACGATCCCCGAGGACGAGCGCGCGGGGTGGCACCTCTCCGACGACCAGGTGGGCCTCGCGAAGGCGCGCCTGTGGGTGATGGCGCTCCTGCAGATGACGCTACCCGGCGTCCCGTGCGTCTACTACGGCGACGAGCGCGGGGTTGAGGGCTTCCGCGACCCGTACAACCGCGCGAGCTTCCCGTGGGATGGCGGCAAGCGTGACTGCACCGACATCTACCGCAACGCGATCGCAGTTCGCAAGATGCTGCCGGACCTGCTGGTCGACGGCGAGTTCGAGCCCTTCTCGTCCGGCGAGGACGTCTTTGGCTTCTGGCGTCGCGGCAAGGACGAGCGCGTGTGCGTGCTCGTCAACGCGAGCCTCTCCGATGCACACACCGTCAAGGTCCCCGTGGGCGACAAGCAGGTGAGCGACGTCGTCTCCGGGCGCGTGCCACGCGTGAGCCACGGTCAGGCCGAGGTCTTCCTCTGGCCGCTCGGCACCGCGGTGCTGCACTTCCACGACGAGCAGCGCCTCCAGGCGCCGCTCGAGCGTGGCATGGGCGTGCTCTGCCACATCACCTCCGTCCCCAACGGCGGCTGGCCCGGGACGCTGGGCGCCCCGGCTCGCCGCTTCGTCGACTGGCTCGCCGCGGGCGGCCAGAAGTACTGGCAGGTCCTGCCGGTCAACCCCACGGACCGCTTTGGGTCGCCGTACGCGGGGCTTGGGGCCTTCGCGGGCAACCTGGGCCTCCTGGAGCTGCCGGCGCCGGCGGCGCTCGCCCGCCTCGAGCGCATCGGCAACGACCCCGACTATCTGAGCTTCTGCGACGAGAACGACTACTGGCTCACGCCATACGCGACGTTCCGCGCCTGCAAGGAACTGCTGGGTGAGAAGCCCTGGCAGGAGTGGCCCGAGCCCTATCGCACCTACTCGCCGCGTCTGGCGGCCGACCCCAAGCTGCGCCACGCAATCGAGGCGCACCGCCGCCTGCAGTTCGAGTTCCAGCGCGAGTGGGACGACCTGCTCGAGTACGCGCATGCGCGCGGCATCAAGATCATCGGCGACATGCCGATGTTCATCTCGGCCGACTCCGCCGACGTGTGGAGCGAGCCGGACATCTTCGACCTGGACGAGCGCGGTTATGCGCGCCGCGAGGCCGGGGCGCCCGGCGACGCCTTCGCGCCCGACGGTCAGAACTGGGGCAACCCCGCCTTCCGCTGGGACATCCTGCGTGAGCAGAACTTCGGCTGGTGGCTGCGTCGCTTCAGCCGCATGCTGGCCCTCTACGACGTGGTGCGACTCGATCACTTCATCGGGTTCTCGTCGTACTTTGGGATTCCTGCGGGCAAGACGGCGCGTGACGGTGCGTATGCGTTTGGCCCGGGCAAGGAGCTCTTCGATGCGGCGCGCAAGCAGTTTGGTCCGCTGCCGTTCATCGCGGAGGACCTGGGAGCGATCACGCCGGCGGTCCGTGCGCTCATGGCGGCGACGGGTTTTCTCGGCATGGACGTCGCGCAGTTCTCAGACGACGACGTGCGCGAGGGCTACGTTCCGCGGCCCGAGACCGTGGCCTACACGGGCACGCATGACAACCAGACGCTGGTGGGGTTCTGCGAGCAGCGCTACGGACTCGAGCGCGAGGAGGCCGTCGAGGTCGCGGACGGCATCATGCGTCGCGTGCTCGCGAGCGATGCCGATGTGGCGATCGTGCCGCTGCAGGATGTGCTCGAGTTGGGTGACGAGGCGCGCATGAACGTGCCCGGCGTCGCGGACGGCAACTGGAGCTGGCGCGCGTCCGACGAGGACGTTGCCGCGGCTGCCGCACGCCTCGCGGACCTCGCCGAGCAGAGCGGCCGGATTCTGGGGTAACGTCCCAGCCGCGCGTTCTTCTCGCCTGGCATAAGCCCAGTACGCGATTTCCTACGAAATCGGGCCTCGAAACGTCGGAAATCGCGTACCGCAATTGGCGATACGCGATTTCCAACAGAATCGGGTCCGGAAACGTTGGAAAACGCGTATTGCGCACGGGCGAGAAGAACCCGTGGCTTCCCGGCTGGCCCGCTACAATAGGGCGAGAAGAACTACCCGTCGCAGCCGACGTCCGCCCGGACGCCGGCCACTCGTCATGCAAAGGCAGCCCATGCTCATCGACCGCGTTTCCCGTCAGCTGACCGCCGCTCCGGAGCTTGCGTCGCTCGTGCGCGAGCTCGACGCCGGCCGCGACGCGAGCCTCTCCGTCGCGCAGTCCGCGCGCCCGCTCGTGCTCGCCGCGCTCTGGGCGAGAAACCCGCGGCCCTGCCTGCTCGTCGTCGCTGGAGAGGAGGCGGCCGACCGGACGGCCCGTGCGCTCGCCGCGTGGCTCGGGCAGGACAACGTGGGCCGCTACCCCGAGCGTTGCGACCGTCCTTGGGCGGACACCGCTCCCGACGACGCAGTCGTCGGCGCGCGCTGCCGCTCCGTGGCGCGTCTCGCCGCCGGCGAGAACTGCGTGATCGTGGCGTCCGCGCACGCTCTGCTGCGTCGCGTGCCGCCCGTGGGCAGCGGCTACTTCGCCTCGAGCACCTTCACCGTGGGCGAGGAGGTGCCCTTCGAGGACGTTCCGGCGCTGCTCGTGGGCATGGGCTACAACGACGCCGGCGACGTGGACGCCCCTGGCACCTTCCACGTGCACGGCGACTCGGTCGACGTCTTTCCCGCGCAGGCCACAAGCCCGGTGCGCATCGAGTTCTTTGGCGACGAGATCGATCGCGTGCGCCGCATGGTCCCCTCCACGGGCCAGACGATCGGCGAGCTGAGCGAGGTCACGGTGGCGCCCTGTCGCGAGCTCGCGCTCACGGACGAGACCGTCGCCCGTGCCGAGCGTGCCCTCTTCAAGGCGGCGCAGGACAGCACCAAGACCGCTGCTGACCTTGAGCTCATTCGTCAGCGCGCCGCCGCGCCCGCGCTCGAGCGCTACCTCCCGCAGCTCTACGGCTCCACCGCCAGCCCGCTCGAGCACATCTCCGCGGATGCGCTCGTGGTCCTCGCCGAGCCGCGCGCCCTCTTCGACGAGTGCATGCGCGCGACCGACGAGCTCGTCGCTGCCGCAAACACGGCTCGCATGAGCCTCGAGGGCCTCTACACCTCCCCGCGCGAGATGGACTTTGGCGCACAGCAGCGCCTGTCCTTCTCGTCCATGCTGCGCGCGGGCTCCGGCGCCTCCACGGCAGACCTGGAGGTGCGCCAGCCCGGCATTGCGGGCTCCGACGCCAAGCTCATGGGGCGCGTGCGGCAGCTCGTTGCGGACAACTGCTCCGTCCTGTTTGCTGTTCCGGACCGTGGTGCGCGTGAGTCCCTGGAGCTGCGCCTCTCTGATGAGAACGTCCCCTTTGTCGAATCCCTGGGCACTGCGGCCGAGAACAACGCGTCGCAGGTACACCTCCTTGAGCGCGGGCGGGTCACCTTCACCGACGCGCCCGTTCCGGCCGGCATCGTGATACCCGGCGCGCATCTTGCCGTGCTCTCGGTCTCCGACCTCGCCTCCCGCACGGCAAAGTCGCGTCGTCGCGCCCGTCGTGTGGACCCCACGAGCGTGACCTTCCCGTTCAAGCCCGGCGACTACGTCGTCCACGCCACGCACGGCATCGCGCTCTTTGCGGACATCGTGCGCCAGGAGGTCGCCGGCCGCGAGCGCGACTACTTCCTGCTGGAGTACGCCGGCGAGGACAAGCTCTTCGTGCCGCTCGAGCAGGTGGATCGCATCACGCGTTACGTGGGGCCGGACGGCTCCAGCCCGCGTCTCACGCGCCTCAACACCGCCGACTGGTCTCGCGCCACCGGTAAGGCGCGCCGCTCAGCGAAGAAGCTCGCTTTCGACTTGGTGGACCTCTACACGCGTCGCAGCTCCGTGCCTGGCTACGCCTTCTCCCAGGACACGCCCGTCCAGGAGGAGATGGAGGCGAGCTTTCCGTACGAGCTTACTGCCGACCAGCGCGCCTCGATCGCGGATATCAAGGCGGACATGGAGGCCCGTCGGCCGATGGACCGCCTGCTCTGCGGCGACGTGGGCTTTGGCAAGACGGAGGTCGCCCTGCGCGCGGCCTTCAAGTGCTGCCAGGACGCCAAACAGGTCATGGTGCTCTGTCCCACCACCATTCTGGCGCAGCAGCACTTCGAGACGTTCTTCTCGCGCTTTGCGCCCTTTGACCTCAAGGTGGCCGTGCTCTCCCGCTTTGTGACGCCGGCGCGGCAGCGCAAGGCGCTCGAGGGCTTTGCGGACGGCAGCGTGGACGTGCTCATCGGCACGCATCGGCTGCTCTCGGCCGACGTCAACCCCTACGACCTGGGTCTCGTTATCATCGACGAGGAGCAGCGCTTTGGCGTGCAGCACAAGGAGCAGCTCAAGAACATGCGCGAGCAGGTCGACGTGCTCACGCTCTCCGCGACGCCCATCCCGCGCACGATGCAGATGGCAATGAGCGGGGTGCGCGACATGAGCCTCATCATGACGCCTCCGCCCGGCCGCCTGCCTGTGAGGGTTACGGTGGGGGAGTGGGACCCGGACATCGTCTCCGCTGCCATCCGCGAGGAGCTGGCGCGCAAGGGGCAGGTCTACTACGTGAGCAACCGCGTCCACACGATCGACGACGCCGTGGAGCGCGTGATGGAGGCCGCGCCCGAGGCTCGCATCGGCGTGGCGCACGGCAAGATGAGCGCGCGCGAGGTCGAGGACGTGATGCTGCAGTTCCAGGAGCACGAGATTGACGTGCTGGTTGCCACCACGATTATCGAGAGCGGCATCGACAACCCGCACACCAACACGCTCATCATCGAGGACTCGCAGCGCCTGGGCCTGGCGCAGCTCTACCAGCTCAAGGGCCGCGTGGGCCGCGGCCGCACGCAGGCCTACGCCTACTTCATGTTCCCGGCCGAGCAGCCCCTCACGCCCGAGGCCACCGACCGCCTCACGGCGATCAACGAGTACCAGGACCTGGGCAGCGGCATGAAGATTGCGATGCGCGACCTCGAGATCCGCGGTGCGGGCTCGCTCATGGGCGCCGAGCAGCACGGCAACCTCTCCAGCGTGGGCTTTGACCTCTTCACGCA
>DBQY01000016.1:0-488 GCA_002305805.1 Atopobium sp. UBA1382 | reverse complement strand
GAGGAGTACCTGCCCGACGTGGACAAGCGCGTGCTCGTGTACCGTCGCCTGGCGGCGGCCGTGGACCTCTCCGAGGTCGACGACCTTCAACAGGAGTGCGAGAAGGACTTTGGTGCGCTGCCCCTTGCCGGGCGCAACCTCTTCGACCGCGCCCGCGTGCGCATACGGGCACAGCGGCTGGGCTGCGCCAGCGTGTCGCTCGCCAACGGGCGCCTGGTGTATCAGGGCGTCGAGGTCTCGCGACAGACCGCGCTGCGCCTCAAGGAGCGCGGCGGCGTGGTCTATCCCAAGACCAAGAAGGTCGCCTACCCCTTCCACCGCACGCAGGAGGAGATTATGCCGGCCGCGCTCGGCGTGCTCGAGGAGATTGGCGGCGACGACGAGGTGGACGACGCCGAGTAGCGGCCGCGCGTCCTTCTCGGAATCGCCGTCCTTGTCGCTTGCCTTTCCAAGAATCGCTGCCCTTGGGGGGTGCGGACGAAAAGTTG
>DBQY01000001.1 GCA_002305805.1 Atopobium sp. UBA1382 | reverse complement strand
GTGACGCTGTAGGACATTCTACAACAGCTGGTTCACGCGTGCCTGCACGGCGTCGTAGAGGCTTCCGAGGCGGCGCTTGCGCTCCTCGCCGTTGCCGTAATCCCCACGGATGACGGCGCGGGCGAGCGCGTCGATGTCGGCACCGCCGGAGGAGCCGCCCGACGCACCCAGCAGCTCGTTCACGCGCGCCTGCACGGCCGCGTAATTGGAGCCGAGGGCCTTCTTACGGGCGTCGCCGTTGCCATACTTCCCGGCGATGACGTCGCGCGCCATCTGGTCGATGTCGACAGAGGGCGAGGAGGTAGAGCCGCCGACGTTGAGGATGCGGATCACCTCCGCCTGCACCTCGGCGAACCGGTCGCCGAGTGCGGCCTTGCGGGCGTCGCCGTTGCCGAACTCTCCCGCGATGACGCGGTTCGCGAGGTCGGCGACGCTTCCGGACGGCGCGGAGGAGCCGCCGGAGGTCGAGGGGCCCGACGCCCCGCCGAGGCGGGCGGTGACGGTGCGGGCGAGCTCGGCCATGCGGCCCTTGAGGTAGGGGCCGGGACAGTTCGTGGACGCGTACATGTAGTGGCACGTGAGCGAGCCGTCCGTGCCTCCCGTCCATACGAGCGACTTCATGCCGTTGCGCCGGCAGATGTCCACGCAAAGTTCCACGAGCTTGTTCCACGCGGCGTCCGACACGTGCCAGTTGCCGCCGATCTGGTCGTTCGCAACCTCGATGGTCACGGCGCGGTGGTCGTTCCACGCAGAGGAGCTTGCCCACGAGCGGTCCTTCTCCTCGACGTACATGCCCACGCGCCCGTCGGAGCCGATGCCGTAGTTCGAGGATGCCTGCCGGGAGCTGGGTGCGAAGACGTTGCCACAGGTCTCGACGGATAGGTTCCCCGCCATGTGGTGGACGGTGATCTTGCTGATTGGCTGGTTTCGCGGGCTGTTGCGGTTGGGGCTGATGCGCGTGTAGTTTACGAGGGGGCTGTTACTCATCATCCTCACCCTTCCCGTTGGAGAGTTCTTCGATGCACTCATCGGACAGCTCGTTGCCGTCCACGTCCGTCAGCTTCTCGTTCTCATCTGCCATAATGGCCTCCTCTCAGTCCGTTGAAGGTCCCCCACGCCACCGCCTCAAGCTCTTCGCGCGTCCACGGGCGCTCGGAGTTCGCGGCGTCGTCGGGGTCCCTAACCCAGTAGTTGCCTTCATCGTCCACGTCCCAGATGAGGATGATGTGGCCGCCGTAGGAGCGGTCCCCCAGCGGCCCCTCCATGCCGGCCATGACCACCCAGCCGTCATCGACCATGGACAGGGCCTCCTCGATGCGCCAGACCTTGCCGGAGTACTCGATTCCGTACTCGGGGTAGTTGGCCACGATCCACTCGCAGAACTTGGCCATGTCGTTCACGCGGTCGGTCAGGCACTCCTCGCCGACCGCGCCGGACAGCGCGAGCGGCGTCACGTCCTGCACGGTCAGGTACTTGATGGCCATGGCTGCGCAGGTCAGCCCGCAGCCGTACGTCTCGATGGTGCCGTCCGAGTAGGGGATGTCCGCCCACTGCGGGTCGGTCTGGAGCCACAGGGGCATCCAGTTCCCCTCCGGCACGGGGCGGTCGAGCACGATCTGGGCCCGCGCCTCCTGCCGTCCCTGCTCCCGGGCCTCGGCGAGCATGTCCGCGTCTCGGCCGGCGTGGTCGACCAGCGCCCAGCCCCAGAAGCACGTGGCCGCCAGGACGCCGGACAGCGCGCCGGCGACCACCTTCAGCCTGGCGCTAGTCCGCATCGCCATCGCCGGGCGTTCCCACGCCCAGGAGCGCGTCGAGCCACTTGGATGTGAAGCCCACGCCCTTGAACAGGGTGTAGGCGGACTGCACGCCGCCCACGACCGCGAACACGCACGTGACGAACGCGCCGGGGTCGGACGGCATGCCGCCGATGAAGCCGGTCACGAGGCCGGCGGCGAGGCTGCACGACAGGGCGAGCGCGCGGGCGCCCTTCCCGGTCATGGCCTCGTTCTTGATCAGCTGGACCGCGAACGGCACCAGCAGGGACAGCACGATGGCCGCCGTTGCTTGCATGATGGTCATGTCTTTCTCCTTAGTCTCTCGCTGCCTTGTCGTAGAGCATGTCCACGCGGTCGCGCACGTGCGTGAGGTCGTCGGCCATGCCCTGGGACCGCTCGCGGCTCGTCATGAAGTCGGCGTGCAGCGCCTCGTTCGACGCCAGGACGGACTTCATCAGGGTCTTCATGCCCTCCATGAGCGTGTTGCTGCGGTCCATCTGGGCCGCGATGCGGCCCTCCATCTCCGAGCGCTCGCGGTCGCGCTGCGCCCGCTCGTTGACCTCGGACTGCTTTCTGTCCTCGCGCTTCTGGTCCAGCGCCGCCTTGCGCTCGTTCTGCTTCTTGTACTCCTCGATCCACTGCTTGCCGAAGTAGAAGACGACGAGGATGAGCAGGGCGCCGAACAGGGTGCCGGGGCCGTATGGCGCGAAAAGCTGAAGCACCTCGGTCATGTCGCTACGACTCCTTGCTCGCCAGGATGGCGTCGTGTTCCTTCTTGGTGATATAACCCTTCTCCAGGGCGTCGCCCACCATGGACGCGCTCCAGAAGCCGTTGAGGTAGAACGTCTGCACCTTCTTCGCGTAGGCGCTCAGCTTCACCGTGGCCATCTACACCGCCCCCTCTCCCATGGGGCTCTCCTCGCCCTCGTCGTAGGGGATCTCGACGTCGGCCATCATCGCCACGTACTCCAGCATCGCGTCGCCCTTTGCCTGGGCTGCCGCGATATTCTCGGAACGCCTGGCGTCGGCCACGGCCTGCCCCGCTCGCTTGATCTCCATCTCTCACTCCTTCCACAGTCCCGAATACCAGGCGTCCATGCGCCTGATCAGCGTGGTGCTGTCCCCCTTGCTCGCGTGGTTGCGCCACGCATCGAAGCACTCGTCGACCTGCCAGCGCATCATCCGGCCGTTCTTCGCCAGCCGCACCAGCTTCGCCAGCTTCCGCCGCTCCTGCTTGACGTTCGCCGGCAGCAGGAGCATCAGCACCTTGCCGGTCGGCGTCAGCACGAACCTGAAGCCCAGGAAGGAGATGCCGTCGCGCAGCGGGTAGACGCGCGACTTCTTGGGGTTCGGCTCCAGGCCTAGCGTATGGAGGGTGTCGCCGGCGGCGGCCAGGAGCGCCTGCGCCTCCGCCTTCGGGCCGGTTATGGCCACCATGTCGTCCATGTAGCGCACGTAGTTCCTGGCGCGCATCCGGTCCTTCATGACGTGGTCCAGCGGGTCCAGCACGCTGATGCCGGCGATCTGTATCATCTGCGAGCCCGGGTTGTACCCGACGTCGCCTGGGTACTGCCGGCGCATGGTCGACAGGGCCAGCTCCATGATCTCGGGCGGCAGCTTGGCGGCGAACGTGGCCTCGGCCACCTCGTGGCTCATGTTCGGGTAGTAGCCGGACACGTCCGCCTGCATCACCCAGCCGTTCGGCCCGTGCTTCCGGTAGTGGCGGCGCATGAACTCCTTCAGGCGCTCGCGCGCGAAGTCCGTGCCCTTGCCGGTCTGGCACGCCGCGTTGTCCAGGACGAAACCGGAAACCATGCGGGGGTAGATGCTGTTGTCGTTGAGGCTGCGCTGGAAGACGCGGTCCCTGAATCCCACGCTCACGATCTCCCGGCGCTTCGGCTGGGTCACGGTGAACGAGCGCACGGGCCCGGCCTTGTACCTGCCCTCCGTGAGCTCGCGGTGCAGCAGCAGTGTGCGCTCTGACAGGTGCATCATGTAGCCGGCCACGCTGTCCTTCCACATGACGCCGCGCCGGCACTTCTTGGCGCTCTCCCTTAAAGCGAGGAACCCGACGACGCCGTTCAGCTCGCCGGGCTCCAGTTGCGGTCGGTATCCGGGGCGCGTGCAGCGGGACCGCGTGCCAGCCGCGCCCGCGTCGCCCCGGCTTTGTTCGGCCCTCTCGGGCTCAGGGTCATGGCTCCCCGCAGCGGCCTCGCGCGGCG
>DBQY01000005.1:4309-4887 GCA_002305805.1 Atopobium sp. UBA1382 | reverse complement strand
CGCCGCTCAACTCGCTCAAGAACTAGCGGACACAAGGTTCTTCTCGGCTGTTAGCTCAGCCGAGAAGAACACACGACCGCAGCCTAGCCCAGGAAGCGCACCTCGGGTTCCAGGCGAACACCAAACTGGCGCTCCACCTCGTCCTGGACGTGCTCAATTACCGCATGGACGTCCGCCGCCGTGGCGCCGCCCGTGTTGACGACAAACCCGGCGTGCTTGCGGGAGACCTCGGCACCGCCCACGCGATAGCCCTGCAGCCCCGCGTCCATGATCAGCTTGCCGGCAAAGTGGCCCTCGGGCCGCTTGAACGTGCTCCCGGCGCTCGCCATCTCCAGCGGCTGCTTCTCCTCGCGCTGGCGCGTGAGGTCGTCCATTGTGGCGCGAATCTTCTCGGGATCGCCCTTCTCCAGGGCAAACGTGGCAGAGAGCACTACCAGGCCATCAGTCGCAACGCGGCTGCGCCTGTAGCCCAGGTCCAGCTCGTCCACGCCGATCGTTTCCTGCGTGCCGTCCGGCATGAGCACGCGCACGCACTTGAGCGCGTCCGCCACGCACCCGCCGTAGGCGCCCGCGTTCAT
>DBQY01000005.1:3826-4298 GCA_002305805.1 Atopobium sp. UBA1382 | reverse complement strand
GGCCATCTCGGAGGCCTCGCGCAGGTCCACGCCCGCCTGGCACGTCATCTCGGTGCCGTCCACGGAGACGCCCATGAGACCCTCGCCCACCGCCACGATTACGCCGCGATAGCCGTCGTCGGAGACCAGCAGGTCAGATCCGCGCCCCAGCACAAAGCGCTCCACGCCCGCCTCGTCGCAGGCGCTGAGGACGTCACGCACCTCGTCGAAGCTCTCGGGAATCACGTAGAGGTCCGCCGGGCCGCCCACCTCAAAGGTGGTGTGCTCGCTCATGGGCTCGTCGACGAGGACGTTGTCCTCCCCCACGATGGAACGCAGACGCCACTCAAGGGGCTGGGGTTCTCGACCGCTCTCGCTCTCGGACATGTCGACCTTTCGACGGGTTATGGGTCACAGACCAGTATAGACGGTTCTTCTCGCCAAGAAGTGATACGCTATAGGGGTCAGTTTCAGGGCGGGGTGAAAGTCCCCA
>DBQY01000005.1:3026-3806 GCA_002305805.1 Atopobium sp. UBA1382 | reverse complement strand
CCAACGGTCACAGTCCGGATGGAAGAAACGGAGGCCGTCATGGCTGCTTCCACGCACACGCATGTCTCGCACGACACCCACTCCACCACCTCCGGCGGCGCCTGGTCCACCCAGCGCATCGCCACGACGGCGCTGCTCTGCGCGCTGGCGTTTGTGCTCACGTTCGTAGAGGTGTCGATCTTCCCGCCCGCGCCGTGGCTCCAGTACGACCCCTCGGCGATCGTGGCGTTTGTCGCCGCGCTCATCTACGGTCCGAGCACGGGAGTGCTGGTCGTGGTGCTGCCGTGGGTGCTCAAGACCCTCTTCAGCTTCAACCCCTGGGGCCACCTCATGGCAATCCTCGCCGGCGTGGCGCTCGTCGTCCCCGCCACACTCGTCGCGCGTCGCGTGGGCGGCACGCGCGGGCTCGTCCTGGGCATGGTCGTCGGCAGCGTCGTGGCGGTGGCGGCCTGCGTCGTGGGCAACATCTTTGTGACGCCGCTCTACACCGACACCACGGTCGAGGTGGTCGTCCAGAGCATCGTCCCGATCCTGCTGCCCTTCAACCTGCTCAAGGTCGTCATCACGAGCGTTGCCACGGCCCTCATCCACAAACCGGTCTCCGCGCTCGTCAACCGCTAGTTCGCCGAGAAGAACGTGGCCTCGCAGCGTGACATCCTGGTGCGACTTTCGCACGTGAGCCTCTTCTACGAGGGAGGCATCACCGCACTCGACGACGTCTCCCTCGAGCTCGCGCGTGGCGAGCGCCTCTGCGTGCTCGGCGCCAACGGCTCCGGCAAG
>DBQY01000005.1:2772-2953 GCA_002305805.1 Atopobium sp. UBA1382 | reverse complement strand
GAACCCCGACGACCAGATCGTCACGAGCATCGTGGCGGACGACGTTGCCTTTGGGCCGGAGAACCTGGGGGTTCCGCGCGACCAGATCGCTGCGCGCGTGACCCGCGAGCTGCATCGCGTTGCCATGGACGACTATGCGCAGGCCGATCCCGCACGCCTCTCCGGCGGTCAGCGCCAGCGC
>DBQY01000005.1:2519-2686 GCA_002305805.1 Atopobium sp. UBA1382 | reverse complement strand
CGTGACGCACTTCATGGAGGAGGCGCTCGAGGCGGACCGCGTGATCGTGATGGACCACGGTCGCGTGGCGCTGGCCGGCACGCCGAGCGAGGTCTTCGCGCAGGGCGAGAAGATCGCGGAGCTGGGGCTCGAGGTGCCGTTTGCCGCCCGTCTCTCGCGACGCCTGG
>DBQY01000005.1:0-2452 GCA_002305805.1 Atopobium sp. UBA1382 | reverse complement strand
GCGACAGATGAGACTGCCCCCTTTGCCTCACCCGTCATCACCGTCGAGCACGCGTTCTTCTCGTACGGACGGCACATCCACGCGCTCGAGGACGTTTCGTTCGAGATTGCCCCGGGAACCTCCACGGCNNATCATCGGCCAGACGGGATCGGGCAAGTCGACGCTGCTCAGGCTGCTCTGCGGCCTGAAGACCCCCGACGAGGGGCGTGTCATCGTCGCCGACAACGACACCACGACCCGCCGCGGCCGCAGGGCGGCACGCGGCTGCATGGGCTACGTCATGCAGCATCCCGAGCGACAGCTCTTCGCGGAGACCGTCGAGAAGGACGTGGCGTTTGGCCCGCGCAACCTCGGCCTCCCCGAGGGTGAGGTCGCGCGGCGCGTGACGGAGGCGCTCGAGCTCGTGGGCCTTGCGAAACGACGCGACGTCTCGCCCTTCAAGCTCTCGGGTGGTCAGCGGCGCCTCTGCGCGCTCGCCGGCATCCTTGCCATGGAGCCTCGTGTGCTCGTGCTCGACGAGCCGACGGCAGGCCTCGATCCGCGCGGGCGCGCGATGCTGCGCCGCGTTCTCGCTCGGCTGTGCGAGCGCGGCGTGACCCTCGTGCAGGTCACACACAGCATGGAGGACGCCGCCCGGGCGGACCGCGTGCTCGCGCTCGACCAGGCCCGGCTCGTGGCCGACGGCGCACCGTCTGAGGTCTTCTCGCGCAAAAACGAACGACGTCTCACGGAGAGCGGACTCGGCATCCCCCGTGCGCTGCGCGTCGCACGCGAGCTCGAGCGCCGTGGATGGCCTCCCCTCGGCGAACCCCTCACCA
Source organism: Atopobium sp. UBA1382 (assembly GCA_002305805.1). GTDB lineage: Bacteria > Actinomycetota > Coriobacteriia > Coriobacteriales > Atopobiaceae > Thermophilibacter > Thermophilibacter excrementavium. Next base: position 1,634 of record DBQY01000005.1, on the reverse strand, counting down.
CCGATGAGCTCGTCGCAGCCATCCGGGGAGGTGACTGATGGCGCTGAGAATCGAGATCGGCCAGTACTACGCCGCAGACTCCCCCGTCCACGCGCTCGACGCGCGCGCCAAGCTCTGCTGCGCGCTCTCGGCGCTCGTCGCCGTGTTCTGCGTCTCCAACGGGGCGCAGCTCGCCGCCGCCGCGGCCTTCACGCTTGTCGTCCTTCTCGCTGCGCGCGTACCGGGTGGCCGCGTGCTCGCCTCCGTGCGCCCACTCGTGGTCTTCCTTGCCGTGCTCTCGGTCTTCAACCTGTTCTTCGTCCAGAGCGGCGACGTCCTCGCGTCGCTCGGTCCGTTGGCGATAACCACGGGCGGCGTCCGCTCGGCGATCCTGTACACCGCGCGCTTTGCCCTCGCGCTCGTGCTTGGCTCGCTCATCCTGCTCACCACCACACCCACGCAGCTTGCGGACGCCTTTGACTCGCTGCTCTCTCCGCTCTCGCGCGTCGGCCTGCCCGGCCACGAGATCGCCATGGTCCTCTCGCTCATGCTGCGCTTCATCCCCACGATCGCCGATGAGGCGTCCGCCATCATGGACGCACAGGCGCTGCGCGGCGGCGCCTTCGACGAGGGCGGCCCCGCGCGGCGCGTCCGCTCGCTCGTTCCCGTGGTCGTGGCGCTTCTCGCCAGCTGCCTGCGGCACGCCGACGGCCTTGCCCGCGCGCTCGACGCCCGCTGCTACGAGGGCGGCGCTGGCCGCACCCACTACCACGAGCAGCGTCTCACCCCCCGCGACGCCCTAGCCGCGGCCCTCACGGCGGCATTCATCCTCACCCTCGCCCTTCTCGGCTAACCTGCCCCGTTTGCCGTAGAATGGAGACCTCTATGGAACCCCGTGCACACACCGGAGGTAGCAGCGCATGGTCTCTCGCATCTACGTGGAGAAGAAGCCGGGCTTCGACGTTGAGGCGCAGCAGCTCAGAGCAGAGCTCGCGAGCGTCGTCACCGAGGGGCTGGCACCCGACGCCCGTCTGCGCATCGTCAACCGCTACGACGTGGAGGGCCTGAGCGACGAGCTCTTCGAGCGCTGCGTGCCCGTGGTCTTCTCCGAGCCGCAGGTCGACGTCACCGCGCGCGNNCAGTTTGACCAGCGCGCCGACTCCGCCGCCGAGTGCGTCCAGCTCATCTCCCAGGGCGAGCGCCCCATCGTGCGCTGCGCCAAGGTCTACGTGATCGAGGGCGCCTGCACCGACGAGGCGCTCGCGGCCATCAAGCACTACGTCATCAACCCCGTTGAGGCGCGCGAGGCGAGCCTCGAGGAGCGCGCCACGCTGCGCCAGAGCTACCCCGAGCCGGCCGACGTGGAGGTCCTCGACGGCTTCCTGGAGCTCGACCAGAAGCAGCTCCAGGCCATGATCGACGAGCTGGGCCTCGCCATGGACCTCGCGGACATCACCTTCTGCCAGAGCTACTTTGCCGGCGAGGGCCGCGTACCCACGATCACAGAGATCCGCATGATCGACACCTACTGGTCCGACCACTGCCGACACACCACCTTCGGGACCGCCCTCGAGCACCTGCAGTTTGACGACGAGGTCGTGGCGGCCGCCTTTGAGCGCTACATGCAGATGCGCCACGAGCTCGGCCGCGACGAG
>DBQY01000020.1 GCA_002305805.1 Atopobium sp. UBA1382 | reverse complement strand
GGTCACGAACTTCTACGACTTCACCACCGACGACCTGATCGTCGAGAACTACGAGCACGGCCCGCAGGTCACCAACATCCCGATTGCCGTCTGAGCGTCCGGCGAGAAGGACGTGTCGCCCCGTGCTCAAACAGGTCCTCTTCGCACGGAGGCGACATTAAGTCGCCTCCGGCTCATGCGGAACTCCGCGCGGGACGACACGCCCTTCTCGCCTACTCGTTTCGGCTCAACGGGCTCGGCGCTTTGTCCCGCCGCGAGTTCTTGCCGCGCTTTTTGCGGCAAGCTGTCTGAGCGCCGGGGCAATGCGCCGAGCCCCAACCGTGCAGAAAGGTATGAATGATGAGTTGCAAGCTGAGTGCAATCGTGGCGGTGTGCGACGACTGGGGGATCGGGCTCGACGGAGGGATGGTCGTCGAGAACCGTGAGGACATGCGGCACTTCGTGGCCTGTACGACGGGTCATCCGGTCATCATGGGTCGAAGGACGCTCGAGAGCTTCCCGGGAGGGCGCCCGCTCAAGAACCGCCGCAACGTCGTGCTCTCGCGCGATTCGTCCTTCTCTACTGAGGGCGTTGAGGTCGTGCGCTCCGTCGAGGACGCGCTCGCTGCGGTCGCCGGCGACCAGGAGGCGTGGGTCATCGGCGGCGGGCAGGTTTACGAGCTGCTCCTCCCCCACTGCGACCGCGCTGTCGTAACGCGCAACCACTGCGTGCGACCCTGCGACACGCACTTCCCCGACCTCGATGCCGACCCTGTCTGGAAGGTCGTCGAGACCCGTGCGGGCGGCGTCACGCCCGACGGCGTTCCCTTCGACTTCGTGACCTACGAGCGTCGATAGCGCGCCGTCCTCCTCGTCGACCCCTTGGTCGCGAACCCCGGTTAGCGCGTGGGCATCACCATAGACTCCAAGCAACGCATGCATTGCAACCACAAGTCTTGGTTAGCGGCGTCGAGAAGAACGCGCAGCTCAAGTTATTTGTCCATAAGCTACTGACACAAGCGCGCAAGCCTGGATTCATGGGCGAGAAGCTCACCTCATTCCAGAAGGGCCCGCCAGCCGCAAGGCTGACGGGCCCGAAGTCACGCTATGTGACGGACGCTAGTCGGTGTCGACCGCAGCGTCGACCTGGCTGCGGAGGAACTCCTCGGCGTCCTTGCGACCACGAGAGAGCTCGGCGGCGGCCATGACGGGCACCCAGTAGTGCACCTTCTGCTTGGCGATGTCGGCCTTCTTGGAGAAGAGGTCGAGATACGCCTCGGCGTGACCGGGGTGATACATCTTGAAGAGGATGTAGGTCATCGCGGCGTCGGCCTCGGGCAGGCCACGGGTGACGTGGGTCCAGTCGCAGGCGTAGAGCGTGCCGTCCTCGGCGACGATCACGTTGGACGGGTTGAAGTCGCAGTGGCAGATGCTGCGGCCCGGCGCCATGCGGTCAGCCCTCATCTGGAGGTCGTAGCGCACGGACGGATCGAGCTCGGGGGCCTTGCCCACCATGCCGGCAATCTTGGTCTTCTGGTCCTTCATGAGCTCAGAGCCGTGGATGCCCTGAATCTCGATCTGGAAGTCGACGAACTGCTCGAGCAGCTTGTCGTACTCGGGGGTACCCTCGGCGGCGTCCATCAGCGAGCGCATGGTGACGCCCTCGACGTACTCCGTGGAGAGCGCCCAGGAGCCGTCGGCGACCTGGGAGACCTCGAGGACCTTCGGCACGCGGACGCCGGCCTCGATGACGCGGGCGATGTTCAGGGCCTCGTTGAAGACGTCCGAGGCGGGCTTGGTGGCCTTGAAGACCTTGACGATGCGGCCGCCGTCGACGTAGACGACCTTGTTGTGGCGCTCGACGATGACCTGCTTGCTGTCAGAAAGTTCCATTGCTGCCTCCTTCTGGGCAACGAGAAGAACGTGCGCGGACTAGTCCTCGTAGGAGCTGGGCTCGCGGCCGTAGAAGGCGTCGAGGTAGAGCTCCTTGATCTCGGAGATGAGCGGGTAGCGCGGGTTGGCGCCGGTGCACTGGTCGTTGAACGCGTTCTCGGACATCTCGTCGAGCGTGGCGAGGAAGTCCTCCTCGTTGACACCAAAGCCGGCGATGGTCTCGGGCACGCCCACGTGAGCCTTGAGCTCCTCGATGCGGGCGATGAAGTTCTCGAAGACCTCCTGGTCGTTGCGGCCCTTGATGCCGCAGAAGCGACCGGCCTCGGCGTAGCGCGCCAGGGTCTTGGGGTGGTCGTACTGCGGGAAGGTGCCCATCTTCACCGGGCGCTCAGCGGCGTTGTAGCGCATGACGCGGGTGAGGATGACGGCGTTGGCCAGACCGTGGGCGATGTGGTGATAGGCACCCAGCTTGTGCGCCATGGAGTGGTTGACGCCGAGGAAGGCGTTGGCGAAGGCCATGCCGGCGAGGCAGGACGCGTTGGCCATGTGGTCACGGGCCTCGACGTCGGTGCCGTCGTCATAGGCGCGCTCGAGGTAGGTGAGGACGAGCTTCATCGCACGCAGGGCGAGGCCGTCGGTGTAGTCGGACGCCATGATGGAGACGTAGGCCTCGAGGGCGTGCGTGAGAACGTCGACGCCGGAGGCGGCGGTCAGGCCCTTGGGCTGGGTCATCATGTTGTCGGTGTCGACGATGGCCATGTTGGGCAGGAGCTGGTAGTCGGCGATCGGCCACTTGGTGCCCGTGTTGGCGTCAGTGATGATCGAGAAGGGCGTCACCTCGGAGCCGGTGCCGGAGGAGGTGGGGATGGCCACGAAGAAGGCCTTCTCGCCCATCTGCGGGAACGTGTAGACGCGCTTGCGGATGTCCATGAAGTCCATGGCCATGTCCTCGAACTTGGCCTCGGGGTGCTCGTACATCATCCACATGATCTTACCGGCGTCCATCGCGGAGCCGCCGCCGATGGCGATGATGCAGTCGGGCTCGAAGGCCTTGACCTGCTCGAGGCCGCGCTCGCAGTCCTGGAGCTTGGGGTCAGGCGAGATGGACCAGAAACTGGAGTAGACGATGCCCTGCTCGTCGAGGGACGCCTCGATCTTCTTGGTGAAGCCGCTCTTGTAGAGGAAGGAGTCAGTGACGATGAAGGCGCGCTTCTTGCCGTAGACCTCGGAGAGCTCGCGCAGCGCCACGGGCATGCAGCCCTTCTTGAAGAAGACCTTCTCGGGAACACGGAACCACAGCATGTTCTCACGCCTCTCTGCAACGGACTTGATGTTGAGCAGGTGCTGGGGGCCGACGTTGCCCGAGACGGAGTTGCCGCCCCAGGAGCCGCAGCCGAGCGTCAGCGACGGCGGCATCTTGAAGTTGTAGATGTCGCCGATGCCGCCCTGGGCGGCCGGGGTGTTGATGAGGATACGGCAGGTCTTCATGCGCTTGGCGTGCTCGGCCATCTTCTCGGTCTCGCGGGTGTCGATGAAGAGCGAGCTCGTGTGGCCGTAGCCGCCGTCGGCGATGAGGCGCTCGGCCTTGGAGAGGGCGTCCTCCCAGTTCTTGGCACGATACATGCCGAGGATGGTGGTGAGCTTCTCGTGCGCCCACGGCTCGGTGGGCTCGACGGACTCGACCTCGCCGATGAGGACCTTGGTGCTGGCCGGGACGGAGACGCCGGCGGCCTCGGCGATCTTGGGGGCGGGCTGGCCGACCATCTTGGCGTTGACGCCACCGTTGACGATGACGGTGTTGCCGACCTTGGCGATCTCGTCGCCCTGGAGGAAGTAGCAGCCGCGCTTCTGGAACTCGGCCTTGACCTTGTTGTAGACCTTGTCGAGGACGATGACGTTCTGCTCGGTGGCGCAGATCATGCCGTAGTCGAAGGTCTTGGAGTGGATGATCGAGTTGACGGAGAGCTCGATGTCGGCGGTGTCGTCGATGATCGCCGGGTTGTTGCCCGGGCCGACGCCGAGGGCGGGCTTGCCGGAGGAGTAGGCGGCGTTGACCATGCCCGGGCCACCGGTAGCTAGGATGATGTCGGCGGAGCGCATGAGCTCGGAGGTCATGTCAAGGGACGGCACGTCGACCCAGTCGATGATGCCCCTGGGGGCACCGGCGGCCTCGGCGGCCTCGCGCACGATGCGGGCGGCCTCGGCGGTGCACTTGCCGGCGCGCGGGTGCGGGGAGATGAGGATGGCGTTGCGGGTCTTCAGGGAGATGAGCGTCTTGAAGATCGCGGTGGAGGTGGGGTTGGTCGTCGGGATGACGGCGGCGACGATGCCGAGCGGCTCGGCGATCTGCTTGTAGCCGAAGGCGGGGTCGTCGGAGATGACGTCGCACGTCTTCATGTCCTTGTACTTGTTGTAGATGTACTCGGAGGCATAGTGGTTCTTGATGACCTTGTCCTCCATCACGCCGTAGCCGGTCTCCTCGACGGCCATCTTGGCCAGCGGGATGCGGGCCTTGTTGGCGGCCATGGCGGCCTCGTAGAAGATCTTGTCCACCTGCTCCTGGGTGAACTTCGCGAACTCGGCCTGCGCGACGCGCATCTCCTTGATGCGCTCCTGCAGCGCCTCGACGCTGTCAATCGGGGTCCTGACGTAATCTGCCATGCGTTCCTCCTATTTCTCGGACCGTGCGGTGACGCATCACGGCGCGGTCGTACAAAGGACAAGGTAAAGCGCGTTGGTTCGGACCTGTATGCGCACATCTCGCATACTTGGTTGAGTATAGCATGACGCGGCGCGCGCCCGACCTCGACATGCCGAGCGCGCTGAATTGCCTAGTGAGCGCCGGTGAGCACGCCACGCACCCACTCCACGTCATCGGTCGTCTTCATCTTCTCGAGGACCGCCTCGTCCTCCAGGATTCGGCAGATGTTGGCGAGGACCTCGAGGTGCTCCTCTCCCTTGCCCGCGATGCCAAAGACGAGCTGGGCCTTCTCGCCGTCGAAGTCGACGCCGTCAGGGTACTGCTGCAGCACCACGCCGGTCTTCTCGACGGCCTCCTTGGCCTCGTTGGTGCCATGCGGGATCGCGATGCCCATGCCGATGTATACGCTGGTGAGACGGTCGCGTTCCACCATGGCGTCCACGTAGGGCTCGCTCACGCAGCCGCGCTCGACGAGGAAGGCGCCGGAGTCGCGGATGCACCGCTCACGGCTGACGGGAGCAAGGCCGAGCCGGATGTCGTCCCTCTCGATCCTGAGGCTCGGACGGTCCGCCTCTGCCGGCTCGGGCGCCGGAGCGGGCGTGGTCTCCATGAGCTCGGACGCATGGCTGAGCTGTGTGAGCGCCAGGTAGAGAGAGTCGAGCGCGGGGTCGTCGAGGAAGTTGTCGATCGTGACGATCTGGGCCGCCGGAGCGCTCTTGCGGGCGCGCTCGGAGAGCACGCGCTGGCAGACTACGATGCTGGCGTCGGAGGGGACGGTGTCCACGCTTGAGTGCTCGACGGTGAGGTCGGGGCGCTCGGCCTTGATGCGATTGCGGAAGCGCGTGGCGCCCATGGCGGAGGATCCCATGCCGGCGTCGCAGGCAAAGACGATCTTGCCTCCCTCGGTGTCGGAGACGACGGCCGCCTCGGCGGTGCCCTTCATCTCGCGCAGCTGCTCGCCCGCCTGGTCGAGGTCGGCAACCTCCATGGAGCGCACGAGCGGGACCGCGATGGCAAACGAGACTCCTGCGGCGATGACGACGCCGACGAGGTTCGTGACGATGCAGTCAGAGGGGGACATCGAGAGGAACGCGATGATCGAACCAGGCGAGGCAGCGGAGGTGAGGCCGGCGCCCATGAGGCTGTACCAGGCGATGGCGCACATGTTGCCCACGATGGGCGCGATGATGACCTTGGGGTTCATGAGCACGTACGGGAAGTAGATCTCATGGATGCCGCCGAAGAAGTGGATGATCACGGCGCCCGGCGCCGACTGACGGGTCTTCCCGTCCCTGCAGAAGAAGCAATAAGCGAGAAGGACGCCCACGCCGGGGCCGGGATTTGCCTCGAGCATATACATGATCGAGCGCCCGGTCTCCTCCGCCTGCGCGATGCCGATGGGCGTGAAGATGCCGTGGTTGATCGCGTTGTTGAGGAACAGCACCTTGGCGGGCTCGATGAAGACGGCCAAAAGCGGCATCAGCGCGTAGCGCATGAGGATCTGGACGCCGCCCATGAGGACCGCGAGGATGGTCGTCATGATCGGACCGATGGCAAGGTAGCCGAGCATGGAGAGCAGCATGCCGAGGATGCCGACGGAGAAGTTGTCGATCAGCATCTCGAAGCCCGCGGGCGTGCGGCCCTCCATGAAACGGTCGAACGTCTTTATGACCCACCCGGCGAACGGGCCCATGACCATGGCGCCCATGAGCATCGTCGTGTCGGGTGCGCCGGCGATGCAGCCGATGACCGCAATGGCGCCGGCGATGCGCCCGCGGTCCCCTCCCGTGAGATACCCGCCCTGCGCGGCAATGAGGACGGGAATCAGATAGCTGAGCATCGGGCCCGTGATGCTCGCGAACCCCTCGTTGGGCAACCAGCCCGTCTCAATGAACAGTGCGGTCAGAAAGCCCCAGGCGATAAAGGCGCCGATGTTGGGCATGACCATTCCGCTGAGGAACTTGCCGAACCTAGAGAGACCCTCGCGCACAGACATTGGCCCCTCCTTCCCTTGAGGCCCGTCGCAACGGGCCGACGTGTTGAATGTAGTGGCTTGCGCCATGACTTTTGTTTCAACGATTTGAATACTACTCTTTTGTTTCGATAGTCTCGAATTGACTCTATGCTAAGCCGCTGAACGGTATATATATTGCGGTGTATGGTCTATTCTTGCCATTTTTCTCTTTTGGTTTGACAAGCTAGTATTTGTCATTACGATAGCTATTGACTTTTGTTTCGACAGTTTTCGTTGTAAAACCAACCATGAGAGGAGGCTCAGATGATCTACACCGTCACGCTCAACCCGGCACTCGACAAGACCGTCACCGTCCCCGGCTTCGCGGTCGACGAGGTCAACCGCGTCTCGGATCTTCGAGAGGACCCGGGCGGCAAGGGCATCAACGTGTCCAAGGTCATCGCCAAGCTCGGAGGGGGCAGCAGGGCACTTGCTCTGCTCGGGGGAACGACCGGCGCAAAAATCGAGGCGCTTCTCGGCGAAGAGGGCATAGACGTCTGGAGGTTCGAGGCAGATGGGGAGACGAGGACAAACCTCAAGGTCGTCGACCCCGTGCTCGGAACGAACACCGATATCAACGAACCCGGCCCCCAGGCGAGCTCCGAGCGGCTCGACCGGGCGCTCGACGAACTCGTTGGGACGCTCGCAAAGGGTGACCTCGTCGTCCTCTCGGGCAGCCTCCCCGCTGGCGCGCCGGTCTCGACCTACGAGAGGTGGGCTGGCGCCTGCGCGAAGGCCGGGGCGCGAGTCTTCCTCGACGCGGACGGAGACCCCCTCACCCACGGGCTGAGGTCACTCCCCTACCTCGCAAAGCCCAACGACGCGGAGCTGTCCCGCCTCTGCGGGCGCTCCCTCGAGGACGTCGGGTCCGTCGCACAGGAGGCGCGCAAGCTTGTCGAGGGCGGCATTGGGATGGTCGTTGTCTCGATGGGAGGCGCGGGGGCCGTGATCGCCACCCCCGAGCGAACGATCCGGGCACGCTCGCCAAAGGTGAGGGTCGGGTCGACGGTCGGCGCCGGAGACTCCGTCGTCGCCGCGTTTGCCTACGCGTGCGAACAGGGCCTCTCCCTGGACGAGGCGGCACGTCTCGCCATGGCGACGGGGGCCGCGAACGTCATGCAGTCGGGAACCCAGGCCGCCGAGCGCTCCCAGGTGGACGCGCTTCTCGACAGGGTCGAACTACAGGATCTCTAGGAAAGGACTCAACCATGAAGGCCAAGGCCGTACGTCTGCACGCCGCAAACGATCTGCGCGTCGACGAGTTCGAGCTTCCCCCGATCAAGGACGACGAGGTGCTGGTGAAGGTCGTCTCCGACAGCATCTGCATGTCCACCTACAAGTGCGCCACCCTGGGAGTCGAGCACAAGCGCGTCCACGAGGACGTGGCCGAGCACCCCGCGATCATGGGCCACGAGTTCGCCGGCGACATCGTAGAGGTGGGCGCCAAGTGGGCCGACCGGTTCAAGCCGGGCATGAAGTTCACGATCCAGCCCGCCCTCAACTACAAGGGCACCATGTGGAGCCCGGGCTACTCCTACGAGTTCTGCGGCGGCGACGCCACCTACTGCATCCTGCCCGCCGAGGTCATGGAGTGCAACTGCCTGCTCGAGTACACGGGCGAGGCCTACTACCAGGCGTCGCTCGCCGAGCCGATGAGCTGCTCGATCGGCGCGTTCCACGCCGCGTACCACACCCAGATGGGCGTCTACACCCACGACATGGGCATCCGCGAGGGCGGCAAGCTCGCCATCGTGGCGGGTGCCGGCCCCATGGGCCTGGGCGCGCTCACCTACGCCCTGCACTGCGACCGTCGTCCCTCCCTCGTCATGGTCGCCGACATCGACCAGGCCCGCCTCGACCGAGCGGCGGAGCTCTTCCCGCCCGAGGAGGTCAAGGCACAGACGGGCATCGAGCTCGTCTTCGTCAACAACGGTGCCTATGACGACCAGGTGGCTGCCCTGCGCGAGGTGTCTGGCGGCACCGGGTTCGACGACGTGCTCTGCTACGCGCCCGTCGCCCCCGTGGTCACGCTCTCCGACGCGATCCTCGGGCGCGACGGCTGCCTCAACTTCTTTGCCGGCCCGACCGACAAGAACTTCTCCGCCACGATGAACTTCTACGAGGTCCACTACGGATCCCACCACGTGATGGGCACCACGGGCGGCAACACCGACGACATGGTCGAGTCGCTCGAGCTCACCGCCGCGAACCGCATTGACCCCTCCGTCATGGTCACCCACGTGGGCGGCCTGGACGCCGCTGCCGAGACCACGCTCAACCTGCCCAAGATTCCGGGAGGCAAGAAGCTCATATACACGCACGTCAGCATGCCGCTGACGGCGCTCGAGGACCTTCGCGCCAAGGGCGCCGAGGATGAGCGCTACACCGGCCTCGCCGACATCGTCGAGGCCAACCGCGGCCTCTGGTGCCCCGAGGCGGAGCGCTATCTGCTCGAGCATTGGAAGCAGCGGTAACGGGCGGACGGAGCCCCGCACGCCCCCGCCCGCGAGCACGGGCGGGGGCTTTCGTCTAAGATGCTCTCAGTCAGGGAAAGCGAGGTCAGCATGAGCAGCGCAATGGTCGAGCGACGCGAGGCAATCGCCCAGCTCGTCACCTCTGAGGGCAGCGTCACGTTCGGTCAGATCAAGAAGGCGTTCCCCGACGTCTCGGAGATGACGCTCAGGACAGACCTTAAGGCGCTCGACGAGAGCCGGCGCATAGTCCGCACGCACGGCGGGGCGCGCTCGGTGGAGTATGTGGTCGGGACCGACGACCTCCTCCTGAACCGCAACACGCGCAACGTGGAGAGCAAGGCCATCATCGCGCGCAAGGCCAAGGAGCTGCTGCGGCCGGACAGCACGATCTTCCTCGACTCCGGGTCGACCACGACCGCGCTCGCCCGCGAGATGGACGACATGCGCATGATCGTGTTCACGAACAGCCTCACCTGCGCAGCCGAGCTCGCACGGCTCGAACGAGCCCGCACCATCATGATCGGGGGCACCCTCAACCGCTACAGCCTGAGCCTCAATGGCTCGAAGAGCATCGAGGACGTGAACGCGCTCAGCTTTGACCTGCTGCTCCTTGGCGTGACCTCGTTCCAATCGTCCTCCGGCTTTGCCTGCGGCTCCGACGACGAGGCGGCCCTCAAGCGCGCTCTCATCTCGCGTGCGGAGCGGACCGTGGTGCTCATGGACTCCTCCAAGCTGGGGAGGAAAAGCACCTTCAAGATCTGCGGGCTCTCCGACGTGGACTACGTCGTCTCCGACGGCAACCTCACCGAGCACTTCAAGAAGTACTGCGAGGAGGCGGAGGTCACCGTCCTCTAGAGCGAGAGCTCGAGCTCCATGACCTGCTCGCGGGCGTCACGCTCGTCGGCCTCCCAGAGGCGCCACTCCCCCGCCGAGCGATACGCGACGTACGGGCCGAAGCCACCCACGAGCTCGCTCGCGGCGCGCGGGAAGTCGGGGTCTGACTTGAGGCCGGGGTAGCGCACGGCCTCCACGCGCGGGTGACATGCGAGGTAGTTGGCCACGACCTGGGCCGCATCCGACAGAGCGCGCCAGCGCTCCCGCCCCATCTGGGACGAGAGCGCCGAAAGAGCGTCTATGTCAAGGTCCTTCTCGCCCACCTAGCGGCGCTCGGCGATCTCTGCCGTTACGTCGGCGATGAACTCGTCAAGCTCGCGGGAGACGGTCTCGTTGGAGCGGTCGCGGACGGAGATGGTACCGGCCTCGACCTCCTTCTCGCCGATGATGAGCATGTAGGGCGGGCGGTCGATGTTGCGCGCCTCGCGAATCTTGTAGCCGATCTTCTCGTCGCGCTCGTCGAGGACGGCGCGGATGCCGGCGGCCTCCAGTTTCTCGGTGACCGAACGCGCGTAGTCGCGGCTCTTCTCGGAGACGGGAAGCACCTTCACCTGGCACGGCGCGAGCCAGGTGGGGAACTTGCCGGCGAAGTGCTCGATCAGGATGCCGATGAAGCGCTCGATGGAGCCAAAGCACACGCGGTGCAGCATGATCGGGCGCTTCTTGGATCCGTCGGCGTCCGTGTACTCCAGGTCGAAGTTGATCGGCATCTGGAAGTCCAGCTGCACGGTTCCGCACTGCCAGGTGCGGCCGAGCGAGTCCTCCAGGTGGAAGTCAATCTTGGGGCCGTAGAAGGCACCGTCGCCCTCGTTGACCACGTAGTCCTTGCCGAGCTTCTCGAGGGCCACGCGCAGGGCCTCCTCGGCGCGCTCCCAGTCCTCGTCGGAGCCCATGGAGTCCTCGGGGCGGGTGGAGAGCTCGAGGTGATAGGTGAAGCCGAACTTCTCGTACACCGAGTCAATGAGGTTCACGACGCCGATTATCTCGTCCGTGAGCTGGTCGGGGCGCACGAAGAGGTGGGCGTCGTCCTGGTTGAAGCAGCGCACGCGGAAGAGGCCGTGCAGGGCACCGCGCATCTCGTGGCGGTGCACCAGGCCGATCTCGCCGGCACGGATGGGCAGCTCGCGGTAGCTGTGTGGCTTGGAGGAGTACACGAGCACACCGCCCGGGCAGTTCATGGGCTTAACGCAGTACTCCTCATCGTCGATGATCGTGGAGTACATGTTGTCCTTGTAGTGGTCCCAGTGGCCCGAGGTCTTCCAGAGCTCCTTGCTCATGATCATGGGCGTGGAGATCTCAACGTAGCCGGCGGCGCGGTGGATCTCACGCCAGTAGCTGAGCAGCTCGTTCTTGAGTGTCATGCCGTTGGGCAGGAAGAACGGGAAGCC
>DBQY01000003.1 GCA_002305805.1 Atopobium sp. UBA1382 | reverse complement strand
CACGCGCTCGGGGCCCTTTTTAGTTTGGACGAGAGGTTCTTCTCGGCCGCCCATGCTCGCCAGTACGCGACTCCCAACGAATTAAGCCTCCTAAACGTTGGTAATCGCGTATTGCCTGAACCCAGTACGCGACTTCCAACGTTTTAGGCCCCTGAAACGTTGGAAGTCGCGTATTACAAAGCTTTGCGCGAGAACAACCGTCAGTGCCGTCCACGACAACGTGACTTCACGGCGCGCGTTCGCAGCGGTAACGTAGCCAGCACGAACCCCACGACAGATTGGAGTCTCACATGGGCAAGCTCGATGGCAAGGTCGCCGTCGTCACCGGCGCCTCGAAGGGAATCGGCGAGGGGATAGCCCGCGTCTTTGCGCGGCACGGCGCCAAGGTGGTCCTCGCGGCGCGCGGCGAGGGCGTTCTTGCCTCCGCGGAGGCGCTACGCACGGAGGGACACGAGGCCGTGGGCGTCCAGTGCGACGTCTCGGACTTCGCCGACTGCCAGCGGCTCGCCCAGGCAGCGCTCGACGCCTTCGGCCGCATCGACGTTCTCGACTGCAACGCCGGCATCTGCGTGCTGGGCGACTTCCTCACCGAGGGCGACTCCTGGCGCGACTCTCACATCGACATCAACGTCAAGGGCGTCTGGAACGCATGCAAGGCCGTGACCCCCGCGATCATCGACGCCGGCGGCGGCGCCATCGTGATTACGAGCTCGGTCACCGGCGACATGGTTGCCGACCCCGGCGAGGTTGCCTACGCCACCACCAAGGCCGCGCTCATCGGCTTCACCAAGGCCCTCGCGCGCGAGCTCGCGCCCAAGAACATCCGCGTGAACTGCATCTGCCCCGGCTACATCCGAACCCCGCTGGTCGATGGCATGGCCGAGCAGTCCGATCCCGAGAACCCCGAGCGCGCCATCGACGCCATTGCCGCCGCGGTACCGCTCGGCCGGCTCGGAACCCCCGAGGAGTGCGGCGAGCTCTGCGCGTTTCTCGCCTCGGACGAGTCCAGCTACCTCACCGGCACGCAGGTCGTCATCGACGGCGGCTCCACCCTGCCCGAGACCTCGTCGATGGGCCAGTAGGAAGATGCAAGGCGAAGCGGGGCCGGCGGCAGAGCTGCCGGCCCTAGCGCTCGCAGCGCCAGTAGTATGCCGAGAAGGGCGCCAGCTCGGAGCCGCCGCCGAAGTCGTGCTCCTCGCCGGTGATGAGGTCCACGGCGCGACCGCACTGGGCGTCGAAGTGCACCGTCGCGGGCTCGCCGCTCGCGTTGATCGCCACGATCACGCGCTCACCGTCGCTGCGGCGCTGGAAGACCAGCTGCTGCGGCTGGCACTGGAGCTGCGTGTAGTCGCCCCACACGAGCGCCTCGGACCCAGAGCGCGCCTTCGCCAGCGCGGCAATCCAGTCCGTAAGCTCGTTCCACTCCGGTGCGTCGAGCGCGGGACGCAGCTCATGGTCGCCGGGGAGCTGCTCGCCCTCGATGCCCCACTCGCTGCCGTAGTAGACCGCGGGCACGCCGGACATGGCAAACAGCAGCCCGTAGAGCGGCACGAGCTGGTTCTTGTCATCCAGCTTGGTGGCAATTCTCGGCACGTCGTGGTTGTCCACAAAGTCGAGCATGTGACGGCCCGTGTAGAGGTCCCACGGGTGGCTGCCGCTCTGGCGCTCAAGCGCGTAGGCGATCTCGTGCATGTTGGCGGCGTTCATGGAGGACCACAGGCCCTTGTAGGCCTCGTAGTTGGTCACGGAGTCGCAGAGGTCGTCGCCCATCCACTGGTTGTAGTCGCCGAACATGGTCTCGCCCACGAGCGGGAACTTCTCGCCCCGCTCTTGGCCAATCTGGTTGGCGAGGTTGCGCAGGAAGCGCAGGTAGCCCTGGTCGAGGCAGTACGCCACGTCCAGACGCAAACCGTCGATGTCAAAGTCGCGCACCCAGCCGCGGATGACGTCGGCCAGGTAGTCGTTGAGCTCGCCGTTCCAGTGGTTGAGCTTTACCAGGTTGACCGCACCCTCCCAACAGCTGTAGGAGAGACCGTCGTTGAAGCAGTTGTTGCCGTTGAAGTCAATCTCGAACCAACCGGCATACGGACTCTCGCCGCGACGCTGCAGCACATCCTGGAACGCCCAGAAGCCGCGGCCCACGTGGTTGAACACGCCGTCGAGAAGGATCTTGATGCCGGCGGCATGGCAGGCGTCCACAACGGTACGCAGATCCTCGTTCGTGCCGAGACGGCAGTCGACCTTGGTGTAGTCGCGCGTGTCATAGCCGTGCGCGTCGGACTCAAAAACCGGGTTGAGCAGGAGGCACGTGGCACCGAGCTTTGCCATGTGGTCGATCCAGCCGTCGTCCACGAGCTTGAGCAGCCGGTGCTCAAGCTCGCCGTCATTCTCGTACGGGGCACCGCAGAGACCCAACGGGTAGATCTGATAGACAAAAGACGGCTCGTACCAGCTCATGGGGGTTCCTTCCGGTCGACAGCATCCCCATTCTACCGAACCCAAACCCAAAGACAGGGCCGTCCCCTCCCAACGGTTTGGGTTCACTATCCGAGAAAACGAGGTAGCTCAGCAACGAAATCCTGCGGTTATGCGCGCCCGGAACGTACACGAGAACACAACGCGAACCCAAACCGGAAAGCGGTTTGGGTTCCGGGCAGCGTACAAAGGGCTCAGAGGCGCGAGCGCAGCCCCGCCACGATCGTGGCATGTGCCTCCTCGCGGGCCACGGCAAAGAAATCCGCCGTGAGCAGCTGGTAGTCGGGCGTCTCACTCAGGTGCTCCGCGCGGTTGCGCTCGACGATTCGCCGTGCGGACTCCACGGCGCCGCACACATCACGCTCCAGGATGGAGTACGGCGGGAACGCCGAGCACTGGGCGAGAAGCGCCCGGTCGACATGCGGCACCATCGAGATGTCCAGCGTACGCCCAAAGAGCGCGAAGTCCCCCTGCTTGCCGATGCGCGCCCGCTCACCCGGCTCGACCCCGACACTCGCCAGGTAAGCGCGGGTATGCGCGTTGTAGACGTGGTCTGCCACCAGGTGTGACCACGCACCGAGCGTCAGGTCGGAGACCTCCTCATGGCCGGCGATGTAGAACTCCCAGAACTCGTCGTAGCGCGGCAGCGGGATGTGCTCGCGCGTGGTGAGGTGTGTGAGCTTGTAGTCGATGCGCAGCGTCGTGTCCGGGACCATGTAACCCACGTAGATGTCCGGTACAAGATTGCCGAGAAGAAACGCGTTCTCGTCACGAACTCCCAGAGACGCGGCCCCCTCTTCGCGAAGGAGCCGCTCGACGTGTGCGGTATGGATGTTCCAGCTCGGCATGGTCACATACTAGCACGCGCGTCAGAGGTACTCGGACCCGCGGCTCTGCTCCAGCCCGAGCATCGTGGCGGCGTTCTGCTGCTCGACGTCACTCAGGAGGCCAAGCGAATCGAACTCCTCGGGCGCGTAGCGCGGCGTGTACCACGACTGTCCGTTGAAGTAGCTCTGCAGGTCCTCCTTCTGGAACATGCGGCCGTGCCGCGCGTAGATCTCGTTGCGAGCGAGGTAGAGCTCCCAGTTGGAGAGTCCGGAGAGCTCGTCGACACTGTAGAGGCGCGACGAGCTGTCAGGAAGGACGTAGTCGGGCGAACTCGGCTCGGGCTTGGCCTCGGGGGCGGGGCTCGGCACGGGCGTGGTCTCGTAGGTGATGTTCACGTCGACCGTCTCCGGGTCATCCGTTGACTCCTCGGCAGCCGGCTGCTCGACCTCCACCGCCTCCTGCTCTCCGTTAGACTGCCTCAGCCCAAGGGGGTCGACCATCACGAAGACGAGGGCGCCCACCGCAACGACGGCCAGAATCGACATGATGACGGCAACCACAGCCAGACCGTGGCTCCCATGGGGGCTTCCCGTACGGGCGCTGTACGCATATCCGCCCGGCGCCGCCGGGGCAACCGCGCCTCCGGGAGCGGGCTGTGCAGCACTCGGCATCATCACGGTCCTGTCGGACGACGCCTGGCCTCCGGTGCCCGAATCCGCGCTCGTGCCTGCCGCGACCGGAGTCCCGCAGTTGGTGCAGAACTTCACGTCATCTGAAATCTGTGCGCCGCAGTTGGTGCAGAACATGACGCCCCCTCATTCATGCGTGCGGTGGTCCTGGTAGTTGGCCAGATAACCGGCAAACTCCGGCGAGGTGTCGGAGTTGCCCGTCCGCCACGCCTTGTGGTCGGTAATCTCACTCTCAAAGCCATAATACGCGTCGATGTAGGCAATGAGGCCGTCAAGCGCCTCGAGCTGCTCGGGCGGGTAGTCGCCCGAGCCGCCCACGTGCACCAGCTCAATGCCAACCGACCAGGCGTTCATGCCGTAGTCCGCATAGCTCGAGCCGATCGGCACGGAGCCTGCCATGTCGTCGCGCCCGTCCTCCTCGATGCCAAAGAGCCCGTTGTGCCCCGTATCCCCATAGCCCGCGTGATGCGCGATGCGGTCGAGCGGAACACACTGCACGATATGGCCGTCCTTGCCAACCACAAAGTGCGCCGCCACCAGGTTGCCGCTGCTCGCCCACCACGAGACCACGTTCTCGGGGTCACCCTCACCCTCGGTGTCGTGCAGGACGATGTAGCGCTGGTGCTCGGCGCCCTTGGGTCCGTGATCGAACTCAGCCCGGTAGTCCTCCACGAGGTCCAGTCGAGCGAGAAGCTCGTCCGCCCCCGGCTCCTCTGGCTCCTCAGGGGCCTCGGCCTCGGCGGGCGGCTCGGGAGCCGGCGCCTCCTCGACCACGGTCTCCGAGCGGGCCTGTTCCACGGCATCGTTCTTCTCGACCGGACCCGCAGAGCAGCCCGCGAGCGCCACGGCGAAAAGGACGAGCATCAGCGCACGTCTTCCCATCACGTCCCCTACACGAGAATGACCATCGACTCCCCCGGCTGTGCGGCGGGGTCGGGATCGGGTATCGCACGCGGCGTGGCCCACACGTTGACCAGCGAGGTGCGCTGGGCGCCGACCAGCGGCACGTACTCCACACCGACGGTTATCCCGATGTCAGGCTCGTGGTCTCCTTCGGCGACAAAGAGACGCGTGTAGGTGGGCGTGAACGTGGTCGTGCGCCCACCGAGGACCCCATCCTCAACCTGCGTGACGTTGCCTCTGCCGTCATAGGAGACGGTCGCGACGTACGTACTCCCATTGAGCTCGGCCGTAGCCGAGACCACGCGACCCTGGTCGTCGTAGCCGTACTCCACCGCTGACCAGTTGTCGTCGAAGTAGCTCGGAATCGGGTCGTAGGCAACCCGTACCACGTTGCCCTGCGCATTGCGCTCGAAGACGACGCCCTCGGTGACCTTGCCCAGCGTCTCGTCGGTCTGGCTCTTGGCGATCAGGTTGCCGCTCCCGTCGTAGGCGAAGGTGTCGACGACGCCCCGGGTGTTCTTGTAGACGTAGGTGCGGCTCGTGAGACGGCCCGCATCGTCGTAGGCGTAGCTGGTGAGGCTCGTAGGGTCGTTGACGCCTCCCATGCTCATCGTGGAGAGCCTGCCCTCGGCGTCGTAGGTGTAGTAGTAGCCAATCACGCCGCCGTGGCTCTCCACCGACGTGAGGTTCCCGGCATCGTCGTACCCGTAGGTGGTCACGACCTCTTCGGCGTCGTTGTACGCCATGCACTCGGTCTCACTCGAAAGGCGTCCCCGGTCGTCATAGTCGTACCTCCACCAGGACTCCTCCTCGCCGTCCGTCACGCTGCGCCTCGTCACGCGATCCTGGTCGTCACGCTCCACGGCATAGGTGACCGTGTAGCCCATGCCGTAGCTCTCCTCGACGCTCGTGACGACCCAGCTCTCGTGGAGCGTCGTGGACTCAAGTCCCGTCACCTGCGTGGCGTCGGACACATGCAGCTCCTTGAGCTTTGGGTTCTCTGAGACGTTGAGCGCCTGCAGCGGCTCGGACTCCGCATAGAGCGAGACGAGGTTGGGCAGGTCGTTGACCTTGAGGGAGGTGAGCGTGCCGCCGTGCAGGGCAAGAGCGTCGAGGTTGGGGAAGTAGCCGCCGAGCCCCTCGAGTGAGGTTGCCCCCTCAACGGAGAGCGAGGTCACGGCCCTTCCCTCGTCGCGCGAGAGCTGTCCGTCGTGGTTGGTGTCGGCGGTGGCCGCCACTGCAGCGCGCAGGCCGGAATCCGGGAAGGCCCGCTCGTCTATGGTCCAGGACGAGAAGAACGCCAGCCAGACGCCAAGCGCCGCCGCGCCGACGATCAGCACGGCAGCGACAGCAGCCACGACCAGCGCCGCGCGCGAACGCCTACGGGCAGGAGCAGGGGCGCCGACCCCCGGCCTCGCAACGCGCACCGCGATCGGCGCGCCGCACTTCGCGCAGAACTTGGCGTCATCCGGGTTCTTCTCGCCGCACTTGAAACAGAACATGGGCACCTCCCGTCCTCGACGACAAGCATAACCCGACCACCTGACACAAAGAGCCTCTGGCGAGAAAAACGTCGGCCGCCGCCCGCGAACGTTGCGAGCGACGGCCGATTCTGTCTCCGGTGGTACAGAGGCAGCTAGCTGCGGACCTCGCCGCCGGTAGCCTTGCAGACCTTGGTCACGAGCTTGGCGTGCGCCTTCTCGACCTCGTCGGAGGTGAGGGTGCGGTCCGCCGCACGGTAGGTGAGCGAGAAGGCCATGGACTTCTTGCCCTTGCCCACGCGCTCATCGTCACGGTAGACGTCGAAGAGGCGGACGTCGGCGAGGAGCTTGCCGCCCGCAGAGGCGATGCGCTGCATGAGGGTCTCGCAAGTCACGGACTCGTCCACGACGATGGCCAGGTCAACGTCCACGCCGGGAAGCGTGGGCACGTCCTCGTAGGGCAGCTGGTCGGCGGCCAGGCGCAGCAGCGCTGCCTGGGAGAGCTCGAAGGCCACCACCGGTGCGTCCACGCCCGTCGCGCGCAGGCCGCGCGGGTGGACGTTGCCCACCCAGCCGATGACCTCGCCGCGAGCCAGGACCTCGGCGGCGCGTCCCGGCTGGAGCCACGGGTACTGCTCGGGGTCGGCCGCCTTGAAGCGGACCTTGGTCACGCGCAGGGCGTCGAGCAGCTCCTCCACCACACCCTTGGCGTCGAAGAAGTCGTACTCGTCGAAGCGCTGGTTCCAGGCGTCGTCGGCACGCTTGCCGCACAGGACGCCGCAGACGTAGCTGGGCTCGTCGGGGAGGCTCTTGCTCTCGTGGCCAAAGAAGACGCGGCCGACCTCGTAGAGCGCAACGTTTGCCACGCCGTGGTCGAGGTTGTACGCCACGGAGCGCAGGAGTCCCGGCAGCATGGAGCGGCGCATCTCGGACTGCTCGGCCACGAGCGGACGGATGATCTTCACGGGCACGCCGCGGCCCACGTCAGGGATGCCCAGACGGGCAAGGTCGTCCGGCGCGGCGAAGTTGTACGTGGAGGTCTCGGAGAGGCCGCAGGCGCGCAGCACGGCGCCGATCTTGCGGACGCGACGCTGCTCCACGGTGAGGCCACCGGCGTGGTTCTTCGCGGCGGGCAGAGTGGCCTCGATGTCGCCCTCGCCCCAGAGGCGCACGACCTCCTCGATGAGATCGACCTCGCGGGTGAGGTCGGGACGGTTGGTGGGAGCGGTCACGGCCAGGACGTCATCGCCTGCCTTCTCCACCGCACAGCCCAGGCGGCGCAGGCGGCCGGCCATGAACTCCTCGGGGATGTCCGCGCCGCCGATGAGGCGCGCGCGGCTCGGGCGCAGCGTGATCTGGGCGGGCGCGTCATCCGCCTCACCCGGGTAGACGTCAACGATGCCCGGGCAGACCTCGGCGCCGCAGCACTCCTCGAAGAGCGCCGCCGCGATCTCGGCGACGTTGGCGCAGTTGGAGCCATCGACCTTGCGCTCGTAGCGGATGGAGGCCTCGCTCATGAGGTCGAGGTTGCGGCTGGTGCGGGAGGTGTGGCCGGACGAGAAGTTCGCGCTCTCGAGAAGGACGTCGACGGTCTCCTCCGTGATCTCGGAGTCGAGGCCGCCCATGACGCCGGCGAGGGCGATCGGGGTGTGGCCGTCGTCGGTGATGAGGCACATGTCGTGCGTGAGCTCGCGCTCCTGGCCGTCGAGCGTCACGAGCCTCTCGCCGTCGTGCGCGGCGCGCACCACGATGTGGCGGCGTCCGTCACGCTCGGTGAGCTTGCCCAGGTCGAAGGCGTGGAGCGGCTGGCCCGTGAGGTACATCACGTAGTTGGTCACGTCCACGACGTTGTTGATCGAGCGTCCGCCCGCGGCGGCCACGCGCTGGGCGAGCCAGTCGGGCGACGGGCCGATCTTCACGTTGCGCACCACGCGCGCGGTGTAGCGCGGGCAGAGCTCGGGGTCGTCGATCGTCACGTCGACGAGATCGGCGGCGTTCGGGCCCTGCTCGGCCTTCACGACGGGCAGCTCGATGTGGGTGTCCTCGTCGAGGATGGCCGCGACCTCCACTGCCATGCCGGTCATGGAGAGGCAGTCGGGACGGTTGGGCGTGATCTCACAGTCGATCACGGTGTCGGACATGCCGAGGTAGTCGGTGAAGTCCATGCCCACCGGCGCGTCCTCGGGCAGGATCATGATGCCCTCGTGGTCCGCGCCCAGGCCCAGCTCGCGGGCCGAGCAGTTCATGCCGCAGGACTCCACGCCGCGCAGCTTGCTCTTCTTGATCTTGAAGTCACCGGGCAGCACCGCGCCGATCATGGCGGTCACGATGTGGTCGCCCTCGTTGAAGTTCTGGGCGCCGCAGACGATCTGCAGGGGCACGGGGTTGCCGTCAGCATCCACGTTCTTGTCGCCCACAGAGACCTGGCAGAGCCACATGTGGTCGGAGTCGGGGTGGGGCTTCTTGCTCACGACCTGGGCCGTGACCACGTGCTCGAGGTTGGCGCCGACCTTCTCGACGGCCTCGACCTCGGTGCCGGTACGGGTGAACTCGGCCACGAGCTCGGCGGGGTCCGCCGGCACGTCGACCATGCTCTTGAGCCACTCATATGAGACGCGCATGTTCTTCTCCTTCTCGCGCGATCAAATCAGACGGTTGGGGCGAACCCTAGAACTGCCTCAGGAAGCGCATGTCGCCGGTCATGAGCATGCGCAGGTCGGGCAGGTCGTAGCGAAGGGCCGCCACGCGCTCGACGCCAATGCCAAAGGCGAAACCGGTGTACCTCTCGGAATCGATGCCACAGAACTCGAAGACGTTGGGGTCCACCATGCCGGCGCCCAGGATCTCCAGCCAGCCGGTGTTCTTGCAGAAGCGGCAGCCCTTGCCGCCGCAGACGCCGCAGGAGACGTCGACCTCGCAGCTGGGCTCGGTGAACGGGAAGAAGTGCGGGCGGTAGCGCGTGGCGCGGTCCTTGCCAAAGATCTCGCGCGTGAAGTAGTCGAGCGTGCCCTTGAGGTCGCCAAAGGTGATGCCCTCGTCCACGACGAGACCCTCGACCTGCGTGAACTGCGGCAGGTGGTTGGCGTCTGCCGTATCCGGGCGGAAGACCGTGCCCGGGCAGATCATGTAGATCGGCGGCTTCTTGTTCTCCATGACGTGCACCTGGACGCCGGAGGTCTGGGTGCGCAGGAGGATGTCGGACTCGCCCTGGACGTTGGTCTCCTCGGCGTGGAGCATCGTGCCCGGTGCGTTGTCCACCACGTAGAAGGTGTCCTTGGCCGAGCGGCTGGGGTGGTCCTCAGGCGCGTTGAGCGCAGTGAAGTTGTACCAGGTGCTCTCGACGTAGGGACCGTCCTCGACGGTGTAGCCCAGTCCGCAGAAGATGTCCTCGATCTCCTCGCGGATCTGGTTGATGAGGTGCTGGGTGCCGGAGCTCAGGCGACGTCCCGGCAGCGTGACGTCAACGGCGTCGGCGGCCATCTTCTGCTCCAGGAGCGCCGCGGAGAGCTCCTCCTTGCGCGCCTTGAGCGCAGCGTCCACGGTGGCGCGGACAGTGTTGGCGAGCTGGCCCATGGCCGGGCGCTCCTCGGGCGGCACCTGGCCCATCGAGCGCATGATGGCCGTGAGCTGGCCCTTCTTGCCCAGGAAGCTCACGCGCAGCGTCTCCAGGGCCTCCATGGTCTCGGCGGCGGCCAGACCCTGCTGGAACTGAGCCTCGATCGCCTTGAGGTCGTCGGACATCGACATCGCACAATCCCTTCTCTACTAAAAAAACCGCCCTCCGACAGCCGTGCTGCTGCCCAAGGACGGAATGATCCGCGGTACCACCTCGGTTGGCGTGACGGGTTGTCTCCCCCGAGCGCCCGCTCTTCTCGCCCCGTGCCGTGGGGCCCCCGGCTTCCCTACTGATGAGACAAAGGGACAGTCCCTTCGTATCATGTTCAGGTCGCGGCTGGTGGAGTGAACTCCGGGCCTCTGCCTTGGAGGGGGCTCTCAGCCGGTGACCCCCATCTCTTGTCCGCTGGCAACGCGACGCCCAGACCTCTCCGTCATCGCCTGCCGGACATGGTAGCACAGCGGACGCGCGCCGTTCGCCGAGGAATCGCGCCGCCTGCCAATTGCCGTGAAGGCGCTCGAGCTGACGTTCTTCTCGCCCGCTGACACCAGGCGTCACGCTCCCTCCCACAAGTCTTTCAGCAAACTTCACAGACCCCGGGCTCAGTGGGCTCGAATTGCCAAACGCGAGCCCATCACGACTCGAATCTGGGACTTTCGCGCCAATCAGTTCTTACGCGCCCCCAAGGCGCCGCCAGCGGCACCCGTGGCACAATGCGCGGACTACCTGATTGGAGGGGCGATGTACACACGCGTCGACGAAGCCATAGGCCAGCTGCTCAACGACGCGGAGCTTCGCACTGTCTGTCTGACCACGGCCGACAAGAACCTCCGCCGGGCGCTCGATCGGCGCGTACGCGCGGGGGCGCTCGTCTCTCCCCTTCCGGGGCTGTACGCACGAAAGCAGCACTGGCTCCACGGACTCACCCCCACCCAGCGGGCGCTCTACGTTCTTGGAGCGCTGCACGAGCTCCACCCTACCTGGCGCTTCTGTGGGCCCTCCGCAGCCGTCCTGCAGGGGCTTTCGGTCTCCCATGGGCTCCTGAACACGATCCACCTTGCCGTACCGCCCGGCTCTGGAGTCGGGTCGGGCGAACCCTATCTCCGTCACTCCATCCCGGACGAGGAGACCGCCGAGGCGAGCGGAATCCCCGTGACCCCTCTGCTGCGAACGGCATTTGACTGCATGCGCTGGCTGGACTTTCGGGAGGGACTCGCCGTAGCAGACTCGGCGCTGCGCGTAGGCGAAATCTCCCAGGAAGAGCTCGTCGAATACGTCGACCGGATGCGCGGGGGCTACCACGGCATCGCCCAGGCACGCATGACCGCTGCGCACGCCGACGCGCGCAGCGAGAACGGCGGCGAGTCCATCGCGCGCGCCGCCATGTGGGAGCTTGGCTTTGCCATACCGGATCTGCAGGTGGAGGTACCAAGCCCGTTCTCTGGCAGCGTCCTCTACCGCGTGGACTTTCGCTGGCGCCTGCCGGACGGCACGGAGATCTACGGAGAACACGACGGCGACGAGAAGTACCTGAACCCCAACATGAACGGCGGAAGCTCGCTGCACGCGATGAAGGGCGAGCGCAGGCGAGAGTCGGGCCTCACGGTTTCGCACGCGAGCGTCCTGCGCTTCTCGCCCGCTGACGTAGCAGACACGGAGTACTTTGACTGGCTGCTGCGCTACTACGGCGTTCCCAAGGAGCGCGATCCGCTGATCGAGACGCCGGCATCGGGCGACATCATTGTTCCGGAGCCGCCGGCAATCGAGCTCGTGCCCGTGGAGGCCTACGGGCTGGACTAGGACCGCCCCCGCCGCGCTCGTTGGCCTTGGGAGACCATATTTCGGGCCAGAAGGGGGCAAATCTGGTACTTCTGCGCCAACGAGCGAGCGTCGCTCAGCGGCTACGAGAACGTAAGGTCCTCAGCCGCGGTCGCGTCGAGCCAGGCGATGTAGGTGTTGGGGTAGTGGCTCGCGAGCAGCTGCCCCGCGTCCACGCCGAGACACGCCTGGGCAAGCGCCGCAAGGCCTGCGGGCGAGAAAAGCTCGTCAAGGCTCGAGACCCGTGCGGTCACGTCGGCGACGAGGCCCGTGGCCATGACGCGGTCGGCCTCCGTGATGGGACAGGGAACGCCCATCGACGCCTCGTAGGACGCGCGCATGGCCTCCGTCAGCGCGTCCGACCCCGTCTGCGGAAGCCGCACGTCACGACCGTAGCGCTGGTAGCCCCAGGTCGCGGGCGGCAGCATCGTCACTACGTCGGAGGGGTTGAGAAGGTTGAAGATGTTGTCGTAGCGGGCGTCGCGCGCATCCGCCGCAGAGGTGCAGTTGGGCGTCGCAAAGCCATAGGCGCGCACGGACTCCGCCGAGGCGATGGCGTCGGCACCATGCGTCGCCCCGTCCGCGTAGCTCGCGAGCAGCGTCGCCACCGCGGCCCCGCGGCTGTGCCCGCAGAAGAGGTAGGTCCGCTCCACGCCGGGCTCCTCCGTCCTCGCCCGCTCCTCGAGGTCCGCCACGATCTCCTCCGCGGCAAGCGTGAAGCCCAGGTGGTCGCCATCGCCCCCCTTGTCGGAGGCGTCCTCGATCTTGGCGTTGGAGAGCCACTCGGATCCGTACGAGCCGCGTACGACCACGACGGTGAGCAGCTTCTCCTTCCCGGTCTCGGACGAGCGCACGTGCTTGGTCGCCAGCGTGTAGGCCACCACGTCGGTACCGTCGAGCACGCTGAGCACCTCGTCGAGCACCTCGCTGCGGTAGCGGTAGGACGTCGTCGAGACCTCCTCGAAGCCCAGGTCAGCAAAGGAGTGCTCGGCGTAGGCGGGAGAGGTGGAGCCCTGCTGGTAGTAGGCGCTCTCGGCGTTGGCCACGGCAGAGAGGACGGCGCAGGTGTGCGCGAGGTCGTGGTTGTAGGCAGTGGGGTCCTGGAAGAACCAGTCGTCGTCCCAGGCGACCTCGGAGGAGACCTGGTGACCCTCGGCCGAGAAGAGCGCCGCGTAGTCGATTGTCGTGGAGAAGGGACCCTCGCGATGCTCGGCGGTGACGTCGGGCGCCGTAACGGCATTGGTGCCGCTCACGCGCTCGAGGCGGCGCGCATGCAGGACCGCGGCGCCGGCGAGCGTGGCGCTGTCTGCGAGCGCGATTGTCACGAGCAGGGCGAGAAGTGCCCGGCGCCCGCGGCCGCGTCGTGCGGTCCGTCGTCTCCGCATGAGAAACCCCTTCCGGTCGATGGTGCCATCATACCGGGAGGGGAGCTCGTTCAGGCGCTCTTTACGAAACGTGACGAAACCCTAAGGTGCGTGCGACCCTACTTGACGAGGGTTCCGCCCACGTAGGTGGCGGCGAGCGTCATGTCTGCATTGAAGACCGTGAGGTCGGCGTCGCGGCCGGGCTTGATGAAGCCAAAGCGCTCCTCGATGTGCGCAGAGCGGGCCGCGACCTCGGTGGCCATGCGGATGGCCTGCTCGGCGGTCACGATCTGCCAGTCGACCATGTTCTTGACGCCCTCGGCGAGCGTGAGCACGGAACCCGCGATCGAGCCGGTCGAGCCGTCCTCGAGACGCAGGTAGCACAGGCCGTCCTTCATGACGACGGGCAGGCCGCCGGACATGTAGTCGCCCTCGGGCATGCCGCCGCAGCCGAGGCAGTCGGTGATGAGGACCGTGTGGTCCCAGCCCTTGGCCTCGACGAGTGCCTTGACGGCGGCGGGGACGACGTGACGGCCGTCGCAGATGATCTCCGCATAGGTCCCGTTGGTCGTCATCGCCGCGCCCACGACGCCCGGGTCACGGTGGTGCAGGCCGCGCTGGCCGTTGTAGGTGTGCACGAAGCAGCTCGCACCGGCGTTCACGGCGGCGAGGGCCTCGTCGTAATGGGCGTCGGAGTGGCCGATGCAGGTCACGACGTCACGCTCGTCGAGGGCGGCGCAGTATTCGCACGCACCGTCCTTCTCGGCGGCGAGCGCGCTCTTGACGATGCGGCCGCCGGCCTTCTCCTGCCAGCCGTCAAAGACCTCGACGCTCGGGTCGATCAGATAGACCGGGTTCTGGGCGCCCACGTGGGCCTCGGTGAAGAACGGGCCCTCGAGGTAGATGCCGCCGATGCGCGCGCCCGCGAAGGACTCGTCGCGGCCCTCGTCCGCAGCGGCGATGGCCGCGCAGGAGTCGGCGATCTGGTCGACCGACTCGGTGAAGGTGGTGGGCAGCCAGCAGGTGGTGCCGCGACGCGCGAGCTCCACACTGGAGGCGTTGATGCCCTCGGGGTCGCGGTCGGTCGTGGCGTGGTTGAAGAAGCCGTGGATGTGAGTGTCGACCAGGCCCGGACCGACGATGCAGCCCGTGAGGTCGTGGATCTCGCAGTCAGGGGCCTCGGCGGACCAGCCGACGAACTTCCCGTCCGCGATGGCGAGGTAGCCGCCCTGCATGGTGGCACCGGGCAAGACAAAGCAATCGGCCTTGATGGCAAACGTGCTCATTGCGATTCCCCCTTGGGAAACGGCCGGGGGGCACTCGCCCCCGGGCCATCAATGACGGTTTCCGACTAGCCCTCGAACGGGTGGATGGTGACGCCCTTGACCACGCGGTTGACGGTGCCGGTGGGGCTCGGCGTGTCGGGCGTGTTGCCCACGCGCACGGAGTTGAGCAGGGAGACCGTCTGCGCGACCATGATGAACGGAAGCGCGAGGTAACCCTCGGGCAGCGCGTCGTAGCCGGCGAAGGTGAAGGACTCGCCCTCGAAGACCGGGCCGCAGTCCTGCTGGACAGCGATGGTCTTCTGCGCGATCTTGTCGCCGCCGATCTCGTTCAGGATGTCGAGGTCGTACTGGCGGGTGTACTCGTCGTTGTTCATGAAGACGAAGACCAGGGTCTTGTCGTCAACGAAGGACTTGGGCCCGTGGCGGTAGCCCATGGAGCTGTCCCAGGAGGTGGCGACGAGGCCGTGGGCGAGCTCGAGGATCTTGAGCTGGCTCTCCTGGGCAAGGCCGACGAAGGAGCCGGAGCCGAGGTAGGTCACGCGGTTGAAGTCGCCGGCCAGGAAGGCAGCAACCTCGTCCTCGCGCGCGACGACCTCCTCGCCCATCTTGGCGATCTGCTCGACCCAGGCCGCCTTCTCGTCAAGGGAGGCGGTGTCGAAGATGAGGGTGGAGAGCAGCGTCATGCAGCTGTAGGAGCCGGTCATGGCAAAGCCCTTGTCGTTTGCACGCGGGATGAGCAGCGTGAGCGCGCGCGGGTCGTCCGCGGACTCCACGGCGAGCTTGCCCTCGGGGGCGCAGGTAATGTTGAGGAAGCGGACGTTCTTCACGAACTTGCCGGCAATCTCGACGGCGGCCAGGGACTCGGGGCTGTTGCCGGAGCGCGCGAAGGAGACGAGCAGCGTGGGCTCGTCCGGGTTCAGGAAGTCGCGCGGCGCGGAGACGATGTCCGTCGTGGCGATCGGCTTGAAGTCGTAGAGGGAGACGTCGCCGGCATGGCGCAGGTACGGAGCGACGGTATCGCCCACATAGTCAGAGGTGCCGGCGCCGGTGAAGACGACGGAGAGGCGACCCTCGCCCATGGCACGGGCATCACCGAGAAACGCGGTGATGGAATCGAGGTTTGCCTTGTAGATCTCGAGCGTGTCCCTCCACAGCTCGGGCTGCTGCTTAATCTCCGCGGTGGTGATCTGCGCCCCCATCGAGGTGAGGGTCTCCACGTCCTTCTCGAACATACTTGCTCCCTTCCCTAGGCGTTGGTGCCTAACTTCTGACGTGAGTGACCTTGTATTTGAACTGGTCGGCGCGAGCCACGCTGTGCGTGTACTCGACGACCATGTTCTTGACGTTGTAGGTGGTGCGCACGAGCTCGAGGACCGGCGCGCCCTCGGCGATGCCGAGCTCTGTGGCGTCGGAGCCGCGCGCGATGCTCGCATAGAACTCCTCCTCCGCGAGCTTGATCTTCTCGTGGTAGTCCTGCTCCATGACGTCATAGAGGGGCTTGCTCGCCACGATCGCCTTGGTGAGCCCGGCAAACTCGCTAGCAGGAAGATAGGTCTGCTCGACCATCATGGGCACATCGTCGGCAAGGCGCAGACGTCGCATGCGGAAGACGGTCTCTCCCAGGTGCAGACGCAGGTGCTCCGCGACGGTCTTGGTCGCCTCGAGCGCCTTGAAGTCGAGGATGACGGTCTTGGGCACCCGGCCGAGGCTGCGCATCTGCTCGGTGAAGCTGTAGGCGCCCATCAGGTTGGTCGCCTCGCGCGCGGAGTCGGAGACGAAGGTCCCCTTGCCGTGCCGACGGGTGATCAGGCCCATCGTCTCGAGCTCCTTGAGGGCGAGACGAACCGTGGTACGCGAGAGGCCGTAGCGCTCCGAGAGGTCTCGCTCGGAGGGCAGCAGGTCGCCCGATTCCATGTCGTTCTCGATCTTCTCGCGGAGAAGGTCGACGAGCTGGTCGTAGAGCGGCTGTTTTCTCGTGACGGTTGCCATGTGCCCTCCCTTCGCTCGTCGCCGATATGCCCAGAGCGCGAGACGGACGATCCGTTGGGGCATCTGCCCCGCGCAGTCCAAACATACCCGACGGTTTGGAGAGAAGGGAGGCGCGCGGAAAGCCCGCGCGCCTCCCCCATGAGCGTTTTGCTCGTTACCAGATGCTCGGCCAGATGCCGCAGCCGGAGCCCAGAACACCGATGAGGAAGAGCAGGACAATGCCCTTGATCGGGGTGAAGTTGTGCTTCGCGAACAGGAAGTAGAGCAGAAGCACGAGGGCCAGCGGAACGAGCTTGGGCATCACGGAGTCGAGGGTGGAGGCCACGGAGTACTCGACCGGGGACTCGGTGACGGTGCCATAGGTGACCTGGCTCATGCCGTTGCCGAGGTCGACGACGCCGGTCTCGACCGCGTTGCCGTCAGCGTCGGCAGCGGTGAGCGGGTTGCCGTCGGGGTCGACGACGCCCATGGTGCCAGCCTCGGCGGTCTCGGTGTCGAGACCCTCCATGTCGGTGAAGTTGGCGGCGTCCTCGTTGGAGACCACGATGGTGGTGGCAGTGAGGCCACGGGTGGTGCCGTTGGGGATCGTGAGGTTGATCTGGGTGGCACCCATGGTGACGGTCAGAGCGCCGACGACGAACACGCCGAGGATGGAGGCGGCACGCGTGAAGGCCTGCATGTTGGCGGTGAGGGCGTCAATGGCGCTCGTACCGACCCTGTAGGACCAGTTCATGAGGCCGAAGCGGCACGCAGCCTGGGCGATGTTGAAGATCACCAGGAAGATGATCGGAGCGGCGATGGAGCCGTCGATGGCCATGTTCGAGGTGATGCCGGCCGTGATCGGCACGAGCGTCAGCCAGAACAGGGCGTCGCCGATGCCGCCGAGCGGGGAGGCAGCGGAGATGCGGACGGCGCGGATCGTCTGGGTGTCAACCTTGTTCTGCTCGAGGGAGAGAACAATGCCCATGACGAAGGTCACCAGGAACGGGTGCGTGTTGATGAAGTCCAGGTTGTGGTACATCGACGCAGCGAGGTCGTTCTTGTTGGTGTGGACCTTCTCGAGACCGGGGATCATGGCGAAGAGCCAGCCGCCGGACTGCATGGTCTCGTAGTTGAACGAGGACTGGAGCCAGTAGGAGCGCAGAGCCATGCGGTTCAGCGTCTTCTGGTCAACGTTAGGAGCCGGGGTGAGGTCCTCATACTGGGCGGGAACCTCGAACTCAGTCTTAGATGCCATCGGTGAAGTCACCTCCATCAGAGACAGCGCCCTTCAGCTCGGTCTGCTGCTGGAAGTCCCAGAAGGCGAAGCCGAAGCCGATGAGGGTAAGGATGAGCAGGGCAGGGCCAGCGATGGCCTCGATGTTGGTCGCGATGAGGGCGAAGCCGAAGCCCATGAAGAAGAAGCCCCACATGTCGCGGCTCATCATGATCTTGAGCAGGATGGCGAAGCCGACGAACTTCATCATGTTGCCCGCCTGGGACAGGCCGACGTTGAGCCACTCGGGGATGGCGTCGACGATGGTCTGGCCGAAGGTCTGGCCGCCGATGAAGAACAGGGTGACGATGAAGGCGAAGATCAGGCCGAGGATGACCTCGGAGACGACCGTCCACTTCGTGATGCCCTTGGTGTCAGCGTTGACCGCGCAGCCACGGAAGAACTCGAGGAGAGGAGCACGGAGCGTGAAGAACAGGGTCACACCGTACTGGCCGAGGAGCGCGAACGGGATGGCGAGAGCGACGGCGGCGTTGGGGTCGACGTTCTCGAGCGTGCACGCGAAGATCGCGGCCATGATGCCGCCGATGACCGCGTTGGGCGGCTGAGCGCCACCGATCGGCATGTTGCCGATGGTCATGAGCTGATAGGTGCCGCCGACGACGAGGCCGAGCTCGACGTTGCCAAGAATGGCGCCCACGATGGGACCCGTCACGATCGGCTGGTACAGCGACTCGAGCAAGTCGAACTAGTCGATGGCCGCGATAAACGTGACGATGAAGATGAGAGCAATCTGGACGATTGAAACCTCCATCTGTGTCCCTCCTTTCAGTGTGTCTTAGGTAAGACGTTACGTTTCGTGCGCGGCAGGCGACCGCGCACCAAGAACCCTGTGGTCGCTTACGAGAAAAGCTTGTTGACGTCCTCGACCGGCGTGCTCGGGACACGCCTGATCTCCAGCTCGACCCCCCTCTCCTGCAGCTCCTTGAAGGCAGCGACATCCTCGTCGCTCACCGCGACCGAAGTGGCGACCTGACGCTTGCCCTCCGCCATGTGCATGTTGCCAATGTTCACCTTCTTGATGGGCACGCCGCCCTTGACGAGCGCGAGCACATCCTCAGGGTTCTCACAGATGATGAAGATCTTCTGCTTGGGCGAGGCCTTGCCGATGATCTCGATCGTGTGCTGGAGCGAGAAGAACCTGGTGGCGACGCCGGTGGGGGCGGCCATCTTCATGAGGTTCTGACGCATGGTGTTGGTGGACACCTCGTCGTTGGCGACGAGGATGAGGTTGGCACCGATGGTGGAGTTCCACTGGGTGGCAACCTGGCCGTGGATGAGGCGGTTGTCGATGCGGGTGAGGAGAATGTTGGGCTCTGCCATCTCTCTTCCTTTCTCTAGCCGAGTCGAAAAACGCAATCGCAAGGCACGCGCCTTGGGACTTCCTTGAAAAGGGCTGTTCGCCTAATCGATCTGCTGAATTGCGTAGCGCGAGACGTCAAGCATGGCGCCGGAGCGGACCTTGACCGCCACACGATCGCCGTTGACCTCCTTGACGATGCCAAAGATGCCGCCGCCGAACATGACCTCCTGGCCGGGCGCGAGCTCCTTGTGCACCTTCTCGAAGTACTGGCGCTTCTTGCGCATCTTCATGTACGACCAGATGGTGAAGACGACCCCCATCAGGACGAGAAACGCGAGAAGGACGACAGAGGACGCCAGGACGTTGTCGAGAAAGCTCTCCGGCATTAGATACCGTCACCGTCCTCGGGCTCGTCCGCGGCAGACGTCTCCAGCACGGGAGCCGCAATGCCCATCTGGCCGATCTCGACGGCGGTCTGGCAGAGCTCCTCTGCGGTGGTGGAGTCGGTGCGCATGGACATGCACTCGAGCAGCATCGGCAGGTTGACGCCCGTGACCACGCGGACGCCGGGGATAGTGGCGCCGGCCATCATGGACTGGTTGAACGGCGTGCCGCCCATGAGGTCGCAGAAGACGACGACCTCGCCGCACTTCTCGGCCATCTCGGCGATGGCGCCGGAGATCTTGGCGGGATACTCGCCGGCCTCGTCCTCGAGGAAGGTGACCACGGCGAAGTCCTGCTGGGGTCCACCGACCATCTCCAGAGCAGCGCCAACGCCCTCCGCAAAGATGCCGTGACCCGTGAGAATGCAACCGACCATTGCCCCTCCTCCGTTTCCTGCTTGAATTAACTGGTTACTACCATAAGGCTTGATAACCCACTTTACCTGATTTCCGTCACCTTCTCTTCACGATTCCTGCAAAAGTGAGGGCATGACCGCTTATCGGGTTTTTTCGACCGTTCGCCGTATTCATAGCCATTTAACTGGCTTTTTTCAGAGTGTTTTGCTCGTGTTTAGTTTGTTTGGAGATGGTCTTCTCGCGGTTTGTCTTTGTTCTTCTTATCTTTTTGCTCTTCATATTTTTTAGCCACTGGTATTAAAGCGATGGTACCTTGACGATCTAGCGTTTCGTTAAGCTGCGGTTTGTTGGCCCACGCATCGACGCCACCTTTGCGTTGGGCAGCGTCCTTTTTCGCCTTGTTGCGCGACACTCTAGAAACGTAAGCAATCGAAACTGAGAACGTTCTCCCCCATTCTCGCGGGTAGCCGCGCCAATTGGACGATAAGATGCAGATGAGCCGACGGCTCATCTGTGAACCCATCCTAAGGAGCCTCCATGATCTCCACCGTCACCCTCAATGCCTCCATCGACAAGGCCTACCAGCTGGCCTGTCCGCTCGTCGACGGCACCGTCATGCGTGTCGAGACCTGCATCGACAACGCCGGCGGAAAGGGGCTGAACGCCGCGCGCGCCGCGGCGACGTGCGGCGAGCAGGTGATTGCCACGGGTTTTGTGGGCGGCAACAACGGCCGGCTCCTCTGCGAGCTGCTCGACGCCGACGGCATCGAGCATGACTTCGTGCATGTCGAGAGTGAGACGCGCTGCTGCGTGAACGTCCTCGAGCCCAACGGACGTTCGACCGAGTTCCTGGAGCCCGGTCGTCCGGTGGGCAGCGAGGAGGTCGCCCGCATGTGCGAGAAGATCGCCGAGATCGCCGAGCGTGCGGACGTCGTGACCTTCAACGGCAGCGTTCCGGCGGGCGCGGGCATGAACATCTATCGAGAGCTCGTCTCGGTGGTTCGCGCCGCGGGCAAGCCGGCGATCCTGGACACCTCCGGCACGCTGCTCGTGAACAGCCTCGAGGCCCGCCCAACGATGATCAAGCCCAACACGGACGAGATTCAGGCCATTCTGGGCCGCAAGCCCGAGTCCATCGACGAGATCGTAGCCGCCGCGCGCGAGGTTCACGAGAAGTGCGGCATCGAGAGGGTCGTGGTCTCCCTCGGCGGCGATGGTTCCGTCATGGCCTGCGAAGAGGGCGTCTTCCGCGGCCGCGCGCCCAAGATCGACGTGGTAAACCCCGTGGGCTCCGGCGACACGATGGTGGGCGCCTTCGCCGTAGCGATTGCACGCGGCATGAGCGTCGAGGAGCAGCTCGCCTACGCGATGAGCTGCGCGAGCGCCAACTGCCTCTCCGCGAGCACCGGTCACTTCGACATGGAGGTCGCCAACGAGCTGCGCTCCCGGACCAGCGTGGAACGCGTGGCCTAGCGGTTCTTCTCGCCTATTCCGTAAACGGCCACTCGCCTGCCGCGAGCGCCTCGATTGCACCTGCGACGGCATCGTCCTCGCAAGCGCCGATGTGCCAGCGAGCAGCCGCGATTGCCTCCGGCATGGCGCCGGAGACCGCCACGGAATGGTCGGCGCGCTCGAAGAGGGCAACGTCGTTCCCTGCGTCTCCGAACACGACCGCCTCGTCCCGGGCGACCCCGAGATAGTCGCAGAGCCACGCGAACGCGGCGCCCTTGTTCCAGCCGCTCGGCATCACGTTGCAGAACATCTCCTGCGGCACGTCAAAGTCGAGACCGTCGACCTCCTCGTTGAGGCGCGCGACGAGCCTGCGAGTGTCGTCCAGCGAGCCCTTGATGAAGATGTTCGCCTTGGGGACGGCCTCGTCGGGCACGCCGTCGGCATCGAGGCACTCGCGCGCATAGCGCGGGAACGCGACGGCGAGATCGTCTCGGGATCCCTGGACGAGGCGCGGCACGCCGTCCTTGAAGACGATGAGCCCCGTGCCGGGGACCTCGCGGAGCACGGA
Organism: Atopobium sp. UBA1382; assembly: GCA_002305805.1. Classification (GTDB taxonomy): domain Bacteria; phylum Actinomycetota; class Coriobacteriia; order Coriobacteriales; family Atopobiaceae; genus Thermophilibacter; species Thermophilibacter excrementavium. Next base: position 41,299 of record DBQY01000003.1, on the reverse strand, counting down.
CGCGGCATGGCGCAGCGCCTCGGGCGAGATGCCGCGCTCGAGCACCAGCTCGCCCCTGTGATAGACCTGCAGCCCGTTGGCTGCCACCGCCGTCGCGCAGCACGCCTCGTCCCCGCCGAAGAACGCCGGGATCCACGAGTGGAAGCGGCCCGAGGCCGGCCCCACCACAATACCGGCATCTAGCGCGGCGTGGAACGCCGCGATGGTCCTTTCCGAAACGACCGCGCCGCCGTACGGCAGGATGGTCCCGTCGATGTCCGTGAGAATGAGCTTTGCCGCCATGGTGTATCCCCCTTAGTTGTGACATCAGTATATGATGCGGCAGCCCAGCTCCTCGCCGTCCGCGCGGACCGACTCGCCGGGATCCGCGTCGGTGATGAGCGCCTCCACGTCGGCGAGCGTTCCAAACCAGAGAAGCCCCGGCGCGCCAACCTTGGAGGAATCGAGCAACACGTAGGTTCGCTCGGCACAGGCGAGAAACGCGCGCTTGAGCTCCGCCATGTCCTGGTTGTTGGTCATGAGGCCGCGGCCGGGAACGTAGGAGGTCGGCGAGACGAACGCCTTGTCGGGATGGAGCACCTCGAGGGCACGGAGCGCAAGCGGTCCCGCCGTGTAGCGATGGCCCTTGCGCAGGCTGCCCCCGAGCATGATGACGTCGAGCGAGGGCGCGGAGCGGTCCACGTAATCGGCGATCGTGAGGTCGTCGGTCACGACGGTGACTCCCGAGCGACCAGAGGTCGCGCGCACGAACTCGAGCGCGGTGGTGCCCGAGTCCACGAGCACGGCGTCCCCATCCTCCACCAGCGGTGCCGCGAGCCGCGCGATAGAGCGCTTTGCCTCCACGTTCACGTTGATGCGGCGCTCCTGCACGGAGACGGTGAGCGTCTTGGAGAGCGAGACCGCACCGCCGTGCGTACGCCGCAGCTTCCCGTCGCGTGCCAGGGCGTCAAGGTCGGCGCGTGCCGTCACGCGGCTGACACCAAACGCTTCGGCAAGCTGGGTGACCTGCACGGACGTGGCACGGTCGAGCATGGAGAGAATCGCCGCGCGACGCTCCTCGGAGGACATGTCTGACATGAGGTGACCGTTCTTCTCGTCAATTGTGTGTGAAATGTGTTTCCTTTACTTTCTTTAAAAGCAATCTATCACATTGTCTTTGCTTTTCTTTTGACAACTCCACCGGGCACTGCGCACCCCCTCTCACGGTTTGGGTTCACCGTTTTCCGGACGACACACTGACCGTCCGCAAAAGGCGAGGTAATCGACGTGGCCCTTTCCTCCCACCGCATCGCGTCCGAAAAAACGAACCCAAACCGATAATTGGTTTGGGTTCACTCCTCACGGTGCAATTCTATTGCAATTTGCATAACACGAGGTAAAAGCAGCGCGCATCACAACAAGATCCCTCGTGCGAGCAAATTGCGAACCCAAACCGGGTTACGGGAGGATTATTGCGATACGGCGGCTATGCCGCACGCCCTTCGTTTGCTTTCCCTTCCGCCGCGCGCGCAGGACCGCCCGCGGCACCCGACGCCGCCGTCCACCTGCATGCAAACGTACAATGACGGCATCAGTCGGTTCTGAGGAAGGGAGTTTCGATGCTCGTCACCACCAAGGAGATGCTTCTCGACGCCCAGGCCAACCACTACGCGGTTGGCGCCTTCAACATCGAGAGCCTCGAGTTCGTCATGGCCGTGCTCGCCGCCGCCGAGGAGACCAAGTCCCCGGTGATCATGCAGACCACGCCCGGCACCGTGAAGTTCGCCGGCCTGGACTACTTCTACGGCATGGTCAAGGCCGCTGCCGAGCGTGCCAGCGTGCCGGTGGCCCTCCACCTTGATCACGGCGACGGCTATGACCGCTGCATGCAGGCCCTGCGCACCGGCTACACCTCCGTCATGATCGACGGCTCCCACGAGACCTTCGAGGACAACATCGCCCTCACCAAGCTCGTCGCCGACGCCGGCCGCGCCATGGGCGTGCCCGTCGAGGCCGAGCTCGGCAAGGTCGGCGGCAAGGAGGACGACGGCCCGGCCGTCGAGGGCGAGAACCCCTACACCGACCCGGACGAGGCCCGCGAGTTCGTCGAGCGCACCGGCTGCACGTCGCTCGCCATCGGCGTGGGCACCGCGCACGGTGTCTACACCGAGACCCCGCACATCGAGCAGGAGGTCGTGAAGGCCATCCGTGCCGCCGTCGACGTGCCGCTCGTGCTCCACGGCACCTCCGGCGTGCCCGACGAGCAGGTCGCCGAGGCCGTCAAGAACGGCATCTGCAAGGTCAACTACGCCACCGAGCTGCGTCAGGCCTACATGCGCGGCTTTATGGGCTACATGGCCGAGAACCCCGGTGCCTTCGACCCCAAGAAGCCGGCCAAGCCGGGCATGGCCGAGATCACCGAGCTCGTCAAAGTTCGCATGAACAACCTCGGCTCCGTGGGTCGCGCGTAAGCCGACTTCCTCAGAGCCCAGACGGGCGGCGCGCCGTTNNCCCTGGTTGCAGGCCTCCCAGACCATCTTGCCCGGGTCCCTCTCCATGATCACCACGTCTACGTCATCCGGCTTGGCAAAGCGCAAAAACGAGCGGCCCGACCCCACCTTGCTCGAGTCCATGAGAATGATTCGGTTGCGCGCGTGCTTGAGGAACTCAACCTTCGCATATGCCGTCTGCTCGTATTCGGCGAGAAACCCAAAGCTTGGCTCAAAGCCATCCGCCCCGAGAAACACTTGGTCCAGATAGATATCCGTCAGGCTCGCCCCAACGAGCGGCCCGTAGTAGTGACGATACTTCCGGGCGAGGACGCCGCCCGTCGACATAATCGTGACGTCAGGGAGATACTGCTCGGCATGCTCGATGATGTGACACGAGTTGGTGACGATGGTCACGTCACGCTTTCCGCGCAGCGCCTTGACGAACTCCAGCGTCGTGGAGCCGCTGCCCACGAGGATCATCTCGCCGTCGCCCACCCGCTCGGCGGCACGGCGCGCGATCGCCTGCTTGGCGCGGGCGTTCTTGCGCACGCGCTCTGAGACGCGCGGAATGACGTACTCTGAGATGGGGACCGCCCCGCCGTGCGTGCGCTTGAGGCGGCCCTCGCCCTCCAGGTAGTCCAGGTCGGCTCGAGCCGTGACGGCAGACACCCCGCACTCGCGGCAGATATCGACGATGAGCACCGACGAGCCATTTTCGAGCATCTCGATAATGCGCTGGCGCCGCTCGACAGCGAGCATGCGCCCCTGACCCTTGTTCGCCATGAAAGAGCCCCCTTCCCGCAGAAGCGTACGTCGTTCGTCACGGAGAAGGGCTTTCGATTCTCTTCTTTTCTCGCAAAGCGAAAAAATTGGTCGGCGGACGGCGAACAGGCGGTCCGGCGGCCTTCCCGGGAGCGCACAGGACCTTAAAAAGCAAACCCCCGTTTTCCTGGCAAGAAAACGGGGGCGAGAAGGACCGTGCGCTCCGGGACCCGTGCCTAAGGCTACGAGAGCTGTGTCACCTCGATGGAGCGGGCAATCTCATCCACAAGGGCAAAGTCGCCGAGGCCAGCGCACATGGCGACGTTGCCGCCCGTGGCCATCGCGCGCACCAGGGCGGGCTCGACCTCGTCGCGGGCATCGAGCCACGCGGAGAGGAAGCTCGCCAGCGTGGCGTCACCGGCACAGGCGGTGGAGAGCACCTCGACCTTGGCCGCACTCGCTCGCCAGACGTGCTCGCCGTTGGAGAAGTACGCGCCCTCGCCGCCGAGCGTGAGCAGCACGTTCTTGGCGCCGCGCTCGTGGATGTGCGCAAGCGCGGAGAGGATGTCGCCCTCGTCGCTCACGTCCACGCCAAAGATCTCCGCGACCTCCTCGTCGTTGGGCTTGATCAGCAGCGGATGGCGCTCCACGAGCTCGGCGAGGTGCGGGTGCGAGATGTCGAGCACGAACTCGGCACCCCTCTCCTGGCACACGTCGATCAGCTCGTCGTAGTAGGAGGCGTCCATCTCGGGCGAGAGGCTGCCGGAGACCACGAGGACCTCCAGGTCGTCGAGACCGCGCAAGAGCTCCAGCATCTCGAGCTGCTTCTCGCGACTCACGGGCGCGCCGGCGTTGGGGAACTTGTACTCCCCCTCCGGCGTGGTCACGAAGATGTTGACGCGGGTGATGCCGTCAATCTGGACGGGTCGCACCGGGCAGCGCTTCGCGGCCTCGGTCACGATGTAGTTTCCGGAGAAGCCGCCGAAGAAGCCCAGAATCACCGAGTCCACCCCGTAGTGCTTCAGCGTGAAGGAGACGTTCAGCCCCTTGCCGTTGGGGGTGTAGACGGCGTCGCGCGTGCGGTTGACCTTCTTGGTGGTGAGAGTGTCCGCGTTGACGTTCATGTCGACCGCGGGGTTAGTGGTGAGCGTGTAGATCACAGCTGCTCCTCTCAGCTCTTCTCGTAGGGACAAAAGGGGCCCGGCAGAACCGGGCCCCAGGACAAGCGCTCGTCTGAGCTACTCGGCGATCTTGCCGCCGTTCTTGTCGTAATCGTACTTCTTGAAGAGCACGAAGAGGATGCCGCCGATGACCGAGCCGATGAGGATCGCGATCACCCACTGCAGGCCGCCGTCGACGACGGGCAGCACGAGGAAGCCGCCGTGGGGCGCGGGGTCGTGGACGCCCAGGAAAATCGTCAGGATGGAGGCGATCGAGGAGCCGAGCATCATGATCGGCATGACGGGCCAGATGTTCTTGGTCATGAACGGGATGGCGCCCTCGGTGATGTGGGTGCAGCCCAGGATGAAGTTGACGATGCCGGCGTCGTGGTCCTCCTGCGAGAAGTACTTCTTGCCCACGATGACCGCGAAGGTGGTGATCAGCGGCGGGACGATGCAGGCGGCGGAGACGGCAGCCATGAAGTTGGTACCGAAGTTGTAGGCCTCGGTGCCCACGCCAGCGGCGATGGCCTCGGTGAGCAGCAGGGTGCCGGTGGTGTAGGCCGCCTTGTTGACGGGGCCGCCCATGTCAAACGCGCACATGCAGCCGATGGCCAGGCCCAGAGGCACCGGGCCGGCGTTGTAGAGGCCCTGCAGGAAGTCCATCATGCCCTGGTTAATCGCGGCCATGGGGCCGGAGATGCCGAGCATGACCAGGCCAACGATGAAGGTGGAGCACAGCGGGTAGAGGAACATGGCCTTGAGGCCGTTCAGGCTCTGGGGCAGCCCGCTGAAGACCTTCTCCAGTGCGACGATCACGTAGCCGGCGAGGAAGCCGCCGATGATGCCGCCGAGGAAGCCAAAGCCCACGCCCGCGCCGCCGGCGTCGATGAGGCCGGTCTCAGCGTTGACGGGCAGGCCCTGGATGGAGATCATGCCGGCGACGAAGCCGGGGACCAGCGCCGGGCGCTTGCCGATGGACTCGGCGATGTAGGCCGAGAGCACGGGCACCATGAGGTTCATGGCGATGCCGCCGATGATCTTGAGCATCGCGGCGAAGGAGTTGTAATCGGAGGCCGTGGAGTCGTAGGACGTGATGCCCCAGAGGAACGACAGGGCCGTGAGCACACCGCCGGCGACGACGAAGACCAGCATGTGGCTGACGCCGTTCATGAGGTGGCGGTAGATCTGGTGGCCGATGGACTCCTTCTCGACGACGTCGTCGTCGGAGGCGTTGGCGACCTCGGCCGCGAGCTCGCCCTCGGCCTTGGCGGCGAGCGCCTTGTCGATCAGGCCCTCCGGGTCCTTGATGGCGGCCGTCACGCCGACGCTGATGAGGGGCTTGCCCTCGAAGCGCTCCGGCTGGACGTCCTTGTCGGCGGCGATGATGACGGCCTTGCAGGCCTTGATCTCTGCGGGCGTCACCTCGTTCTCCGCGCCGACCTGGCCCTGGGTCTCCACCTTGATGGTGAGGCCCTTGGCAGCGGCGGCCTTCTCCAGGGCCTCCTTGGCCATGTACGTGTGGGCGATGCCCGTCGGGCAACCCGTCACGGCCAGAAGGTCATAGGTGGTCTTCTCGTCTGCCATACTCGCTCCTTTCTCCCTCTCCCCGACGCCCCCTGGCGTCGCATTTCCGTTGAAGCGTCCACGCGATATACGCACATTCTTCACGCGAACACCATATATGCCTATTATGACCCAATAGAACGGAAAAAAGCGAAAGAAATCGAAAGAAAGTCTTGGTTTCTGTGAACGACGCCATTTGCCGGGCAATCGATGCCGCCGGTGGTTTCTCTTTTCGGAGACCAGTGCAAAACGAAACAGGCCGTGCGGTACGTCGCATTCGCAGACTGTCGGTTATGGGCGCTCNNGAGCGCCCATAACCGACAGTCTGCAGGGGGGCGATAAGGACGTCGGGTCGCGACGCCGCCGTGCCTGCCCGGCGATTGTGGGCAACAACTTTGATGCCAAGCGTCGGAATTTGCAGAAAGGACCGCGCCCTTCCCGCTTGTGGGAATAACGATTGATGCAAAACCCGCGAAAGGTTGTCGGCACATAAAACATGTTGCCCAGAACCATAAAAAACGTCACGAAACCGGCCCTCCCGCACGCACGGGAGGGCCGGAAACCCAAAACCTAAGCTTTGCAGGCAGCCGAGAAGGACGCGGGACCGCTACTGCTGCTCGGCGCGGAGGCGCAGCGCCTCGTACGCGCAGCCGTACATGGCCGCCTGGTTGCCGAGGCCGGCGGCCTCGATCTTGACGTCGCGGCACGGCGAGAGCGCGAGCTCCTGGAAGCGCTCGCGCAGCTTGGGCGCGAAGGTGGAGAAGCCGCCCGCCACGCCGCCGCCGATCAGGTACATGCCCGGGTCCACGATGCAGGAGATCTGCGACATGGCAAGGGCAAGGTAGTCGCACATCTTGTCGATGGCGATGGCCGCGCACTCGTCACCGGAGGAGAGCGCCTGGAAGACGGAGAGGGTGTCGGTGGCGTGCTCCACGTCGACGGGCTTCACGCCGCGATGCTCGCACTCCTCGAGATAGAGGCGCACCACGCCCTTGGCGGAGGCGTACTGCTCGAGGCAGCCGTGGCGACCGCAGCCGCAGGTGAGCGGCTCGTCGCGCTCGACGGTAATGTGGCCGACCTCGCCGCCCGCGCCAAAGGCGCCCGCGATGAGGCGGCCGCCCACGACCACACCGGCGCCCACGCCCGTACCCAGGGCGATGAGGACGAAGCTCTGGACGCCGCGCGCCGAGCCCGCCCACATCTCGCCGAGGGCGGCGGCGTTGGCGTCGTTGACGAAGGCGACCGTGGCACGCGGGAAGGTCGCGGTGATGGCACCGACGAGGCCCTCGGGATCGAGCTCGATGTTGGGGAGGAACCCCACCGTGCCATCCTCGGCCACGGGTCCGGGGATGTCCAGACCGCAGGCGATGACGTCCGCCGGCGTGCTGTCGTGCGCGATGAGGATGCGTGTGATGCCCGAGGTCACGACCGCGTATGCGTCGTCGGTGGTCAGCGCCGGCGTGGGGATCTTGCGCTCCTCCAGCAGCTCGCCCTCGGGCGTGAAGAGACCGACCTTGATGCTGGTGCCACCGATGTCAATGCCAAGTACCCTGTCCATGGAGACCTCCCTCGGGTCCGACGTGCGCACAGCGCGACACATTCTGACATCCGATGATACGGGCGCGCGCGGCGACGGCAACGTGGTTTGGGGCGAAGGGCCCCGCCGAATTCGCAACCGGTCTACACTGATGGGAAGCAACCGTGCAAAGGGGGACCCATGGCCGAGGTCAACGCCGCGCTCTCCAACCCGAGGGCCGACATCGCCACGCTCGACGCGGTCGAGCGCACGCTCTTCTCGCTTCGCTACGCGCTCGACGAGATCGGCTCGCTGGGGCCGGTAATCGACCCGCCCAAGGCAACCGCTGAGCGTGCCGAAGCGCTCGCCGAGCTGGAGCGCGCCCGCGTGGAGGCGCTCTGCGACCCGGCCGTGGGCGACGCACTCGAGCGCCTGGCGGCCACGCCCGAGCTGCTCAGTGAGACGCAGCGCGCCCAGGTCCGCGTACTCACGCGCGACCGCGACGCCCTCGTTCGCATCCCGGCGGACGAGCAGGCCGCCTTCAGCCGGCTCACCTGCGAGGCCGAGGACGTCTGGCGCCGCGCCAAGTCCGTGGACGACTGGGAGGCCTTTGCCCCCTACCTCGACCGCATCGTGGAGGCGCGCCTGCGCATGGCCGCCGCCAAGGACGCGGGGCGCGACCCTTACGACGTCTGGCTCGACGAGTACGAGCCCGGCTGCGACACCGCCTTCTATGACCGGTTCTTCTCGCAGGTGAAGGACTGCGTGGTCCCGCTGCTCGCCGACTGCATGGCCAGCCGCACCAAGCCCGGACGCGCCTGCATGCAGGGCCACTTTGACGAGGGGCGCCAGTGGGAGCTGGCGCGCGACCTCGTGGCCCTGGAGGGCGTGGACGAGAAGGCCCTCTGGCTGGGACGCACCGAGCACCCGTTCACGGGCGGCCCGTCCACCGGCTTTGTCCTCATCGCGAGCCACGCCTACGAGGACGACGTGCTCTCCAACGTGTTCTCCATGCTGCACGAGGGCGGCCATGCCCTCTACGAGCAGGGCGTGGACCCCGCCTACCGCTTCACCTCGCTCAAGGGCGGCACGTCCATGGGCATGCACGAGGCGCAGTCGCGCTTCTTCGAGAACCTCGTGGGGCGCTCCGAGGCCTTCGCGCCAGTGCTGCTGGACGCGCTGGCAAAGCGCTTCCCCGGGCGCCTCTCGCGGGTGACGCCCCGACAGCTCTATCTGGCCGAGAACTGCGCCGAGCCCGGGCTCGTGCGCACCGAGGCGGACGAGCTCACCTACCCCCTGCACATCCTCGTGCGCTACGAGATCGAGCGCCTGCTCTTCTCGGGCGAGGCCCATGCGGCCGACGTTCCGCGCCTCTGGGCCCAGAAGTACCGCGAGTACCTGGGCGTCGAGGTCCCCGATCACACGCGCGGGGCGCTGCAGGACACCCACTGGGCGGGTGGCGACTTTGGCTACTTCCCCACCTACGCCCTCGGCTCGGCCTATGGCGCGCAGCTCAAGCACGCCATGGTCGCGGACGGCGTGGACTTCGACGGCGCCTGCGCCACGGGCGAGCTCGCGCCGGTTCGCGCCTGGCTGGGCGAGAAGATCTGGCGCTGGGGACGCGCCAAGGACTCCGGCGAGCTCATCGAGGGCGCCTGCGGAGAGCCCTTCTCGCCCGCCTATTACACCGACTACCTCACGGAGAAGTTCTCCGCGATCTATAGGCTGGGGGCCTAGGCGTGCGCGCGCTGATCCAGCGGGTCGAGCGGGCCCAGGTCGAGGTCGATGGGTCCGTGGTCGGTAGCTGTGGTGAGGGCTACCTCGTGCTGCTGGGAGTAGCGCCGACCGACGACGAGGCGCTCTGCGAACGCCTGTGGCGCAAGGTCGCCTCGCTGCGCATCTGCGAGGACGATGCCGGCAAAACCAACCTCTCGCTCGTGGACACGGACGGCGACCTGCTCGTGGTAAGCCAGTTCACGCTCTACGCGGACGCACGGCGCGGCAACCGTCCGTCGTTCACCGGGGCAGCGCGACCCGAGCTCGCCGAGCGGCTCTACGAGCGCTTCTGTGAGCTCGCTGAGGCGGAGCTTGGCGCCGGGCGCGTGGGACGCGGCGTCTTTGGCGCGCACATGCGCGTGAGCCTGGTGAACCACGGCCCCTTCACCGTGTTGCTCGACACCGATGAGCTGGGCTGGAGTTCATCTATAAGTTGAGCCTTTCTGTGATGCGCATCGATGAAAGCTGATGGTATGCAAAATAAGTTGTTCATCCAAGACAGGAAGGCTCTCCCATGAAGATCGCCAATGAGTTCAAGGAGTTCATCGCCCGCGGCAACGTGATGGACATGGCCGTCGGCATCATCGTCGGCGGCGCGTTCACCGCCATCGTCAACTCGCTCGTCGAGAACCTCATCAACCCGCTGATCACGCTCGTGACCACCTCCACGAGCACCATCACCGGCGGCACCTCCGACGGCGCCACGGAGGTCATCAACGGCCTGCGCTGGGCCGTCCCCGGCACCGACCAGTTCATCGACCTGGGCGCTTTCATCTCGGCCGTGATCAACTTCCTGATCATTGCCTTCGTCGTCTTCTGCCTCGTCAAGGGCCTCAACACCATGCGCGAGCGCATGGACGCCCTGGCCAAGAAGGACGCCGAGGAGGAGGCTGCCGAGGAGGCCGCCGCTCCGACCTGCCCGTACTGCCTCGAGGAGATCAAGGAGGGCGCCACCCGCTGCCCGCACTGCGGCGCGGAGATCAAGGCTGCCTAGTCGCTCCCCACACGCAAGTAACGGCGCCGTCGGGTTTCTCGCCTGGCGGCGCTTTTTCGGCTTGATTGACCGTTTGCGGCATATTCCCTACCGTTCGCAGGAGATTACTGAACTCAAACTGACCACTCACGCAATGATGGCAGCAATCGCATAGACGAGGCGTGTTACTGGTAGGCAGGCACTAACCTTCGGCTTCAGGACGGCGCTTAGGAGCGTCGTAGTTCCTATGTCGGCGGTCGGTGCTTTTTTCATGCCCGGGCACACATCGACCCCGACCTCCGGAAGCCGGCAACGCACGGGCCTGCGCAGGCAGGCCATCAACCGTCCCGACGGGACACAACGCCAAGGAGGCACGAATGAAGGACAAGATCTTTGGGATCCTTCAGCGCGTGGGGCGCTCGTTCATGCTCCCCATCGCGGTGCTGCCGGTAGCGGGCCTGCTCATGGGCCTCGGCAGCTCGTTCACAAACGAGACGACGCTCGCAACGTACAACCTGCTCGGCCTCATGGGGCCCGGCACCATCGCCTGGGACGTCTTCACGGTCCTCTCTGCCTGCGGGGGCGTCATCTTCGACAACCTCCCGCTGATCTTCGCCGTGGGCGTGGCCATTGGCATGGCGCGCGCCGAGAAGGAGGTCGCCGCACTCTCCGCCGCCGTGGCGTTTCTCGTCATGCACTCCACCATCTCGGCCATGATTGACGTCACCGGCGGGGTCGACCAGTTCATCGACGGTGCCACGGCAAGCGTCCTCGGCATCACGTCGCTTCAGATGGGCGCCTTTGGCGGCATCATCGTCGGCCTGGGAACCTCGGCGCTCCACAACAGGTTCTACAAGATCCAGCTGCCCCAGGCACTCTCGTTCTTTGGCGGCTCGCGCTTCGTGCCGATCATCTCCACCGTCGTGTTCACCTTCGTCGGCATTGCGATGTTCTTCGTGTGGCAGCCCATCCAGCAGGGCATCAACGCCCTCGGCTACGCCGTCTCCAGCGCAGGTCCGGTGGGCGTGTTCCTCTTTGGCATGATCAAGCGCCTGCTTATCCCGTTTGGCCTGCACCACGTCTTCTACCTGCCATTCTGGCAAACCGCCGTCGGCGGTTCCATGGAAGTCGCCGGCCAGATGGTCTACGGCGCCCAGAACATCTTCTTCGCACAGCTTGCAGATCCCACCGTCACGCACTTCTCGACCGCGGGCACCTGGTGCTTCACCGGCGAGTTCGTCCTCTACATCTTTGCCTTCCCCGGAGCGGCTCTCGCCATGTACCTGTGCGCCAAGGACGACCGCAGGAAGGCGGCGGGCGGCCTGCTCCTCTCCGCTGCCCTCACCTCGATGCTCACCGGCATCACCGAGCCCCTCGAGTTCTCGTTCCTCTTTGTCGCACCGCTGCTCTTTGGCGTCTCCGCCGTCTTTGCGGGCCTCGCCTACATGCTCTGCTACCTGCTCAACATCACCGTCGGCCTTACGTTCTCGGGCGGCTTCCTTGACCTGTTCATGTTTGGCATCCTGCAGGGCAACGACAAGACGAGCTGGCTGCTCATCATCCCGCTCGGCATCGCGTTCTTTGCCGCGTACTACGTGATCTTCACGCTCCTCATCAAGAAGCTTGACCTCAAGACCCCCGGTCGCGAGGAGGGCGAGGCGGAGACCAAGCTCTACACCAAGGCGGACTACAACGCCCGCAAGGAGGGCGAGAAGGACGGCGCGGCCGGCACCGTCACCGACGAGCGCTCCGCGCAGATCACCGCAGGTCTTGGAGGTGCTGCCAACATCCGCGATGTCGACTGCTGCGCCACGCGTCTGCGCGTGACCGTCCACGACGGCTCGAAGGTCGACGATGCGCTGCTCAAGGCAACCGGCGCCGCGGGCGTCATCAAGCGCGGAGAGGGCGTGCAGGTGGTCTACGGACCGCAGGTCAACGTCATCAAGACCGATCTCGAGGCATATCTTGCCGCTCTGCCCACACAGGCGGAAGAGACCACCGCGGATACGGTAGCCGCCAGCGTCTCCGAGGAGCCGATTGAGCGCGAGCCCGCTCGCACCATCGTGCTCGGCAGCCCGCTCGCCGGCGAGGCGCTCTCCATCACCGCGTGCCCGGACGAGGTCTTTGCAGGAAAGATGATGGGCGACGGCGCCTGCATCGTCCCCGCCACCGGAGAGCTGGTCTCCCCCTGCGACGCCACGGTGTCCTTCGTCTTTGAGACCAAGCACGCCGTCGGCCTCGCTCTCGAGGACGGCACCGAGCTCCTCTGCCACGTTGGCATTGACACGGTCAAGCTCGGTGGCGAGGGATTCACCGCTCACGTGGCTGCCGGGGACATGGTGAAGCGCGGTGATAAACTGTTGACGTTCGATCTCGACCTCATCCGCGCCAGTGCGCCGAGCATCTCCACGCCCGTTCTCGTCACCAGCGTCGACGAGCAGCACAAGGTGCGCCAGCTGGCCTTTGGCCGGGTGGACCAGGGAGACGACCTGCTGGCCGTGGACGTCTACGAGGTCTAAACGAGAGGAACCTCTGCCCCTCCCGTTCGGGCGCTACGAACGGGAGGGGCCCACGAAACACCCCGCCCCCACGCAGGAGGGACGCCCATGTACCGAATCACCAGGCCCCTCAATCACAATGCCCTTCTCGCCTTTGACACAAACGAGGCGCGCGAGTACCTGGTCGTGGGCAAGGGGGTCGGCTTCGGGCGCAAGCCCGGCGAACGGGTCCAGAGTCTGGGCAATCCAGATGACCTGCAGCTCTATCTGCTGTCACAGCAGGTCGGGGGGCGAGGGACGCCGCGCGAGCTCATCGAGCGCATCGACCCGACCGTGCTTGACATCGCCGAGGACATCTACGCAGACGCTCGTCTGACCCTGGGCCACATAGACCCCAACATGCTGCTGCCCCTCGCCGATCACCTGGCCTTTGCCGTGGCGCGCGTCCGCGGGGGCGGCGCCGTGGACAACCCCCTGACCGAGGACATTCGCGCTCTCTTTCCCCGCGAATTCGAGGTGGCACATCGCGGGGTCAGTGAACTCGAGCGGCGACTGGGCATCGTGCTCGGTGACGACGAGACGGGGCTCATCGCGCTGCACGTCCACTCTGCGCTCGACTCGGGCCACGTAGAGCAAGCTATGCAGGTGGCTCAGCTCACGCGCGCGTGCATCGACGCCGTCGAGCGGCTCACGGGAGCGGAGATCGACGTCTCGTCAATGGACTACAACCGCCTCATGACGCACGTCAAATATATGGTTACGCGCATCATCAACGACGAACGGCTCTCGATTGACGTGAACGCGATGATCCGCTCCGAGGCGCCTCGCAGCTACCAGACCGCCGAGGCGGTTTGCTCGGAGATGACGCACCTGCTCGGCAAGCCGGTCAGCACGCTCGAGGTGGGGTACCTCGCCATGCACATCGCCCGCGTCGCCGGGGAGTGACGCGCCAGACCATCGAGCGGCGTTCGTGGTGACGCCCCAAGCGGTTCCTAAATCGTGGTGCTGTAGATTCCCAGCGGGTTCTGGTCGATGTCCAGGGCGGCGAACATGACCTCGGCCGAAGAGCTCTCGCTGACGACCGCCACCTCGTGGTCGAAGTAGAAGAACCCGTCGGCGGATTCGCCGGCGCGCACGGTGCAAAAGAGCGTGGCGTAGTCGTAGACGTCCACGCCGTCGAGCGTGGTCGTGACGTTCACCAGCACAAAGTCCGTGTCCGTGCGGTTCTCGACGTGGACGAGGTAGCCGGTGTCGGTGTCTGGGTCCTCGGCGATTCCCGTTATCTTGACGAGGGCGACGTCGTCGTCGGCGACGGTGATGTCGAGCGGGGCCGTCTGCGTCGCGGCGGCGGCAAGCATCCGCTCCATGAAGATCATATCATCGGTGAACAGATAGGCGAAGTCATCGACGTCGGGATCACCATCGTCAAGGTCGTCGAGCTCAACCGGGTCGTCGACCACCTCTTCGACGACCTCCCCGACGTTGTCCGAGGGCTCGCGGTCCATGTTCGGGTCGTCAGAGGTCTTCTCGAAGACCATCGTCGTCCCGGAGGACTCGAGCGTGAGCAGGTCGTCGTCGTAGGGGACTTCGGTCTTGGAGCCGCCAAGCTCAAAGGAGAGCGTCGTCTCGTCCTTGACGGACCAGGAGCCCTCCTGCTGGTTGCCAACTTCGTTGTAGATCAGGTTCCCGTCCTCGTCGAGATCGAGCGTCACGAGCGTGCCCGCATCCGCCATGGAGTCGACCTCGTCCTCGCCCAGCGTCGTGGTGTCGGATTTCATGGAGACGAGCTCCCACGTACCCACGAACTCGTCACGGAGCTCGGACAGGTCGGTCTCGCTCGGAGCCGACGAACCCCCGCATGCCGCGAGGGCGAGGCAGAGGGAGAGGGCACCGATCGCCGTGCCCAGCGTCTTCTTCAGGCCCATAAGCTGCCACCCCTCTTTTTTCGGGATCCGTATCCTCGGCAGTGTATCTGAAAGAGGCCTGTAGTCGCGAGGGGCGGCGGCCGGATTCGGTAGATGGCCCGAAATTAGCGGTCCCGCGAGCCGAACAGCCCGTGATGGGGATGATGCGGCGCCCCGTGCGCGTCACGCGGCAGTAGGAAGCGCTCACAGACGTTAGAGGTGCGCAGGTACTCCGCGCCAAAGGGGTCGACGGTGGGAACCAGGCCCTCGGGCCGCTCGGCGAAGTGGTTCTCGGGGCTCGTGCTCACGTGCGGGTCGGTGAGCGTGTAGCCCCGACTGCACGAACCCTGATACAGGCCCGACTCCTTGTGATAGGTGAAGCTTGCGTAGGCGCAATCCGCACAGTGAAGCCCCATGCGACCCTCCTCAGACGGCGTTTCTCCCGATGGTACCCCTTTGTCACGCCTCCCAGACGAGGCTGCCGGACGCGGCGTCGAAGGCATCCCCCAACCGCTCGGCGCAGAAGTCCACGCACCACTGGTAGGTGAAGTCCCCGCATCCCGAGAAGCCGCGGACGAGGTTGGCAGCCGCGAGCTCCTCGGTGTAGTCGGAGAGCCGATACGTGGTGAACGCCGTCCCCTCGGCGCGATGGGTGATGACCGGGGTGAGGGTGCAGGAGGCAACCTGGCAGTCGCTGCCGTCGAGGAGCAGCGACGCCTGCGCCATCGCCCCCACCATGGAGTCCTTGCGCGTCTGGGTGGAGACGAAGTTGCCCACCGACCAGAAGACCGGGACCTCGCGCCCCTCGGAGCTCTGGATCACCTCGAAGGGCTGCACCACATGCGGGTGTCCGCCGATGATGAGGTCAGCGCCCGCATCCGCGAGAACCTGCGCCCAGTGTCGCTGCTCGTCGCTCGGCGCGGCAGCGTACTCGACGCCCCAGTGCGGGCAGGCGATGATCGCCTCCGCGCCCGCCGCGCGCACCGCATCTGCATCTGCCGCAATCTGGGCCTCGTCCAAGAGACGGACGGCCCACGGCTGCGGCAGGGGGATGCCGTTGGTGCCGTAGGTGTAGTTGAGCACGGCGATGCGATGCCCCTCCCGCTCGACGACGGGCAGGGCGTCAAAGGCCTCCTGGCTGTCGTACATCCCCGTGACGAGCATCTCGGGATGGGAGGAGCGCCAGTACGCAAGCGCGGACTCGATGCCGGTCATGCCCTTGTCGAGCGCATGGTTGCTCGCGCTGAGGGAGACGTCAAAGCCTGCCGCCACCTCCGCGTCCCCAAATTCCTGGGGGCTGTTGAAGGCCGGATAGCCCGAGAAGCCCAGCGACTCGCCCCCCAGAACGGTCTCCTGTCCCACGATCGCGAGGCTGGCGGCGCTAACGTCATCTGCAACCTGCGCAAAGATGTGGTCGTAGTTGCGCGTGCCGTCCGCGCGCACGCCGCTCTGCCACACGCCCGTGTGCACGAGGACGTCACCGATCATGAGCACGGAGAGCTCGTCGGGCTCAGGTGCGACCTCGTCATAGACGGTGGCGCGCTCGTCGGGCTCAGGAGGTGCAGGGGAATCGTCCCCCGAGAGGCTCGAGCATCCGGCCAGGAGGACCGAAGCGCCGGAGAGCGCCGCCGAGAGAAACGCTCGACGCGAGAGCGAGAGCGGTCGTACGTTCTGGTTCTGGGACTCGCGAGTCATCTTGGCTCCTCAGGTCGCGACTTCCCACCAGTATACGGTTGGTTTGGGTTCAGCCTGACGCGGCCCGGCCTTCCCCCATCGCGGTTTGGGTTCACGTTGAGGCCGCCTCTACCCGCATAAAGAACCTAACGAGCTTACTACCTGCGGTTTTGCGAGAAGAGCGTTCTTCTCGCCACGCAGCGTGAACCCAAACCTCGGGACGCGTTGAACCCAAACCTCAAAGATGGGGTGTGACGACGCTAGAAGTCCGCGTTACCCACGGTGCGCGGGTGCGGGATGACGTCGCGGATGTTGTCCACGCCGGTGAGGTACATCACCATGCGCTCAAAGCCCAGGCCAAAGCCGGCGTGCTCGCAGCCACCGTAGCGGCGCAGGTCGAGGTAGTACTTGTACTGCTCCGGCTCCATGCCCAGCTCCGCGATGCGACGCTCGAGCACGTCCAGGCGTTCCTCGCGCTGCGAGCCGCCCACAATCTCGCCGATGCCCGGCACGAGGCAGTCCACGGCGGCGACGGTCTTTTCGTCGTCGTTCAGGCGCATGTAGAAGGCCTTGATGGCGGCAGGATAGTCCGTCACGAAGGTCGGGCGCTTGAAGTGCTCCTCGGTGAGGTAGCGCTCGTGCTCGGTCTGCAGGTCGCAGCCCCACTCCACGGGGTACTCGAAGACGTGGCCGGCAGCGGCAGCCTGCTGCAGAATCTCGATTGCCTCGGTATAGGTGACGTGTGCAAAGTCCGAGGTGGCAACGTGGGTGAGGCGCTCGATCAGGCCCTTGTCCACGAACTTGTTGAAGAACTCCATCTCGTCCGGGCAGGCGTCCATGACGTGGTTGATCACGTACTTGAGCATGTCCTCCACGCACGCCATGTCACCAGCGAGGTCGCAGAAGGCCATCTCGGGCTCAACCATCCAGAACTCGGCGGCGTGGCGACGGGTGTTGGAGTTCTCGGCGCGGAACGTGGGACCAAAGGTGTAGACATCGCCAAAGGCGAGCGCGAAGTTCTCGGCCTGGAGCTGGCCGGAGACCGTGAGGTTGGCGGCATGGCCGAAGAAGTCCTGCGACCAGTCGATGGCACCGGACTCGGTGCGCGGCGGGTTCTCCACGTCGAGCGTGGTCACGCGGAACATCTCGCCGGCGCCCTCGGCGTCGGAGGTGGTGATGATCGGCGTGTTCACGTAGACGAAGCCGCGCTCCTGGAAGAAGCGGTGGATGGCGTAGGCTGCCACGGAGCGCACGCGAAAGACGGCGCGAAAGAGGTTGGTGCGGCTGCGCAGGTGCTGCTGGGTGCGCAGGAACTCGCGGGTCTGGCGCTTCTTCTGCATCGGGTAGTCCGGGGCGGAGGCGCCGGCAACCACGATCTTCTCGGCCTGGAGCTCGAAGGGCTGCGGGCGGTCCGGCGTGAGCGCGAGCGTGCCCGTGACCACGAGGGCCGAGCCCACGCCCGTGGCGGCGATCTCGTCGTAGTTGGCGAGCCCCTCGCGGTTCATGACGACCTGGAGATCCTTGAAGCACGAGCCGTCGTTGAGCATGACGAAGCCAAAGTTCTTCATGTCACGGACCGAGCGGACCCAGCCGGCAACGGTGACGGTGGTCCCGCCGAGCTCGTCCATGTCGGCAAAGAGCTGAGAGATGTGGGTGCGTTCCACGGGCGTTCCTCCGAGGTTCTTCTCGCCGGTTTTCCAGCCCCTAACTCTAGCGCATCGGGAAGACACAGTCTCGGCTAGAATCAGGGCAGAGACAAGAACGACCGCCCCCGGAAGGAGCATACATGGAAGCCTACAAGCGCGAGTTCATCGACTTCATGGTCGAGGCCAACGTCCTGAAGTTCGGCGACTTCACCCTCAAGAGCGGTCGCAAGTCCCCGTTCTTCATGAACGCCGGCGCCTACGTGACCGGCTCCCAGCTCAAGCGCCTGGGCGAGTACTACGCGCACGCCATCAACGACAACTTTGGCCTGGACTTCGACGTGCTCTTTGGGCCGGCGTACAAGGGCATCCCACTGGCCGTGACTACCGCCATTGCCCTGCACGACCTTTACGGCAAGGAGGTCCGCTACTGCTCAGACCGCAAGGAGGAGAAGGACCATGGCGCCGACAAGGGCGGCCTGCTCGGCACCAAGCTCGCCGACGGCGACCGCGTGGTCATGATCGAGGACGTCACCACCTCCGGAAAGTCCATCGACGAGACCTACCCCAAGGTCACCGGTGCCGCTGACGTGGAGATCTGTGGCCTCATCGTGAGCCTCAACCGCATGGAGGTCGGCAAGGGCGGTGTCGTGACCGCCCAGCAGGAGATCCAGGAGCGTTACGGCTTCCCCGTGGCGAGCATCGTGAGCATGGCAGAGGTCGTCGAGGCGCTCGATGGCACCGTAATCACGCCGGAGCTGCGCGCAGCGATCGACGCCTACTACGAGCAGTACGGCGTCAAGTAGCCGAGAAGGACGAGCGCGCGTTATTCCCGATTAATGGTAAGCCCCCTACCTGCTGATTTTCTCGTCACAGCAGATAGGGGGCTTACTTTGTGCGACCGCAAATCCCGAGAAGCGCGAGCGGGTCGCGACCTCGGCTACTCCGTCGCGGCCATCTCGGTGGGCCAGACGGCGCCCTCGGGCAGGGTGGCGTCCCCGGACGCCACGTCCTTGGGGATGCGGCTGTCCATGGCCATGAGCTCGTTGATCGTCACGAACCTGTAGCCCTGGTCCTTCAGCGTCTGCAGGATTCTGGGCAGGGCCTCGACGTCCTGGTCACGGTTGCCGCCGCCATCGTGCATGAGGACGATGGCCCCCGGGTACGCCCCGTTCGTGCAGTTGGAGACGATGGCGTCGGCGCCGGGAAGGCGCCAGTCCTCGCTGTCGAGATTCCAGATTACAGACGCCGAGAGGGTCCCGCCCGAGGCGAGCCACGTGTCGTTGTTGAAGTCGCCATAGGGCGGTCGCAACACGGTCGTGGCGGAAGCGCCACCCGCCCCGATGGCGGAGAACGCGTCCCGGATCTCTGTCTGGAGCGTCCCGGCGTCGAGCCTGGTCAGCTGCTGGTGGTTCTGCGTGTGCGAGGCGACCTGCGAGCCCTGGTCCTCGATCGCCTTCACGAGGTCGGGGTTTGCCGCAGCGGCACTGCCCAAGCAGAAGAACGTGGCACGGGCGTCGTACTCGCTGAGGATGTCGAGGTATCGCTGCGTATAGGAGCTGGGTCCGTCGTCGAAGGTGAGCGCGATGACCTTGGAGCCGTCGTCGGGTTTGGGGTTGACGCTCTTGATCACCGTGTTCTGGGCGGGTTCGACCTCCTCCTTGAGCACGGACTCGCCGGACACGTCGCCGATGCTGTAGATGGCCTTGCCGGGAGTGCCCCACTGGGCAACGTAGGTGATTGCGCCGATTCGCTCGTACGGCTCAAGCTTGGGGGCGAGCTCGCGCTCCTCCTCGTGGGACTCCTCGGTGATGTCCGCACCGTCGGAGAAGACGATCTCCTCGTTGCCCTTTGCCCGGAACTCGTCGAGCTCTCCCTCGTCGAGCTCGCTTCCGTTGACGGCAGCCTGGAAGGGACGGCCCGCGCCCTCGGTGATGACGTTGCCGCCAACCGAGACCAGATTGCCCGGCGTCACCTTGACCTCCTCCGAGGCAGCGATGTCGGCAAGGGTCGCGTCGGCTCGCACCTGGGTGAGCGTCCCGTTGACCTTCACGCTGACCGTCCTGTTGAGCCAGAGCCATGCGCCGCCGCCCACGACGGCGATAAGGACGAGAAACGCGACGATGGTGAACGTGCGGGAGCCCCGAGACGCCCTACGGCGCTTGGGACGGTTGCGCGGCGTCGGGCGCTTGGTCGGCGTGGCGGATACGCGACCCGAACGGCTGCTCGAAGACCCGCTAGCGGGAGTACGGTTGCTCATACGCTCCATCCGTGAGACGAGAGTAGTTGGACGACGTTTGTCTCCGCCGATGGGATAGCGGAAGAGTCTCAGAGTATCAGTTTGACCTCGTCAGCGGCGTGACGCTCTTGTCACTCAACCGCCTTTTACGCGTGCTCACACTCTCGTCACAAGCTCAGAAGCGGGCTTTCGGCTGAAGTGGTGCTCCGCAGGCGAGGCGTCGTCGTCGGGATAGCCGATCGGAAAGAGGGCGACGAGGTCGTAGCCCTCGGTCTCCGGGAAGGCCTCGTGCACGGCGGGCGCGTTGAAGTGGCCGACCCAGGTAGTCCCCAGGCCGAGATCGTGGGCAGCGAGCATGATGTGGGTACCCACGATGGAGGCGTCCACGTCCGCGAAGTTGCGACCGTCGTACTTGCGCGCCCACGCCTCGTCCGCACGGGCGCCGAGCATGAGAATCACGCGCGCGCCAAACGAGAAGCGCGTGAGGCCGGAGAGTCGCTCGACCGCCTCGGGGCTCTCCACGACCCAGAGGTGCCAAGGCTGCTTGTTGACCGCGGTCGGGGCGGCGACGGCGGCGTCCACGAGCACATCGATCTTCTCGGCCTCGACGGGTCTGTCTGAGAAGGCGCGTACTGAGTAGCGGTCGTGCGCGAGCTGCAGGAAATCGGTCATGGCTCCTCCTTATTCGGCATGGCCCGAGTATAGCCGCACCGCGCCCGGAGGCCGCCCCCGGTATTGCTGAACGAAATGTGAAGATGGGGGCCGGGCCGCGGTTTGAATTTTGCTTGTATCATGTCGTCATATACTCTTATGCCAACGCTTGCCAGCTCGAACCACGGGAGGCTCACATGGCGCCAGACAGCACCGCGCGCCCTGACCTGCTCTACACCCAGGTGGAGAACAGTCTCCGCCAGAAGATAATCTCGGGAGAGCTTGAGGTCGGAGCGCGGCTTCCCACGGAGCAGGAGCTCTGCGAGCAGTTTGGCGTCAGTCGCATTACCGTGCGTCGCGCGGTCCAAAACCTCGTCGACGAGGGCCTCATATACCGGCTTCGCGGCCGCGGGACGTTTGTCTCCGCCCCCAAGCGCATGATCCGGAAGGGCTCCCCCAACTACTTTGGCTACCACGCCTTCTCCGAGGTCGGGGGGAAGAGCTCCCGGCGCGCCCTCAGCAGGGAGACGCTCAGCGCGACGGGGAGGCTCGCCAAGGCCCTGGAGATTCCGGAGGGCTCGCGCGTCTCCATGGTCGAGCGCCTCATATTCGAGGAGTCCATTCCGATTGCCATAGACTACGTCTACGTCTCCGCCCAGCTCTTCCCCAACTTCCTTGAGGACCTCGGCGAGGACATGAGCCTCTACAGCCTTCTCACCAGCACCTACCAATGCGTACTCGGAAACGAGGAGCTCGTTCTCGACGTCTCGACCGCCCGCGAGAGCGAGGCCCGGCTCCTCTCGTGCTTCGTCGGCTCCCCGCTCTACGTCCTCTACAAGATCACCAGGGACGCCGACGGGGTGCCCCTCCACTACTCCAAGTCGGTCATGCGAGGGGACCGGGCCTCGTTTAGGTTCGTCATCTCCCCCGACGGGCGCGTCGTTACCTCGTAGGCACGTCCTCGACGCCCCTCATTCGGCGACCCAGGGCGTCGGTGGCGAGGAGAACGTCCACGACCTCGCTCGCGTCGAGGCGCACCGGACTCGCCCCCC
The DNA here is from genome assembly GCA_002305805.1 of Atopobium sp. UBA1382. Classification (GTDB taxonomy): domain Bacteria; phylum Actinomycetota; class Coriobacteriia; order Coriobacteriales; family Atopobiaceae; genus Thermophilibacter; species Thermophilibacter excrementavium. The sequence goes on along the minus strand of DBQY01000003.1, from coordinate 19,414 downwards.
AGGACTCCGCCTCCAGGGCCGCGCGGGCGATCTTCTCGAGGTCGTCTGCCGAAGGGTCGAGGCGCAGCTCCTCGAACGTCACCGGAACGCTGCAGTCCACGCACAGGTGCGCCACACGCTCAATCTCCTCTGAGGGGTAGTCCTCGGCTATGAGCAGGCTCAGGGTCGAGAAGCCCATGCGCTCCCCGTGCATGGACCTCTCACCGTTCGGCACCACCGTCATGGCGTTGCCCAGCCCGTGGGCAAGCGAGCACCCGACGTTCTCGAACCCTATGCCGCTGAGAAGGACGTTGGCCTCCACCACGTTCTCGAGGGCGGGCGTGACCGTTCTGGCCGCGTTGGCCCGCACGGCGGCAGGCCCGTCTCGAAACAGCGTCTCGACGCAGGCGCTGGCCACGGCCCTTCCGGCGAGCGTGGCCACGCCGCTCTCGGTGTCACACCACACGTAGTTCGCGTGTCCCGTCCGCTCGTTCGAGACGCCCTCATAGTACGTCGAGAGCGCGTCGCCAATACCTGCGGAAAGGAACCTGACGGGGGCGTTTGCGATAACTCGCGTGTCAACGAGCACGAGGTCGGGGTTCCTTACGTGAATGACGATGTCGTTCATCTCCCCCTCGTCGCTATAGAGAATCGACATCGCGCTCGTCGGGGCGTCGGTCGCCGCGATCGTCGGGCACACCACCAGCGCGGCGCCGTCTGCCGCCAGCATCTTCGCGACGTCGATCACCTTTCCGCCCCCGACCGCCACGACCACGTCGTGGCAGGTACCGGCCTCGCGACGGACGCGCTCGATACTCCCCCTGCTGATCTCACCCTCAAAGGTCACGAGGTCATAGGAGGACCCGCCTAGGTCCCCGTATTCGGAGAAGAGCGAGTCTCCCAGCATTTCTTGCACGAAAGCGTCCACGACGAAGAGGTGCCTCGTTCCGAACAGGTTCGCGTAGCGAGCCGCGTGATCTATGATTCCGGGGCCCTGAAGGTAGTGCCCCACCGATCCCCAAGCCCTCATGCAGGCTCCTTTCGATTCGATTCAACAGGTTGGCTCACGTGAGCGGGCTCGTCGCCAGCTGGTTGAGGAGCGCGAGGTCGACGGTGACGTTCTCGGCCCCGGCAAGCAGCGCCCGCTCAAGGTCGCGCGGCGTCTTGAGCGAGGCGGCGCACACCATTGCCCGCGCGCCAATCTCCCTGAAGGCGGTCGCAATATCGCGCACGACCCCCATGCCGTCGCATCCCGCCCGGTCAAGGCGGCTCACGTAGACCGCAACGCAGACGGCACCCGCCGCCTCGGCGAGAAGTGCCTGCTCGACGTCAAAGACCGCCGTGCAGGAGGAGCGTATGCCGGCCTCGGCGAGCTCGCGTATGGCTCGGTAGCCCTCCGGGCACGCGGGAATCTTCACGAGCGTGTTCCCGGGGACCTCGGCAACGATCCTGCGCGCGTCGGCAACCATCTCCCCGCACGTGTCGCCCATGACCTCGAGGTAGAGCTTCGCCTCGGGCCCGATCAGCTCCCGGAGGGCGCGCGAGCGCGCCAGGAAGCCCTCCCCCGAGTCCCCGATCCCCTGAACGGCAACGGTAGGATTGTCGGCAAAGCAGTTGCAGGGGTAAGTCCCCGTAGCAGCCCTCACCTCGTCCAGGCTCATGCTCACAAGACAGACCTCAATCATGGCCACCCCAAACGGTAGAATGGCCCCCGCCGACGCTCGACGGGGGCCGGGGTCGTGCGCTACGCGACCATGTTGGCTATTCTCGCGCCCTTGCCAAACAGCCCCTCCCAGTCGGACTTGAAGGTGTCAAGCGTCCCCTGCGTCATGGGGTGAACGGCCATGGCGTCAAGCATGGGCAGGTCAACGGTAACGTTCTCGGCCCCCGCCTCAATGGCCCTCTGAAGGTCGAGCGGGGTCTTCAGCGAGGCGGCGCTCACCACGCAGTCAATGCCGTGGGAGACGAACGCCTCCTTTATGCGCCTCACGACGTCTATGCCGTCGCCACCGTTCTTGTCGAGGCGGCTCACGTACACTGCAACGTAGGAGGCGCCCGCCACGGCTGCGAGCATGGCCTGGTTGAAGGTGTAGACCGCCGTGCAGGACGTGCGAATCCCCAGATCGCGCAGCAAGGAGATCGCCTTGAAGCCCTCGGGGCACGCCGGAATCTTCACGAACGTGTTGCCGGGCACGGCCTTGACCATTGCCTGGGCGTCCTCGACGAGCTCCTCGGCGGTGTCGCCCATGGCCTCGAGGAAGAAGGGGGTCTCGCTCCCGATAACGCCACGAATGTCGAGGGCGTTCTGAATGAAGGTCCTCCCGGTGCCCTCGAGACACCTGACCGCAATGGAGGGGTTCATGCTATAGCAGTTAATGGGGTAGATCTTGCTGGCGGCCTTCACCATTTCAAAGTCGCCAGTGTCAAGGCAAAACTCAAGCATCGTCTCTCCCTTATCCGAGAATCCCAAGAGCTCCGAGGACAACGCCCAGGACCATGATTCCAATAATCTGTGCGAGGATGTTCACGCCCTTCTTGTTCAGGGCGTACAGTCCCGCAAAGGCGGCGACGGGAAGCAGGCACGGGAAGATCGAGTCGAAGGTCTCCTGGAGGGAGAAGGCGGTGCCGTTGAGGTCAAAGGCAATCGGCGTGCTCACCACAACGTTCGTCGCGACCATGGCGCCAATGACCATGAGACCGACGACGGACAGCGCGGTCGTAAGCTTCTGCATGACGCTCGTGTCGGAGACCTTGGAGATTATGTTGCCGCCGAGGCCGTAGCCGTACTTCACGCCGAGGTAGCGCAGGGCGATGGTGATCACGTTGTAGATTGCCAGGAACAGAATCGGGCCGAGGATCGAGCCGCTCATGCAGAGGCCGCCGACGATGCCGGTCGCGATTATGCGCAGGGTTCCGGCAATGAGGGAGTCGCCGATGCCGGCGAGCGGCCCCATGAGCGCAACCTTCATGGAGCTGATCGACGAGGTGTCGAAGCCCTCGTTGTTGGCGTTCTCCTCCTCCATGGCCGCGACGATGCCGCCAATCAGGGGCTGCATGGTGGTCTGGCAGTTGTAGAACTCGAGGTGGCGCTGGTAGGCGGCAATGCGGTCCTCGCGGTTGTCGTAGAGCTTCTTGATCGCCGGAATCATGGACCAGCAGAACGCCATGTGCTGCTGACGCTCGAAGTGCCATGCGTGAGAAGTGGTGAACGACCTCCAGAAGAGGCTGTTGAGCTCCTTCTTGGTGAGCTTCTTCTCGTTAGAACTCGTTGTCATCGTCAACCTCCGTCTCGAGAGCAGAACCCTGGCTGGGAATGAAGATGTGGGCCATCATCAGCACGCCGACGAGCACGACGGCAAAGCAGACGATGCCGAGAACGGGAACGCCGAGGTATGCGGCGAGCAGGAAGCCGAGCAGCAGGAAGACCGCGGTCTCCTTGGAGACGATCATGGTCACCAGCTGGGCGAAGCCGAGGGCGGGAAGAATGCCCGTGGCAATGGTTATGCCCGTCGTGAGCCAGGCGGGAATGCTGTTGACCAGAGCGGACACCGCGTCTCCGCCGAACATGAAGGCCACGAAGCCAATGACGCCGAAGGTCACGTCGAACAGGAAGCCGTTAGCCAGAAAGATCGCGGAAATCCCCTTGTCGTTGTCCTCGGCCGCGAACTTGTCCGCGGAGCGGGCCATGATCGGGGTTATGACGCCGTAGAAGAGGTTGACCACAAAGGCCGAGAGAACCGCGGCGGGCATGGCAATGGTGACCGCAGTGTCAATGCCGTTGCCCGTCGTAATCGCAAAGGCCGTGCCGAGCACCGAGCCAACGATCATGTCGGGCGGAATCGAGGCCCCGATCGCCTGCATGCCCATGAAGACGAGCTCGAGCTGGAAGCCAATCATGACTCCCGTGGGAACGTCACCCAGCGCGAGTCCGACAAGCGCGCCGAGAACGAGCGGCCGTCCCAGCATCGCGGTGCCGACGAAGTAGTCGGCCTTGCCTACGAACACTATGAGGCCAATGAGAAAAGCTTGCAGTGCCATGTGTTTCCCTCCTTGCTTGGTTGTCGTGCGGAGAATCCCCTCGGCCCGCGACTAGAGGTCTGCCGCGGACAGTATCGCCTTCTTGTCCTTTGCCACCTGCCTGACCTCGACCTCGACGCCCTTTTCGACAAGCGCTCGCAGAATTTCGCGCTCCTGGTCGGTGACGTGAACCGCAATTCCCAGGGTCTTGCTGGTCTGCTCCGTCTTCTCGGTGCCGCCGAGGTTGAGCGAGGGAATGCCGCACTCCTCGACGAGGCGCGCGGCGTCCGCCACGCTCCCGGTCACGACGAGGAGCTTGTACTTGTCGGTCACGCCGCTTTTTATGGCTGCAATGGAGTCGTCGATGCTTTTGATTACGAGCTTCATGCCCACCGGCTTGGCCAGGCGCATGGTCTTCATGCGAATGGGGTCGCTCGCCGCCGCGTCCGAGGCGACGAGAATGGCGTCCGCCCCAAGTGCGTGGCACCAGGAGAACGCGACCTGGCCGTGCAGGAGGCGGTGGTCAACGCGGCAAAGCTTGATCATGTGCTACCTCTCTTCCTTCTCTGGCTGGCTGTTTTTGTCGTGCGCTAACTGGGCAAGGCAGCCCTCGTAGAGCTCCCTGGTCTCCCGGACGTAGGACTCGGGGTCGCGGAAGCTCATGGGGTGAACGTACTCGAGCGAGAATCCGCCGCGATACCCGTGCCGCTCAAAGGCGCGCAGGCTCTCGAGCATGTCGAGTTCCCCGTGGCCCCAAGGCATGTGGCCGGTCGGGGTGCCGTCGACGAAGTGACAGTGGGCCACGTCGTCGCCAAAGGCCTCGAACCAGTCATCCACGGTCTCGCCTGCCGCCGACATGGCGCCGAAGTCAATGGTCACGAGAAGGTTGTCCCGATTGACCCGCTCCTTGATCAGCGCGAGGGAGGCGATGTCGGGACCGACCTCGGACGACTTTGTCCAAATGCTCTCGAGCACGAGGTCGACCCCTCGCTCGGCCGCATAGTCGGCAAGCCTGCGCAGCATGGCGACGCTTCGCTCGCGCGCGCACTCGACCGGCTCGTCATAGTAGTTCCACCCCGGGGTGACAAGCACCTTTGGGCAGCTAGTCGCCTGCGCGAGGTCTATGACCTTCTCGAAGTAGGACCTCGTGTTGCTCACGAGAAGCTCTCCGCGGGCGGCTATGTTGTTGGGCTTTGGGTTGTTCTGCTCCCCGCACAGGCATGCGAGGCGCACGCCATAGGCGTCCATGAGGCGAAGAAGGCGCGCGGGGCCCTCGGAGAACTGCCCGTTGACCAGAACGTGCTGCGGGCAGAGCCACAGCTCGGCAGAATGCAGGCCAAGGCGCGCGCAGCTGGCGAAGAACTCCTCGAGGTCGAAGTAGCGGTAGCAGATGTTCATGGGGTAGAGGGACTGGGCGTCCATGGCCTAGAACTCCTCGGGCTCGTCGGAGACCAGCCCGTTGCAGACAAGAATCGACTGCTTTCCCCGCTCGACGACGCTCTGGACCCCCTCGACGGTGGGCGCGCCCTCGGAGACCAGCTCGACGAGCGTCGGCATGTTCATGCCCGCCACGAGAATGAAGTCCCTCTCCCCCAGCAGTGCCATGAACTCGTTGTTCACGCTCCCGCCGAAGAGGTCCGTCACCACGACGACCACATCCTCCGGGGAGAACTCGGCGAACGCTTGGTCAATCTGGCTGCGCAGCGAGACGTCCTGGTCAACATAGGCGCAGATCGTCGAGACGTTGGGAAGGTCACCAAGAATAAAGCTCAGCGTATCCTTCATACCGTCGGCCAGACGGCCGTGAGACGCCAGTACGATTCTCGTCATGCGTGCCTCCCTCTCGTCCGATTTATTATGTGTGATGATATAACGTCACATGACATTGTCAATACAAATAGGATTTGTGGTCCCAGCCGACCGCTCAGAGTGGAATACCCGCCTTCCACCGGTCCCGGACGCGCGGACACACCGCCGGGGGCGGCGGGCGCACCGCGCTAGAATGGATGCCCGCACGAGAGGAGACGCATGAGCGCAGCACCCGCACCAGAGACCGTCGACGAGGGCCCCAACGCGCCCGGATCGCTGGGACGCCTCATCCCCTGGCCGGACGGGGAGACCTATCCCAACATCCCCGCAGAGGAGGCGCTCGACCTCTTTCTGGGCTGGGCGGAGTCGCGCGGCATCGAGCTCTGGCCGCACCAGGAGGAGGCGCTGCTGTCGCTTGCGGCGGGGGACCACCTGATCCTGGGCACGCCAACGGGCTCCGGGAAGTCCATGGTGGCGCTGGGCATGTGCTTCATGAGCGTGTGCACGGACCGCCGCGCCTACTACACCGCACCCATCAAGGCGCTGGTCAGCGAGAAGTTCTTTGACCTCGTCTCACTCTTTGGCCGCGAGAACGTAGGCATGATCACCGGAGACGCGTCCATCAACGCCGGCGCGCCGATCATCTGCTGCACGGCGGAGATTCTGGCCAACCAGGCGCTGCGCGAGGGCGAGACATGCGACGTGGGCTGCGTTGCCATGGACGAGTTCCACTTCTACGCGGACCCCGACCGCGGCTGGGCCTGGCAGGTGCCGCTGCTCACGCTGCCGCACACGCAGTTTTTGCTCATGAGCGCCACGCTGGGCGACACCTCGGCCATCGCCGAGGCGCTCTCCGCGCACACGGGTGGGCGTACCGTGGATACGATCGCAGACGCCCCGCGACCGGTGCCGCTCTCCTACGAGTTTGTGGACACGGCACTCGAGGGGACGGTCGAGCTCGCGCTGCGCGCCGGGGAGGCACCGCTCTACATCGTGCACTTTGCGCAGGACGCCGCCCTCGCCAGCGCGCAGAGCCTGGCCAGCTACGGCGTCTCCACCAAGGAGCAGCGCGAGGCCATCAAGGACGCCATCAAGGGCACGCGCTTCACCACCACCTTTGGCAAGACGCTCCAGCGCCTGCTGGGCTGCGGCGTGGGCGTGCACCACGCGGGCATGCTGCCGCGCTACCGACTTCTGGTGGAGAAGCTTGCGCAGCAGGGGCTCCTGCCGGTGATCTGCGGCACGGACACGCTGGGCGTGGGCATCAACGTGCCGATCCACACCGTGGTGCTCACCGCGCTCTCGAAGTTTGACGGGCGGCGCATGCGCCACCTCAACGCACGCGAGTTCCACCAAATCGTGGGCCGCGCCGGACGTGCCGGCTTCGACACCGAGGGCCACGTCATCGCCGAGGCGACCGAGTACGACATCGAGAACGCCCGTGCGCTCGCCAAGGCGGGCGGCGACCCCAAGAAGGCGCGCAAGATCAAGACCAAGAAGCCGCCCGAGGGATTTGTGGGCTGGAACAAGCAGACCTTCGAGCGACTGGTCGCCGCCGTGCCGGAGCCGCTGCGCCCGCGGATGAAGGTCACGCACTCGATGGTGCTCGCCGAGGTCGAGCAGGGCGGCGACGCTTGGGCGCACGTGCATCGTCTCGTGGAGGAGTCCGCGCAGCCCGCCGAGGAGAAGACCGCCCTCGCCACGCGTGCGGACGAGATCTTTGCCACGCTGCTCGACGCCGGCGTGGTCACGCGCGAGGAGCTGCCGGACGGCAGCGCGTCCTGGTCCACGACCGTGGATCTTCCGGACGACTTTGCGCTGGACCAGCCCCTCTCGCCGTTCCTTCTCGCCGCGCTCGAGCTTCTGGACCCGGAGTCAGAGACCTACGCGCTCGACGTCATCTCCATGGCCGAGGCCACGCTCGAGGACCCCTGGCAGATCCTGCGCGCGCAGCAGCGCGTGGCGCGCGACCGGGCGCTCTCCGAGATGAAAGCCGAGGGCGTGGACTACGACGAGCGCATGGAACGCCTGCAGGAGGTCACCTACCCCAAGCCGCTCGAGGACCTGCTCGAGCCGGCCTTCGAGCAGTACTGCGAGAAGGTGCCGTGGGCGCGCGACTTTGCGCTCTCGCCCAAGTCCGTCCTGCGCGACATGATCGAGACCGCGAGCGACTTCAAGGAGTACGTGGGCCGCTACAACGTGGCGCGCTCGGAGGGCCTCTTCCTGCGCTATCTCTCCGAGGCGTACCGTGCGCTCGACCGCACCGTCCCGCTCGACAAGCGCGACGAGCGGCTGCGCGACATCATCTCGTGGCTGGGTCTTGTCGTGCGCACCGTGGACTCCTCGCTCGTGGACGAGTGGGCGGCCGCCGGCGAGGGCACCTCGGAGGGCCTCGACGCCGCGCCTCCCGCGGCCGAGGAGGTCGTGCGCGACCGCCGCGGCCTCACGCTGCTCGTGCGCAACGCGCTCTTTGCCCGCGTGCGGCTGGCGGCGCACGAGGCGATCGATGAGCTGGGAAAACTCGACGCGGAGTGGGGCTGGCGCGCACTCGTGTGGCAGCGCGCGCTGGAGCGCTTCTACGACGCGCACGAGGAGATTCTCCTGGACGCGGACGCCCGCAGCGCCGCGTACTTCTCGATAGACGAGAAGGACGAGAAGTCCGCGCACGTCTGGCACGTGCACCAGGTCTTCCGCGACTCCGATGACGAGCGAGACTTTGGCATCTGGGGCGACGTGGACCTCGACGCCACGCAGGACGAGGGCGCCGTGGTCTTCTCCGCCTACCGCGTGGGCTTCGTGGACGACGAGTAGAGGGCGATGAATCAGTTTTAGGCAGTTTGATGAGGGACGGCAAAGTAGCCGGCGCCAAAGCGACAAGAGACATGCAGGTAGAATGGTTGCGCTCCAAAGTCGTACTTGGCCAACAGGAGACAAACTGCCTAAAACTGCATCCCGCTAGAACAGCTTGCGACTGAAGTCCGTCAAATACTCGTAGAGGTTCGTCTGAGCCGCGACCTCCTGCGGGGTGAACGTGCGGTGCGCGATACCAAAGCGCTCCTTAACCATCCAGATGAAGGTCCTGAACTTCTCAAAGTCGCTAATCTGCGACCACGTTGCCGACATCGTCTTCACGTTCATCACCTCGAGAACGTTTCTGCGAGCCTGCGTGTGGTCCGCGCGCCACCTTCCCGTGTGAAACTCCTCGCTGTCATACTCCACATCGCCATTGACGGAGGGGAGGTAGATATCCCCAACGAAGAAGTCGGACTCGGCGATCACGCGCAGGTGCTCGTCGACGTCGATCCTCTGGTTGACCTGAATCTCCGGAAACCCCCAGCCACCCAAGCGCGGTGGAAGCACAAACGCCAGAACAAGGAGCACCTCCATTGGGGACGCCGCATTGGGAAGAAGGTATCGCAGCGCAGACCTTGCCTTGCGAACGCCATAGGCCCCGTCAGCGGAATCAAGAAAACGAGCGATGTCCTCGGGCGTGGTCAGGGGTGCTCTCTGCCCCGTGTAGCCACGACCCCGCTCGTCGATCGAGAACGAACCGCAGAGGTAATAGCCCAGCTCCAGCAGCTCGATCAAGCTCCGCCCAGCGGAAGCCTGCAGAAAGGTGAACTCCGGGGAACTCACGTAGTTTGCGCCAGAAAGCTCGCAGAGCGACCCAGGGGGCAGGCGCCCGCCAAAGAGATGTGTCTTGACCTGATGAAGGCTGCGCAGGCTCTGCTGATCGGCGACAAGCACATGCAGGGGCCTTTTCTCCGAATAGCCCACGGGAAGAGGGGCGTCCCTCACTTCTCCCATCGACGCGGTCGCCCGCGCAAGCGTCCTGACGTCGGAGTAGTCGGGGACGCACTCGTCTCCCGTCTTCGTCAGCCAGTAGCACAGCGCCGATTCGTGGCTCACGATCAAGGACATGCCCACCTCCCGATCCGCAACAGACAAGACGACGGTACCGATGAGGAGTCCGATGAAACTTTCGGCTATCTACCAGCTATCTTTCGGGCAAGCTCAGGGGAGTGATCGCAGGCGTAGGTCACGAAAACCCCACGAGAGGCGCCTCCGAGAGGCTCTGGATCGGACGCGAGTGGTCGAATGATCAGTTTTAGGTTGTTTCTGTTGTCCCGTCGCAACAACTGCCAAGCCCTCAAACCTTCTAGCTGGCGTTATATCGTTCAGCTCACCCTTTCTACTTTACCGGTGCCAAATAAACTGCCTAAAACTGCAATCGCTCCCCGACAGACCGCACCGACTGCCCGCGCCCCTGTACCCCGAGGCCTGCGATGGCGTACCATTGATTGCTCGAACTCTCGCGCCTAGACGCCAAAGGAGCGCCATGCCCATGCAGGACCAGGACCCGATCTTTGCGGCCGAGCAGGCCCACCTCTCGGAGCTCTACGCCAAGCTCCTCCAGATCCGCGACGACATCTCCGCGGACCTCGAGTCCAACCACAAGGGCGCCAAGCAGGACCTCATCGAGATGAGCGAGGAGGTGCGCCTGGACTTTGGCGGTGCGGACGAGACCATCGAGACCCTTGCCGCTATCGAGACGCTGAACTCCATCATCGACGCGTACAACCAGTACCACGACTTCAACGTTGACAAGCTCCGCCGCGTGATGCTGCTGCTCATGCAGCCCTACTTCGCGAAGGTCACGCTCGAGATGCGCCCGGGCCGTCCGCCGCGCGACGTCTACATCGGTGCCGCCGGCATCACCGACGAGCGCAGTCGCCCGCTCGTGGTGGACTGGCGCTCCCCCGTCGCGGAGACCTACTACAACCAGCAGATGGGACCGACCTCCTACCAGGTGGACGGCAAAACGCGCACCGTAAACCTCACGCTGCGCCGGCAGTTCGACATCGTGCGCGACACGCTCAACGGCTACTTTGACACCACCATCGCAATTGAGGACTCGCTGCTGTTGGCTGCCCTCAAGAAGCACCACACCGAGAAGCTCCAGGCCATCACGGCCACAATCCAGCGTGAGCAGAACGAGGTCGTGCGCCACGAGGACGTCCCGGTGATGCTGGTAAACGGCATCGCGGGCTCGGGCAAGACGTCCGTGCTGCTGCAGCGCATCGCGTTTCTGCTCTACCAGGAGCGCAAGACGCTCGACCCCAGCCAGGTCTGGCTCTTCTCGCCCAACGATGTCTTTGAGAGCTACATCGACACGGTCCTGCCCAGCATGGGCGAGTCCAACCCCCAGACCGTGACCTGGCGCGACTTCGTGGCCGCACAGGGCGCCGGCGAGCGCGACCTGGGCCTTGCCACCACTCCCGAGACGCTGCATCGCATGAACGAGGCCGCACGTACGCTGGCACTCGAGCCGGACGACCTGCGCGAGATCCGCCTCGGCGACGAGACGCTGCTCAAGGTGAGCCAGGTGAGAAGCGCCGTGGATAAGTTCGCGGAGTTTGACGTGGGACCGCGCTTCACCGCACTCGTGAAGGAGGAGCTGCACGACCGCCTGAACCGCCGTCTCGCGCAGATGGCGCGCAACGAGGAGCTCCAGGAGGAGATGCTCGGGCTGGACGTGGAGCAGCAGTACGAGATCTTTGGCGAGACGCTGGCGCCGGACGACGAGGACGAGACCGTCGCCTACGCCAAGCGCTACGTCGAACACCTCTACGCGCCCGCACACGAGAAAATCGAGGCGCTCGCATGGCTGCGTTTCGACCGCATTGGCATGCGCATGCTGGGTGCGCAGGCACTCTCCGCGACCGAGTGGCTCTACCTGCGGCTCATCTTCACGGGCATCGGCAGCCGCGACGCTCGCTTTGTCATGGTCGACGAGGTCCAGGACTACACCGAAGCCCAGCTCATGGTGCTCGCGAGGTTTTTCTCGCGTGCGCACTTCCTACTGCTCGGCGACGAGCATCAGGCCATTTACGAGGACACGGCCACGTTCGCGCGCATCGCGGAGATCTTCCGGGCATCGCACGGCAGCGTGGATGAGTGTCGCCTGCTCACGAGCTACCGCTCCTCACCGGAGATCACGGAGCTCTTCTGCGGCCTATTGGAGCCCGACGAGCGGCGGCGCCTCACTTCGGTACAGCGAGCGGGCGTGGCTCCCGTCATCCGTTCGTTTGACGAGAAGGACGCGTATCTCGCGTCGCTGCGCGCTGCTGTGGCCGAGCCCGGCGAGGGCCTCACGGCCGTGGTGGCCGAGAGCGACGCGCGCGTGAGCTGGCTCTCCAAGCAGCTGGGCGACGCGGTGACCGTGATCCGCGGCGGCATGTCGCTGCCTGCCGAGGGCGTGGTGCTGCTGCCGCTGCGCGTGGCCAAGGGCCTTGAGTTCGACCACGTCATCGTGCCCGACGCGCAGGCCGAGGTCTATCCCGACACGCCACTTGCGCGCCGACGCCTCTACACGGCGCTCTCCCGCGCAATGCACCGCATGACCGTGCTCGCACAGGGGCCGCTCACGCCGATGCTGGACTAGATCAGGCCGAAGTGGCGTAGGGCGGTCACCACACCGTCGTCGCGGACGTCATCGGTGACGTAGTCGGCGTGGGCCTTCACGACGTCGCGCGCGTTGCCCATGACGACGGCCGTGTCCGCAAGGCGAAGGATCTCGAGGTCGTTCTCGGAATCGCCAAAGGCAAAGACGTGCGAGGGCGTGAAGGGCAGCGCGTCAAGGAGCGCCTGGCCGCCCACGCCCTTGCTCGTGCCGGGAATTGTCAGCTCGTGGTTTCCGTCGCCGACGTTCAAGTGCGTGTAGGCGCTCGCGAGGTACTCGCTCGAGCGGAAGGCGGCGAGACCCTCGTCGGTGAAGTTGGCCTTGCCGAAGACCGCCGGTAGCCCCGAGCGCTCGTACTCCTCGAGGGAGGGAATGTCCTCGTAGCCGGGAAGTCGGTCCAGGCCGAGGCGCAGCGCGGCGGTGCCGTAGGTCCCCTCGAAGGCGACCTCCAGGCCGACGCGGCGCATCTCGTCGACGGTTCTCGCCAGCTCCTCGGGCGAAATCGCGCGGTCGTAGATGACCCTGCCGTCATAGATGACGTGCGCGCCGGTGAGCGTCACGAAACCCGAGAAGGGCAGGTGAGTCAGGTCGGAGAGGTTGACGACGCTGCGCCCCGAGCACACCACGGCAACGTTGCCCGCGTCCGTGAAGGCGCGGATCGCGGCCTCCACGCCCGGGGTCGGGTTGACGTGGAGCCCCTCGTTGAAGTCACGACACGTAAGGGTGCCGTCCACGTCAAAGAACGCGACGACGGGTCTCGGGTTCTTCTCGGCCACTGCTCCTCCTTCATCGGACGCCTTGCGACCGAGCATACCGTATCGCGCCCCCTTTCCCGTTCCGCCAAACACGGTTTGGGTTCGTGATTTTACCGCGTCATAAGTTTTAAGTTATATATCTACAGCTCAAAGGGTTATCACAACAAGACCATCCTACAATCCACCACGGCTATGAACCCAAACCGAATTGTGGTTTGGGTTCACGCGTCTTGTTAGAGGATATATATACGCAGGTCACGGAGTTGTATGTATGTTGGAATCCGCCAGAACCGCCCGAACCCGAACCCAAACCTCCCAAGGCCCCTATAATGGAGCAGCAATCGCCCGACCGACGAAAGGCCCGCCGTGGACATCACCCCCCAGGAAGTAGCCGAGACCCTCTCGATGGTCTCCGAGCAGAACCTCGACCTCCGCACCATCACGATGGGCATCTCGCTTGCGGGCTGCGCCGACGAGGACATGGACCGCATGTGCGACAAGGTCTACGACCGCATCACGCACACCGCCGAGCACCTCGTCGAGACCGCCGATGACCTGCAGGCCGAGTACGGCATTCCCATCGCCAACAAGCGCGTCTCCGTGACGCCGATCGCCCAGATCGCGGCCGGCTGCGCCGACGAGGACCTCTCCCCGCTCGCGCACGCCATGGACCGCGCCGCCGAGACCCTCGGCATCGACTTCATGGGCGGCTTCTCCGCCCTCGTCCAGAAGGGCATGGGCGCAACGGACCGCAAGCTCATCGCGAGCGTCCCCGAGGCGCTGGCCACCACCGACCGCGTGTGCTCCTCGCTCAACATCGCCTCCACGCGCGCCGGCATCAACATGGACGCCGTGCTGCTCTCTGCCGAGACGATTCTCGAGTGCGCCCGCCGCACCGTGGACATCGACTGCTACGGTGCCGCCAAGTTCGTCGTCTTTGCCAACATGGTCGAGGACTCGCCGTTCATGGCGGGCGCCGTGCACGGTTCCGGCGAGGCCGACGCCGTCATCAACGTGGGTGTTTCCGGCCCGGGCGTCATGGCCGCAGCCCTGGCCGAGCTGCCGGCGTCCGCGAGCCTCATGGACGTGGCCGAGAAGATCAAGCAGACCGCCTTCAAGATCACGCGCGCCGGTGAGCTCATGAGCCGCGAGGCCAGCCGCCGCCTGGGCGTGGAGAAGGGCATCGTGGACCTCTCGCTGGCACCGACCCCTGCCGCCGGCGACTCCGTGGCCCAGATCCTGGAGACCATCGGCGTGGGCGAGTGCGGCGGCCCCGGCACCACCTGCGCGCTCGCGCTGCTCAACGATGCCGTCAAGAAGGGCGGCGTCATGGCGTCCTCATCCGTGGGCGGCCTCTCCGGCGCCTTCATCCCCGTCTCCGAGGACGCCGGCATGATCCGCGCGGCCGTGGACGGCGCGCTCAGCCTGGAGAAGCTCGAGGCCATGACCTGCGTCTGCTCCGTCGGCCTCGACATGATCGCCATCCCCGGCGACACCCCCGCCTCGACCATATCGGGCATAATAGCCGACGAGATGGCCATAGGCATGGTGAACCAGAAGACGACCGCCGTCAGGGTCATCCCTGTCATAGGCAAGAAGGCCGGGGACAGGATAGAGCTCGGCGGCCTCCTGGGCAACGCCGAGATAATCCCGGTCAACCCCTACGGCTGCGCGGACTTCATAAACCGCGGCGGAAGGATACCGGCCCCGATACACAGTTTCAAGAACTGAACCGGGGGCTCCGGGCCCTCCGCCCGGAGCGTCTCCCGCTTCCGTCAGCGGCAGACCAGCACGGGGCACTTGGCGAGACGGACCACGTTCTCGGCGACGGATCCCAGGAACACCCTCGACAGACCCGTCTTCCCGAGGGTCGCGCAGATCAAGAGGTCGTACTTGGCGGACTCCTCTATCAGGACCTCGACGGGACGTCCGACCATGGCCCGGGCGTCCAGGCCGATCCCCATCTCCGCGGCCCTCTGCTTTACGTACTTGAGGGCGTTCTCCGACTCCTCCGCCATTATCTTGCGGTACTCGATGCTGCTGTCCCTTATGATGGAACTGTAGTTGCCCTCGTCGAACACGCACACCGCGGAGACGGACTCCGCGTTCAGCAGCTTGGCCAGATCCAATCCCTGGTCGACTGCGACCTTGTTCGTCTCGCTTCCATCCACTGCGATGAGAATCTTGCTGTACATCGATGGAGATATGCATTACGGACGTTTAATAGATGCTGGGGAACCGTTCACGACTTGTACGGAACAGACACCCGCCGGAGGACGGGAAAACTCTCGCGGTTCTAAAAAGTTATTTTACCCCTTGCGGGGCGGAGTTGAACTGTAAAGATGCGGTAGGTGGGGACTGAGGGATTTGAACCCCCATAGGCGGGTTTCCACCACGGGGAGGAGCTACCTCCCCATGAAATTGATGAGTCATCGCTCCAGTTATTCATCATAACTTCAGCATACTCGATCAAATCACGCTCATAACTGGAGCCCGCTAGTCTGCCAGGTTAGCCTAAATCCCCAGGTTGTGCCACTGAGAGCGCCAGTGTCACTTCTTGCGCATCTTTGCTGCTCTCTTTCTTCTCCTCATCTTTTTCTTGCGCCATTTCCAACGCTGGTTGCCGCGTTTCTTCCAGGCGCGTGAGCTTCTCTTCATGATACTTCCTCTGTGAGCGCCGTTCGGCGCAGACGGACTCTTGGCGGGCCCGTCGGGACTTTCGGTTCCTTTTTGGGGGACTTTCGAACCCGAGGCGTCTGGCTTAGAAGGCCAGCGCTATATCCTGGCTAAGCCACGGGCCCTGCCAACCTCCATCGGCTACTATCATTTAAAGATTATGCCTGAGGGGAGGATCCTCCCCCCGTGCCGGCGGCGTCCGAAACCCCTCCGCAGGAGGGTCGGCAGACGATGTGCCAGCAGTGTGAAACGCCCCCTGCAGAGACGGGGAAAAGATGCCGGCGGATGGGAGACGCCGGCCGTCACGGGGAGGATTCCGAACCGGCGGTGCTGCCCATGTAATCGTAGTATATGTCGAGGAGGGACCCGTTGCCGGTAAGCATCAGGACACCCTCCACCACGCAGATCGCGCCGAGGAGGAAGAGGAACGGCCAGCAGTTGAGCAGTTTCCCTACCAGCATGGCGACCTTCTGCACGTAGTTGAACAGCATGTAGGCGAAGGCGCCGGCGACCACGGTGAGGACCAGTCTCGGGGTGCCTTCGGAGAGCGGCTCGAAATCCCCGGTCATTCCGCCCAGATAGATGTAGGCGATCACCATGGCGATTATGGCGAGCACTATGGCGAAATCGATGTTGCGGAACGGCCTGATCACGAGCGCGAAACCCGCCACCGCTATGACCGCACGCGTGAACTCGTACCATTCGCTGCCCACGGTCACGCTCTCGTATATGATGAAGGCCCCGAGGATCGTGCCCACGACCATTAGGAACTTGTACAGGAGCGACTCCTTGTCCCTGAAATAAGATATGGCAATGAAAATAGCCATCAGGCCGGCGGCTACCAGAAGGGTCTCCGGCAGGTTGTCCTTTATAGATTGCAGTATCCCATCCGCATCCATGTCCGCTCATACATTATTGTCGGATATAAAAGTGATGCAAAGTCTGCCGCGTGCCAGACAGTGGACTGGTACAGATGAATAACAATAATGTTAAGTATAGTCCTAGATATTCGTACTTGATATTTATGGCCAACATCATGTACATTGCCGTAGCCCTTCTGGCGGCGACTGTATGCATCGGAACCGGCGCATACGTTGTCATGTCGGGGGGGGGGAGATGACGACAGTTCCAAGATGCTGATTTTCGATTCCACCGGTGGCTCCTCCATTAAAGAAGTCACCGTGAATGAAGATGGAAAAACACAGATACCGACCACCACCCCTACATTTTTCAAGCATGCCTTCAAGGAATGGAACACCAATTCCGACGGAACTGGTAATTCATATGTGCCAGGGAAATCGTATGATTTCACCACCGGCATGACGCTCTATGCAATTTGGAACGATATATACACCATCGAATTCAACACTTTGGGCGGAAAAAGTATCGAATCCGAGGATGTCGAAGAAGGGATGACCTGCACCATCCCCACAACCTCCAAAATCGACATGGTCTTCAAGGGTTGGAACACCAAAGAGGACGGTTCGGGAACCGCCTACACTCCCGGCAACATCGTCACCCCTGCCTCCGACATGACGCTCTATGCCCAGTGGACCCCATGGGGACTGTTGAATGCCGGAGTCGGCACCAAATTCGTGTACAACATCGAAGGTACCGCTGAACCTGACAACCATGCGTGGATTAAGAACAAAATCGATGCGATAAAGGCATCAGTCAACACCGCCCTTGCAAGATATACAAACTGGACAATCGATTTCGGCGTGGACGGCACTCCCTTCAGAGGAACGTATGTCCAGAAAATCACCGCTTTTAACGATAATGGAACCCCTGACACGGGAGACGATACGTTTACCTACTCGCGCAGTGGGACTGGTACGGTGATTCTGGAATTCCACATCTCCGCCACCAATACCAATAGCCTGTATACGGCCCTTGCCGGCGATCTGATAAAATTAGCTCTAACATCTGACACAATCGGATGCATCCATATCGAAGGCAGCAGATTCGCTTACGTCTGGGAGGACTGCAACCTGATAGGCGATGCCGACGCCGACAAAACCGTCGGCCTCGACGGAACCCTGACCCACACCGTCGCCCAGATTACCCCTGCGGCGGAAACGGTCTACACCTCCATCGAAAACAGTTTCCTGGGAACCGTAGATGCCGCGACCATACCCGTCAACATCGGAGAGACGACCGTCAAATTCACGGTGGCCAAGGACACGCTCATAACCGTTAAGATTTCCAGCGAAGTGCCAGACCTCTATTCATTCGAGGCGTCACTCACGGAGATAAACAAAATCTGGTGATAATATGTCTGATGAACTATTTGGATATACATACGGCGAAATAGCCATGTACGCAATCATCGCCTGGGTCATCCTGAGCATCCTGGGCGGAATAATGTTATACTCCTATCATGGGGGCAAGAACAGTCTGGTGAAGGAATGCACGATTGCCGCAGGATACATCCTGATTGGAGTCGTATCGATTGTAATTACCCTGGCAGCCTTCGCATTCAGCTTGATTGCCGGAATAATCGTCGGAGTCATCGCCTTCTTCGTGGTTACGATGATCCTCACGGGCGGAGACATATTTGATATCTTCTAATGAGACAGCATAGAACAGATACGTTCTCCCGATGGAGGAAACAAACCTATTACAGGACGGAAACGTCCTGGATCTTTTATAATCTTCGGAAACCCCTACCTCCAACATTCGGACCGTGGGGATGCAAGAATCTGATATAGGTGTAACAAATATACTGCAGCATGGACCCGGCGGCATTCCTGACAGTGGCGGTATCCCTGTTCTTCATATTGGACCCGTTCGCCAGCGTCCCCGTGTTCATGTCCGTCACGAAGGGGCTGGACGGCAAGACCATCAGGTCGTACGCCAACAAGGCCGCCCTGGTGGCCGCCATTCTGCTCGTGATCTTCATGTTCACGGGACCGTACCTCATGGACGTCTTCGGGATAACCATGGACAGCTTCCGCGTCGCCGGAGGCATCATGCTGCTGCTGATGGCGGTGGAGCTGGTGTTCGACCTGGGACAGAACAAGAGGTCCGAAAGCGGAGCCCCCTGGGTCATAGTGGCGACCCCCATACTCACCGGACCCGGAGTCATAACGCAGGCCATCCTGCTCACCAACACCTACGACATTGCGACCGTCATGCTGGCCGGCCTTGCGGCCCTCGGAGTCACCTGGGTCATCCTCCGCAGTTCCGAGAAGATCATGGAGAAAGTCGGAATGGACGCCATAGGCATCCTGTCCAGGGTCATCGGTCTGCTGATCGCGGCCATGGGAATAGAGTACATCTTCGTCGGATCGTTCAACTGGTTCGATGCCCAGAACATCGTGGCAGGAGTGCTGGGTCTTCTGTGAAACGACGGAGAACATGAGAACGTCCGCGCGCCGAGTGAAACCATTTCGGAGGAAGAGGAGCCGGGAACATTTGCGCGCGGGCGTATATTTGTGAGGAAATCTGTTCCCTTGACCCTTGCATCTAACATGTCCGTTCAAGTATTTAATATAATGGATGTAGCATCCATCCATTGGATACGTTTGAACTACTCTGCTCCCCCGGCGGAGGACACGGGCCCGGGGAAACGCACGTTACGCCGTCCAGGAACGCGTCAGAGGAGAAAACACCCGGCCCGGAGATATAGCCAGATTCCGCCCAACGGTTATTAATAAATCAAATCGGTTACGCCGTCAGATTGAGGTATACGTGAATTCGGCACGTTGCCCTG